>NZ_ABCR01000005.1:0-373106 GCF_000170875.1 Roseobacter sp. AzwK-3b
AGCGGATGATGTTGAGCCGGAGCTTGAGCCGTCGCCGCGCTTCTTTGGGGAGATGCCGGTTCAGACGGCTGTTGATCAGGCCGAACAGGCCGAGGATAATCAGGGTAAGCAGAATGAAGTAGCCGGCGAGGATCGGGTAGGGCACGAAGGGGTTGAACGTCTTGTCCGCGAAGTAATTGGCGTAATAAAGCGCGTCGCCGCGTTGCTGCCAGGCGGGAAAGCCCGAGAAGAAGACCAGTGTCGTGGCGTGAAAGAGAAAGATCGCCTCGTTGGTATAGGCGGGCCATGCAAGGCGCAGCATGGTGGGCCAGATGATCCGGCGAAAGCGCGCCCAGCCGGAAAAACCATAGGCGTCGGCGGCGTCCACATCGCCTTTGGCGATTGAGCGCAGCGCGCCGTAAAAGATCTCGCCGGAATAGGCGGCGGTGTTGAAAAACAGCACGATCAGCGCGCCTGCCCAGGCCGAGGTGAAAGGATCGAAGATCGGGCTCACGGATTTGAGCGACAGAAATGCGAAATAGGCAAAGAAGAACTGGATGAAGAGCGGCGAGCCGCGGAAGATGAAGATGAACCATGTGCTGGCGACACGTATAGCCCGGTTGCGCGCGCCCTTGCCGATGGCCAGCGCGGTTGCCAGAAAGAACCCCGCAAGCAGCGCCAGCGTGCCGAAATAGATGTTCCAAAGCAGGCCTGAGCCGATCAGGGTGACTTGCTCGCAAAGGGTGAAGTCTTCGCGGGGCAGCAGACGTTCGCCGATGCCGAGGCTGCGCAGGCCGTAATCCTGAATGGTCTGCCAGCAGCTCATGCGGCGGCCTTTCGCTGCGCGTCGCCGCCGGTGGTGGCCTGCCCATGAGTTAGTTTCTGCATGAGGCGTTCGAGAAACACCTCGGAAATCCGGGTGAAGCCGAGATAGAACACCAGAAGTGCAAGGAAATACCACACGCGCCAGTCGCCGTGCGGGTAGTCGGTGAAACGTGGATTGGCCGTGCCGCCCAGTTCGCGCGCCCAATAGACGATATCCTCGATTCCCAGCAGGAACAGCAGCGGCGTCGCCTTGATCAGCACCATCCAAAGGTTGCCCAGACCGGGAAGCGCATAGACCCACATCTGCGGCACCAGAATGCGCCAGAAGATCTGGCGCCGCGTCATCCCGTAAGCAGCGGCGGTTTCAAGCTGGGCCTGGGGCACGGCGCGCATGGCGCCGTAGAGCACATTCGCTGCGAAGGCGCCGAACACGATTGCAAAGGTCAGCACCGCCAGCGAGAAGCCGTATATTTCATGGACCCATTGCGGCGCATTGCCGAGCGGCAGCTTGGCCTGGGTGCAGACCACGAAATCATTGCCTTGCCGGATCGGCTGATCCCAATCGGGGCAGAGCAGCTGGTGGCGCATCAATTCGAAGCCCTGATCCAGGGCGATCACGAAGAACATGAAGAAAGCGATATCCGGGACGCCCCGGACGATCGCGATATAGCCCTTGCCCAGCCAGGTGACCGGCCAGATCCGCGACCGTGCCGCCGCCGCTCCGCCGAAGCCGAACAGCAGCGCCGTGGGGGCGGTGATCGCCAGCAGCAAAAGCACAACCCCGAAGGAGATATAGAACTGCATGTGCTTGCCGGTCGTCAGGTAGCACGACAGCCATGTGAGCCCTGACAGCGTTTGGGGGTCTGTGCAGTAGGAAAACATGCCGGTGCATCCTGCAGGGGTCGGCCCCGGTCTGAGGAGCGGGACGAGGGAGGGCCGGGTTCTATGCCCGGCCCATCAGAGGATCAGAAGGTCGAGGAAACCTCCCATTTGGTTATCAACTCGTTCAGGCTGCCATCGTCCTTCATCGACTGGATGGCGGCATCGAACGTGTCGCGCAATTCGGCATCCGATTCCCGGATGCCCATGCCGACGCCACCGCCAAGCGGCACATCGGGGCCGACGATCATCAGCTCGGCATCTTCCTCGGCGATGGGTGTGAGGAACGACTTGTCGGCCAGAACCGCGTCCGCCTCGCCGTTGCGCACGGCGGCGATGGTTTCCTCGGGCGTGGCGAATTCGACCAGCGTGGCGCCCTGCTCGGCGATATAGGCGGCCTGAATCGTGCCGGATTGCGCGGCGATCACACCGGCTGTCAGGTCGATATCTTCCGACATCGCCAGATAGGCCGAGGGATCGGGCGGCGTGTAGTTCTGAGTGAAGTCGATGACTTGATCGCGCTCGTCGGTGATCGACATGCCGGCGATGATCGCATCGTAGTTGCCCGAGACAAGGTTGGGAATGATGCTGTCCCAATCATTTGTGACCCATTGACAGGTCAGCTGAGCGCGATCACACAGCTCGTCCCCCAACTCGCGCTCGAAGCCGTCAACCTGGCCCGCGTCATTGAGAAAGTTCCACGGAGGATAGGCGCCCTCGGTGCCGAGGCGAACGACGTCCTGAGCCATCGCGAGATTGGCCGAAAAGGCCAGTGCTGCAGTGGAAAGGATGATTTTTTTCATATGGTTGCTCCCGTTAATTGATGTTTTACGCGGCCATTGTCGAGTTGAGAAACTGCCGCAGACGTTCGGATTTTGGGGCTTTGAACAGGATGTCGGGTGCGCCTTCTTCCTCGATCAGGCCCTGATGTAAAAAGACAACGTGATCAGAGACATCCGCCGCCATCTTCATGTCATGGGTGACGATCATCATGGTCCGGCCTTCCGAGGCCAGATCCTTGATGACGCGCACCACTTCCTGTTCCAGTTCCGGATCGAGCGCGCTGGTGGGTTCGTCGAAGAGCAGCGCCTCGGGCTCCATGCAGAGCGCGCGGGCAATCGCGGTGCGCTGTTGCTGGCCGCCCGAAAGCTGTGCCGGGTAGGCGTCGCATTTGTCGCTGATGCCCACCTTGTCGAGATAGGCGCGCGCGGCCTTTTCGACGTCGGCACGGTCACGGCCCAGCACGGTCACCGGGGCTTCCATCACGTTCTGCAGGATCGTCATATGTGCCCAGAGATTGAACTGCTGAAAGACCATCGACAGATTCGTGCGGATGCGAAGAACCTGATTGAAATCAGCAGGATGGCGATCAAGGCCCTGACCCGTCCACTTGACCGGTTCGCCCTTGAACAGGATATCGCCCTGCTGGCTGTCCTCGAGCAGGTTGGCGCAGCGCAGGATGGTGGACTTCCCGGATCCCGAGGATCCGATCAGCGAGACGACGTTGCCGCGGTGGGCGGTGATATCAACGCCCTTGATCACTTCAAGCGCCCCATAGGCCTTGTGAAGGTTGCGGATTTCTATGACAGGCGTGTCTTTGGTCAAATGCTGGGTCCGTCGGTTGGGCCACGTGATTGCGAAAGTAGAAAGAAAAAACTGCATGTTGCAACTTGCAAAACGAAAGATATGCCCGATTGGGCACCGTTTTGACGTTTGGTCATGCCGCTTCGGGCGGTAGCGGCGAGCGATTGGGCGGGATGAGGGCGGTTCGTACGAATATGCAGGCGATTTCGTACGAGTCTGGAATTAGCCTTTCAGCCGATCCAATCGCCACGGCGCACGGATCATCGGCGGCCACCGTTGGGGGGCGGTTCGGCTTCGCCTCGCCTTCGGTCAGGGGCGTTGATCGACCCGTCGGCGTGCCAAGGCGCTGTCGCGGTCGTTCACACCCAGAAGGTTGGCCACGAGCCGCACCAGGGCGTCTTCGTTCTGATCGCGCGCCCCGTCGGCCAGAGCGACTTCCCACAGCGCCTCGATCACGCCGACACGCTCGTCATAGGGAACGGCGTCCTTGATGGCGCGGGTGAAGCGCACGGTGTCGGGCGCTTCGGACTCCAGTTGTTCGGCCTCGGCGCGCAGGGCGGCGGCGGCGGATTTGTCCAGATGATACCGGGCCGAAATGATCCGGTCGATGCGGATGATCTCGGAGGCGGCGTAATGGCTGTCGGACCGCGCCAGACGCACCAGAAGGGCGGTCAGGGCGCGGCGCGCGTCGGCGTCGTCAAGCGGTTCGGGTTCGGGTTGGACGAGCTTTTTGAGAAGATCTGCGAACATGGGGGGAATATAGGCTTTCGTGTCGGGGGCGAAAAGGGCTATCGGGTTTCGTTGAGCGCACGGTCGCGGGCGGCGTCGCTGTCGGCCTCGGACAGGCCCAGTGCCTCTTGTGCGGTCTGGATGACGGCGATTTCCTCGTCCTGCCCGACATCGTCGGACAGAACCACCTCCCACAGGGCCTCGAGCGCGTCGATGCGCGCCTCATGCGGCACGGCTTCGCGGATGAGATGCGCCAGCGCCCCGGTATCGGGAAACGCATGTTCCAGCTTTTCGCAGGTGGCGCGCATCTTGGCCGCCTCGATCGGGCCGATTGCATTGACGCGGGACAGCAACCGGTCGATGCGGCGGATTTCCTCGAACCGGTAGAGGTGATCGGATTTCGCGACGCGGACCATCAGCGCGCCGAGCGCCAGCTTGGCGTCCGGTTCCGGCAGGGGTTGCGGCTTGGGGGCGAGCAAGGCGGCCAGCAATCGGTTCAAGATGTCACTCCCCGTAGCCCTCGACGATCACCAGATCGCCGGTCGAGACCGGGTCGCGCAGCGCTTTGGCGGCCTGGTACCCTGGTGAGTCGTAGCAGGCCAATGCGGCGGCATAGCTGGGAAATTCAATCACCACGGTGCGGGCGCGGACCTGCCCCTCGCGGGTGTCGCAGGGGCCGCCACGCACCAGAAAGCGCGCGCCGTATTCTGCGAAGGGCGCGGCATTGGCGGCTTTGTAGTCCTCGTAAGCTTGCGGGTCCTCCACATCGACATGCGCGACCCAATATCCTTTCGGCATGACCTATCCCTTTGTTGTCAAAACGCCATGGGCGCAGTTTGATAGAGGATATCGTCCAAGGCAATCCCGCCCGGATCGTCATTCGTGACGGTGATCGCGGCGATATCGGCCATACCGTCGCTGCGCCGAAAGCCCAGCTCGGTGATGCCGGTCTCCAGCCTGCGGCGGACCTGTCCGATCAGCGCGCCGTCGCGCCGGTAAAAGGCGAGGGTGAGTGTGCCTTGTGGTTGCGCGGCGCCAAGCGGGGCGGCGTAATCGCTGTGAATGCGCAGGCCGATGGCGCGCTGGCCGTGATCGAAGAGAAGTGCCACCGATCCTTCGCCGCGCGCGGCGAGCGCGGGAAACCCGGCGGGGCCAAGTGGAAAGAGCGCGTTGGAGCCAAATCCGCGGTGATGCGCAACCGAAAGCGCGGCGCCCGGCAGGCCCGCGGCGATCGCCAGCGGCGCTGTCGGGAGACCCTGCAAGACGTCATGCGGCTCGCCTGTGACCTGCTGGCCTGCAAGCCGTTCGCCCAGCCAAACAAGGCCTTCGCGCATGGGGGCATCCAGCCGGATGCCCGGCTCGGCGCGGCGCGGCAGGGTCTCGAAATCAAGTTTGGCGTCAAGCTCGACTTCGAGCAGGGCATATGCCGCGTTTATCAGGGCCGCATCTGCCCGGGCAGGGCCGGCCAGCGCATGCGCCAGCGCCAGCATGGCGAGAAAACTGGCAATATTGCGTTTGTTTCGGAATGGCCTCAGAACGGACACAATTGCTCCCAAGAAATTGCGATATCCGGGGACAATCTAAACGCGACTGTCACCGGGTGACATGGCAATATAGCTTGCGGAGCGATTTCATGCAGAATTTTGAGGAGTTCGACTGGCTTACCGGGTCAGAGGACGAGCACCTTGCCATGGCCTGGCAGGCGGACCCCGCGCAGCTGCGCGATCTGGCGCGGCGCTATGATTGGTCGATGTATCCCGAAGCTGTCATGGGATGGGTCATGGCGCAGGCCTGCATTGATCTGGGATCGGCGCTCACGGCGTTCTTCAATGGCGACCCCGAGCGCTTCAACTATATTCCGAAGCGGCAGGTTACCAAGGAATATCAGCCTGTTGCGGTGTTGCTGGATAATATCGTGCGCCGGGTGAACAGCGGGTTTTACCTGGTAGATCCGGGCCGGGACGTGGCCAGCCGCAAGACGCTGGCGAAATGGCTGACCTATCAGGAGGCGGATCGGCTGGAGGGGCGGCAGGGCCGCTATGTGCTGGACGAGAAAATCCTGAGCACGCTTCTTGACGATACGCTGCGGCTTGACCGCGTGACCGAGACCGCCAGCTACAATTCCGATCCGAGCCTGTGGCGCGATCTTTTGAGCCCGGTGATGGATCTTGGCGTGCCACGCCGATTCTTGCGGTTCAAATCTGGGGATCGGTGAGGGGGCGCGTGTCCGCGCGCCTCGAAGGAAAGGTCAGACGGCCTTGCGCCCCTTGGCTGGCGAATAGCCGAAACGCGCCCGAAAGCTTTTGGTGAACACCACCGGAGAGGTAAAGCCCGACGCCACGGCGATTTCGGTCACGCTGAGATCGGTTTCGCGCATCAGGCTGCGCGCATGATCCAGACGCAGATCGCGGAAATAGCGGTAGGGCGTTTGATGCAGGTATTTGACGAAGAGGCGTTCCATCTGTCGGCGCGAACAGCCTGCGGCCTCGGCCAGGTCATCCATGCTCACGGGTGTTTCGATATTGGCCTGCATCGCCTTGATCGCGCGCACAAGCAGCGGGTTGCGGCTGTCGAGTGCATTGCTGATCGAGGCGCGCTGCGGGGCGCGTTGGGCGCGGCGTTGCGTGTGCAGGCACATATCGGCGACCACATCGGCAAAGCTTCGGCCGTAATCGGCTTCGATCCGGTCGAGCATCATGTCGGCCGCACCGACCCCACCGCCGCAGGTGAAGATCGGGCCATCCACTTCGCAGGTATTGGCAGTCACCTCGACGCCGGGAAATGTCTCGCGGAAGGCGGGTTGGTTTTCCCAATGGAGCGTCGCGCGCCTGCCCTCGAGCAGGCCGGCCTGTGCGAGTGCTATGGCGCCGGTGCAGATGCCGCCGATACGCCCTCCGAAGCGCGCGTGCTGGCGCAAGAGAGCCAGCAGATCCCGGCTGACGCGTTTTGGGCGCACGGTGCCGCCGCAGACCACGATATCGGTCTCGCGGGGCAGGGGGGCGAGCGGTTGATCGACATTCACGGACATGCCGCAGGAACTGACCACGGGGCTGCCATCGGCGGACATCACCGTCCAGCGATAGAGCGGTTGTTGGGCCAGCTGGTTGGCGATGCGCAGCGGATCGATCGCGGCGCTGAAGGCCAGAAGCGTGAAATCCGGCAGAAGGTGAAAGGCGAAATGCCGAACGCCTGTGGTGGGCTTGACCGCAAAGAACGCGGCCCCTTACGGAATGATGGGCGCGCGGGCGGCGAAGGTGTCATTCTCCAGGCAGGACATGGCAGCATTCCGGGGTCCAATGCAGGATATGTTTGCTTCCGGGGCGCAGATCGAGGCTGGCCAGCTCGTGATGGCTTTTCTGGACCTTCAATTCGGTGCCGCTGTCGGTTTCGAGAAAGATGACGGCAGAGGCGCCGACGAATTCCTCACCTACCACACGTGCGGCGATGCCGGGCACGCCCGAGGCGACGGGGCTGATCGCCATGTTTTCGGCGCTGACGATGAAGCTTACGGTGTCGCCCTTGGCCCTTGAGGGCGCGGCGGTCGAGCCGATGGTGAAGCGGCCATGCGCGGTTTCGACCGTCCATGTCTTGTCCGATGTGTCGGCCAGCGTGCCGCTGAAGATATTGGCCGATCCGAGGAATTCCGCGACGAAGCGGTTGCGCGGGGCATGGTAGATCTCTTGCGGGGTGCCGATCTGTTCGATCTTGCCGCGGCTCATGATCACGACGCGGTCGGCCATGGAAAACGCCTCGGACATGGAATGGGTGACATAGACGAAGGTGATGCCCAGTTCCTTTTGCAGATTGGACAGCACAGCCTGCATCCGTACCTTGAGATGGGCATCCAGCGCCGAGAGCGGTTCATCCAGCAGCAGGATCTTGGGTTCGGTCACAAGCGCACGGGCCAGAGCGACGCGCTGGCGCTGGCCGCCGGAAAGCTGGGCGATGTTGCGGTCCGCGAATTCCAGGATCTGCATCCTGTCCAGCCATTTGCGGGCGCGGGTGACGCGCTCGGCCTTGGCGACGCCGCGCATCTTGAGGCTGAATTCGACGTTTTCCTGCACCGTCAGCAACGGAAAGAGCGCCAGGCTTTGCCAGACCATCGGCGTGTCGCGTTCCCATGTGGCCTTGCCGTTCACGCGCACCCCATCAAGATAGATATTGCCTTCGGTGGGGTCCTCGAGACCGGCCAGCATCCGCAAGGTCGTGGTCTTGCCGCAGCCTGACGAGCCCATGATCGCGAGAAACTCGCCGCGTCCGATCTCGAAATCGGCCCGCTCGACGGCGGTGAAGTCGCCGAATTTCTTGACCACGCCTTCAAGCTTCACGATGGCGTCGGATTGGATGATGGAACGCATGTTCATGGCCTGTCCTTTGAAGAATTGCGCAACAGCATCTGCGCCAGGATGATGAGGGTGATCGAGCTGAGAAACGCCAGCGATCCGATCGCGTTGATACGCGGGCTGACCTGGCCCTGCAGAAAGCCGAGGATCTTCACGGGCAGCGTTTCGTTGAGACCGGAAACGAACCAGGCCACGGCGAATTCATCGAAGGACACAGCCATCGTGATGAAGAGTGCGGCAAGGATCGCGGGCTTGGTGAAGGGGATGATGACATGGCGCAACGTGGCCCATTCATTGCCGCCGAGATTCCACGACGCCGCTTCGAGGTCGCGGTCCATCTGCGACAGGCGCAGGCGGATGATCGCCATGGCGAAGGGGCTGCACATCACGCCATGCGCGATGATGACGGAAACGGTGCTGCCCGAAAGGTTGACCCGCGACAGAAAGGCCAGCATCGCAAGCCCCATGATGACCACCGGGATCGTGGGCGGCAGAAGGGCGAGGGCGAGATAGACCTTCTTGCCGAGAAAGTTGTAGCGAAAATCGGTATAGGCGCCACCGAAGCCCAGCACAGTGGCGATCACCGCCACGATCAGGCCGACGATCACGGTATTGAAGAACCCGGCCCAGACGAAGGGATCTTCCCAGATCAGCCGATACCACTCGGTCGAGACGTCCCCGAGTGGGAGCGAGGGAAAACGATCCGAGTTGAGTGAAAAGACGAAGCTTCCAAGGATCGGCGCGAAAATGAAGAGCACGCAGACCAGAATATAAAGCTTGAGACCTGCATTGATGAGACGGTTTCGGTTGCCAGTCATTTTCCACGCTCCTTGTAGGCAAAGCTGATGGCGGCGAAGGCGACTGTCAGCAAAGTGACGATCATCATGAGGGCCACCACGGCGGCCCGCGGCCATTGCTGGCCGGATTTGGTGATGTCGGTAATCATGATCGACAGGGTCGGCGGGTTGCCTCCGCCCAGATAGAGCGGGCTTACGAAATCGCCGAAGGACAGGATGAAGGCGAAGAGTGCGGCGATGACCAGCCCCACCCGCGCCGAGGGCACGATCACCGACAGCACCGTGCGCAGCCGTCCGCAGCGCAGGTTATGCGCCGCCTCGACCAGATCGCGGTTCACGAAATTCAGGCTGAAGACCTGCAGCAGGATGACCAGCGGCAGGCACAGCGTCACCATGCCGACCAGCGTGCCGAAGGTGGTGTTGAGCATGGCGAAGGGTCCGATCCCCAGCGTTCCGAGTGCGGCATTGATGATGCCCGCATCCGACAAAAAGACCTGCAGCGCGTAGACGCGCACAAGGTAGCTGGTGAAAAACGGGATGATGAGCACGAAGATCACCCATTGCTTGGCCCGCTCCGACAGCTTGAAGGAAATCGCATAGGCGGCGGGAAAGGCGATGGCGCTTGTCAGCACGGCGCTTGCCGTGGCCAGAAGCGCCGAGCGCGTATAGGCGTCCCAGAAGGTGTTCCGTGTCAGGATGCGCTCCCAGTTGCCGAAATTCAGATCCGGCGTCATCTGGAAATTGCGCACGCTCCAGAAGCTGATGGCGATCAGGAACAGCAGCGGAAAGGCGAAGAAGGCCAGTTGCCAGATCAGCAGCGGCAAGGACAACACGAGCGAAAACAGGCTGGGGCGGGATCGGGTCATGTGTTCGGGCTTTCACTGGGGCAGGAACGAGGCCGCCGGACGCCGCGAGACGGGCGCCCGGCATCACTCGGATCAGGCGCCCTTGTAGTCGGACCAGAAGTCGTTCCAGTCCTCGAGGCTTTGTTGCACGGGCAGTTGGCGATACTGGATGCGACCCTCGCGAATCATGTCCATGGCGTTGCGGGCACCCAGAACCATGTTCTGGCGCTTGGCTTCGGCGAGGTTGTCGGCGTTGAGCACCTCCCAGCCCTTCTTGTTGGGCACCAATGCGGGATAGGCGGCCATGTCGGCTGATTTCGCCTGTCCCTCGGCCGAGGTGATCCACTGGATCCATTTGCGGGCCATCTCGTAATTGGCCGTGCCCTTGCCGATCGAGAAGGACTCGGTCCACTGTAGCCCGCCTTCTTCTGGGATGGTGGTGCGGACCTTGGCGCCGTTCTTTTCCAGCACGCCGGTGATCCAGTCGCCGATCCCGGCAAAGGCCAGCATCTGCCCGTCATTGAGCGACGAGAACGTGCCGCCATAATCGAAGAACCCGCCGACCTGACCGCGCATGGCCATCGTGGCCTCTTGCAGCTTGTCCCAGCCGGCGTCGTCGATGTCATAGGCAGAGCCATTGCCGGCGGCGAGGCTCATTTGCCCGAGATTGGGCAGATGCCAGTCGAAATGGCCGACCTTGCCGGTCACGCGCGGATCGGAGAAGACCGAATAGCTGGCGGCGTCCTTTTCGCTGAGAACATCGGTATTATGCGCGACACCCAGAAAGCCGAAGCGGGTGATGACCGAATAGAGCGTGTCACCCTGCCAATGGCCGGGGAATTTCTGAAATTCGGGGAAGAAATCGTCAAAGGCGTAATCGGCGGCATCGAGCGGCTCGATATAGCCTGCGGCATTGAGCTGCTGCACATATTCTGCGTCCGACAGGATCACGTCATAGGTGCCGGGCGGGGACTGGGCGATGAGGCCCAGCATGTTGTCGCCGCCGGTATAGTATTTGGGCGTGAACTTGACGATGTTGGCCTCTTCAAACGCGCCGACGATGTCGGGTTCGGCATGGCCATACCATGCCAGCATTGACAGGTTGACGGTCTGGGCCGCGGCGCGGATCGACAGGAACGGCGTGGCAAGTGCGGCTCCGGCGGTCATCTGCAGAATTCGGCGGCGGCTATGTGTGGCAGAGGGGCGTGTCATGGGGTGGTCTCCGTGTTGGTCTTTGTTTTGGTCTTGATTGGCTGGGCCGGTCACTCTGCGGCGACGCGGGCCTTGGTGCGAAACTCGGTCTGAAGAGCCGCGACGATGCCGCGCGTGCAGACATCGAGCAGGATGTCGCCTTTTTCGGCGCTGGCGTTCCTTGGTGAAGAGAGCGTGCCACTCGCCGGGGTCCATTCGGGATGCGGGGGGTAGACATCATAGGGTGGAAAGCTGGCGGGGGCGTGATCGACAGCGCGTTCCAGCGACACCAGATCGGGATAAAGGCGCAGCATCAGCGAGGTTTCCAGCACCCCGCCATGTTCGATGTCCCAGCCCAGGAAGCCTTCGGGATAAAGCCGGTCGATGGCGGGCTGATCGACGAAATCCCAATAGGACAGCACCACCACCTTGGTGTCGTGAATGCCCGACCAGCCCAATTCGCGAAGCGCAAGATCGATCCCTTCGGCAATGAACCACGAGTTTTCGAAATGTCCGTTGACGATGCAGATCTGGCGGTTGCCGTGCCGCGCGAATTCGCGGATCACGTCGCGCAGCGCATGCACAAGGCTCATGCCATCCAGGCTTGTGGTGCCGGGGAAGAAATTGCCGCCGCCGCATTTCTGCTGGGATTTGTAGCCATAGGTGAAGGGCGGGGCCACGAGGCCGCCGACCTCAAGCGCCACGCGGCGGGCGAATTCCGTGGGCAGCAGCACATCGACATGCATCGGCATGTGGTGGCCGTGCTGTTCCATCGAGCCGAAGGGAATGAGAATCGGGACATTTCCCTGACGGACGCGTCTCTGATAGTCCGGCCAAGGTAATTCTGCCGCAAAAACGGTATCTTGGGCCATTTGGTCCTCATGTCTTGAAGGTATGGGGACCGTAGAACAGCTTGCTCTATGCGCAAAATTCATAGTACCAATGTATGAATAAGGATTCTTAATCATGCGCCATTTCGTCAATCTTCAAACCGACCTGATCCGCACCTTCGTGACCGTGGTGGATTTGGGGAACTATACCGAAACCGGCCAGGTTCTTGGCCGAACGCAGCCTGCAATCTCTCTGCAAATCAAGAGGTTGGAGGATCTGGTGGGGGCCAAGCTCTTGCAGCACAAGGGTAAGGTGCTGGAGTTGACGCCGCAGGGGCATGCATTGATCGGCTATGCGCGCGAGATGCTGCGCCTGAATGATCGGGCGGTGGCCAATCTGCAGGAGGCCAAATTCATGGGCACTCTGCGGGTCGGCCTGCCTACGGATTACGCGATTGGATATTTCCAGCGCCTGATCGCGGATTTTGCGCGGGCGCATCCCGATGTGAGCCTTGATATCCGCTGCGACTGGAGCCGGAACATCCTGAGCCAGCTGCATGTGGACGAGCTGGACCTGGCCATCGCCATCACCGACACGATGCCGGCGCCTTACGTGTCGCTTTACTGGTCCGAGCGGCCCTTCTGGGTCTGCGGGCGGGAGTATCAGTTCAGCCCCGACAAGCCGGTGCAGGTGCTGGCCCATCCCAAGGGCTGTTTCTATCGCAAGCGGATGATCGACGCGCTGAATACCGAAGGGCGGGAATGGCGGATCTGCTTCGAAAGCCCTGGCATCTCCGCGCTTCAGAATGCGGTTCTTGATGGTATGGGGGTCACGGCGCTCACGAAAAAGACGTTGTTGCCGGGGATGAGGGTGCTGACGCCCAAAGAAGGGTTTCCGCCGCTGGCGAACCTGCATGTCGGCTTGTTCTACAAGCATATCAAGGCATCGGATGCGGCGCTCAAGCTGATCGAGCAGATCACCGAGGGCGTCAGCGCATTCCGCAAGCCGACACTGGCGCGCGGATGACATGCATTTCCAAATCTAATTCTCAGATCAGAACTATTAATTTTATTTCAAAATGCTTTGCTGTTAGCGGATTGGATATCCACCACATCAAGGAGATCCTCGAATGCTTGACGACATGCTCCACGTGACCGAATGGCACAATGGAGAAAAGGAATTTTCGCCTTTTTCCGACAACGAAATGGCGCGCAGGCAGAATGAACTGCGCGACTGGATGGCCAAGAACGACGTCGATGCGGTGCTGCTCACGTCTTATCACTGCATTACATATTACTCAGGCTGGCTGTATTGCTATTTCGGTCGCAAATACGGAATGGTGATCGACCAGAAGACTGCCACCACCGTTTCGGCGGGCATCGATGGCGGTCAACCCTGGCGCCGGAGCTTTGGCAACAACGTCACCTATACCGATTGGCGGCGCGACAATTTCTATCGTGCAGTGCAGGGGCTTACCCAGGGCGCGCGGCGTGTGGGCATCGAGTTCGACCATGTCTCGCTGGAATATCGCGATCTGTTGCAGGATGCGCTGCCGGGTGTGGACTTCGTCGATGTCAGCCAGCCGTCGATGTGGATGCGCACGATCAAATCAGACGAGGAGATCAAGCTGATCCGCGAAGGCGCACGGGTGGCGGATGTCGGCGGTTATGCCGTGGCCGCCGCCGTGCAAGCGGGCGTGCCGGAGCATGAGGTCGCCATCGCGGGCACCAATGCGATGATCCGCGAGATCGCCAAATCCTTCCCCTTTGTCGAGTTGATGGACACCTGGACCTGGTTCCAGTCAGGTATCAATACCGACGGTGCGCATAACCCGGTGACGAACCGCGTGGTGCAATCGGGCGATATCCTCAGCCTCAACACCTTTCCGATGATCTTCGGCTATTACACCGCGCTGGAGCGCACGCTGTTTTGCGACTCGGTGGATGATGCGAGCTTGGATGTCTGGGAAAAGAACGTGGCAGTGCATCGTCGCGGACTCGAGCTTATGAAGCCGGGTGCGCGCTGCATGGATATCGCGATCGAACTGAACGAGATGTATCGCGAATGGGACCTGCTGAAATACCGCTCGTTCGGCTATGGCCACAGCTTTGGCGTGCTCAGTCACTATTACGGGCGCGAGGCCGGGGTCGAACTGCGCGAGGATATCGACACGGTGCTCAAGCCCGGCATGGTCGTGTCCATGGAGCCGATGGTCATGATCCCCGAAGGGGCGCCCGGTGCGGGCGGCTACCGCGAGCATGATATCCTCGTGATCGGCGAGGATGGGGCGGAGAACATCACCGGGTTTCCCTTCGGCCCCGAGCACAACATCGTCGGCTCCAACTGATCGCGCGAGATGCGCGGCGGACTTTCGGTGATGATTGCGGCGGCCAGCGTTTTTCTGACGCTGGCCGCCATTGCCTGTGCGCCGCCCGGGGGCGGGGTGACGTGCCACGAGATTTTTCGCTCCATTTGGAATTAGGGTCCGGACCTACGAAGGGACGGACCATGAAGCGAACGCGCTATACAGAAGAAAAGATCATCGGCATTTTGACCGAGCATGAGGCCGGCGCGAACTGCGCTGATCTGTGCCGCGGTCCCTTTCCTGTGGCGGCGCGCCGGTGATGGGCGGGGGCCTCCGGCGGGGATATTTGAGGCCAGAAGAAGCGCCGGGATGCGAGATTAGAGACGCATGAGCCATTTGCGCAGGTGACACCGCAGGACGCGCGCCGAGGTCGTCTTGTGCTGCTCCTGCGTGGTCTGCCTGTGATGTCGGCTTGGATGGAGATCTGGCGGAGTTTGCGAAGCGGGCTCGAGGTCAGACCCTGTGGCGCGCGGGGCAGACAGGTGTCAGCGCGACTCATCCTCGGGTCGGGCGTCAGGGTCGGGTTGGCCGATGCCCTTGAAGATGAATTTGAACGGCGTGATCCACAAGACACCGAGGCCCACATAGATCGCGAACTCCAGCCAGAGCGGAGGGCGGTCGAAGAGATCGACGAGGTTGACGGCTGCCACGATATAGAGCGGCAAGCCGATCAGCAGGATCACCAGAGACCAGCGCTTGCGCGCCTTGTAGCTCAGCTGCATGTGCCCTCCGCTTCGGGGGTGGATCGGATCAATCGGCGAACGGGTCGGTCACGAGGATCGTGTCTTCGCGCTCGGGTGACGTGGAAAGTAGGGCAACGGGGCAGTCGATCAACTCTTCGACGCGGCGCACGTATTTGATCGCGTTGGCGGGCAGGTCGGCCCAGCTGCGCGCGCCTTCGGTCGACTCGCTCCAGCCGGGCATTTCCTCGTAGATGGGGCGGCAGCGGGCCTGCTGATCGGCGGCTGTCGGAAGGTAGTCCATCCGCTGGCCGTCAAGCTCGTAGGCGACGCAGATCTTGAGCGTCTCGAACCCGTCGAGCACATCGAGCTTGGTCAGGGAAATGCCGTTGACGCCGCTTGTCGCGCAGGTCTGACGCACGAGGGCCGCATCGAACCAGCCGCAGCGGCGCTTGCGGCCGGTGACCGTGCCGAATTCATGCCCGCGCGTGCCGAGCCGCGTGCCGTCTTCGTCTTCAAGTTCGGTCGGGAAGGGGCCTTCGCCGACGCGGGTGGTATAGGCTTTGACGATGCCCAGCACGTAATCGATCGATCCCGGTCCCAGCCCGACGCCGGTGGCGGCCTGTCCCGCGATCACATTCGAGGAGGTGACGAAAGGGTAGGTGCCGAAATCGATATCCAGAAGCGCGCCCTGAGCGCCTTCGAAGAGGATGCGCTGACCGGCCTTGCGCCGCTCTCCCAGCACCTTCCAGACGGGCGCCGCGAAAGGCAGGACCTGTGGTGCGATCTCCTTGAGCTGCGCGATCAGGGCGTCGCGGTCCACCGGGGCGATGCCAAGGCCGCGGCGCAGCGGATCGTGGTGCTGCAGCGCCCGGTCGACCCGCGCCACCAGCGTCGCCTCGTCCGACAGATCGGCCACCCGCACCGAACGCCGGCCCACCTTGTCCTCATAGGCCGGCCCGATCCCGCGACCGGTCGTGCCGATCTTGGTGCCTTTGTAGGCGGCTTCCTCGCGGGCGCGATCCAATTCGCCATGGATGGGCAGGATCAGCGGCGTATTCTCCGCGATCATCAGTGTTTCGGGCGAGATCTCGACGCCCTGGTCGCGGATCGACGCGATCTCTTTCACCAGGTGCCACGGATCGAGCACCACGCCATTGCCGATCACGCTCAGCTTGCCGCCCCGCACCACACCCGAGGGCAGCGCGTTGAGCTTGTAGACCTTGCCATCGATCACCAGCGTGTGCCCGGCATTGTGCCCGCCCTGAAAGCGGACGATCACATCGGCGCGCTGGCTGAGCCAGTCGACGATCTTGCCTTTTCCCTCGTCGCCCCACTGGGCGCCCACGACGACGACATTTGCCATGATGATCCTCTCGGTGATGGTCTTCGGACGAAACCCGCGCCGGTATAGCGGGCTGCGCGGCTGCGTGAAACAGCAAATTGACACCGTCTGGCGGGTGTGGGCCGATTGTCGGGTTGCGGGGTGCGCCCGAATTGCATAGATAGCCCGTCAGACGCCACTACCCGTATCCGACAAAGGCCGCCCTCAATGGAAAACGTCGTCCTCACTGTGCATCTCCTTCTGGCCCTCGCCCTGATCGGCGTGGTGCTGCTGCAGCGCTCCGAAGGCGGGGGGCTTGGCATGGGCGGTGGCGGCGGTGGCGCCATGACAGGCCGGGCCGCGGCCACGGCTCTGGGCAAGGTCACCTGGATCCTGGCGATCGCCTTCATCATCACGTCGCTGACGCTTACTGTTCTGGCTGCGCAAAAGGCGGGGGGATCGTCCGTGCTCGACCGGATCACCGACGCGCCGCTGCGCGAAGAGCCGGCCGATCCTGTTCTGCCCGGCACGGGCGGCGATCTGTTGCCGCCGTCTGCGGACGATACTGCGCCGCTCACGCCGACAGCTGACTGACCACAATGGCTTGATGAATGGCCGACAGCCGCAGCAGCATCTTGCGGTGAGCTTGCGCATGTCGCGAGAATCCATTATACGTCGAGTCCCGTGATGCCATGGCCGAATCCGGCTGGACAGGGCTCTGAACTGGCCTGATATCAGGCTGACACTCACGGGGGATCGCCAGCGCATGGCACGGTATATTTTCATCACGGGCGGCGTCGTTTCCTCACTCGGCAAGGGGCTGGCCTCGGCGGCACTGGGCGCGCTGTTGCAGGCGCGCGGCTTCTCTGTCCGCCTGCGCAAGCTCGATCCCTATCTCAACGTCGATCCCGGCACGATGTCGCCCTTTGAGCATGGCGAGGTGTTCGTCACCGATGACGGGGCGGAAACCGATCTCGATCTGGGCCATTACGAACGCTTCACGGGTGTGCCTGCCAGGATGAGCGACTCGGTCAGCTCGGGGCGCATCTACTCCAACGTGCTCGAGAAAGAGCGCCGCGGCGATTACCTGGGCAAGACGATCCAGGTCGTGCCGCATGTGACCAACGAGATCAAGGACTGGCTCGCCATCGGCGATGACGAGGTCGATTTCATGCTCTGCGAGATCGGCGGCACGGTGGGCGACATCGAGGGGCTGCCCTTCTTCGAGGCGATCCGTCAGTTCGGCCATGACCGTCCGCGTGGCAATTGCATCTACATGCATCTGACGCTGTTGCCCTATCTTGCCGCCAGTGGCGAGCTCAAGACCAAGCCGACCCAGCATTCGGTCAAGGAGCTGCAATCCATCGGCATCGCGCCCGATATCCTTGTCTGCCGCTCCGAGCAGCCCATTCCCGACAAGGAACGCGAGAAGATCGCGCTGTTTTGCAATGTGCGCAAATCCGACGTGATCCCGGCCTATGACCTCGGCTCGATCTACGAGGCCCCGCTTGCCTATCATCACGAGGGGCTCGATCAGGCGGTGCTCGACGCGTTCCAGATTTCTCCCGCGCCCAAGCCCGACCTCAGCAAATGGCTCGATGTGGTGGACCGCATCCACCATACCGACGGCGAGGTGACGGTGGCCATCGTCGGCAAATACACCCAGCTCGAGGATGCCTACAAATCCATCAAGGAGGCGCTGACCCATGGCGGCATGGCCAACCGCGTCAAGGTGCGGGTGCAATGGGTCGATGCCGAGATCTTCGATACAGAGGATCCCGCCCCCCATCTCGAGGGCTTCCATGCGATTCTCGTGCCTGGCGGCTTCGGCGAGCGCGGCACCGAAGGCAAGATCAAGGCGGCGCAATTCGCCCGCGAGCGCAAGATCCCCTATCTCGGCATCTGCCTCGGCATGCAGATGGCGGTGATCGAGGCGGCGCGCAATCTCGCCGGATTGACCGATGCCGGCTCCGAGGAATTCGACCACGAAGCCGGAAAGAAACGCTTCACACCCGTCGTCTATCACCTCAAGGAATGGGTGCAGGGCAACGAAAAGGTCAAGCGCAACGTCTCGGACGACAAGGGCGGCACCATGCGTCTTGGCGCCTATGATGCCACCTTGAAAGAAGGCAGCCGCGTGGCCGGGGTCTATGGCACCACCGCGATCGACGAGCGTCACCGCCACCGCTACGAGGTGGATATCAAGTATCGCGAAAAACTCGAAGCGGTCGGCCTGTGCTTTTCCGGCATGTCACCCGATGGCCGCCTGCCCGAGATCGTGGAATGGTCGGATCACCCCTGGTTCATCGGCGTGCAGTTCCACCCCGAGCTGAAATCCAAACCCTTCGCGCCGCATCCGCTGTTCGCCGATTTCATCCGCGCCGCGCTGGAAACCTCGCGACTGGTCTGACCCCGGCCGATCGGCGCGGCGCAATCGGCGCTTCTTCTGGCCTCAAATATCCCCGCCGGAGGCCCCCGCCTCACATCGGCACCACGCCGCAGGATTACAGCAGGTGGCCGGATTTCGCCGCCTTGGTGGCCAGATAGGCGCGGTTATGGCTGTTCTCGCCCACCTTCAGGGGCACGCGTTCGGCCACGGTGACGCCGCAGTGCTCCATCATGGCGATCTTGCCGGGATTGTTGGTCAGCAGTCGGACCGACGAAAAGCCCATCCGCTTGAGAATGTCGGCGCCGATGCGGAAATCGCGCTCGTCATCCTCGAAGCCCAGCCGGTGATTGGCTTCGACCGTGTCAAAGCCCTGATCCTGCAGGCTATAGGCGCGCATCTTGTTGGCAAGGCCGATGCCGCGCCCTTCCTGATTGAGATAGAGCAGCACGCCCGCGCCCTCGGCGCCCATCTGGGCGAGGGCGCCGCGCAATTGCGGGCCGCAATCGCATTTCAGACTGCCCATCAGGTCGCCGGTGAAACAGGCCGAATGCAACCGCGCCAGAACCGGGGCGTCGCGGCGGGGCTGGCCGATCTCGATGGCGTAATGCTCCTCGCCGCCATCCTCGGGACGGAAGATATGCAGCCGGCCCGCCTCGGACACGGCCAGCGGCAGCCGGGCGCTCACCACCGGATCGAGCGGGCTTGACCGCGACATGAGCGCTGCCGCCTCCACGCCGGGGATCCGGGTCAGGTGGTGGGCCTCGGCAAACGCTTCGGCGGCTGTCAGATCCAGCATCAGCGCCGCGGGCAAGAGGCGCGCGGATTTCACCAGATCGAGCGCCAGACGGTGCAGATCCGCCGATCCGTCACGCGCCGTCATCAGCGGGCCTTTCATCGGGGTCTTCAGATCGTCGGCGGGATCGGCCACCCCCAGAACCCATGACAGGCTGGCATCGGGGGGCACGATCACCCGCGCCAGATCGCCGTCATAGGCCCGCGCCTTGAGCGTCTGCGCGCGTCGCGCGCTGATCGCCAGAACCGGCTGCTGGCCAAGCGCGCGCAGATCGGCCAGACGCTGCGCATCCAGCGTTTCGGCGGCCAGCACCAGCGCGGCCTCGCGGTCGTTCTGCAGCACCACGGGCACGCCCATGCGCAGATCGGCTCTGGCCCGGGCGAGCGTTTCGATCAGGTCGGGGGCAAGGGTCATGGCGGGCCTTTCCAGATTTCGGCCCGTCAGATGTAGGGCTTTTTGAAACGAAATGAAATATTCCCTCGCAACCCAACACGTGGGCGTGAAGGGGATGTTGCAAATCTTGCTCTTTCGCATCTTCGGGCGCATCTGTGATCAAACAGCGCGAGGATGATTGTGATGGGACAGCTCAAGAAAATACTTCTGGTGGACGATGACGAGGATCTGCGCGAGGCGCTGAGCGAGCAGCTCGTGATGACCGAGGATTTCGATGTCTTCGAAGCCGGCACCGGCGCGGATGCGATGGCCCGCGCACGCGACGGCATCTATGATCTGGTGATCCTCGATGTCGGCCTGCCCGATACCGATGGCCGCGAATTGTGCCGGCTCATGCGCAAGCAGGGCGTGAAAGCGCCGATCATGATGCTGACGGGCCATGACGGGGATGCCGACACGATCCTCGGGCTTGATGCGGGCGCCAATGACTATATCACCAAGCCCTTCAAGTTCCCGGTTCTGCTGGCGCGGATCCGTGCACAGTTGCGCCAGCACGAGCAGTCCGAGGATGCGATTTTCCACCTTGGACCCTATACGTTCAAGCCCGCGATGAAGATTCTCATAGACGAAAGCGACCGCAAGATCCGGCTGACCGAGAAGGAAACCAATATCCTGAAATTCCTGTATCGCTCGCCGGATGGCGTTGTGGCACGTGATGTGCTTCTACATGAGGTGTGGGGCTACAATGCCGGTGTGACGACGCATACGCTGGAGACGCATATTTACCGCCTGCGCCAGAAGATCGAGCCGGACCCCTCGAATGCGCGCCTGCTGGTCACGGAATCGGGCGGTTATCGTCTTTTGATGTGACATTGGCACGCAACCTGCAGGGTTGATTGATATTGACCCAGATCAATGCAGGCGGTCGCGCTTTGCGGCATCCTGAACCCAATCCCGTCGCATGTGCGGGTTATCACATGCAACCTCCCTGTTGGACTGGCCCCGGCTTCGTGCCGGGGCCTTTTTTTGTGTCCCTTGGCCGCGCCCGCGCGATATGCGGGTGGCATCCCGGCCCCTCCGCGGTATAGACCAAGGCAATCGGGAGATGACCACGAAAGGGGCGACAGATGGCATTCACGCTGGCCACATGGAACATCAATTCGGTCCGTCTGCGCGAGGGGCTGGTGGCCAGGCTCTTGCGCGAGGAAGCGCCGGATATCCTGTGCCTGCAGGAATGCAAAAGCCCGGTCGACAAGATCCCCGCCGAAAGCTTTGCCGCACTTGGCTACCCCTATATGGTGGCGCGCGGGCAAAAGGGCTATAACGGCGTGGCGATCCTGTCGAAACTGCCGATCGAGGATGCGGGCGACATGGATTTCGCCGCATTGGGCCATGCAAGGCATGTGGCGGGGCGTCTGGAAAACGGCGTGGTGATCCATAATTTCTACGTGCCTGCGGGCGGTGATATCCCGGATCGCGAGAAGAACGAGAAATTCGGCCAGAAGCTGGATTATCTGACCGAGATGCGCGACTGGTTCCGCGACGGGCGCCCGCAAAAGGCGATCCTTGTGGGCGATCTCAACATCGCCCCGCGCGAAGATGATGTCTGGTCGCACAAGCAACTTCTCAAGGTGGTGAGCCACACCCCCATCGAAGTGGCGCATCTGGGCGATGTGCAGGAGGCTGGCGGCTGGGTAGACGTCACCCGAAGCGACATTCCCGAGGGCCAGTTGTACAGCTGGTGGTCCTACCGCGCCAAGGACTGGGACGCCGCCGACAAGGGGCGGCGGCTGGATCATGTGTGGGCCTCAGCCGATTTGCGGCACGCATTTCATTCGAGCCGCGTGTTGCGCGCTGCGCGCGGGTGGGAGCAACCCAGCGATCACGCCCCGGTTTTCGCGACATTCGACTGCTGAACGCCGCGGCCCGCGTGACAAAGGGGCCAAAGGTAAGGTTTTCCATACTTATATTTAAATGCTGCTATGTAACAACAGCGTCAGAAGGGCGGACAATGTTAAGTGTTGTCTGTGTACGATTGCCAGGGGTCTTGTCCTTCAGGGCGGCAAACCTGCCACGGTAGGATTGCTGCCCGCCCTGGGCACGCTCGGCGGCGATGGTCGCGTCCGGATGATGCGGCACGGACACTCCGCGCAATCCCCGATACGGGGGTCCCCCCTTGCAACACCATCCGCGCTGCGCCATTTAGGCGCTATAGGGATCGCAACAATCTGGAGTCCGCGACATGATCGAACTTGGTGGCAAGGCACCGTCCGCACAGGATCTGATTAAGGATGTCTCGGAGGCCGATTTCATGGCCGAGGTTGTCGATGTCAGCCGGACCGTTCCGGTCATCGTCGATTTCTGGGCGCCGTGGTGCGGTCCGTGCAAGACGCTCGGTCCGGCGCTAGAGGCGGCTGTGACCAAGGCAGGCGGCGCGGTGAGGATGGTCAAGGTCAATGTCGACGAAAACCAGATGATCGCAGGGCAGCTGCGGGTGCAGTCGATCCCCACGGTCTATGCCTTCTGGCAAGGCCAGCCGATCGACGGGTTTCAGGGGGCGGTTCCGCCGTCGGAACTTGAGGCTTTCATTGATCGTGTGATCGCCGCGTCGGGCGGTCAGGCGCCGGGCGATGAGCTGGCCGAGGCTGTGGCCGCCGCCGAAGAGATGCTCGAGCAGGGAGCTGCGGCCGATGCGGCGCAGACCTTTGCGGCGATCCTTCAGGAAGACGCGCAGAATGCCGCCGCTTATGGCGGGCTGGTGCGGTCCTATATCGCGCTCGATGATCTGGATCAGGCCGAGGCGATCCTGAACGGCGCCCCGGCCGAGATTTCCAAGGCGCCGGAACTGGAAGCGGCCCATGCGCAGCTGGAACTGGCCCGACAGGCCGCCAGCGCCGGCCCGGTCAGTGACTTGCGCGCCCGTGTGGACGCCGCCCCGGAGGATCATCAGGCACGATTCGATCTGGCGCTGGCCCTGCAGGCGAGCGGTCAGACCGCCGAGGCGGTCGACGAATTGCTGGAGCTTTTCCGCCGTGATCGCGAGTGGAACGAAGCCGCCGCCAAGCAGCAGTTGTTCACCATTTTCGAGGCCCTGAAACCGAACGATCCCGTTGTTCTGAACGGTCGGCGAAAATTGAGCTCGATGATATTTGCCTGATCGCCGGTGTGGGCTAGTTCCAACCCATGTTCAACAAGGCCGATCTTCCCGAGGTGATCCCCGTCTTTCCGCTGCCCGGTGCGCTGCTTCTGCCGCGCTCTCGGCTGCCTCTGCACCTGTTCGAGCCGCGCTATCTGGCGATGCTCGATGACGCCTTGAAGACGCCGGGACGTCTGATCGGGATGGTGCAACCCAATCCGGGCCGCGATGGCGACCGCGCGGGACTGCATACGATCGGCTGTGTCGGTCGTGTGACGCAGTTTTCCGAAACCGAGGACGGGAGATACATGATCACCCTGACCGGCATTTCGCGCTTTCGCGTGCTCGAAGAGGTTGAAGGCTTTCAGCCCTACCGCCGGACCCGTGTGTCGTGGAGCGGGTTCGAGCGGGACATGAGCCCTCCGGAGCCCGACACCTGTTTCGACCGCGCGCGGTTTCTCGATCTGCTGAACCGCTATTTCAGGTCGCGCGAGCTGCAGACGGATTGGGAGTCGCTCGAGCAGGCGGATGACGAATTGCTCATCAACTCGCTCTCCATGCTTCTGGGGTTCGAGCCCGAGGACAAGCAGGCGCTTCTCGAGGCGCCGTCGCTGAGCACGCGCCGCGAAACATTGGTGACGCTGATCGAATACGCCCTGCGCGGCGGCGATGACGAGGAGATCATGCAATGACCGCGACGACGGAGGGACCGGGGTTCGATCGTCGGATGCTGGACGCGCTGATCTGCCCGCAGACACAGGCCACGCTGAGCTATGATGCCGACCGGCAAGAGCTGGTCAGCACCGCGGCGGGTCTTGCCTATCCCATTCGCAACGGTATTCCGGTGATGCTGGTCGACGAGGCGCGCGCGCTACAGGAGTGAGTGCCGCGCGTTGAGGGCCAGAGGCGAGGGAAAAGCCCCCGCACCCCCCGGGATATTTTCAGCCAGAAGAAACAGGTGCCGATTTGCGCGCATGGGCGGCCATCACGTCGCGCCCGAGGGTGAGCGTATAGGCTTCGAGCTCGTGCAGGGCGGTTTCGGCGGCGGTGGCGTTCTGCGCCTGCAGCGCGTCGGCGATCCTTGTGTGAAGATGTTCGATCACCTCGCGCGAGCGGGCGGTGAAGGTGATCATGTTCATCAAGGGCTGCATCGCCTCGACCGCGCCGGCCAGATGGTAGCTGAGCACCGGGTTGCCGGCCGCATCCACGAGCGCGCGGTGAAAGGCCACATCCGAGGCGCAGAAGGATTCATCCGACAGGCCTGGCTGTGCCTGGCGGTGGATTTCGGCCCGCATGGTGGCCAGATGATCGGCGGAGCGGCGCGCGCAGGCCAGCGGCGTGCAGGCGCGTTCGAGTGCGTAGCGCGCCTCGCAGGCGGTCTCGAAGCTGACCGCGTTCATCGACAAAAGCAGCGTTGAGGTGGTGATATGCTGGCCGTAGGCGCCTTCATAGCTGAGCCGGTTGACGAAGGCGCCGCCGAACGCGCCCCGCTGCGTGCGAATGAGCGATTGCGCGGCCAGCCGTTTGAGCGCTTCGCGCACCGTGGGGCGCGACACCTCGAACTGGTCGGCAAGCTCTGCCTCGGAGGGCAGGCGCTCGTCCACGATCATGCGGCCCTCGACAATGGCGTCGCGGATCGCTTCGGCGATCTGGGCCGAGAGATCGGCTTTGTTGGAGGGATCAATTTTCATTTGTCTTACATTTAAATGTCTGACAATTTCGGCGCAAGCATCGAGTCGCGGAGAGGGCGCATGATTTCGGCACGTATCAGGCGGATGGCTGGGGGGCATTGGCTGATGCTCTTTGGCCTGATTTTGCTGGCCTGGGGCGCGCTTTACGTGATGGCGCTGCCGACGGATCTGCGGGTTGCGGGGCGCATTTATGGCGCTGAATTTCTGGCCAGCCTGTGTGTGGTCACCCCCGATGCGGCGGGATTTGCGCGAATCACCGTGATGTGGGCGCTGATGTCGGCGGCGATGATGGCGCCCACGGCGCTGCCGGCGCTGGCCACATATGACGAGCTTGGCCATAGCGGCGAGACCAGCTTCGGGCGGCTTCTGGCGGGGTATCTGGCGGTCTGGCTGGGCTTTTCGGTGGTGGCGGCCGCGGCGCAGATGGCGCTCTTCCGGGCGGATCTGGTCAGCGCTTTCGGAGACAGCCGCTCGGGCTGGTTGTCGGCGGGGCTGCTGGCGCTGGCGGGGGGCTATCAGTTCAGCGCCCTGAAGGAGGCGTGTCTGGCCAAGTGCCGCGCGCCGCTTTCGTTTTTCATGCAGCATTGGGACGAGGGGCCGTGGCGCAACGGCCTGCGGCTTGGCGCGGTCTGTCTTGGCTGTTGCTGGGCGCTGATGGCGCTGGCCTTCGTGGGGGGGGTCATGAACCTGGCGTTCATGGGCCTTGCGACGGTGGTCATGGTGATCGAGAAACTGCCCGATCTTGGCCGCTGGCTGACGCGCCCCTTGGGTGTCGTGCTGCTGGCGGCGGCGGGCTGGATGGCGCTTGGCGCCGGGATTTGAGCAAAGGGAGGGCCGCAGATGGCCGCTGACAGACTGGACACACCCGCCAAGATCGACAACCGGATGCCCGGTGTGCCGAAATCGGGCCATGGCACCGTGCCATGGGCGATCAAGGGGGAACTCATCCTGAACTGCAATTGCACGGTGTTCTGCCCTTGCGTTGTCTCGCTTGGTCAGCATCCGCCGACCGAGGGCTATTGCCAGGCCTGGTCTGGGGTGCGCATCGACGAGGGGCATTATGGCGACACGGATCTGTCGGGGCTGAATGTCGGGCTGATGCTGGAGATCCCGGGCCTGATGGCACGGGGCAACTGGAAGGCCGCGGCCTATATCGACGAGCGCGCCAGCAATGACGCCTATACCGCGCTGGTGGATATCTTCAGCGGCAAGGCGCGCGGCACCACGGGGCTGTTCGGCATTCTGGTCAGCGAGTTTCTGGGCGCCGAGCGCGCGCCGGTGGTGTTCGAAACCGAAGGCAAGACACGCCGGTTGATGGTGGGCAAGAAGATCCAGGGCGAGGTCGTGCCGGTCTCGGGCCATAATGGCGAGGATATCGTGGTGACCAACACGGAATACTGGATGGGCCCCGACATCACCGTGGCCACCGCCACCAAGGGTCGGGTCCGTGCCTTTGGCCGGGTCTGGGATTTCGATGGCCGCAGCGCCGAGATCTGCCAGATCGACTGGAAAGGCCCGCGCTGATGATCCGCCCGGGCCTGATGGCCCTGCCTGTCTTGCGATCCGTTCGTCATGCCCAAGGAGAGTGACTGATGTCCGCGCCGCTTTTGTCCCTGTCGCGCAGGTTGCGCCGCACGCCCTTTTCCGAAGGGGTCGAGGCGGCGGGCGTGAAGGCCTACACGGTCTATAACCACATGCTGCTGCCGACGGTGTTTCGCAGCATCGAAGAGGATTACCGCCATCTCAAGGAGGCGGTGCAGATCTGGGACGTGGCCTGTGAGCGCCAGGTCGAGCTGCGCGGGCCGGATGCCGGACGGCTGATGCAGATGCTGACGCCGCGCGATCTGCGGGGGATGACGCCGGGGCAGTGTTTCTATGTGCCGATCGTCGACGAGACGGGTGGCATGCTGAACGATCCGGTGGCGGTCAAGCTGGCCGAGGATCGGTGGTGGATTTCGATCGCCGACAGCGATCTGCTCTATTGGGTGCGCGCCACGGCGCATGGCTGGCGGCTGGATGTGCTGGTGGATGAGCCGGACGTGTCGCCGCTGGCGGTGCAGGGGCCGCGCGCCGATGATCTGATGGCGGCGGTCTTTGGTGACAAGGTGCGCGATATCCGCTTCTTCCGCTTTGGGGTGTTCGATTTCCAGGGTCGCGACATGGTGATCGCGCGATCGGGCTATTCCAAGCAGGGTGGCTTCGAGATCTATGTCGAGGGATCGGATATCGGTATGCCCTTGTGGCATGCGCTGATGGAGGCGGGGGCGGGCATGGATGTGCATGCAGGCTGTCCCAACCTGATCGAGCGGATCGAGGGCGGATTGCTGAGCTATGGCAATGACATGACGGATGACAACACACCGCATGAATGCGGGCTTGGCCGGTTCTGCAACACCCATACGGCGATCGGATGTATCGGACGGGATGCGCTGTTGCGGGTGGCCAAGGAAGGCCCGGTGCAGCAGATCCGCGCCGTGGCGATCGACGGTCCGAAAGTGCCGCCCTGCGATCACTGGTGGCCGCTTCTGGCACAGGGCAAGCCGGTGGGGCGGATCAGCTCGGCGGCCTGGAGCCCGGATTTCGGCACCAACGTGGCCATCGGCATGGTGCGCATGACCCATTGGGATGCGGGCACGCGGCTGCAGGTGCAGACGCCTAACGGGATTCGGGAGGCGGAGGTGCGCGAGGCCTTCTGGGCCTGAGCGGCGGTTGCAAGCGTGGGAGCGAGGGGCCAGCCCCTCGCGCTCCCCGGGATATTTGAAGCCAGAAGAAGCAGGGCGATGGCCCTGCGCAACGCAAGGGAGAACAGCATGTTCAATGCATTGATCGTCGAGAAGGACGAGGACACCGGCAAGACATCGGCGTCGGTGGCGCAGATCGGCGAAAGCGATCTGCCGCATGGGGAAGTGCTGGTGGCGGTCGAGTATTCCACGGTGAATTACAAGGATGGTTTGTGCATCGGGCCGGGGGGCGGGCTGGTGCGCAAATATCCGCATGTGCCGGGGATCGATTTCGCCGGCACGGTCGAAGAGAGCACGGATGCGCGCTACAAGCCCGGCGACAAGGTTGTGCTGACCGGCTGGCGCGTGGGCGAGGCGCATTGGGGCGGCTATGCGCAAAGGGCGCGCGTGCTGGCCGATTGGCTGGTGCCTCTGCCCGAGGGGCTGGACACACGTCAGGCGATGGCGGTGGGCACCGCGGGTTTGACGGCGATGCTGTCGGTGATGGCGCTGGAGGATCACGGGCTGCGCAAGGATCACGGACCGGTTCTGGTGACCGGGGCCGCGGGCGGCGTCGGGTCGGTGGCCACGGCGATCCTGGCCAATCTGGGCCATGAGGTGGCTGCGGTGACGGGGCGTCCCGAGACGGGCGAGTATCTGAAGGATCTGGGTGCCACGCAGATCGTGGCGCGCGAGGAGTTCGCCGAGGCGACCCGCAAGCCGCTCGAGTCCGAGCTTTGGGCCGGCTGTGTCGATGCGGTGGCGGGGGCCATGCTGGGCCGGGTGCTCAAGCAGATGAAATACGGCTGTTCCGTCGCGGCGGTGGGTCTTGCGGGTGGGG
Source organism: Roseobacter sp. AzwK-3b (assembly GCF_000170875.1). Lineage (NCBI taxonomy): Bacteria > Pseudomonadati > Pseudomonadota > Alphaproteobacteria > Rhodobacterales > Roseobacteraceae > Roseobacter > Roseobacter sp. AzwK-3b. The sequence continues at coordinate 28,336 of NZ_ABCR01000005.1, forward strand.
CGGCGATCGAGGGGGCGCTGATCACGCCGTTCATCCTGCGTGGGGTCAATCTTCTGGGGATCGACAGCGTGATGCAGCCCTATGAGGCGCGCCTTCGGGCCTGGCAGCGGATCGCCAGCGATCTGCCGATGGCCAAGCTCGAGGCGATGGTCCAGCCGGCGACTCTGTCGGATCTGCCGCAATTGGGGCGCGATATCCTTAAGGGGCAAGTGAAAGGCCGTGTCGTCGTCGATGTGAACGCCTGACGATGGATGGATGGCACCGGGGGCGGTCCTGCCGTTTCCGGCGCCTCTTGCGGCGCGGTTGATTGATTTCCGGGCCGCGGCCGCGTTATCGTTGCTGTAAGGGGCATCCTGCGGACCCGCCGCAGGCCCCCGGTCGGTGCGGTGCGCTGCGGGCCATATTCAGGCCCATCCCGAGCGGCAGCCGCGCGAAAGGAGGATATTTTATGTTCAAGAAGATCATGACACCTGTTGATCTGGCCCATCAGGGCGATTTGCAAAAAGCCCTGGCCGTGACGGCCGATCTGGCCAAGCATTATGGTGCATCGGTCGTGTTCGTGGGGGCCACCAGCTCGACCCCGAGCGCGACCGCCCACACCCCCGAGGAATACCGCAAAAAGCTCGAGGCTTTTGCCAAGGACCAGAGCGAGGCGCATGGCTTCGAGGCAAGTGCCGACATGGTGATCGCGCATGATCCCACCACGGATGTGGATGATGTGCTGCTCAAGGCGGTCAGGGAGACGGGCGCCGATATCGTCGTGATGCAAAGCCATATGCCCAATATCCTTGACTATGTCTGGCCTTCGAATGGCGGCAAGATCGCCGAGCACGCCAAAGTGTCGGTGTTCGTGGTGCGCGGCTGAGCGGAACGCGGCCCGGTCCCGCAGGGGCGGCTCCGGGCCCGGCGCGGCTTGCTCTTTGGCGGTCGCCGGATATGGTCGTGACGGGGCAGCCGCCCGGGAGGAGCCTTCGGTGACATATGGCGACGATCTGGTGATCCGCGCGGTGCGCGACAGCGACGAGGATGCGCTCTGGCCGATCCTGCGCCGGGTGATCCGCGCAGGCGAAACCTATGCGATCGATCCCGGCCTGACACGCGAGCGCGCGCTTGACCTGTGGATCCGGCAGCCGCGCGGTTGCTATGTGGCCGAACATGACGGCGAGATTGTCGGCACCTATTACATCAAGTCGAACCAGGCCGGCGGCGGGGCGCATGTCTGCAATTGCGGCTACATGACCGCTCAGGCAGCGCGCGGGCGCGGCGTGGCGCGCGCCATGTGTCTGCATTCCCAGTCCGAGGCGCGCAAACTGGGCTATCTCGCGATGCAGTTCAATCTGGTGGTTGCGACCAATACCGCCGCGATCGGCCTCTGGGACAATCTGGGATTTCGCACCATTGGCCGTTTGCCGGGAGCGTTTGCCCACCCCAAGGCCGGTTTCATCGATGCGCTGGTCATGTACAAGTGGCTCGATGAGGGCGCGTCGGCCTGACAGGGCCGGCGACCACATGCGCGCGGGCCTGTCATCCGGGCCGGGATGGGCGATGACGGGGCATGGGAAACCATGGGCCTGATCTGCGGGAAATCATGGGAGACCCTTGGGTAAACCCCGAATCACGGGCAATTGCGGCGTGGAGCATGGGTGATTTGCGGTGCGATCCGGCGCTCAATGGGGGTGGATTGCAAATTATTTCGAAATCGCCGGGAAATCGTGGGAAAAATTTCAATCCAAGACTGACTACCATATTTAGTATAAAAAAGCTCAGCAATAGCTAGGTTCTGCGTTTGATGCCTCCAAATAGACACATCATGTTGAGTGGGGCAGGGTGCTCACTCAAGATGATGTGCCTTTTTCCCTCAAAAAGTTATTGATTTCCATGAATTCCCATGGCATCCCTTAACTCACGATGAGGACGGGAAATCAGGGGCGGACAAAAGACCCCGAACAAAAAATCCCAAGTCAGGTTTCATACAGGCCCCGCTTTCATCGAAACACGAGATCCGGCGCGCGGGCGAGCAGACATCCCCCCAGGTGGCGCGCGCAGTCGGACGCCCCGCACAGCGGGACGAGGGCGGCGGATTGGGCAGTGGCAGCAGCTCAATCCGTCGTTTCGTTTCAGGGGCTTGAAGACCCGGGCAAGATATTTCGGGGGGCATCAGAGAGGCGGACGGGACAGTGGTTCGCAGGTTCAGAGGCGAGAGCCAGCACAAGGTGGACAGCAAGGGCAGGGTGTCGATCCCGGCCTCGTTTCGCCGTGTGCTCGAAGCGTCCGACCCCAACTGGACCGAAGGTCTGAGCCCCGAGCTGGTCATCGTCTATGGCGATCACCGCCGCAATTACCTTGAATGCTACACGATGGAGGCGATCGCCGAGGTGGACGCCAAGATCGACGCGCTGCCGCGCGGCTCGATGGAGCGCCGGATGCTGCAGCGTCTTTTCCATGGGCAGTCCTATCCCACCAATGTCGATGAAACGGGCCGGCTCGTGCTGCCCGCCAAGCTGCGCCAGAAGATCGCGCTCGATGCCGAGGCGTTTTTCATCGCCGCGGGGGACACGTTCCAGATCTGGAAGCCCGAGACCTACGAGTCCGAAGAACTGGCGCGCACCGAACAATGGCTCGAAGAGCTGCCCGAGGATGTCGATCCGCTGTCCTTCCTGGACGGTCCGCAAGGGGCGTGACGGATGGCTGCCGCTGCCCAAGCCCCCGATCCCTCCGCCCCGCATATTCCCGTTCTGTTGCGCCCGCTTCTCGAGGCGGTGGCCCCGGTCGAAGGGGTCTGGATCGACGGCACGCTCGGCGCAGGGGGCTACACGCGCGGCCTGCTCGAGGCCGGGGCGCAAACCGTGATCGGCGTGGACCGCGATCCGCTCGCACTTGAAATGGCCGCGCTCTGGGGTGCGGCCTATGGTGACCGGCTCGTGCTGGTGCAGGATATTTTTTCCAACATGGATGCGCATGCGTCGGACGTCGATGGCGTGGTCCTGGATCTGGGCGTCTCGTCGATGCAGCTTGACCGCGCCGAGCGGGGGTTTTCCTTCATGAGGGACGGCCCGCTCGATATGCGCATGAGCCAGCAGGGCCCGACCGCCGCCGATCTGGTCAATACCGCCGATGAGGGTGAATTGGCCGATATCCTTTATCTTTATGGCGAAGAGCGCGCCAGCCGCCGGATCGCGCGGGCCATCCTGCGCGAGCGTGCCTCGGGTGATATCGACACGACGCTGCATCTGGCGCGGATCATCGAATCCTGCCTGCCGCGCCCCAAACCCGGGCAGGTCCATCCCGCAACCCGCAGCTTTCAGGCGTTGCGCATCGCGGTGAATGACGAATTCGGCGAACTGGTCGCCGGGCTGGAAGCGGCCGAACGTGCGCTCAAACCCGGCGGCAAGCTTGCGGTGGTCACCTTTCATTCGATCGAGGACCGGATGGTCAAGCGCTTCCTTCAGGCCAAATCGGCAGGCGGCGGAGGTGGCAGCCGCCACGCGCCCGCCATGCGCCCCGAACCGGCCGAATTCGATGTCACGCAGCGCAAGGCCATCGGCCCGGACAAGAGCGAACTGGCTGAAAATCCGCGCTCGCGCAGCGCCAAGCTGCGGGTCGCCATCCGTACCGATGCGGCGGCCACGCCCGCTGATCGCAAAGCTATCGGGATGCCATTGCTCAAGGGGAAACGTTGATGCGCAGCCTGTATTTCATTCTGACTGCACTGTCGGTGATCGGCCTTGCCTTCTGGGCCTATCACGAGAATTACGAAACCCAGGAGGCGCTGTCCGAGGCCGAGGATCTGCAGACCCAGATCAGTGATGCCCGCCAGCGCCTGCGTGTTCTCAATGCCGAATGGGCCTATCTCAACCGGCCCGACCGTCTGCGCGAACTGGCCGACATCAATTTCGACCGGCTGGGTCTTTTGCCGCTGCAGCCCAATCAATTCGGTCGGATCGATCAGGTGGCCTTTCCTCCCGAGGACACACTGCTGCCGATCCTTGACCCGATCGAAGTCTCCGAAACCGAGGCCCGCCCATGATCCGCACGCCGCTTCGTCCGCTCGCCCGCATTCTGGAGGCCCGCTCCAACGGGGAAAACCCCGACGCGATCGAGCGCGAGAATATCCGCATCCGTCATGAACAGATGCGCGACCGCGCGCGCAAGCGCGCCGAGGGGCGGCTGTTCGTGCTGGGTATCATGTTCACCTTGTCCTTCGTCCTGATCGGGGGGCGGATGGGCGTTCTGGCCAATAGCGAACCGACCGAGCCGCGCAGCTCGGTCGCGGGGGCGCAGATCGTCGCGCAGCGGGCCGATATCGTCGACCGCCAGGGGCGTATCCTCGCCACCAATTTCGAAACCCACAGCCTTTATGCTCAACCCGAACAACTCGTCGATCCAGAGCGCGCCGCCGACGAGCTGGTGCGCATCTTCCCCGATCTTGATCGCGCAAGGCTGGTGAAGGACTTCACCGGCAAGCGCAAGTTCTTGTGGATCAAGCGAAAAATCAGCCCCGAACAGAAGCAGGCCGTGCATGATATCGGCGAGCCTGGCCTTTTGTTCGGCCCGCGCGAGATGCGGCTTTATCCCAACGGGCGGCTGGCCTCGCATGTTCTGGGTGGCGCCAGTTTCGGGCGTGAAGGCGTGCATGCCGCCGAAGTCATCGGCGTGGCCGGCATCGAAAAGGAATTCGACGCCCGTCTGCGCGACCCGGCCCAAAGCCACGAACCGCTGCGGCTGTCGCTTGATCTGTCGGTGCAGGCGGCGATCGAACGCGTGCTCTATGGCGGCATGAAGCTGATGAACGCCAAGGGTGCCACGGCGATCCTGATGGAGGTCAAGACCGGCGAAATCGTCGCCGTGGCCTCGCTGCCCGATTTCGATCCCAACGACCGGCCGCGCCCCCCCACCGAAGGCGATCCGACCGACAGCCCGCTTTTCAACCGCGCGGTGCAGGGCGTCTACGAGCTGGGCTCGACGCTCAAGATCTTCACCGTGGCGCAGGCGCTCGATATGGGGCTCGTCAATCCGACCACCATCATCGACACCAAGGGCCCGCTTCGCTGGGGCAAGCACCGGATCAGCGATTTCCGGAATTACGGCAACGAAATGAGCGTCACCAAGGTGATCGTGAAATCCTCGAATATCGGCACCGCCCGGATCGCCCAGATGATCGGCGGCGAGCGTCAGAAGGCGTTCCTCGAGGATCTCGGCTTTCTCGATCCGCCCCCCGTCGAGATCGTCGAGGCCGATGGCGCGCAGCCGCTTTTGCCGCGCAACTGGTCCGAATTGTCGACCATGACGATTTCCTACGGCCACGGCATCTCGACCAGCCCCATGCATCTGGCGGCGGGCTATGCAACGCTGGCCAATGGCGGGCGCAAGGTCACCCCGACGCTCTTGCATGGGACCACGACCGCACCCGGCCCGCAGGTCATCTCGGAGCAGACCGCGCGCGTCTCGATGGACATGCTGCGCAAGGTGGTCACCGAAGGCACCGCCAGCTTCGGCGAAGTGCCCGGCTATGCGGTGGGCGGCAAGACCGGCACCGCCGACAAGCCCAAGGCGCGCGGCGGCGGCTATTACGAAGACAAGGTGCTGGCCACCTTCGCCAGCGTCTTTCCGGCGCATGACCCGGAATATGTCCTGGTGGTCACGCTGGACGAACCTGTTGAGACCTCGGGCGACGAGCCGCGCCGCACCGCAGGCTGGACAGCCGTGCCGGTTGCGGCTGAAATCATCCGCCGTGTGGCCCCTCTTCTGGGGCTCAGACCGCAGATTGAACCCGGCGAACTGGCTGGTATAACGCTCACATCAAATTAGGCCGGAACGCGGGGCGACATGGTGGCGGGGCAGCGCAAATCACTGACGGATCTTGGCCTGACCGCTCAGGGCGGGCGGCGCGCCGACATCACCGGGCTTGCCGTGGACAGCCGGCAGGTGCGCGACGGCACGCTTTTCGCGGCCCTTCCCGGCACCCGCGTGCACGGCGCAGAGTTCATCCAGTATGCCTTGCGCATGGGGGCCGCCGCGATCCTGACCGATGCAGCAGGCGCGCGGATCGCCGCCGATGTGCTGGCTCAAAGCGACGCCGCCCTGATCGTTGCCGAAGACCCCCGCCAGACCCTGGCCTATACCGCCGCTCTCTGGTTCGGCGCGCAGCCCGAGATCATGGTCGGGGTGACCGGCACCAACGGCAAGACCTCGGTCGCCAGCTTCTGCCGCCAGATCTGGTGCGAGCTGGGATACGAGGCGGTCAATATCGGCACCACCGGTGTCGAAGGCGCCTATGAGGCGCCTCTGGCTCATACAACGCCCGAACCGATCACCCTGCACCGCGTGCTGGCCGAATGCGAGGTCGCAGGCGTCACCCATGCGGCGATGGAGGCGTCGTCGCACGGGCTGGAACAACGCCGGCTGGACGGGGTGCATCTGGTGGCGGCGGGCTTCAGCAATTTCAGTCAGGATCACCTCGACTATCACGCCACGTTTGACGAGTATTTCGCCGCCAAGGCCGGGCTCTTTGCCCGTGTCCTGCCCGAAGACGGCGTGGCCGTCATCAATATCGACGACCCCAAAGGCCCCGCCATGGCCGAGATCGCCCGCGCCCGCGGGCAGGATCTGATCACCGTCGGGCGCAAACCGGGCAGTGATCTGCACATTCAGGCGCAGCGTTTCGCCCCCACCGGGCAGGATCTGCGCTTCGAATGGAAGGGCCGCGCCCATCAGATCCGGCTCAACCTGATGGGTGGGTTTCAGGGGGAAAACGTGGCGCTCGCCGCAGGCCTCGTGATCGCCGCCGGCTCTGATCCGGACAGGGTGTTCGACACCCTGCGCCATATGAAAACCGTGCGTGGCCGGATGCAACTCGCGGCCACCCGCCGCAACGGGGCGGCGGTATTCGTGGACTACGCCCATACGCCAGATGCCGTCTCGACCGCCCTGAGCGCCCTGCGCCCGCATGTGATGGGCCGTCTTGTGGCGATCATCGGCGCAGGCGGCGACCGCGACACCGCCAAGCGCCCGTTGATGGGGGCGGCTGCCGCGCAAAACGCGGATCTGGTTATCGTGACCGATGACAACCCGCGCAGCGAAGACCCCGCCGCGATCCGCGCCGCCGTCATGGCTGGCGTGCGCGACGCAGGCGGCGCCGATTGGGCGACCGAGGTGGGCGACCGCGCCGAGGCGATCCTTCGCGGCGTCGACATGCTGGGGCCGGGGGACGCGCTGCTGATCTGCGGCAAGGGCCATGAAACCGGGCAGATCGTCGGCGATGATGTCTTTCCCTTCGATGATTGCGAACAGGCCAGCGTCGCGGTCTCGGCGCTTGACGGGGGGCTGGCATGACGCTCTGGACCGCAGCCGAGGCCGCGCGCGCCACTGGCGGGCGCGCCTCGACCGACTGGGAGGCGACCGGCGTTTCGATCGACACCCGCACGCTCCGGCCCGGTGATCTTTTCGTGGCCCTCAGCGCCGCCCGCGACGGGCATGACTTCGTGGCGCAGGCGCTCGACAAGGGGGCCGCCGCCGCCTTGGTCAGCCATGTGCCGCCCGGTGTCGATGCCGCACGCGCGCCGCTGCTGATCGTCGATGACGTCCAGACGGCGCTCGAGGCGATGGGCCGCGCCGCGCGGGCGCGCACGCAGGCGCGCGTCGTGGCGATCACCGGCTCGGTCGGCAAGACCTCCACCAAGGAGATGCTGCGCGACGTGCTTTCGTCGCATGGCCGCACCCATGCCGCCGAAGCCAGCTACAACAACCATTGGGGCGTGCCTTTGACATTGGCGCGGATGCCCGCCGACACCCAATTCGCGGTGATCGAGATCGGGATGAACCACCCCGGCGAGATTGCGCCGCTGTCGCGCATGGCGCGCCCGCATGTGGCGATGGTCACCACCGTGGCGCCCGCCCATCTGGCGGCCTTCGAAAGCCTCGAGGGGATCGCCCGCGAAAAGGCCTCAATCTTTGAAGGGCTCGAAGAGGGCGGGGCCGCCGTCTATAATGGCGATCTTGCCGTCAGCCCGATCCTCGCCGACACCGCCGCGCGCCATGCCGCGCATCTGCTGTCCTTCGGCGAAAGCCCTGCCATGCATCACCGCGTCACGCGCATCACGCTCAAGAACGCCTGCACCGTGGCCGAGGGGCGCGCGTGGCGCAGCCCGGTGCTGTTCAAGATCATGGTTCCGGGGCGGCATTTCGCGGTCAATGCCATGGGCGTGCTGGCAGTGACCCATGCGCGCGGCCTTGACCGCGCCAAGGTCGTCACATCGCTTGGCCAGTGGCAGCCGGGATCGGGGCGCGGTGCGCGCGAACGGATCGTTCTCGACATCGTCGATGCGCATGTGGTGGTCGAACTGATCGACGACAGCTACAACGCCAACCCTGCCTCGCTTGGCGCGGCCCTCGAAGTGCTGGCCGCCGCCGTGCCCAGCAACGATATGGGACGGGTCTCCAAGGGGCGGCGCATCGCCTATCTGGGCGACATGAAAGAGCTGGGCCGCACCGAAGCGGCGCTGCATGCCGCCTTGGCCGAGCATCCCGCCATGGCGCTGATCGACCGGGTGCATTGCGTAGGCCCGCTGATGCGCCACCTCTGGGAGGTGCTGCCCGACGGCAAACGTGGCCGCTGGACCGAAACCGCCGACGAGATGGCCGCAAATGTGGCGCGTGACCTGGATGCCGGCGATGTCGTGCTTGCCAAAGGGTCGCTTTCCATGGGATTGGCCCGGGTCGTTGCCGCGATCCGCAAGATGGGTCGTGCCTCGGCCTCCACGGACGTGTAAGGATGGTACTATGCTTTTCTGGTTGACCGAGCTTTCGGATGGCGGGGATTTCTTCAACCTCTTCCGCTATATCACGTTCCGTGCGGGCGGCGCGTTCCTGACCGCGCTGTTTTTCGGCTTCCTCTTCGGTCCGCCCCTGATCAACGTGTTGCGCAAGCGGCAGGGCAAGGGCCAGCCGATCCGCGCCGACGGTCCCGAAACGCATCTGGCCAAATCGGGCACGCCCACCATGGGCGGTCTGCTGATCGTGGGCGCTCTGGTCACGTCCACGCTGTTATGGGCACGGCTTGATAACGCTTATGTCTGGATCGTGCTCTTCGTGACCCTGTCTTTTGCCGCGATCGGCTTCTGGGACGATTACGCCAAGGTGTCCAAGCAGAATGTGACCGGTGTGCCGGGGCGGCTTCGGCTGGCGCTCGGCTTCCTGATCGCGGCGATAGCGGCGGTCTGGGCCGCATGGTATCATCCGCCCGAGCTGCAGTACCAACTGGCCTTGCCGGTGTTCAAGGATGTGCTGCTCAATCTTGGCTGGTTCTTCATCCCCTTCGCCATGTTCGTGATCGTCGGCTCTGCCAATGCCGTGAACCTGACCGATGGTCTGGACGGGCTGGCCATCATGCCGGTGATGATCGCGGGCGGCGCGCTCGGCATCATCGCCTATGCGGTGGGCCGGGTGGATTTCACCGAATATCTCGATGTGCATTACGTGCCCGGGACCGGCGAGATCCTGATCTTCGCGGCGGGGCTGTTCGGCGGCGGGCTTGGCTTTCTATGGTATAACGCGCCCCCGGCGGCGGTGTTCATGGGCGATACCGGATCGCTGGCCCTTGGCGGCGCGCTCGGCGCGATTGCCGTGGCCACCAAGCACGAGATCGTCCTTGGCATCATCGGCGGTCTGTTCGTGGTCGAGGCGCTGAGCGTGATCGTTCAGGTGCTCTATTTCAAGCGTACCGGCAAGCGGGTGTTCCTGATGGCGCCGATCCATCATCATTACGAAAAGAAGGGCTGGGCCGAGCCGCAGATCGTCATCCGCTTCTGGATCATCGCGCTGATCCTCGCGATGATCGGATTGGCGACTCTCAAGGTGCGCTGACCGGGGTGGAATGCGGTCCTGTGCCGCCTCTTCGGCACCGACCGCCGCACCGACACAATACCGACGTGATACCGAAGGCCGAAAACGGCCCCCAAAGCCGCTTGCACAGCCCGGCGCAAGGGGGCAATCTGCGCGCCGATGACAGCAAGGAAACAGCCATGATACCGGTAACTGGATATGACGGGCAGCGCGTCGCGGTTCTGGGATTGGGCCGGTCCGGTCTGTCGGCGGGCCGTGCCCTGCGGGCCGGCGGCGCGCATGTTTTGGCCTGGGATGACAACCCCGAGGCGCGCGATATGGCCTCCGAAGAAGGGTTTGAAATCAAGGACTTGTCCCGCGATGGTGCGTTTGACGACATCGCTTGCCTGATCGTCAGCCCCGGTATCCCGCATCTCTATCCGCAGCCCAACAAGGCGGTCGCCAAAGCGCTGCAGGCGGGTGTGCCCGTGGACAATGACATCGGGCTGTTTTTCGCCTCTCTCGGCGGCGCGGACTGGGCTGTGCATGACGTGGCGCCGCGGGTGGTCGCGGTGACGGGAAGCAATGGAAAATCAACCACTTCGGCCCTGATCCACCATGTCCTGCACGAGGCGGGCAAGGACGTGCAACTCGCTGGCAATATCGGCCGCGGCGTTCTGGACATCGACCCTCCGGGCGATGGCGGCGTGGTGGTTCTGGAACTCAGCAGCTACCAGACCGAACTCGCCCGGGCTTTGACCCCTGATGTCGCTGTTTTCACGAACCTTTCTCCCGATCACCTGGACCGGCACGCGGGTCTGGGCGGCTATTTCGCGGCCAAGCGGAGGCTCTTTGCCGAAGGTGGCCCGGATCGCGCCGTGATCGGCATCGACGAGCCTGAGGGGCTGTTCATGGCAGGCCAGCTTGCCACCGCGCCGGGCGATGACCGGGTCATCCGCATCTCGGTGGACCGCAAGCTGGCCGGGCCGGGCTGGTCGGTCTTTGCCCGCAAGGGGTTTCTGAGCGAATACCGCAAGGGCAAGCAGCAAGGCGCCATAGATCTGCGTGAGATTAAGGGCTTGCCGGGGCAGCACAACCACCAGAATGCCTGCGCCGCCTATGCCGCCTGCCGCAGCCTGAGCCTGTCGCCCAAGGTGATCGAGCGGGCCTTCCACAGCTTTGCAGGCCTGCCGCATCGCAGCCAGGTGATCGCCGAGAAAGACGGCGTCACCTTCGTCAACGACAGCAAGGCCACCAACGTGGATTCCGCCCTCAAGGCCTTGAATGCATTTGCCAATATCCGCTGGATCTGTGGCGGTCTGCAAAAGGAAGGTGGGCTTGCCGGGCTGGAGCCGGGCCTGCGCAATGTGCTCAAGGCCTATGTGATCGGGCGGGAGGCGGCGCAGTTCGCCCTGCAGCTGACCGGGACCGAGGCCGAGACCTGCACCACGATGCAAACCGCCGTCGCGCATGCCATGGCTGACGCCAAGCCGGGCGAGACCGTGCTTCTGGCTCCGGCGGCGGCCAGTTTCGACCAATACGACAATTTCGAAAAGCGTGGCGAGGATTTCATCGCTCAGGTCAGAGCGCGGCTCTGACCCGGGTCAGCGGGATGCAATCGCCGTTCCCGCGGCCCAGCCCGAGGACCAGGCCCATTGGAAGTTGTAGCCCCCCAGCCATCCGGTCACATCGACAGCTTCGCCTATGAAATAAAGGCCCGGAACGGTCTGGGACATCATCGTGCGCGACGACAGCCCGTCGGTCGCCACGCCGCCAAGTGTGACCTCTGCGGTGCGGTAGCCCTCGGAGCCGGTGGGTTTCAGCGGCCAATGGCGCAGATGATCCACGATCCCGCACAGGGCAGTGTCGGAGTGATCGGCAAGGTTACCTTTTGGTAACATTTCGGGGGCAAGGTGATCGACAAGCCGTGTGGGCAGATGTTTCGCCAATTCATTCGCGACGCTGCGACGTCCCGAAATCTTACGCTGCGCACGCAAATCGTTCAGAAGCCGCGCCTCGGGGTCCAGATCGATCACGATCTCCTCGCCCTCGCGCCAATAGGACGAGATTTGCAGGATCGCGGGGCCGGACAGGCCGCGATGCGTGAACAGCACCGCCTCGTCGAAGCTGCCGCGCGCGTTCGACACCCGCGCCGGTGCGGCGACGCCCGAGATCGCGGCAAAGCGCTGATCCGAAAAGGTCAGCGGCACCAGTGCGGGCCGCGTGTCGGTCACCTGATGGCCGAATTGCGCGGCGATGTCATAGGCCAGCCGCGTCGCACCCATCTTGGGGATCGACTTGCCTCCCGTGGCCACCACGAGGTTGCGCGCCTCGATCATCACGCGGCTGCCCTCATGGTCGATCTGCGCGTGAAAGGCGCTCCCGTCATGCGACAGATCGACAAGCGCGCTGCGCAGCCACAGCCGCGCGCCCGCGCGGTCCATCTCGGCGCGCAGCATGTCGATGATCTGAATGGATTTTCCGTCGCAGAAAAGCTGGCCAAGCGTTTTTTCGTGCCACGCGATGCGATGACGGGCGACCAGATCGAGGAAATCCCACTGCGTATAGCGTTTCAGCGCCGATTTGCAGAAATGCGGGTTGTCGGACAGGAAATTGTCCGGACCGGCATGCAGATTGGTGAAATTGCATCGCCCGCCACCCGAAATCCGGATCTTCTCGCCTGGGGCCTTGGCGTGATCGATCACCAATGTGTCCGACCCCGAATGGGCCGCGCACATCATGCCAGCCGCGCCGGCCCCCAGAATGAGCGTTTTGACCTTCATGCGCCGTGCATTGGCCCATGAGGCAGGCGGGGTCAATCCGTTTCGCGCGCCGGTGCGCGGTGGTTGCTGTCGGATGCCTCCGGCGGGGATATTTTCGGCCAGAAGAAGCGCCGGGTTGCGTCAAGATGGCTTCCCACGGAGCGGTTCTGCTGCTAAGATAAAGGCCAAGATCCCGAAAACGGGACACTCACGAGGCAGTTGCGGCGGTTCATATGACAGAGATGGTCTATGGCACGATCCCGGTCAGGGAAACGGAGCCAGTACTTCCCAAATGGTGGCGGACGATCGACAAATGGTCGATGTCCTGCATTCTCATTCTTTTCGGGATCGGTATCTTGCTGGGGCTCGCGGCCTCGCCGCCGCTGGCCGAGAAGAACGGGTTTTCGCCCTTTCATTACGTCGAGCGACAAGCCCTGTTCGGGACGCTTGCTCTGAGCGCGATGTTGCTGACCTCGATGATGAACCCGCATCTGGTCCGGCGCCTTGCGGTGCTCGGGTTTCTGGTTGCGTTCGTGGCGCTGTGCCTGCTGCCGTTTTTCGGCACCGATTTTGGCAAGGGGGCGGTGCGTTGGTTCAGCCTCGGGTTTGCCAGCGTTCAGCCGTCGGAATTTCTCAAGCCGGGATTTGTGGTCGTGGCGGCGTGGATGATGGCAGCCAGTCAGGACATCAACGGGCCGCCGGGGCTGACTTGGTCGTTCGGCCTGACGCTGGTGATCGTGACGCTTTTGGCGATGCAGCCGGATTTCGGGCAGGCCTGTCTGGTGCTGTTCGGCTGGGGTGTGATGTATTTCATTGCGGGGGCACCGATCCTTCTGCTTCTGGGGATGGCGGGATGCGCGGTGCTGGCTGGCAGTTTCGCCTATTCGAATTCCGAGCATTTCGCACGCCGGATCGACGGCTTTCTCAGCCCGGATGTCGATCCCAATACGCAGCTTGGCTTTGCCACCAATGCCATTCGCGAAGGCGGCTTTTTCGGGGTCGGCGTGGGCGAGGGCGAGGTGAAATGGTCGCTGCCCGATGCGCATACGGATTTCATCATCGCCGTGGCTGCCGAGGAATATGGCCTGGTGCTGGTGCTGTGCATCATCGCGCTTTACGGGATCATCGTCGTGCGCTCCCTGTTGCGTCTGGTGCGTGAACGCGATCCGTTCATCCGGCTGGCCGGGGCGGGGCTGGTGGTGATGTTCGGCGTGCAGGCGATGATCAATATGGGCGTGGCGGTCCGCTTGCTGCCGGCCAAGGGCATGACGCTGCCCTTCGTGAGTTATGGCGGCTCGTCGCTGATCGCCGGGGGCATCGCGATCGGGATGCTCTTTGCCTTCACGCGGACCCGCGCTCAAGGGGAGATCGGCGATATCCTGAGAGGGCGCGGCAGATGAGCCGGGGCATCCATCGGGGCGAGGTGTGGGCGTGACGGACAGGCGGCCATTGCTGGTGATCGCCGCAGGTGGCACCGGGGGGCATATGTTTCCCGCGCAGGCACTGGCGGAGGTGATGTTGCGGCGCGGCTGGCGGGTCAAGCTGAGCACGGATGCGCGCGGGGCGCGCTATACCGGGGGGTTTCCCCATTCCGTCGAGATCGAGCAGGTGTCCAGCTCCACTTTCGCGCGCGGCGGGGTGATCAACAAGCTTCTGGCGCCAGCCCATATTCTCGGGGGCGTATTGGGGGCAAGCCTCAGGATGCTGCGCGAAAAGCCCGACGTGGTGGTGGGCTTTGGCGGTTACCCGACCATTCCGGCGCTCGGGGCGGCATGGCTGCTGAGGGTGCCGCGCATGGTGCATGAACAGAACGGCGTTCTGGGCCGGGTCAATCGGCTGTTTGCCAAAAAGGTCGACCGGGTGGCCTGCGGGACATGGCCCACCGCCTTGCCCCAAGGCGTCGAGGGCGTGCATGTCGGCAACCCGGTGCGCGCGGCGGTGCTCGAGCGGCAGGCGGCGGGCTATATTCCGCCGGGCGATTATCCAATGTCGGTGCTGGTGATTGGCGGCAGTCAGGGGGCACGTATCCTCAGCGATGTGGTGCCCGAGGCGATCGCGGCGCTGCCCGATGCGCTGCGGCGCAATATCCGCGTCAGCCATCAGGCGCGCGAAGAAGACGGCGCGCGGGTGGCCGAATTTTATGCCGGGCACTGTATCGATGCCGATGTGGCGGCCTTCTTTCGGGATGTGCCGCGCCGGATGAGCGAGGCGCAATTGGTCATCAGCCGTGCAGGGGCTTCGAGCGTGGCCGATATCAGTGTGATCGGGCGACCCGCGATCCTTATCCCCTATGCCGCGGCCGCCGAGGACCACCAAAGCGCCAACGCCAAGGGGCTTTCCCAGGCGGGCGCTGCCATCGTCATTCCGGAATCGAAACTTGCGGTCGAAACGCTTTCGGAGCAGATAGCCAGCGTCCTGACGAATCCCCAAGGAGCCGAGCAGATGGCGCGCGCGGCTCTTGGTGTGGCGATGGTCGATGCACCGCAGAAACTGGCCGATATGGTCGAGGACTTGGCGCAAGGGACAAAGACATGAGAGATTTCCGGGCCGAAGGAGACAAGGTGATGAATGCGGCGACCAAGCTGCCGGGAGATGTGGGCCCGATACATTTCGTGGGCATCGGCGGCATCGGCATGTCCGGCATCGCCGAGGTGCTGCTGAACCACGGCTACACGGTACAGGGCTCGGATCTGAAATCCTCGCCGATCACCCGCAGGCTGGCGGAGATGGGGGCGCTGGTCTTTGAAGGGCAGCGGGCCGAAAATCTTGATGACGCGCAGGTTGTCGTGATCTCATCAGCAATCAAGCCGGGCAATCCCGAGCTGGACGAGGCGCGCAAGCGCGGGTTGCCGGTGGTGCGCCGCGCCGAGATGCTGGCCGAGCTGATGCGCCTGAAATCCAATGTGGCCGTGGCCGGAACCCATGGCAAGACCACCACCACCACGATGGTCGCGGCCCTTCTGGATCGCGGCAAATTTGATCCGACCGTGGTAAATGGTGGCATCATCCATGCCTATGGCAGCAATGCGCGCGTGGGGCAGGGCGAATGGATGGTGGTCGAGGCCGATGAAAGCGACGGCACGTTCAACCGCCTGCCGGCGACCATCGCCATCGTGACCAATATCGACCCCGAGCACATGGACCATTGGGGCACCGAGGAAAACCTGCATCGCGGCTTTTACGAGTTTGTCAGCAACATTCCCTTCTACGGGCTGGCGGTCTGCTGCACGGACGATCCCGATGTGCAGGCGCTGGTGGCCAAGCTGACCGACCGGCGCGTGGTCACCTATGGGTTCAACACGCAGGCCGATATTCGCGCGGTCAATCTGAGGTATGAAAAGGGCGTGGCGCATTTCGACGTGGCGCTGCAGGCCGAAGGTACGATGATCGAAGGCTGCACCTTGCCGATGCCGGGCGATCACAATGTCAGCAACGCGCTGTCGGCGGTGGCGGTGGCGCGGCATCTGGGCATGAAACGCTCGGAGATCCGTGAAGCGCTGGCGGCGTTCGGGGGCGTCAACCGGCGATTTACCAAGGTGGGCGAAGTGAACGGCGTGACCATCATCGACGATTACGGCCACCACCCGACCGAGATCGCCGCGGTTCTGAAGGCCGCCCGTCAGGCGTGCGACGGGCGTGTGATTGCCGTGCATCAGCCGCACAGATATTCCCGGCTGCACCATCATTTCGCCGAGTTCTGCACCTGTTTCAACGAAGCCGATGTCGTCGCTATCGCCGAGGTGTTTGCCGCAGGCGAGGATCCGATCGATGGCGCAACGCGCGACGATCTGGTTGCGGGGCTCATTCGGGCGGGTCATCGCCATGCTCGGGCGTTCAATGATCTGGATGATCTTGTGCGGTTGGTGCGCGAACAGGCGCGTCCCGGCGACATGGTCGTATGCTTGGGTGCAGGCACCATAAGCGCATGGGCCAACAGCCTGCCGGAGCGCATGCAGTCGGCTTGAGCCCGCTGGCGCCGCCGGCGTCATCGTGCTACCTGATGCGTGTTGGTCGTGTGTTCCGGGCCGGGTGGCGAATGGATCATGGGGGCTGCAATGGCAGAAGACCTCAAGCGACGTATTGGGCTTGGTCTGCTGACCGCTTACGGTGTGGGCGTCATGGTGGGCGCGGGCATCTATGTGCTGGTGGGCGCCGTTGCCGCCGAGGCGGGTATCTGGGCGCCACTTTCCTTTCTGATCGCGGGTCTCATCGCGGCGCCTTCGGCGCTGAGTTATGCCGAGTTCTCGACCCGTCTGCCGGAAGCGGCGGGCGAGGCGATTTTCGTGGCCAAGGGGCTGCGCCGCCCGTGGCTGGCCAATGTGGTTGGGCTTGCGGTGGTGGCGGCGGGAACGGTGTCAGCGGCGGCGGTGCTGCGCGGCGGCACGGGGTATCTCACATCGGTGGTCGATCTGCCTTTCAACGCGACGGCGGTGGTCATCGGTCTTTTGCTCGTCGGTGTGGCGATCGCGGGAGTTCTGGAAAGCTTGACCGTTGCAGCAGTGTTCACCGTGATTGAGGTGGCAGGCCTTGCGCTGGTTGTCTGGGCCGGAGCGAGTGGCGAGCCTGTTGCTGATTACAGCATGCCGCCGACCGTCGTGTGGTCGGGCGTGGCCTCGGCGGCGGTTCTGGCGTTTTTTGCGTTCATTGGCTTCGAGGATATCGTCAATATGGCCGAAGAGGTGCGAGATCCGACGCACACCATGCCGCGTGCGATCCTGTTGGCGCTGGTGATAACCAGCCTGCTATATATGCTGGTTTCGTGGGCTGCGGTGCGGGTTGTCCCGCTCGATAGGCTTGCGGGCAGCGAACAGCCGTTGGCACTGGTCTGGAGCCACGGGCAGGGCGGTGGGGCCGGTTTTCTGTCGATCATCGCGGTGGCGGCGGCTATGAACGGCATTCTCGCCCAGATCGTGATGGCCAGCAGGGTTCTGTTCGGTGTGGGCAAACGCACGACATGGCTTGCAGTTTTCCATCACGCGCATCCGCGCTTCGGCACGCCGGTTCTGGCGACCTCGTTGATCGGCGTATTGGTGATCGGCATGGCGGTGCTCTTGCCGATCGCGAACCTTGCCGAAGCGACATCGGCCATTCTTTTGTCCGTCTTCGTGCTGGTCAATGGCGCGCTGATCGCCGTCAAGAGGACCGATCCCCATGCGCCGTTTCGGGTGCCCATGGCGGTGCCGGTGTTGGGGCTTCTGGGGTCTCTGGCCGCGCTGGCCATCAGTTTCGGAGCGGGCGGATGATGAACCTGTCGCTGATCCTTGCCTGTCTGTGGGCAATCCTTGCCAATGTGCTGGCCATGATCCCGAGCCGGAACAATCACTGGCGACGGGCCGCGTTTCTGGTGGTGATCGGGGTTCCCCTTCTGGGCTACGTGACGTATCAGAACGGTCCATGGTGGGGGCTGGCGGTGCTGGCTGCGGGGATGAGCGTGCTGCGCTGGCCGATCATCTATCTGGGACGCTGGCTGCTGCGCTTTGTTAAGGTGAGATGACGCGATGCACATGCCTGAAACGCGAGGCAAGCTGACCGAAAACCGGTCATTGTCCGATCTGACCTGGCTGCGCGTTGGTGGTCCTGCCGACTGGTTGTTCCAGCCTGCCGATATCGACGACCTCGCCGGCTTCCTTGCCGCCCTTGACAGGGATGTTTCGGTTTTTCCGATGGGCGTCGGCAGCAACCTGATCGTGCGCGACGGCGGGTTGCGCGCCGTGGTGATCCGGCTTGGCCGGGGCTTCAATCAGATCGATATCGACGGATCCCGCGTCACGGCAGGGGCCGCGGCTCTGGATGCGCATGTCGCCCGCAAGGCCGCTCAAGCCGGGCTGGACCTGACCTTTTTGCGTACCATTCCGGGGTCCATCGGCGGGGCGGTGCGCATGAATGCGGGCTGCTATGGCACCTACACCGCCGATCGTTTCGTATCGGCCCGTGCCGTTTCCCGCGACGGCCAAATCGTCACGCTGCAGGCCGAGGACCTGAATTTCGGCTACCGCCACACCGATCTGCCGGATGGCTGGGTGCTTGTCGAGGCGACCTTCGAGGCGCCATCCGGCGATCCCGCCGCGCTTCAGGCGCGCATGGATGAGCAGCTGGCGAAACGCGATGCGACCCAGCCCACCAAGGACAGGACGGCGGGCAGCACGTTCCGCAATCCCTCGGGGCACTCGAGCACCGGGCGGGCAGATGACGTGCATGATTTCAAGGCCTGGAAGGTGATCGATGATGCCGGGATGCGTGGCGCCCGACGGGGCGGCGCGCAGATGAGCGAGATGCATTCCAACTTTCTCGTGAACACCGGAAATGCCACCGCTGCCGATCTCGAAGGTTTGGGCGAAGAGGTGCGAAAAAGGGTTTTCCAAAACAGCGGAATAGAGTTACATTGGGAAATCATGAGGGTGGGCGAAACTGCCCCATGACGCCAAGGCAGGCGAAACAAGAATAAGTGGATCGGCGAACGATCCGGGACTTTGAGGCACATGTTGGGACTTTCGAGCAGAAAATCCCCGACTGTAGCGGTGATAATGGGTGGCCCTTCGGCAGAGCGCGAGGTTTCTCTGTCGACAGGACATGAATGCGCCGCCGCATTGCGGGAAGCTGGATATCAGGTGGTCGAGGTGGATGCCGGGCCTGACCTGTATCTTCAGCTTTCCGAAGTCTCTCCCGATGTCGTGTTCAACGCCCTGCATGGTCGATGGGGTGAGGATGGCTGCGTGCAGGGGCTGCTGGAATGGATGGGGCTGCCCTATACGCATTCCGGGGTTCTGGCCTCGGCCTTGGCGATGGACAAGCAGAAGACCAAGGATATCTACCGCGCTGAGGAGCTTCCGGTGGTGCACAGCCTTCTGGCCCGGCGCGATGATGTGCGCCGCGCGCATGTCATGGCGCCGCCCTATGTGGTCAAGCCCAACAACGAAGGGTCGTCCGTGGGTGTCTATCTGGTCCAGGACGCCGCCAGTGCGCCGCCTGATCTGTCTGACGACATGCCCGAGCAGGTGATGGTCGAGGCCTTCGCGCCGGGGCGTGAACTCACCGCCACAGTGATGGGCGACAAGGCTTTGACGGTCACCGATATCCTGACCGATGGCTGGTACGATTATGATGCCAAATACACGCCCGGCGGCTCGCGTCACGTGGTGCCCGCCGATATTCCGGCCGATATATTCGATGCCTGCATGGACTATGCCCTGCGCGCCCACCGGGTGCTTGGGTGCCGTGGGCTGAGCCGTACGGATTTCCGCTGGGATGAGGCGCGTGGTCTTGACGGGCTCGTTCTGCTCGAAACCAACACCCAGCCGGGGATGACGCCGACCTCGCTCAGCCCCGAACAGGCCAAGGTCATGGGCATTTCCTTTCCCGACCTGTGCCGCTGGATGGTGGAGGATGCCTCATGCAACAGGTGATCCGACCCGATCCCGCGCCATCGCGCTGGTCTTACAGGCTTCAGCGCCTGATGCTGACGCCCGGATTGCGCCGACTCTTGCGCATCGGTGTGCCGGTGACCGTATTGGCCGCGGTGGCGTTTACCTATTTTTCGGACGAGACACGGCGCGAGGCGATCGCCTTGCAACTGGCCGATCTGCGCGATCAGATCGAAACGCGGCCTGAATTCATGGTTGACCTGCTCGCCGTCGAGGGCGCGAGCGAGAGCGTCGAGACGGATATCCGCGAGATTTTTCCCTATGATCTGCCGGCAAGTTCTTTCGATCTCGATCTGGAGCATGTCCGCGAGATGATCGAAGGACTGCCCGGCGTCGCTAAGGTGGATTTGCGGATCCGGCAGGGCGGCGTTCTCATGGCCGAGATCCTTGAGCGCCAGCCGGTCGTCCTGTGGCGCACCCGCGAAGGTCTTGGAGCCCTGGATATCGAGGGCATCGTGGTCAGTGAGCCGGCATTGCGTGCCGACCGGCCGGACCTTCCCTTGATTGTGGGCGAAGGTGCCGACAAACGGGTCGCCGAGGCGTTGGAGATCTTGCGCGCTGCAGCCCCGCTCGAGGCGCGCGTGCGCGGGCTGGTGCGCATGGGAGAGCGCCGGTGGGATCTGGTGCTGGACCGCGATCAGCGCATTCTACTGCCGGAAACCAACCCGGTGCAGGCCCTTGAACGCGTGCTGGTGCTGAATGACGTGCACGACATGTTGGCGCGCGATCTGGCGGCAGTGGACCTGCGGCTGTCGGGACGCCCGACGATCCGGATGACACCCCGCGCTGTCGAGGACTGGTGGCGCGTGACGAAAATGACAATCGGGACACAATAAAAAGATGATCGAGCTCTACGAAACCCAACGGGCGATGCGGAACATGCGAAAGGCGGCCATGCAGCGTGGCGTGGTCGCAGTTCTGGACGTGGGCACATCCAAGATCGCATGTCTGGTTTTGCGCTTTGACGGAACCGAGCGGTTGACCGAAAGCGACGGCATCGGCGCGATGGCAGGGCAGGCCGGCTTTCGGGTGATCGGTGCTGCAACGACCCGGTCTCGTGGCGTACGCTTTGGCGAGATCACCGCGATGGTCGAGACCGAGCGCGCGATCCGCACCGCCATTCAGGCGGCACAGAAGATGGCGAATATTCGTGTCGACCACGTGATCGCCTGTTTTTCTGGCGCAGGTCCGCGTTCTTACGGGCTGGCGGGGTCTGTCGATCTGGAGGGGCACACCGTCACCGAACAGGATATCGGTCGTGTGCTCAGCGCCTGTGATGTGCCCGATTACGGAGAAGGGCGTGAGGTCCTTCATGCCCAGCCGGTGAATTTCGCGCTGGATCATCGCTCGGGTCTGGCCGACCCGCGCGGTCAGATGGGTCAGACGCTGTCCACGGATATGCATATGCTGACGGTCGAGGGTGCGGCCATTCAGAACATCGCCCATTGTGTCAAACGCTGTGACCTTGAATTGGCGGGGCTGGCCAGCTCGGCCTATGTCAGTGGCATCTCGGCGCTGGTCGAGGACGAGCAGGAACTCGGGGCCGCCTGCATCGACCTGGGCGGTGGCACCGCCGGCGTGTCGATCTTCATCAAGAAACACATGATCTTCGCCGACAGTGTCCGCATGGGCGGCGATCACGTCACCGGCGATATCTCCATGGGTCTGCAGGTGCCGCAGGCCACCGCGGAACGGATCAAGACCTTTTATGGCGGCGTTGTCGCAACCGGCATGGATGACCGCGAAATGATCGAGATCGGCGGCGAGACCGGCGATTGGGAACATGATCGCCGCACCGTGAGCCGCGCCGAACTGATCGGCATCATGCGGCCTCGTGTCGAGGAAATCCTCGAGGAAGTGCGCGCACGCCTCGACGCCGCGGGGTTCGATCATCTGCCAAGCCAGCAGATCGTGTTGACAGGCGGCGGCAGCCAGATCCCGGGTCTAGATGGTCTGGCCAGCAAGATCCTTGGCCATCAGGTCCGGCTGGGTCGGCCCTTGCGGGTGCATGGCCTGCCGCAGGCCGCCACCGGGCCCGGCTTTTCCAGCGCCGTGGGCATGTGCCTTTTCGCAGCCAATCCTCAGGATGAATGGTGGGACTTTGAGATTCCCGTAGATCGCTACCCCGCCCGCTCTTTGAAGCGGGCTGTCAAATGGTTCAAGGACAACTGGTGAACGCAATATGTGGTCATATCGGCGAAATCCCGCGTGCAGGGGCAAAAATATGGGCATATTTTGTGTCATTTCGTTGTTTTTTGGGTGACGCAAGGGGCAACCATCGGTAAGAATGGTTGGGAATAGGCGGAAAAATGGCCTGTCTGGCAGAGGCAGGCGCAACAGCAGGCGGATGATAGAGCAATGACTTTGAACCTCACGATGCCAGGACAGGATCAGGAACTGAAACCCCGCATCACCGTGTTCGGTGTCGGTGGCGCCGGTGGTAACGCGGTCAACAACATGATCGAGAAGCAGCTGGACGGGGTTGACTTCGTTGTGGCCAACACCGACGCGCAGGCCTTGCAGCAGAGCAATGCCGAGCATCGCATCCAGCTTGGCGTGAAGGTGACCGAGGGGCTTGGCGCGGGCGCCAAGGCATCCGTCGGCGCCGCGGCTGCCGAAGAAAACATCGAGCAGATCGTCGACCATCTGGCTGGCGCGCATATGTGCTTCATCACTGCAGGCATGGGCGGCGGCACCGGCACAGGCGCCGCGCCGATCATCGCGCAGGCCGCACGCGAACTTGGCGTGTTGACCGTGGGTGTCGTGACCAAGCCGTTTCAATTCGAGGGCGCGAAGCGGATGCGCCAGGCCGAAGAAGGCGTGGAAGCGTTGCAGAAGATGGTCGACACCCTGATCATCATTCCCAACCAGAACCTGTTCCGTCTGGCCAATGAAAAGACCACCTTTACCGATGCCTTCTCGATGGCGGATGATGTTCTTTACCAAGGCGTCAAGGGTGTGACCGACCTGATGGTGCGGCCCGGCCTGATCAACCTCGATTTCGCCGATGTGCGCGCTGTTATGGACGAGATGGGTAAGGCGATGATGGGCACGGGCGAAGACTCGGGCGAGGATCGCGCGATTCAGGCTGCCGAGAAGGCCATCGCGAACCCGCTGCTCGACGAAATCAGCCTGCGGGGCGCGAAGGGCGTGCTTATCAACATCACGGGCGGTCATGATCTGACCTTGTTCGAGCTGGACGAAGCCGCGAACCGCATCCGCGAGGAAGTGGACCCGGATGCCAACATCATCGTGGGCTCTACCCTCGATACCAGCATGGAAGGCACGATGCGGGTCAGCGTTGTGGCGACCGGGATCGATGCGCAGTCCGACCGTATGGAGCCGCCGATGCCGCGCCGTTCGATGGCTGCGCCGCTGCGCCCGGCCGTGCATCAGGATCATGAAGAGGACATGGTCGGCGAATACGAGGAAACACCCGTCGCGGCACATCGTGCCGAGCCTGAACCCAGCCTGTTCCAGGATGATGATCTGGACGCGCAGCGTGCTGCCGCCGAAGAGCAGATGGAAGACATCTTCGAAGAGCAGACGGCCGCCCGGTTCGAAGACGATGATTTGCCGCCGCCGGCCTATGCACCGCGGGTCGAGGAGTTTGACCCCGCAGCGCATCACGCGCAAAGAGCATCTGAGCGGGAAGAGTTTGTTGCGCCTTCACCGACACGCCCGACACCGGGCACCCCTACGCCCGAGGCAATGGCCCGGCTGCAAGCTGCGGTGAGCAAAGCGCCGGAAGCGAGCGAGCGTCAGCAACAGCCTGCCGCCCCGCAAGAGCAGAGCCATGATCCGCGGCCGCGCTTTGGTATCAATTCGCTGATTAACCGGATGACCGGCCATGGCGAGGCCGATGCCACGCGCACAGCGCGCCAACAGCCGACAGTGCAGGCTCCGCAAACCCGGCAAGTCGCTCCTGAACCGCGCAGCGAAGACGACGAGCAGATCGAGATTCCAGCATTCCTGCGGCGTCAAGCCAACTGATCCGGCCAAAAAGTGAGAGAAAAGAGCTGCCATTTGGCGGCTCTTTTTGTTTTGAAATCAGCCATTTGCAGGTGTCGATTTTGATTTGGGCAAGAATTCGCCAACGCATCACGGAAGATGTTTCAACACGTTGCAAAGATTGAGTTGAGCCTTGGGTTTCCCGGATTTAAACCCCTTGTTAATCATCAAAGGCGTGGCCCGTCCACGACGTGAGGGACATCTTGCAGACAACGATCAAGACACCAGTTTCGTTCGAAGGCGTCGGCCTGCACTCCGGCAAGCCTGCTCGTGCGACGATCCTGCCCGCTGCCGCGGGGAACGGTATCGCCTTTCGCCGGAGCGACATGGTGCTGGATCACGCCATGATTCCTGCTCTTTGGAGCAACGTCCGTCAGTCGCCGCTCTGTACCTTGCTGGAAAATCGCTATGGCGCGACCGTATCGACGGTCGAACATATCATGGCAGCTTTGATCGGTTGCGGAATCCATAACGCCATTGTCGAAATCGACGGCCCGGAAATTCCGATCCTCGATGGAAGTTCTGCTGCTTTCGTTCGTGGCATCCTGTCGCGCGGCGTCCAGCATCTCGGTACGCCCGTCCGTGCCCTGAGGGTGCTCGAGACGGTCGAGGTGCGGCGCGGGCAGGCATGGGCGCGTTTGACGCCGCATGACAGCCTCATGATCGAGTTCGATATCGAGTTCGAGGATGCCGCCATCGGCAATCAGAAGAAAATCCTGAACATGTCAAATGGCAGTTTTGTGCGCGAGCTCAGCACGAGTCGCACCTTTTGCCGCAAGGCAGATGTGGACATGATGCGGTCGAACGGTCTGGCGCTTGGAGGAACACTTGAAAACGCGGTCGTCGTGGATGGCGCGCGCGTTCTCAGCCCGGGAGGCCTGCGTCACGACGACGAGGCTGTGCGCCATAAGATGCTCGACGCGGTCGGCGATCTTGGTCTGGCCGGCATGCCGATCCTTGGGCATTATCACGGCTTCCGCGCCGGTCACGCTTTGACGAACGATCTTCTGTGTGAACTCTTCTCCCGTCCTCGGAGCTTCGAGACGCTTCTGTGCGACGAGACCACAGCTGCGCGCTTGCCCGGAGTGGGCGTCCATTGGGGTGAAATTCCCGCAGTCGCCTGACGTTCAAAAAACGCCCAAAGACGTTTTGCACCGGAAATTTATGTGCTAGGACCAGACGAGATAGATAGGGTTTCGGTCCGAAATCGCGCAAGATAGGTGAGTTCCAGCATGACAATCGGCAAGTCCCGGGCAACACTGGTCGGTGCAATCGTCGTTGGCCTTGGTCTTGCAGGGTGCAGCGAGAATTCACGTGTCGAACGGGGCGAGGTCGATTTCGAGAACTACACCGCGGAACAGATATTCGAACGCGCGGAATACGATCTTTCGAGAAACGATCCCGACCTTGCGGCCGAGGTGTTCGGCGAGGTTGAGCGTCTTTATCCATACTCCGAATGGGCCAAGCGTGCGCTCATCATGCAGGCTTTCTCGTATCACCAGGCCGAAGACTACGAAAACAGCCGTGCCTCGGCGCAGCGGTTCATTGATTTCTACCCGACCGATGAAGACGCGGCCTATGCGCAGTACCTGCTTGCACTGAGCTATTATGATCAGATCGACGAGGTCGGGCGCGATCAGGGCCTTACGTTCCAGGCGTTGCAATCCCTGCGCGAAGTCATCGAACGGCATCCAGATAGCGAATATGCCCAGTCTTCGGTGCTCAAGTTTGACCTGGCCTTCGATCATCTGGCGGCCAAAGAGATGGAAATCGGTCGCTACTACCTGCGCGGGGATCATTTCTCGGCGGCGATCAATCGCTTCCGTGTCGTGGTCGAAGATTTCCAGACCACCAGTCACACGGCCGAGGCGCTCCACCGCTTGGTCGAGGCGTATCTGTCGCTTGGCCTCACGGACGAGGCGCGCACAGCCGGTGCGATCCTTGGCTACAATTTCCGCGGCACCCAATGGTACGAGGACAGCTACACGCTGCTGACGGGGCAGGGGCTGACGCTGGAAGCCGCCGGAGACAGCTGGCTGCGTCAGATCTATCGCCAGATGATTCAGGGCCGCTGGCTGTAATGCGGCGACGGAAATGCCGGCGTCACCGGGACATATTCAATGCTGCGCGCACTTGATATCCGCGACATTCTCATCATCGACCATCTGGAACTGGCCTTTCAGCCGGGGCTGAATGTTCTGACCGGCGAAACCGGTGCGGGAAAATCCATCCTGCTCGACTCGCTCGGGTTCGTTCTGGGCTGGCGCGGCAGGGCAGAACTGGTCCGCCAGGGCGCCGATCAGGGCGAGGTGGTGGCCGAATTCGATCTGCCCAAGGATCATCCAGCCCGCGCCGTTTTGCTGGATGCGGGCCTGCCTGAAGAGGATCAATTGATCCTGCGCCGGGTCAATACCAGTGACGGGCGCAAGACCGCCTGGGTCAATGATCGCCGATGTTCGGGCGAGGTGCTGCGCCGTCTTTCGGATACCTTGGTGGAGTTGCACGGCCAGCACGATGATCGCGGTCTTCTGGACCCCAAGGGACACCGTGCCTTGCTGGACGCTTTCGGCGCCTTGAACGACCTGAAATCGCGGACAAGGACCGCTTGGCGCGCTGTGGCCGAGGCGGGCAAGGTGCTGTCTCGCGCCGAGGCTGCCTTGCAGGAGGTGCGCACCGAAGAAGAGTTCCTGCGTCATGCGGTCACCGAGTTGGATACGCTTGATCCGCAACCTGGCGAGGATGACGCGCTCGATGCGCGCCGCCGCTTGATGCAACAGGCCGAGCGTATCCGGGAAGACATCCTGCGCGCTCAGGCGGCGCTTGGCTTCGAAGGGGCCGAGGGCGCCGCGGGGGACGCGTTGCGCTGGCTTGAGGGGGTCGCGGATCGCGCCGAAGGGCAATTGGACGAGCCGATTGCCGCGCTGAGCCGCGCCATGGTGGAGCTTGACGAGGCGGCGCAGGGCGTGACCCGCTGTCTTGACGGGTTGACCTTCAATCCGCTGGAACTCGAAGAAACCGAGGAACGTCTGTTCGCGATCCGCGCGCTTGCCCGCA
Source organism: Roseobacter sp. AzwK-3b (assembly GCF_000170875.1). Lineage (NCBI taxonomy): Bacteria > Pseudomonadati > Pseudomonadota > Alphaproteobacteria > Rhodobacterales > Roseobacteraceae > Roseobacter > Roseobacter sp. AzwK-3b. The sequence continues at coordinate 55,403 of NZ_ABCR01000005.1, forward strand.
AACATGGCGTGGCCCCTGATGATCTGGCGAGTTTCGCGGCTGAACTGCGCGGAAAGCTTGCGGCTTTGGATCAGGGAGATGCGGATATCGCCGCGTTGCGCGCAGCCCTTGCGCAGGCTCAGGCGGAGTATGACGCGACCGCCGATGCTCTGACCGCCGCGCGCAAAGAGGCCGCAGATCGTCTGGATCATGCGGTGACCGCAGAACTTGCGCCGCTCAAGATGGAACGTGCGGTCTTCTCGACCGAGATCACGCGCTCGGATCCCGGACCCGACGGGCGTGACAACGTGACATTCACGGTGGCAACCAATCCCGGTGCGCCTGCTGGTCCGCTCAACAAAATCGCCTCAGGTGGCGAACTCAGCCGGTTTCTTCTGGCTCTGAAAGTCTGTCTGACCGGAACCGACTCAGGGCTAACGATGATTTTCGACGAGATTGACCGTGGTGTCGGCGGGGCGACGGCGGATGCGGTGGGTCGGCGGCTTGCGCAACTGGCGGGTGGTGGACAGGTGCTGGTGGTCACGCACTCGCCGCAGGTGGCTGCCCGTGGCGCGCATCACTGGCGTGTCGAAAAGAAGGTTGTGCACGATATCACCTTGTCGACGGTCACACCTCTTTCGCAGTCCGACCGCGTGGACGAGATCGCCCGCATGTTGTCCGGTGACCGGATCACGGCAGAGGCGCGGGCCGCGGCCGAAGCCTTGATGGCAGGCTGATCGGTCGCCGCGCCTCCTCTGGCGCCGGGTGTCAGCTGTCAGGCGGGACCAGTTTGCCGGGGTTCATGATGCCTTTGGGATCAAGCGCCCGCTTTAGCGCACCCATCACGCACCAGGCCGCCCCATGTTCGCGCTCCATGTAGCCCAGTTTGCCGATGCCTATGCCGTGCTCGCCAGTGGCCGTGCCGCCAAGCGCCAGTGCACGCTCGACCATGCGCTCCGAGACGGCCATGGCCTTGCCGACCGCTTCAGTATCGGTGTCGTCGAAAAGCAGGATCGCATGGAAATTACCGTCTCCGACATGGCCCAGTATCGGGCCGGGTATGCCGGTGGCTTCAAGATCCGTGCGGGTCGTCTCGATCGCCTCGGCGAGCCGCGAAATCGGCACGCAAATGTCAGTGACCAAGGCCCGCATCCCAGGGCGACTGGCAAGGATCGCGTGATAGGCATTGTGCCGCATGGTCCAGAGCGCGGTGCGATCCTCGGGTCGTGTGGCCCAGTCAAAGCCCGTCCCGCGGTGCTCGGCGGCGATCAGTCCGAAGGTTTCTGCCTGTTCTGCCACGCCTGCATCCGAGCCGTGAAACTCCAGAAGAAGATGCGGCCGTTCAGGCAAGTCCATCCCGGCATAGGCATTCACGGCCGCGACACTGGCGGGATCCATCAGTTCGATCCGCGCCATCGGGATCCCCATCTGGATGGTCTCAATAACCGCCTGCACCGCATCGCCGACCGTCTCGAACCCGCAGACCGCGCTTGATATCGCCTCGGGTTGACCGTGCAGGCGCAACGTGACCTCGGTGATCAGACCTAGCGTACCTTCCGATCCCACGAATAGCCCCGTCAGGTCATAGCCCGAAGACGATTTGCGCGCGCGCGTGCCGGTGCGGATCACTTCGCCCGAAGCGGTCACCACCTCAAGCCCCAGAACATTGTCGCGCATCGTACCATAGCGCACCGCCGTCGTGCCGCTTGCACGGGTCGAAGTCATACCCCCGATCGAGGCATTGGCGCCGGGATCCACTGGAAAGAACAATCCCGTCGCGCGGAGGTCTTCATTCAGCGATTCGCGCGTCACCCCCGGCTGAACCGTCACGTCCATGTCTTCGGGATGCACGGCAAGGATGCGGTTCATCCGGCTGAAATCCACGCTTATACCTCCTTGAAAGGCCTGTGCCTGCCCTTCAAGAGAGGTACCGGTTCCCCATCCGATCACCGGGCATTCTGCCTTTGCGCAAGCCTTCACGATCCTTGTGACCTCTTCCGTGGTTTCAGGATAGGCGACCGCATTCGGTGGGCTGCAGGGAAAATGACTTTCGCTTCTGCCATGCAGGTTCAAATCGGACTTGGACCGGCTGAGCCGTTGGCCTAGAAACGTGGATATCTCGGCGATTGCTTCCTGCACGCCCATGACTGCCCTCCAGAACTGCGACAGGTTCAGGTTACGGTAAGCAAAGCGCAGGGAAAAGAGCGCTAGACCCGGCAAGTGGCAGGCAATGAACGACGGCGAACAGTCTATTTTCCGACAGAAGGCGACCGCCGCGCGCGGTGCTGTGCGCAGTGGCTGGGACGTGCTGCTGCATCGGGGGCCAAGCCAGTTCCAGTTCTGGCTGATCGCTCTTGCCATAGGGATCGCCGCCGGTTTTGCCGCGTTGTTGTTCCGCAAGGGGATCGCTGCGCTCCAAAACCTCGCCTATGGCTCCGATGATCCGGGCTATTTGCATTCACTGGCCGAAACCTTGCCTTGGTATTGGGTTTTGATCGTGCCGATCCTCGGCGGTCTGGTTGTCGGGATCATCCTGCATCTGTTCACCGATGATGCGCGGGTACGGTCGGTCTCGGATGTGATCGAGGGGGCCGCGCTCAACGATGGCCGGGTCGAGGGGCGTGAGGGTGTCGCCTCTGCCTTCGCGTCGCTGATCACGCTTGGTACGGGCGGGTCTTCCGGGCGCGAAGGACCGGTCGTGCATATGGCTGGCGTGATCTCGAGCTGGGTGAGCGATCGGATCAACGCCGATGGGATCACCGGCCGCGATCTTCTGGGATGTGCGGTTGCCGCTGCGGTCTCGGCGTCTTTCAACGCGCCGATTGCAGGCGCGCTTTTCGCGCTTGAGGTGGTGCTGCGCCATTTCGCGCTGCATGCCTTTGCCCCGATCGTGATTGCCAGCGTCGCGGGCACGGTCATCAACCGCCTTGAATTCGGCGACATCACGGAATTCGCCCTGCCCACGGTCAGTGTGCTGGAATTCTATGTCGAACTGCCCGCTTTCCTTATTTTGGGGCTTGTCTGCGGTGTTGTCGCCACGGTGATGATGCACTCGATCTTTTTTGCCGAAGACATGGCCAGTTACATGCAAAAGCGAATCCGCTTGCCGCGATGGCTCCGTCCGGCGGTGGCGGGCGGCTTGCTGGGGGTTCTGGCGATCTGGTTTCCGCATATCATCGGCGTCGGATACGAGACGACCTCTCTTGCCCTGACAGGCCAGCTTTTGCTGCATGAGGTGGTGATCTTCGCCATTCTCAAGGTGCTTGCGGTGTCGATCACGATCGGGGGGCGGATGGGCGGCGGAGTGTTCTCGCCATCGCTGATGGTGGGCGCTCTGACCGGGCTGGCCTTTGGGCTGATCGCCACGGGGCTGCTGCCTGAGGTGTCGGGCTCGGTCACACTTTATGCCTTGGCGGGAATGGGTGCTGTCGCAGCGGCGGTTCTGGGAGCGCCGATTTCGACCACGCTGATCGTGTTCGAACTCACAGGCGACTGGCAGACAGGCCTTGCGGTGATGGTTGCGGTGTCGATGTCGACAGCGCTTGGCGCCAAGCTGGTGAAGCGGTCATTCTTCCTGACGCAGCTTGAGCGGCGCGGGCGTCGGCTGGCCGCTGGACCGCAAAGCTATCTTCTGGCGATGTTCCGCGTCGAACGGTTGATGCGCAAGTCTGACCACGAACGCCCGGCCCGCGAGGAAAAATGCTGGGAGCTGATCGAGCAGGGGCTCTATGTCGACGGCAACGCCACGCTCGAGGCGGCGATGCCGGTCTTTGACCGAACGGGGGTTCCGTTTCTTCCTGTCGTCATGCTCAAGGGCGAGGGACAGCCGCCCGAATTGCTGGGCGCGCTGTTCCATGTCGATGCTCTCAAGATGTACAACAGGGCGCTGGCGGCGGTGTCCGAAGAAGAACACAGCTAGCGCGCCCAGGCTGCGCTCTAACCCGTGTCAGACCCGCTCGACCGTGACGGCATCGCTGCTGTAGAACGCCAGATGGTCCTTGATCCGGGCGACATCGTCCTTGGGCTCCGGGTAACTCCAGGCCGCGTTTTCAAGCGTCTGGCTTTTCGTCACGATGGAATAGTAATGCGCCTCGCCCTTTTTGGGGCAGGTCGTCCGGTGATCGGTTTCATCGAGAAAGGCCATGGCGATATCGTCGCGCGGAAAATAGATCACGTACGGATACCCGTCTTCGACGAGTTCCAGTGCGTTCTTGCTTTCTGCAAGAACCGCTCCGCCTGCACGAACTGTCCATGTGCCTTCGGCCTTGCGTATGGTGATATCAGCCATCATCGTCCCTTTCTTGTTTTTCTTTACGTCCTCAAGTGCCGTCGCTTTGTTACAGCAATGTGTCACAGGGGATCGGTTGCCTGGCGCAACCATAATTCAGCTGGCCCCGACATCCGAGGCCCGATTTTTTCCCGACATTCAGCATGATAGGCATTGAGCCAGTCGCGCTCGGGACCTGTCAGCATCTCCAGCACGATCAGCCGGCGGTCGATGGGAACGAAACTCAGCGTCTCGAAACACAGCTTGCCGCTGGCGTCGCCGCCGGGCAGGGTCTGCGCCTCGGTGACGACGAGCAGATTTTCGATACGGATGCCGAAAGCGCCCTCGCGGTAATATCCGGGCTCGTTTGACAGGATCATCCCCGGCTCCAGCGTGACCTCGCCGCTTTTCGACAGGCGCTGCGGGCCTTCGTGAACGCACAGATGCACGCCCACGCCATGCCCTGTCCCGTGGCCGTAATCCTGATCGGCAAGCCATAGCGGATGCCGCGCAATCGCATCCAGATCGCGCCCCGACAGACCGCGCGGCCAACGGGTGCGGCTCATCGCGATCATCCCCTGCAGAACCCGTGTGAAGGCCGCGCGCTCGTCCGGGCCGGGTTGGCCCACGGGCAGGGTGCGCGTGATGTCGGTGGTGCCATCCAGATATTGCCCGCCGCTGTCGAGCACCAGCAGGTCTCCATCGGTCAGCACCCGGTTTGTCTTGCGTGTCACCCGGTAATGCGCCAGAGCGCCGTTCGGGCCGCTTCCGGCGATGGTGTCGAAGCTGATATCCAGAAGCTTGCCAGTCGCCCGGCGGCAGGCTTCAAGCTCGGTGACAACGTCGATTTCGGTGAGCGTGCCGGGGGGCTGATCGTCAAACCAGGCAAGAAACGCACACACCGCAGCCCCATCGTGCAGATGCGCTTCGCTTGTGGCGGCGATCTCGGCCCGGCTCTTGCAGGCTTTGGGCAGGATGCAGGGATCATCCCCCCAGACATGCGCGACATTCGCTTCGTCCAGTTGGCTGGCGACCCAGACAGGCACGCTGCCCTTATCCAGACGCACAGGGCCGCCAAGACTGCGCAACCCCGGGGCGAAGGCGCTAGGCGGGCGGATGGTGACATCCTCTCCCAGATGCTCTCGTACGGCCTCGTCCAGTTTGCCTGCCTCGACAAAGAGCGTCAGATGCGCGTCCGAATGCAGCACGGCAAAGGCATGGGGAACCGGATTGCGGGGAATGTCGCTGCCGCGGATATTGAGCAGCCACGCGATCGAGTCGGGTAGGGTGATCACCGCGCATGTATGTCCCGCATTGCGCAGGGCCGCAGCCACACGGCGCCGCTTGTCACTATGCGACTCGCCCGCCAGATCCTCGGGATAGACGCGGATCGCCCCGCAGGGGGGCTCGGGTTGATCGGCCCGGACCCGGTCGATCAGGTTGCGGGTCGGCTTGAGGCTGATGGCGGTGCCGCTCAGCTCTTTCTCCGCCGCCTCGATCTGCGTCGGTGTGTAAAGCCAAGGATCAAAACCGATGACGCCGCCATTCGGCAGGTGCCGCTTGAGCCAGTCGGTCAGCTTCACCTCGGGCCAGTCCACCGGGGTGAAATGCGCGCCGTCCACTTGCGCGCGGACCTGCGTGCGATACCGGCCATCCACGAACACACCCGCGCGCTCGGCGAGAACGGCACAGAAGCCTGCCGATCCGGTGAATCCCGTGAGCCATGCCAATCGATTGTCGCAGTCCGCGACATACTCGCCCTGATGCGCATCGGCGCGCGGCACCAGAAACCCCGAAAGACCCTCGGCAGCGATGGCGTCGCGCAACAGGGCAAGCCGGGATTGCCCCTGATCCGGAGACGCGGTGTCATCGAAGGACTGGAACATGGCAATCTCCTTTGGGCGAGCGCGGCTCGTAAGTGCTAGAGAACCGCGCCGCGAAGATCAATCTCCCAACGGTCGGACAATAAAACAAGGGGGCAGGGCAGAGCACGCCGTCATGGTGCAAAGACCAAAAGCCGCAAAACGACCGAGCTCAGCCTGCCTTGCGGATTCCCATGATCCTTGCGCGGGCGCGCGGATCGGGATCGAACAGGGCAGCCAACTGCTCGGTCATCGCACCGGCCAGCTGATCGACATCGGTGATGGTCACCGCGCGGTCGTAATAGCGCGTCACGTCATGGCCGATACCGATGGCCAGCAATTCGACCGCCTTGCGCCGCTCGATCATCGCGATCACGTCGCGCAGGTGCTTTTCAAGGTAATTCGCGGGGTTCACCGAAAGGGTGCTGTCATCGACCGGGGCGCCGTCCGAGATCACCATCATGATCTTGCGCGCCTCCTTGCGGCCAGCCAGCCGCCGATGTGCCCATTCCAGCGCTTCACCGTCGATGTTTTCCTTGAGCAGCCCCTCTTTCATCATCAGGCCCAGATTGTCCCGAGTGCGCCGCATCGGCGCATCGGCGGATTTGTAGATGATGTGGCGCAGATCGTTGAGCCGCCCGGGAACCTGCCGGCGCCCCTCGTTCAGCCATGCCCCGCGGCTTTGACCTCCCTTCCAGGCGCGGGTTGTGAAGCCCAGGATCTCAACCTTGACGCTGCATCTTTCCAGCGTGCGGGCCAGAACATCGGCGCAGATCGCGGCAATCGAGATCGGTCGCCCGCGCATAGACCCGGAATTGTCCAGAAGCAGCGTCACCACCGTGTCGCGGAACTCCATGTCCTTCTCGACCTTGAAGCTCAGAGGGGTGGTCGGGTTGGCCACCACGCGCGCCAGACGGCCTGCATCGAGGATCCCTTCCTCGCGGTCGAATTCCCAACTGCGGCTTTGTTGGGCCTGCAGGCGGCGTTGCAGCTTGTTGGCCAGCCGACTTACCGCGCCTTTCAGCGGATCGAGCTGCTGATCGAGATAGGCGCGCAAGCGTTCAAGTTCGACGGGTTCGGCCAGATCCTCGGCGCGGATTTCCTCGTCATATTCGGTGGAATAGACGGTGTAATTCGGGTCCGCATCCGAAACCGGGGCAGGGGCGGGCGGCTCCATCGGGGCCTCGCCTTCAGGCAATTCGGTCTCTTCGCCCATGTCCTCATCGGCCATGTCGTCCATGCTGACCTGGGCTTGCGCGTCGTCCTGCTGCTGCTCCTGACTTTGCTCGGGGTTGGCCTCGGCGTCGCTTTCGTCGCTCTCGTCCTGACCCGAGCTGTCGGGCTGCTCGTCTTCCTCGGCGGTCTGTTCGGCCTCGTCGTCCTGATCGTCATCGGGGGCGTCGGGATCGTCGCCCAACTGGTCGCCATATCCCAGATCCTCGATCACCTTGCGGGCAAAGCGTGCGAACTCGGTCTGGTCCGCCAGCGTCTTTTCCAGATTTTCCAGAGTGCCGCCGGCCTGTTGCTCGATGAAATCGCGCCACAGGTTCATGACATTCTGCGCGGCGGGCGGCAGATCGCGCCCGGTCGCCAGATGCCGCACAAGATAGCCCGCAGCCGTGGCCAGCGGCGCATCGGCAGGGGTGGTGATCCCGCCATAGCCCAGCCTGTCGGCCTCGGCACCGATCTTGGCGTCGATATTGCCTGCCGTGCCGGGCATGTGACGCGCGCCGATCGCCTCGCAGCGGGCGGTTTCCATGGCTTCATAAAGATCGCGCGCCATCTCGCCCGCCGGAGTATAACGCGCATGCGTGGCGGCATCGTGATATCTGTGCCGCAGTGCAAGGGCATCGGCGGTGCCGCGCGCCTGCAGAACCTCGTCGCGTGTCATGCGGCGGCTGATCTGGGGCAAGCGCAGGGAATCGCCCGACAGTCCGGCAGGATCGACCGAATAGCTGACGTTCAGATCGGAATCGTCGGCCATCACCTTGGTCGCTTGGGCCAACGCCTTCTTGAACGGATCGGCCGGATTGTCGGTTTTCTGCGCCATGCGCGTTCACTCTCCTCGGCGGACTGCAGCGGGGGCGATGGGGCTCCCGTCGCCCAGCCCGTCAGTTCCTGATGCGCCCGTGGCGCCTGACATGCCCGTGGTCAGTCTTACCCAAGGCTCATGCTGGCAGCGCTTTCGGGCAGTTCCTCGTCAAAGCAGCGCTGATAGAACTCGGCCACCGTCTGCCGCTCCAGCTCGTCACATTTGTTGAGGAAGGTCAGCCGGAACGCATAGCCCACATCGCGGAAGATCGTGGCGTTCTGCGCCCATGCGATCACCGTGCGCGGGCTCATCACCGTGGACAGCTCGCCATTCATGAAGGCGGTGCGGCTCAGATCAGCGACCGTCACCATCTGGCTGATGGTCTTGCGTCCGGCGGCGGTGTTGTAGACCGGGTTCTTGGCCAGCACGATGTTGGTTTCCGCGTCATGGCTGAGATAATTGAGCGTCGCGACAAGGCTCCAGCGGTCCATCTGACCCTGGTTGATCTGCTGGGTGCCGTGATAAAGCCCAGTCGTGTCGCCCAGACCAACCGTGTTGGCCGTGGCGAAAAGGCGGAAATACGGGTTGGGCGAGATCACCTCGTTCTGGTCCAGCAGCGTCAGCTTGCCATCGGCCTCCAGCACGCGCTGGATCACGAACATCACGTCGGCCCGGCCCGCATCGTATTCGTCGAACACGATAGCCGTCGGATTGCGCAGCGCCCAAGGCAGGATGCCTTCGTGGAACTCGGTCACCTGCTTGCCATCGCGCAGCTTGATCGCATCCTTGCCGATCAGGTCGATCCGGCTGATATGACTGTCGAGATTGACGCGCACGCAGGGCCAGTTCAAGCGGCTCGCCACCTGTTCGATATGTGTGGATTTGCCCGTGCCGTGATAGCCTTGCACCATGACGCGGCGGTTATGGCTGAACCCGGCAAGGATCGCCAGTGTCGTGTCGGGATCGAACTTGTAGGTGCTGTCATTCTCGGGCACGCGCTCGGTGCGCTCGGGAAAGCCTTTTACAATCATGTCCGTGTCGATGCCGAAAACTTCGCGCACCGAGATTTCCTCGGTCGGTTTCGCGTTTACATCGATGCTGCCGTCAGCCATTCGCGCAGTCCTTCAATCGGGTATCCTGAGTTTGATTTCCGTGGTGCAACATATTGCGTCCGAGAGCAAGGGGAAGGGCGGGAATTGCATGGTGCCGGACGCAAACGTCTCTGGACACCTCCTGTGGCTGCAATAGAACAGCAAGAATGGCGAGTCGTAACGACATCGAAAACTGGCTGGCTCGATGCGCCATGGGCGACAGGCGGGCATTCGCGGCGCTCTATCAGGCGACATCGGCGAAACTTTTCGGCATTTGCCTGCGTGTCTTGCAAGACCGCTCCGAGGCCGAGGATGTGCTGCAGGACGTTTACGTGAAGATCTGGCGCAATGCCGGGAAGTATCAGGTGAACGGTCTGAGCCCGATGACATGGCTGATCACCATTGCCCGTAATGCGTCTATAGATCGTTTGCGCCGCCGGCGCGCGATGTCCGGCGACAGCGACGGCGCGGATCTGCAAGCCGATCCAGCGCCCGGCCCCGAAGCGCGCGCCATGGCCGCCTCGGACAGTGCGCGTCTGACCGGATGCCTTGGGGAATTGGACGAAAGACATGCGCAGGCGGTAAAAGGCGCCTATCTTGACGGCGAGACCTATGCCGATCTTGCGGCACGGTTCGACGTGCCGTTGAACACGATGCGGACATGGCTGCGGCGCAGCCTGCTTAAACTGAGGGAGTGCCTCTCGCGATGAGCGACGCGTTGCCGGAACGCGATGCCGACAAGGCCCTGGCGGGGGAATATGCCCTTGGCCTTCTGCCGCCCGACGAGGCGGTGGCTTTCGAGGCGCGTCTCGCATCCGAGCCCCAGTTGCGCGCACTTTATGCCGACTGGGCCGAGGATCTGGCCCGGCTGACCGACCGGATCGACCCAGTGGCCCCCCCGCCTCAGATTTGGGCCGGGACCGAAGAGCGGCTTTTCGGATCGCGCGGCCGAGTGCGCCCCTCTGCCGCTTGGTCGGGCGGGTGGCTCGGAACCCTGATGGGCGGCATCACCGCCACTGTCCTTGTGCTTGCGCTGATCGTCGGTGCGGACCTGATGCAGCGCGGGCCGTCTGGCCCCTCTGATCCGGCCTATGTCGCGGAACTTGTGTCCGAAGATCGCAACCTGATCCTCTTTGCCGCCTATGACGCGCAGCAGGGCACGCTATTTGTCGAGCGCCAAAGCGGCGCCCCTGCGCAGGATCGTGCCCTTGAGCTTTGGCTGATCGCAGGCTCCGATGCGCCGGTCTCCCTTGGGGTGTTGCCCGACGCGCGCGCCGGAGTAATCGATATCCCCGAGGCTCTGCGCCCCCGGCTCGAGGGAGCTGCACTGGCGGTATCCGACGAACCCGAAGGCGGCTCGCCCACGGGCGCACCGACCGGTGCGGTGCTGGCCGTGGCACAGATCACGAACACGTGAGACCGATTTCTGAAACTTCCTGATGCGCCCTGCGTGACTTCGGGGTCTGCGGGCACTTGCGCCCGGGATTACAAATCAGGAGAATTTCTCATGTTCAGATCAACTTTTTTCGCAGCAACAGCCGCCGCCGCACTTGGCCTCGGCGCATCCGTGGCCAGTGCCGACAACCCGATGGTGGGCGGCGCGCCGATGTTCGCCAACAAGACGATCGTCGAAAATGCCGTGAACTCCAAGGACCATGAAACCCTTGTGGCCGCGGTGCAGGCGGCAGGCCTTGTCGATGTGTTGAACTCCGATGGTCCGTTCACCGTCTTCGCGCCGACCGATGCAGCCTTCGGAATGCTCAAGGAGGGCACGGTCGAGGCGCTGCTTCAGCCCGAGGCCAAGGCGCAACTGGCCAACATTCTCAAATGCCACGTGGTCGGCGCCGAGGCGATGTCGATGGCGATCAAGGGCATGATCGACGATGACGGTGGCGTGCATCCCGTTCCCACGCTCGGGACCTGCACACTTCAGGCCACCTACAAGGGTGACAGCATCATGCTCGAGGATGAACGCGGCCGCGTCATCAACGTGACCATCGCCGATGTGCAGCAGTCCAACGGCGTGATCCATGTGGTCGACAGGGTCATCCTGCCCCCGCAGTCCTGAGATCACAGCATCGTGCGGGGCCGTGCATTGCGCATCGGCCCCGTGCAGCTCATTTTTGCCAGGCATAGAGCCAAAGGAGAGCCGCCATGAACCGACGCAGAGCGATCGCAACGATCATGACCGCAAGTGCGGTCCTGTCGATCTCCGGCAGGGGCGGGGCCGCGCCGGGCGCGTTCGACGTGACCCGCACCGATGCCGAATGGAAAGCCATGCTCAGCGATCTGGAATACAAGGTGATGCGCAAGGAAGGCACCGAACGCGCCTTCACATCGCCCCTGCATGACCTCAAGACCGCCGGGACCTATCACTGCCGGGGGTGCGATCTGGAACTTTATTCAAGCCAGCACAAGTTCGATAGCGGCACCGGCTGGCCCAGCTTCTGGCAAGCGGTCGACGATCAGGCCATCGGCACCAAACGTGACTGGAAACTCGTCATTCCGCGCACAGAATGCCATTGCGCGCGCTGCGGCAGCCATCTGGGGCATATCTTCGATGACGGCCCTCAGCCAACCGGCAAGCGCCACTGCATCAACGGCGTCAGCCTGGTGTTCAAACCGGCCTGATCCCAAGGATACCTGCTCCGCTCGTGGTGATGGCGCTTCACAGCGCCATGACACGCGATTTTGAAATCGCGTCGGCAAGGCCATGTGAATGGCCTTGCGTCCCGCTTCACTTGAAATTGCGGCTCTGCTTGATCTGGTCCCAGGCCCAGACCACCTGCTGCAGCTGTTCTTCCTGGCTGCGGTCCCCGCCGTTGATGTCGGGATGCAGCACCTTGATCAGCGCCTTGTAGGATTTCCGGATTTCCGTCTTGGTCCAGTCGTCCTTGGCCTCGAGGATCTCGATCGCGCGCCGTTCCGTCGGCGGCAGCTTGCGTCCCCCCACCTTGGCACGGCCCGGATTCTGCGTCGCATTGCCGCCCAGCACCTGATGGGGGTCTTCGATCCCCAGACGGGCCCACGCGCGCTGCTCGGGATCGACAAAAGCCTTGGTCTCGCGCTCCCAGACCTTGTCCTTGGACATTTGCGCATTCATCTCGGCCTCGGTGGTGCCGTGGAAGAAGTTCCACTCCTGATTGTATTCGCGCACATGATCCTTGCAGAACCAGAAATACTCATCCAGCACATCCGGAGCCTTGGGGGCGCGATATTTGCCCGGCTCCTGACAGCCGTCTTTCTCGCAAATGCGCGTCGAGGTTTCGGACGCGCCCGACATGCCTCGGCGTCCGCGAGGATTTTTCTTCTTCGCCGACGAAACCGACAGGTCGAAACCGAAGGGATCTGTCTTGGACATGGCTCTACCTTTGCGACTCGGAGGGTGGAGTTTATTGCAAACACGTGGAAATTGAAGGGGCGACGGACAAAAAAGTTTGCTCGTCGGCCAGCATTATCTTTTATGCGCCATCAGCGTCAGGCCGCGTGCGATACCGGCAATCCACGCGCGGCGTATGGCGGATGACTCCCTGATTGCGATGCGGGGCGAAAGCCCCTGGGCATCATCCCTGCGGCCCGATGGCCTGATCTAGCTTTGTGGCCTGTCGCCGTTGGTGGTGTCCTGCGCCGCGTCGCTCATGTCGTCCTGCGCGGATCCGGGCCGGGGCACGTCCTCGCCCGCTGTCTTGTCTTGTGTCATGTCTGGTCGCGTGCGCTGCGTTTCAACCCCCGCACGGGTATCGGGCGCCGTGGTCACCTCGACCGCAAGGGCCCGTCGAAACACCAGCACGCTGCGATAGACGGTATGGGTCGATGTCAGCCCCTGGCGTTCTTCAGAGGGAAGGATGTCCGAGCGCTGATAGTCCCACCCCTCGGCGGCGAGCGCATTCATCACCTCTTCGAGAGCAAGGGCGAAACGCGGCCCGGGGCCTTTGACACCGGCGGCTTTCTTGCCGCGCGCTGGCGCAGGTATCACCTTGTATTCGTACATCACCACCCCCCGGAAACATCTGTCGGCCCGCATCCTATCGGCTGGGTCCGCAAGCACAAGGGCCCCGGCGCGGATCGCGACCGGGGCCCTGAACTCTGAGGCGAAGTGCGTTCTGTGTGCCTCACTCGGCCGGTTGAATTCCCGAGCGCAGGCTTTGTGCCGGACGCAGGACACGGTCCATGAGAACACCACCCGCCACGATCGCGCCAATCGCAAGCAGCGCTGCAATGGACAGGGTGGGGATGCCGGAAAGGCCCGCGCCGACCGTGCAGCCTCCTGCCAGAACGCCGCCCACGCCCATCAGCACGGCACCGGCCAGATAGCGGCCTGTCTGCGCGGGGCTTTCAAAGCTCTGCCAGCGAAAACCGCCAAAGACCAAGGCCGCAATCAAAGCGCCGATCAGCACACCACCCACAAGGCCCACGCCGAAATTCGCCGGGATCGCGCTCGAGGCGACCGTGAAAAAGATGGCATCCGCCGCAGGGGCCGTGAAGGACAGCGATTCCATGGCGATGGGGTCGAACTCATCCTGCAGCACGAAGCCCGTGCCGACCCAGCCAAGCGGCACCAGCGCGCCGATCAGCGCCGCCAGAACCAGCGTTCCCGCCCTGTTGCCCGAACGCAGCCCATAGATCAGCGCCGCCAGCGCGATCAGCCCCGCCCAGATCAGCGCATTGCCGGGCAATGCAGCCGTCTCGAGGCTCAAGGTGATCGACCCGAGCGTCGTGCGCAACGGGGCTAAAACACCTTTCAGCGTGGCATGGGCCGTCAGCGCGAAGACCACCAGCACAACCAGCGCCCGCAGATTGCCCGACCCCGTCAGAACAGTCATCCGCGACACGCAGCCGCGCGTCAGGATCATGCCAGCACCGAACAACAGACCGCCCACGAGGATCGCAACGACCGGCAGCTCCGCCGCCATGAAACGATGCGCGTCGAACCCGATCCAGCCCTGCGCCACGGCAGCCTGCGTGCCAAGTACCGCCACCGCCAGCGCGGTCAGCCAGACGCCCGCCGCTTGCCGGCGATCCTCACCCACCAGCGCGCGGCGCAGGCAAAAGCGTGTCACTTGCGCCAGGGCCCCGAACACGATGCCCAGACCAAGTGCGAACCAGACCGCCGCTTGCGGCGCGGTCAAGGTCTCGAAGCCCAGAATTTCGAACATGGCGGTTCTCCCGGAGTTGGAATTTCGTTCCAAATGACGTGTTACACTCGCTTATTCAAGCATATTAATATGTATGATCGCATCCGGATGCGGGACGATTTCCCATATTCTGCACCTGCAAAGAATGCCTGTTCCAATAGGGGCGCATGTAACGCCGCTGCGTTCGGCACAACGGCTCTCACCGGCAATAGCGGTTCTTTTCTTGTGATACGCGGCCAGAACGCGCCGCGGCATGGGCGATGGCCCTCATCCAGCCCTTGGCCCTTGAATTCCGGCCCTGTGTGGCAGATGGTCCCTCTCGCCATTCGCGGCATGACGCTCCGTTCCACCTCGCGCAGAAGGAAGATTTTCCCGCATGATCGCCGAAACCCCCTGCCTGATGGATGCCGTCCGCTCCCGTTTTGCTCATGTCGAGACCTGCCCCTTTGAAGGCCCCCGCATCTTCTTCGAGAATGCGGGCGGCGCGCTGCGGCTCAAATCCGTGATCGAAAGCTCTGCCGCCTATGCGGGCTATCCAGACAATCAGGGCCGTGACAACCCGGCATCTCAGGCCTTGATGGAGACCATCGCGCGCGGCAAGGCCGATATGGCGCTGTTTCTCAACGCGTCCGGTGGCCAGTGTTTTGTCGGTGAAAGCGGCACCGAGGTGTTGTTCCGACTGGTCCGCACTGCCGCTTTCGGCGCATCGGCGGGCGGGCAGATGATCGGCTCGACGCTGGAACATCCGGCCTCCGCCAGCGCCATGGCGCGGTGGGCCGAAGCCACGGGCCGCCCGCATATCCGTGTGGCCCATGACAACGCGACCGGCACCGTCACCGCCAAGGCCTATCGCGCCGCCGTGACGCCCGACACGCGGGTGGCCACCATCGTGCACACCTCGCCGGTCACCGGCATGTCGGTCGATGTGGCGGCCGTCGCCGCCGCGATCCGCGAGAGTGCGCCCGAGTGTTTCATCATCGTCGACGGCATTCAGCATGCCAGCCACGGCGCTGTGGATGTCGCCGCGATCGGCGCGGATGGCTATGCCCTCTCGCCCTACAAGATGTTTTCGCGCCATGGCTATGGGGTGGGCTGGGCCTCGGACCGGCTGACCGCCTGCCCGAAAGAACAGATCGTCAACGGTCCCGCCGCCAACTGGGAAATGGGCACCCGCGACACCGGCGCCTATGCCACGTTCTCGGATGTGGTGGAGTATCTCGAGTGGTTGGGCGCGCGCGTCAGCGACAGCACCGACAGGCGTGCCCGGCTCGAGGCGGCGGGTCAGGCGATCCGCGCCCATGAGGAACATCTGATGCGCGCCATGCTGCAGGGCGTCGGCAATCTTCCGGGATTGGCGGATATGCCGGGTGTGCAGCTGATCGGCGGTGCCGCGATCGAGGGCCGCGAAGGCGTCGTCTCGCTTCGGCTTGCGGGCATGGCCTCTGCCGACCTGGTTCAGCATCTGCGCGACAACGGCATTCGCGTGCATATCCGCAAGAACGACCATTATTGCGGCAATATCCTCGACCCTCTGGGGTTCGAGGACTGCATCCGCGTCTCGGTCTGCCATTACAACACCGAAGACGAGGTGCGCCGCTTCCTGTCGGCCATGACGCAGGCGGTGGCCAAGGCGCAGCAGGGCGTGGATTAACGCGGCGGCGCGCGGCGCGGGTCCAGCGCATCGCCAAGCGCATCGGCCATCCAGGTGACGCTCAGCACGGTCAACGAAATCGCCATCCCGGGCCAGATCACCCGCCCGGGATGATCCAAGAGACCCGGCGCCGCATCACTGACCAATCGGCCCCATGTGGGGAAATCCGGTGGAAATCCCAGCCCCAGAAAGCTCAGGGCAGATTCCGTCAGGATCGCGCTGGCGATGCCCAAGCTCGCCGAAACAAGGATCGGCGCGGCCACATTGGGCAGGATATGATGCAGGATCAGCCCCATATCCGACACGCCCATGGCGCGGGCCGCGCGGATGAAATCGCGCTCTTTAAGCGCCAGAACCTCGGCGCGCACGATCCGTGCCGTGGTCATCCAGCTGGTGATCCCGACCGCCCCGACGATCAGCACGAACAGCCCTGCTTGCGGGCCAAGCCCCTCTGACAGCGCATCGCGGAACAGCATCATCACCACCAGAAGCAGCGGCAGCAGCGGCAGCGACAAGAAAAGGTCCGTCAGCCGCATCAACGGCCCGTCCAGCCTTCGCGACAGGCCCGCCATCACCCCGATGAGCGTGCCCAGTCCAAGCGCCACCATCATCGCCGCGACCCCCACCGCGATCGAGATGCGCCCGCCTGTCAGAACCCGCGCCATCATGTCCCGTCCCAGCTGATCGGTCCCCAGAGGATGCGCCAGGCTGGCTGGCGCATTGCGGTTGCCAAGATCGACCGCCGCCGGATCAACCCCCCAGAGCACCGCGCCGGGAAAGACCGCCATGCAGATCGCGGCAAAGACCAGCCCGCCCGCGACAGCGCCCCGATGCGCCCCGATCCGCCGCCGTAGCAGGCGCGGCGCGACCGCCATTTGTGGGGCAGGGCGCGGGGAAACAGGCTCAGTCATGCGCGCCAATCCTGGGGTCCAGCAGACGGCAGGTCACATCGGCGGCCAGATTGGCCAGCACGATCAGCACCGCCATCAGGAAGGTGACCGTGCGCACCAACGGCAGGTCATTGGCCTCGATCGACGAAATCAGCAGATGCCCCAACCCGTTCACCAGAAATATCTGTTCGGTCACCACCGCGCCGCCAAAGACTTGCGGCAGCCCAAGGGCGATCACCGTGACAACCGGGATCATCGATTGCCGCAGCACATGCCGCGCCAGCACCGCCGCTTCGCTCAGCCCCTTGGACCGGGCGGTGCGCACGTGATCCATCTCCAGGTTCTCCAGCACCGCAGCCCTTGTGTAACGCGCGATCAATGCCGTGGTCTGCACCGCCAGCACCGCGACCGGCAGGATCATCTGCCGCGCCTGCACCCACAGATCGGACCAGCCCCGCACCTCATGGGTCGTGTCATAGATCGAGGGCAGCCAGCCAAGCCAGACCGAGAACGCCGCGATCAGCACCACCCCAGACAGGAACGGCGGCACCGAATAGGCCAACATGGTCACGGCGGTGCCCGCCCGGTCGAACACCGAATGCCGCCACCAGGCCTGACAGATGCCAAGCGGCAGCGCGATGGCCACGCCCACCGCATAGGCCAGCCCGACCACCCACAGCGTCTGCGGCAGATGCGAGGCGACGATCTGCATCACCGGCGCGCGCGCCTGCCAACTCAGGATACGCGGCTGCCCCTCGCTCAGCTGCGTGCCCAGAACGGCATCCAGCCCCGCCAGCGGCTCGATCACGCAAAGCTGCCACAGCCACAGCCCGAAGCGCATATGCGCGGGCTCATCAAGCCCAAGCGCGCGGCGCATCTCGTCCTTGACCTCGTCGGGCACGGTCATCGGCACCTGCGCCATCGGATCGCCCGGCGCCAGCTCCATCAGCGCAAAGATCGCCAGCGCGAAGATCAGCAGCGTCGCGCCCGCGCGCCCGGCACTTCGGATCAGGCCGCTTGCTTGCGTCATTCGGCCTGCCTGCGCCACTGCGCGATGTTCCAGAACTCACTGTCCCAAGGGTTCATCTCGACGCCCGCAAGCCCTTTCGCCCGCCCCGAGACGCGCCCTCGCGCCACCAGCGGCACAAGAACGTGATCCTGCACCAGCCTGTCATTAAGCGCGCGCACCAGCCGCGCGCGCTCATCAGGCGCGCCCGTGCGCGCCAATTCCTCGGTCAGCCGGTCGTACTCCGCATCGCAAAACCGTGGCACGTTGCTGCCCTGCCAGCCCGTGTCGGGGCCGGGAATTCGGTCGCAGCGCCAGTTGCGCAAAAACGTCTCTGGATCGGTGCCATCGAACATCGAGGCGAACATCTGCACATCGGCGTGGAATTTCTGGAACGTGTCGGGGCTTGCCGGGTCGCTGCCGAAAAACACCGACGCATTGATGTTGCGTAGCTCCGCGCCCACGCCGATCTGCGCCCACCAATGCTTGATTATGGCCTGGAAATCCTGCCTCACCGCGTTGGTGGATGTCTGAAAGCTCAGGCTGAGGTCCCGCCCGTCCTTGTCGTGGATGCCGTCGCCATCGCTGTCGCGCCAGCCCGCCTGATCCAGAAGGGCGCGCGGGGTCTCGATGTCCTGCATGTGGCAGGCCTCATTGGCGGTCGAGGCGACATGCGCCGGCGCCACCACGATGTTGCAGGTCGCCCGCCCGGCGGCGCCATAGCCGATCTCGACAAGTGCTGCACGGTCCAGCGCCAGCGACAGCGCCCGGCGCACCAGCGGATCGCTCAGCATCGGGTGGGGATGCGCCGGTGTCGCGCGCGCGGCGCCATGCCTGGGGTCGGGATCGGTGAGGTTGAGCGCGATATACTCGACCAGCGGTCCGAAGGCGGTCTCGATCTCGCCCCGGCCGCCCTGCGCCATCCGCTCCAGCAGCTCGGGCGCAAGTTGCAGGTTGGTGGCATAATCCACCTCGGCGGTCTGGAACACCGCGCGGGCCGCCCCTGGGGCATCGCCGCCGCCCTTCAGCACTACCTCGGCAAAGCCCGGCAGGGCAGGGTCGCGATACTGTGGATTGGCGGCAAAGCGGATCACGTCATTTGGGCGAAATTCGGCCACCGTGAAAGGGCCGGTGCCGATCGGCGCGAAATTCTGGGCCGTGCAGGTGGCGCTCTGCGCACCCATGCAGCGCGCGAATTGCGCACCTTGCAGGATCGGTGTCTGCGCGCCGACAAAGGCGGCATAGGGATTGGGCTGTGGCGCGTTGAAGCGGATCGTGATCGTGCGCGCATCGGGCGTTTCGATCCCGGCGATCCCGTCGAACTTGGCCGCCTGTGCGCAGCCCGCCCCCTCGGCGGTGCAATAGGCCCAGGTGAAGCGCACATCCTCGGATGTCACCGCGCTGCCATCGGACCACAGCAGCCCCTCTCGCAGGCGCCAGGTGATCGCCATCATGTCCGCGCTGCGTCCGCCATTTTCAAGCGTTGGGATCTCGTCCGCCAGCCAGGCGACCAACTGCCCCTCGGGGGTGAAGCGTGCCAGCGGCTCCAGCACAAGGCTGGCCGCCTCGACATCCTTGGCACCCGCCGAAAGATAGGGATTGAGCGTCGATGGCGCCTGCCATGACAGGATCGTCAGACGCTCGCCCGCCCGTTCCCCGGACTGTTCTTCGGCTAGCTCTTCGGCCTGTGCCGCGCAGGCAAGCAGCGTCACCCATGCGGCAAGGGCCGCGCCCGCGCACCTCGTCACCATACTGGACCCCTTCACTCGTCAACCCGATACGCAGCCTGACACCGCTCGCGCGATGCCGCCGATCCTTGTCTATTTACGTCACTCTGTCCCGCTGGCAAATGCAAGGCTGACCAGTGGTCGGGATATCGGCCCGATCCTCGCATGCTGTTTGACGCATCCGGTCTGCCGCTGTAGCGTTCGGCTTGCGATGCGT
This sequence comes from Roseobacter sp. AzwK-3b, assembly GCF_000170875.1. NCBI lineage: Bacteria > Pseudomonadati > Pseudomonadota > Alphaproteobacteria > Rhodobacterales > Roseobacteraceae > Roseobacter > Roseobacter sp. AzwK-3b. The sequence continues at coordinate 75,260 of NZ_ABCR01000005.1, forward strand.
TCCTAGACCGTCGGCCCCGCTCAGAGGCCGTGGAACGAGGATTACGCCGCGCCCTCATCGCCCGGAAACAAAGGATGCACCCATGCCCGTTAAGAACCGGTTCGCCGAACTCCATGACGACATCACCGCCTGGCGACGTGATATCCACGCGAACCCGGAACTCCTCTTTGATACGCATCGCACGGCGGCACTGGTGGCCGAGAAGCTGCGCGCCTTCGGCTGCGACGACGTGGTTAGCGGGCTGGGGCGCACCGGCGTCGTGGGCGTCATCAAGGGCAATCAGACCGGATCGGGCCGGGTGATCGCGCTGCGCGCGGACATGGACGCGCTGCCCATCCACGAGGTGACAGGGGCGGACTATGCCAGCAAGACCCCCGGCAAGATGCATGCCTGCGGCCATGACGGGCATACAGCGATGCTTCTGGGGGCCGCGCAATACCTTGCCGAGACACGCAATTTCGATGGCACCTGCGTCGTGATCTTCCAGCCCGCCGAAGAAGGCGGCGGCGGCGGCCGCGAGATGTGCGCCGACGGGCTGATGGACCGCTTCGGCATTCAGGAAGTCTACGGCATGCACAACTGGCCCGGCGTGCCCGAGGGGATGTTCGCGATCCGCCCGGGTCCGTTCTTCGCGGCCACCGACAAGTTCGAGATCGTGATCGAAGGGCAGGGCGGGCATGCCGCCAAACCCCATGACACGATCGATCCCACCGTGGTCGCCAGCCATCTGGTGCTGGCTTTGCAAAGCATCGTCAGCCGCAATGTCGATCCGACCGAACAGGCGGTCGTGTCGGTCACCGCCTTCAAGACCAGCTCGGACGCCTTCAACGTGATCCCCAGCCGGGTGGAGATGATGGGCACCGTCCGCACCCTCAGCGCCAAGGTCCGCGATCAGGTCGAGGCACGGATGCAAGCACTCTGCGAGACGATCCCCGCAGGCTTCGGCGCGACCGGGCGGCTTGACTATGAACGCAACTACCCGGTGATGGTCAATCACGAGGAACAGACCGAATTCGCGGCCTCCGTCGCGCGCACCATCACCGGCCAATGCGAGGACGCGCCGCTTGTTATGGGCGGCGAGGATTTCGCCTTCATGCTCGAAGAACGCCCCGGCGCCTATATCCTGATGGGCAATGGCGACACCGCCATGGTCCACAGCCCGGACTATGACTTCAACGATGCGGTGATTCCCACCGGATGCAGCTGGTGGGCCGGGATCGTCGAGCAGCGCATGCCTTTGGGCTAAGGCCGCAGTACCGCGCGCTCACGCCTCGTCCAGCAGCTCGCGATAGATCCGGCACAAGGCCTCGGCCTCCTGCTCGATCCGGCAATGGGCGGCACTATGGGCGCGGGCCTTGGCGGACCAGTCGGCGCGCAGGGCCGCGTCATCCAGCAAGCGCGCCGTGGCCTCGGTCATCGCGTCCAGATCCTCGATCTCCACCAGCGTTCCCGTCTGCCCGTCCTGCACCAGCTCCTCGAAGGCGCCCGCGCGCGTCGCCACCACCGGCACAGCACACGCCATCGCCTCCAGCGGGGTCAGCCCGAACCCTTCCCACCGTTGCGGCGCCACATAAAGATCCAGCGCCTTGAACCAGCGCGACACATCCCAATGCGGATCTTCGGGCAGGAACAGCACCCGTTCCTGCAGCCCCGCCGCCGCCACCTTGTCGACAAGCCCCTTGTGAAAGTCGCGGAACTGATCGGTCACACCGCCCATCATCACCGCCACCACATCGGGGCGCTCAGGCAGCAGGCGCAGCATCATATCGATGAACAGATCATTGCCCTTCTGTGGCCGGATCCGCCCGAAACAGCCCACCAGCACCTTGCCCTCGGGCAGGCCCAGATCGCGGCGCAGCGCCCTCCTGTCGGGGTGCGGCGCGAAGCGTTCGGCATCTATGCCGTGATGGATCACCTTTGCGGGCACCTCCAGAAACGCCGCCGAGCGCGCCGAGGTCGCCACCACCCGATCCATCTGCCGGATCATCCACTTGGTCAGCGCCTTGTGATCGCGCTGTGCCGCCGAGGTGAACATCAGCTTGAGATCCTTGCCCAACAGCCGCCTGAGCGCGATCCCCGCCAGCATCTCGTTGTTGCGCCTCGCGTGCCAGACGCGCCTCCTCCGGCTCATGGTCACAAGGCTCGATACCGGGATCTGCGGGATATCCTCGGGGATCTTCGGCCCGCTGCTGGCAATCCGCATCTCGCGCGCCTGAATCGGCACCAGCCGGAACACCGTGGACGTGACCCCCGACATCCGCGCCTTGAAATTCGGGGCGATCACGTCGATGGAATCGGCAGAATGGGGCATGGGGCAGGCCTCGGGCTGATGTCTCAGGCCCGGCTCTTACACTGGATCGACCAGCGCCGAAAGGTCCAGCGCCAGCGCATCCAGCGCATCCTCCTGACCCTTGGAAAAGCTGCTGATCGCTTGCCGCGCCTGCGCCAGCGCGGCGCCGTCTCGCAAGAACCGGTCCACCGCAGCCGCAAGCGCCTCGGCCCCCTCTACTTGCGTGCTGGCACCCGCCTCGTGCAATTCGCCATAGGTGTCGGCGAAATTGGCATGCAGCGGGCCATGCACCAGCGCCGATCCCGCCTGCGCCGGCTCATAGGGGTTGTGCCCGCCCACCGGCACAAAAGACCCGCACAGGCAGGTGATCGGGCAAAGCGCATACCAAAGCCCGGTCTCTCCAAGCGTATCGGCCAGATAAACCTGTGTCCCGTCCTCCGGCATCTCTCCCGCCGAACGCTGCGTGATGCGCCGCCCGTTTGCCCTTGCCAGCCCGGCAATCGCCTCGGCCCTCTCGGGATGGCGCGGCACAAGCACCAACAACAGGTCCGGATGATCCTCGAGCAGCGCCCGATGCGCCTCGAGCATGATCTCGTCCTCTCCCGGATGGGTCGAGCTTGCCAACCACAAAGGGCGCCCGGCGATGGCCTCCTGCATCGCTTGCAGCTTTGCCTCATCCACCGGCAACGGACCGGACAGCGACTTGAGGTTACGCCCCGCCTTTGCATGCGCCATTCCCAAGTGCCGCAAATTGGCCTCGGTTCTGCGGTCCTGACAATGGATCAGCGAAAACACCCCCAAGAGATGCCGCGCAGTTGCCGCGAACCTCTGCCAGCCGCGCACCGAGCGATCCGACAGGCGCGCATTTATCAACGCTATCGGCACGCCCCCGGCATGCGTCAGGCACAGCATTTGCGGCCAGAACTCGCTTTCCACGAACACCGCCAGATCAGGGTTCCAATGCGCCAGGAACCGCTGCACCGCGGCGCGGCTGTCCAGCGGCGCGAATTGATGCACACAGCGATCCGGCAGCCTGTCGCTCAGGATCTTGCCCGATGTCGCCGTGCCCGAGGTGATGAGAAAATTCCACTCATCATGCGTCTGACCCATATGCTCGATCAGGCGCAGCACCGACAGGCTTTCGCCGACGCTTGCAGCGTGAAACCAGATCAGCCGCCCGTCGGGTCTGCTTTTCGTTGGATGGCCCAGCCGTTCCCGGATGCGCACCGGATCGGTGCCATGTTCGCGCAGCTTTGCCCGGACGCGGCCATAGGCAACAGGGGCCAGCAGGTTCGCCGCGACCGCATAAAGACGCAAGGGAAACGGCCGGCGGCCCATGGCTGCATCAGCCGCCGGTGTGGCTCATGTGGCGTGACACCCGCCCGTCGACCGTCTGGCGGGAATAGTCGAAATCATGTCCCTTCGGTTTGCGCAGGATCGCCGCGCGAATGGCCTCTTCCAGCATCTCGTCACTGCCGGGATTGTTGCGCAAAGGGGCGCGCAAATCGGCCATGTCCTCTTGGCCAAGGCACATATACAACTCCCCGGTGCAGGTCAGACGCACCCGGTTGCAGCTTTCGCAGAAATTATGCGTGAGCGGCGTGATGAAGCCGATCTTCTGGCCCGTCTCCTCCAGCCGCACATAGCGTGCCGGCCCGCCGGTGCGCTCGGTCAATTCGGTCAGACTGTAGCGTGTCGCCAACTCGGCGCGCAGATCGCTCAGCTTCCAGTATTGGCCCAGTCGGTCCTCGTTGCCGATATCGCCCATCGGCATGACCTCGATAAAGGTCAGGTCCATGTCGCGGCTCTTGCACCACTCCACCAGCGTGAACAGCTCGCTCTCGTTGAAATCCTTCAGCGCAACAGTGTTGATCTTCACCCGAAGCCCGGCGCGCTGTGCCGCGTCTATGCCGTTGATGACCTGGGACAGACGGCCCCACCGGGTGATCTCGGCGAATTTCTTGTCATCCAGCGTATCGAGCGAGACATTGACCCGCCGCACACCCGCCGCAAAAAGATCATCGGCGAAGCGCTCCAGCTGACTGCCATTGGTGGTCAGCGTCAATTCTTTCAGATCGCCCGACTCAAGATGCCGGGTCATCCCATTGAAAAACGTCATGATCCCCTTGCGCACCAGCGGCTCGCCGCCGGTGATCCGCAGCTTTTCCACGCCCATCCGCACGAAGGTCGAACACATTCGGTCCAGCTCCTCCAGCGTCAGAAGTTCTTTCTTGGGCAGGAATGTCATGTTTTCCGACATGCAATAGACACAGCGGAAATCGCAGCGGTCGGTCACCGAAACGCGCAGGTAAGAGATCGCGCGCTGGAAAGGATCTATCAGTGGTGCGGTCATGGCCGAAAACCTATGTGTTCGCGTGGCGATGGGCAACCCCGGAGTTGGGCGCGATCTTGTCATTGAAGGCAGTTGAGCCCGGGCGTAAAGTCCTCTTATGAAAACAGTGTTTCGAACCGTCATTCTGGGTATTCTCCTGAGCGGCTGTGCGCAGGTCGAGGGACTATTTGACCGTGTGCGCGGCCCCTCTGAGCCACAGGTCGCAGCGCCCGCCGATGACCAGCCCCGCCCGGAACAGCGTCCCGACGCCTCTCTCTTGTCCGGTGCGGCCCGCACCCCCGAGGCATTCGACACCACGACCGAGGCCGAACGCCGCGCCGCCCGCGCCGACGCGGCCAGCGCAACCGCCGGTGCCACCGATCTCGGCACCACCATCGCCTCTCTGGGGGCGCCGGGCAAGCCCGGCTTCTGGCTGCGCACACCACTGGTCGACAGCCCCGCCAAGGGGCGTCTGGACTATCCCGCCAAAGGCACGTCCGTAGTGGTCGATCTCATCCCGCTCGCGGCCGAGACAGGGGCGGGAAGCCAGATTTCCCTCGCTGCGATGCGCCTGCTTGAGGCCGATCTGACGGGCCTTCCGGAACTTCGTGTGGTCCGTCTCGCGCAGTGATCCGTTGCGCGCTCCGGCGCCCCGCGCCGTGCGGGCTGTTAACGCGGCCTGCGTCGGCCTTCGATACCGACGCGATACCGACGTTTTACCGACGTGATGCCGATCCCTGTTTTTGCCTGTTAATCAGAGGCTTGAGGGGTGATTCGTCCCTGTCTTGCCGGAAAGGGCTGGACCACCGCCCCCGATCCGCGATTATGCGCCTGTGACCCAGATGGAGGATCAGGTGACCACCCCCGAGCCAGACACGCCGCCCCCCGACGCCGCGCAGGACACGATGTGGCGCGCCGTGTTCCGCTCGGTCCGGGTCCGGCTTCTGGTGATCGCGCTCTTGCCGATGCTGGTGCTTGTTCCTGTGATGCTGGGCAGCACCATGATGCGATGGGGCGGCAAGATCGACGAGATTCTCATCACCAAGGTGAACGGCGATCTTACCATTGCAAATCAGTATCTTGGCCAGCTTCTCCAGAACTCGGGAGAACGTCTGGACGGCTTTGCCAATTCCGTCGCGCTGCGTGATGCCATAGGGGATGAGGCAGCCCTTGCCACCCTGCTCGAGAACCAGCGCAAGGCGCTTGGGCTCGATTTTCTCTATGTCACCGACGGTCGCACCACGCCCGCCGGGTTTACCCCCTCCGACTGGCCGGTGATCCGCAGCGCCCTTGATGGAACCTGGCGTAGTGCCGTGGATATCCTCTCCGCCCAGGACCTCAACGCCGTGTCCGCGGGCCTTGATGCCTGGGCCGCGATCCGCCTTGTTCCCACCGTCGCCGCCATCCCCACCGACCGCTCGGTCGAGGACCGTGGCATGATCATCCACTCCGCCGCCCCCCTTCGCCTTGCCGACAATCGCCCCGGTGCTCTGGTGGGCGGGCTTCTGCTTAACCGGAATTTAAGCTTTATCGATACAATCAACGCACTGGTTTATCGTGAACAAAGCCTGCCGGAAGGAAGTCAGGGCACAGCAACACTTTTTCTGGATGATGTGCGCGTCTCGACGAATGTGCGGCTGTTCGAAAATGTGCGCGCCCTTGGAACGCGCGTTTCGGCTGAGGTGCGTGATCGGGTTCTGGGCGAAGGGAAGGTGTGGCTCAATCGCGCCTTCGTGGTCAATGACTGGTATATTTCGGCCTACGAGCCGATTGTCGACAGCCGCGGAAAACGGGTCGGAATGCTGTATGTCGGCTTTCTCGAAGCGCCGTTTCTCGCGGCCAAGAAAAACGCGGCCTTGTCCGTGATGGTTCTTTTCGTACTGATCGCGGCGATTTCCGTACCAATCTTCCTGCGATGGGCCGGGCGCATTTTCCGCCCCCTCGAACGCATGACCCAGACGATCGCGCGGGTCGAGGCCGGCGACATGGATGCGCGCAACCGGCCTGCCCAGGGCACGGGCGAAATTGCGCAGGTCGCGGGCCATCTCGATACGCTGCTCGACCGCATTCAGGAACGCGACCGGCAGCTCAGGGAATGGGGTGAAAGCCTTGAACGCAAGGTCGAAGAGCGGACCCGCGATCTGCGCGACGCCAATCACAAGCTCGAACGCACGACAGAAAGGCTCATCATGTCCGAGAAACTGGCCGCCGTCGGCGAGATCACGGCCAGCGTCGCCCATGAGATCAACAACCCGATCGCGGTCATTCAGGGCAATCTGGATGTCGCGCGCAGCGTTCTGGACCGCGACGCCGACAAGGTGCAGACTGAATTCCGTTTGATTGACGATCAGGTCTACAGGATCAGCGTGATCGTCTCGAAACTGCTGCAATTCGCCAAGCCCGAAGAATATTCCGGGGCAGCCAACGTGATCTCACCGGTCGATGTCGTCCGCGATTGCCTTGTCCTGACTCGCCACCAGACCGAGGTGGCCGATATCGACGTGGTCACGGAATTCTCAAGCGAAAACAAGGTGATAATGTCGCGGACCGAGTTGCAGCAGGTGGTCGTCAACCTGATCCTCAACGCGGTTCATGCCATGGGGGCAAAGGGCAGACTGAGCCTCGGTGTCCATGACGAGGAAGGCGGGGTTGTGATCCGCGTCGATGACACCGGACAGGGGATCGACGCCGCCGTGCTCAAGCGGATTTTCGATCCGTTTTTCACCACCAAACAGGCCGAAGGCACGGGGCTGGGCCTGTCGATCAGCCAGACCCTCGTCACCCGCGCTGGCGGTCAGATCACCGTCACATCCACGCCCGGGACAGGCAGCCGGTTTCGGGTCTGGCTGCCCTGCGCTGCGCGGGAGTGATGGCCTCGCGCTGCGGCTATTCAACCGTAACGGATTTGGCCAGGTTGCGCGGCTGGTCCACATCCGTCCCCTTGGCCACGGCCGTGTGATAGGCCAGCAGCTGCGCGGGAATGGCATAGAGGATCGGGCTCAGAACCGGGTCCACCTCGGGGAGTGTCAGCAGACGCCATATGCCGCCGTCCGCGGCTTCGGCCCCGCACCGGTCGGTGATCAGTATCACCTTGCCATCGCGGGCCATCACTTCCTGCATGTTGGATACGGTCTTGTCGAACAGGGCGTCGCGGGGGGCCATGACCACTACGGGCATGCGCTTGTCGATGAGTGCGATGGGGCCGTGCTTGAGTTCACCCGATGCATAAGCTTCGGCGTGTATGTAGCTGATTTCCTTTAGTTTCAATGCCCCTTCAAGGGCCAGTGGATACATCAGGCCACGGCCCAGAAACAGGGCGTTGTCGGCCTCGGCAAGGCGCCGAGCGGCCTTCTTGAAATCGTCGTCCATCTCAAGCGCGATATTGATCGTCGCCGGCAGTCCGCGCAGCTTGGACAGAAGGTCCGCGACCGCATCCTCGCTCAGCGTGCCGCGTGCCTTGGCCGCCTTGATCGCCAAAAGCAACAGCACCGTCAACTGGCAGGTGAACGCCTTGGTCGACGCCACCCCGATCTCGACCCCGGCATGGATCGGCAGCGCCAGATCGCTTTCCCGAGCGATCGAGCTTTCGTCCACATTCACCACGCTGACGATCCGCTCCGCCTTGCCCGCGCAATAGCGCAGCGCCGCCAGCGTATCGGCGGTCTCGCCCGATTGACTGACGAAAAGCGCCACCCCGCGCGGCGGGATTGGCGGCTCGCGATAGCGGAACTCCGAGGCGATATCGACCTCGACAGGCAGTCGGGCCAATTGCTCGAACCAGTATTTCGCCGTCAGGCAGGCATAATAGGCCGTGCCGCAGGCCACCATCGTCATCCGGTCGATCTGCGTGAAATCCAAACCGTCGCCGCCGGGCAGGATGACGTCGCGCCCATCCGCCGACAGGTAATGCCCAAGCGCATCGCCGATCACCGCGGGCTGTTCGGTGATTTCCTTGGCCATGAAATGCTTGTGCCCGGCCTTGTCGATCCGGGTATTGCCGATGCGGATGGTCTTGACCTCCCGCTCAACAGTCTTGCCCTCGGCATCGGTGATCCACAGGCTGTCGCGTGTCACGACGGCAACATCACCCTCATCGAGATAGGTGATTCTGTCCGTCAGCGACGCAAGCGCGATCGCGTCCGAGCCGACATACATCTCGCCATCCCCGTGCCCGATCGCCAGGGGACTGCCCTTGCGCGCCGCGATCATCAGGTCAGGCTCGCCATCGAACAGGAACAATAGGGCATAGGCTCCCTCGAGCCGCGCCAGTGTCGCGCGGGCGGCATCGACAGGGGGCATTCCCTGCTCGAGATGGTAGTGGGTCAGCAGGGCGACCGTTTCTGTATCGGTGTCTGTCTCGTGATTGAGGCCTTTTTCGGCCAGTTCGGCGCGCAGGTCGCGGTAATTCTCGATGATCCCGTTATGGACCACGGCCACGGGACCCGAGCGGTGGGGATGCGTGTTCGACAGATTGGGTGCGCCATGGGTGGCCCATCTTGTGTGGCCGATGCCGGCCTTGCCCGCCAGCGGTTCATGCACCAGGAGATCCGACAGGTTCACCAGCTTGCCGACCGCGCGCCGCCGGTCCAGCCGGCCGTGATTCAGCGTGGCGATCCCGGCGCTGTCATAGCCGCGATATTCCAGCCGCCTCAGCGCCTCAACCAGTGTCGGCGCAACTTCATGCGTCCCGAGGATCCCTACAATACCGCACATTATTCTGCCCCTTTATCGCGTTTTGCCTTTTTGGCCTTTAGAATTTCGAACATTTTGCGGGCCATCCCTGGTTTGTCCACCTGTGCGCTGCGCGCCAGCGCCAGGGCGCCCTCGGGCACGTCGCGCGTGATGACCGAGCCCGATCCCGTCATGGCGTCATCCCCGATGGTGACCGGGGCGACCAGCATGGTGTTCGATCCGATGAACACGTTTCGGCCAATCTCGGTATGGTGTTTCATGACGCCGTCGTAATTGCAGGTGATCGTGCCCGCGCCGACATTGCTGGCGGCGCCCAGATGCGCGTCGCCGATATAGCTCAGGTGATTGACCTTGGCGCCTTCGTCGATGATGGCGTTCTTGATTTCGACGAAGTTGCCGATCCGCGTGTCTTCCGCCAATTCGGCGCCGGGGCGCAGGCGGGCGTAGGGTCCGACGACCGCTCCGCGCGACACATGGCACCCTTCGAGATGCGAAAATGCCCGGATGCGCGCACCGGACTCGATGGTGACGCCGGGTCTGAAGACGACATTCTGCTCGATCAACGTATCGCGGCCGATCACCGTGTCATGTGCGAAATGCACCGTGTCCGGGGCAATCAGCGTGACACCATCCTCCAGCGCCGCGGCGCGGGCGCGGGCCTGAAAGGCGGCCTCGGCCAAGGCCAGTTCGCTGCGGGAATTGATACCCAGTGTCTCGGCCTCGTCACACAGGATTGCGGTGGCCGAAAGCCCCTGCGCCTGTGCAAGCCCCACGATATCGGTCAGGTAGTATTCGCCACTGGCATTGTCATTTCCCACCGCGTCAATCAGTTTGAAAAGGGTCGCGGTCTGCGCTGCGATTACGCCCGAATTGCACAGGGTAATGGCGCGAATGGCCTCATCGGCATCCTTGAATTCCACAATTCTTTCAAGGCTCTCGCCGTTCATGACCAGCCGACCGTAGCGCGCGGGGTCTGCCGCGTTGAAGCCCAGAACGACCACATCATGTCTGGCACGGGCCTTGGCCATCCGTTCAAGCGTCTCGGTGCTGATGAAAGGCGTATCGCCATAAAGGACAATGGTGTCACCGGTGTGACCCGCCAGCAGCGGAGCGGCTTGGGCCACGGCATGCGCGGTACCCTTCTGCTCGGACTGAATCGCGATCTCGACGCTGTCATCATGGGCCAGTGCGGCTTTTTTCACGTCCTCTGCGCCATGTCCCGCCACGATCACAGTCCGGTCAGGCTCGAGCGCGGCGCCGGCCTTCATGGCATGCACGATAAGCGGCGCCCCGGCCACCTCGTGCAGGACTTTCGGCAGATCGCTGTTCATGCGTGTGCCCTGACCTGCGGCCAGGATGACAAGGGCTGTACTCATTCCGGCTTTTCCTTCGTCGACTGGCCCCCGTTTTATCGGGTTGCCGATGCTGTGCAAGGTCGCATTGGATCACACTAGATTGCGGTATATGTCAGTCGGGCGCGGATGGGCGCAGACCAAAGGTAAAGGGGCGGGCGGCGATGCGGACTGTGGTTTTCGATCTGGACGGGACTTTGGCGGATACCAGCGGCGATCTGATCGCGGCGGCCAATGCCTGTTTCCGGGCAATGGGTGAGGGGGATCTTCTGCATCCGGTGGCTGATGCGGGGACTGCCCTGCGCGGCGGTCGGGCAATGCTGCGCCTTGGGCTGGACCGGCTGGGCCGGACGCAGGACGAGGCCGAGGTGGATCGGCAATATCCCCTGTTGCTGCAGGCATATGAAGGCGCGATCGACACGCATACCATGCTTTATCCCGGCGCCATGGACGCGGTCGAGGGGCTGCGGACTGCGGGCTACAAAGTGGCCATTTGCACCAACAAACCCGAGGGGCTTGCGCGCCTTCTGATGACCCGGCTTGGTGTTCTGGAGGCCTTTGGGTCCCTGATCGGGGCCGATACGCTGCCCGTGCGCAAGCCCGATCCCGAGGCGCTGCGCGAAACCGTGCGCCGGGCCGGGGGTGATCCGGGGCGCTGTGTGTTGGTGGGCGATACCGAGACCGATCGCGCGACGTCGCGCGCGGCGGGGGTTCCGTCGATTCTGGTGACGTTCGGGCCAGCGGGCCAAGGGGTTGCCGATCTGGCACCCGAGGCGCTGTTGGGCTGCTACACCGAGTTGGGCGACACCGTGCGCCGTCTTATCGGATAGGTTTTCGGAGGGCGCGCAAGCGGCTTTCGGGTTTCGTGAAGAACCGCCCGGGCTGATGCCAAACCCATTGACCCGGACGGGCAACAATCGCAAAGAATACGCCATGACAGATGTTTTCAAAGGCAGTTTCACCCAGCAGGAATCGATCCCCGAAGAGGGGATTGCGGCGGCGGTCGAGGTGATGCGCAGCGGGCGGTTGCACCGCTACAATCTCGTCGGGGACGAGGTTGGAGAGACGGGCCTGCTTGAGCGGGAATTCGCCGCCTATACAGGGGCGCGCTATGCGCTGGCGGTGGCGTCGGGGGGGTATGCGATGTCCACGGCGCTGCGGGCGGTGGGGGTCAGGCCGGGACAGCGGGTGCTGACCAATGCCTTCACGCTGGCGCCGGTGCCGGGGGCCATTGCGAGTGTGGGCGCGGTGCCGGTGTTTGTCGGCGTGACCGAGGATCTGGTCATCGATCTGGATGATCTGGAGGCCAAGTCGGATCAGGCTGACATCCTCATGCTCAGCCACATGCGCGGGCATCTGTGCGACATGGAAAGGTTGATGGAGATCTGCGACCGCGCCGGGATCACGGTGCTGGAGGATTGCGCGCATACGATGGGGGCTGCCTGGAAGGGGCGCGCGTCGGGGCGGTGGGGCAAGGTGGGGTGCTACAGCACCCAGACCTACAAGCACATGAACTCGGGCGAGGGCGGTTTTCTGGTCACCGATGACGATGAAGTCGCCGCGCGGGCAACGATGCTGTCGGGGTCCTACATGCTGTACGGGCGCAATGGGACGGTGCCGCCGGAAGCGATATTCGCGGATGTGAAATACGAAACTCCCAATGTTTCCGGTAGGATGGACCATTTGCGAGCGGCGATCCTGCGGCCGCAGCTGGCGCGGCTGGACAGCCAGTGCGCGGCGTGGAACGCGCGCTATCACAAGGTCGAGGAAGGGTTGCGCGGCACGCCGGGATTGCGGCTGGTCGAGCGGCCCGAGGAGGAGAAATTCGTCGGCTCGTCGATCCAGTTCCTGCTGCTGGACTGGGACGAGACGGCGGTGGGCGAGGTGGTGGCGCGCTGCCTGCGGCGCGGCGTGGAGCTCAAATGGTTCGGGGGCGCGGAGCCGGTGGGCTTTACCAGCCGCTATGACAGCTGGCGCTATGCGCCGAGCGAGCGGATGCCCAAATCGGACCGTATCCTGAAAAGCATTCTGGACATGCGGCTGCCGCTGACCTTCAGCCTTGAGGATTGCGCGCTGATCGCGCGGATCATCCGGGCCGAGGTGGGCGCGGTCTGGCAGGGTGCGCAGAGCTGAGCGTTAATCGCAGTTAAAAAATCGGTGACGGCACTGCGCGCGGATGGCGGCGCAGAGTGCGAATCTCTTTGTTAACAAGGGGAATGACCGCGGAATCGGCCTTCGGTATCGCGTCGGTATGACGTCGGTATCGCGTCGGTATCCTGTCTGCAAAACCCGAGAAAAGGCATGAGTTAACGCAGCGTGCGCCGGGCATGCGATGCGCGGGATTGACCGGACGGCGCAGTTGCGGCTATAAAATGAACAACTGTTCAATAAATGCCGAATTCGGGAGAGAGGCGCATGTTCAACGCCGTCATGCAGTTTGATCTGGGCGAGGATGTGAACGCCCTGCGGGAGATGGTTCACCGGTGGGCACAGGAGCGGGTCAAGCCGCTGGCCGGGGCCATCGACCGCGACAATGACTTTCCGTCCGACCTGTGGCGCGAGATGGGCGATCTGGGTCTGTTGGGCATCACGGTGCCCGAAGAGTATGGCGGTGCCGACATGAGCTATCTGGCGCATGTCATCGCCATCGAGGAGATCGCGCGCGCCTCGGCCAGTGTGTCGCTGTCCTATGGGGCGCATTCCAACCTTTGCGTCAATCAGATCAAGCTGAACGGGACGCCGGAGCAGAAGGAAAAATACCTGCCGGGTCTGGTCAGCGGCGCGCATGTCGGCGCGCTGGCGATGTCCGAGGCGGGCGCGGGCAGCGATGTTGTGTCGATGAAGCTGCGGGCCGAAAAGCGCAACGATCATTACAAGCTGAACGGCACCAAATACTGGATCACCAACGGCCCTGACGCCGATACGCTGGTCGTCTATGCCAAGACCGATCCGGATGCCGGATCGAAGGGGATCACCGCGTTCCTGATCGAAAAGACCATGAAGGGCTTCAGCACCAGCCCGCATTTCGACAAGCTGGGGATGCGCGGATCGAACACCGCCGAGCTGATCTTCGACGATGTGGAGGTTCCCTTCGAGAATGTCCTTGGCGAAGAGGGGCGCGGGGTGCGCGTGCTGATGTCGGGGCTGGATTACGAACGGGTCGTGCTGGCGGGGATCGGGACCGGTATCATGGCGGCCTGTCTGGATGAGATCATGCCGTATATGGCCGAGCGCAAGCAGTTCGGGCAGCCCATCGGCTCGTTCCAGCTGATGCAGGGCAAGATTGCCGACATGTACACGGCGATGAATTCGGCGCGCGCCTATGTGTACGAGGTGGCCAAGGCCTGTGACCGGGGTGATGTCACCCGGCAGGATGCCGCCGCGTGCTGCCTTTATGCCAGCGAGCAGGCCATGGTGCAGGCGCATCAGGCGGTGCAGGCGATGGGCGGGGCGGGCTTTCTGGCGGATGCGCCGGTCGCAAGGCTGTTTCGGGATGCCAAGCTGATGGAGATCGGCGCCGGGACCAGCGAAATCCGCCGGATGCTGGTGGGCCGCGAATTGATGGGCGCCATGGGATGACACGGCGCTGGCTGCTTTTCGTGCCGCTCGCCGCCATTGTGGCGGTGGCGGCGGGAATCGGCCTTTTGCTGGGTGGGCGCGCTGTTCTGACCACGGAAACCGATGTGATCGAGGCGGTGGCGGACCGATATCTGGCCGAGGCGGGCGCCGGGGCCGAGCGCACGGATTGTCAGGCGCGGATCGCGCAATCGGACGGGCTGTGGCTGGTGGTGATCTGCGAGGACGCCGAAGGCGCGGGATACGAGTATTTCATCGACCGGTTCGGCCGGGTGGCTGACCGCAAGCGCCTTGATGGGCGGGCGTGAGGGGCCGGGATGCTGAGACGCGCGCCATATGACACGCTTTACCAAGGCTTTCGCTGGCAGATACCTGCGCGGCTGAACATGGCGGCGCAGGTCTGTGACGACTGGGCCGAGACAGACCCGGACCGGGTGGCGATCATCGATCTGACGGCGGAGCGGCGCGAGACCAGCTATGGCGCGCTGCGCGAGATGGCGGATGCGCTGGCGCTGCATCTTGCAGGGCAGGGGATCGGGCGCGGCGACAGGGTTGGTGTGCTGCGCTCGCAGGATGCGTGGTGTGCGGCGGCGCATGTGGCGATCTGGAAGCTGGGGGCGGTGTCGATTCCGCTCTTCAAGCTGTTTCAGGTCGATGCGCTGCGCACGCGGCTGACGGATGCGGGTGCGCGGATCGTGGTGAGCGATGGTGACGGGGTTGCTTTGCTTGAGCAGGTGCCGGGTGTCGCGGCGCTGGTGCCGGAAGAGGTGGATTTGCCCCAAGGGCGCATGGGGTCTGCGGAGACCGGCCCGGAAGATGCCGCCGTGCTGATCTATACCAGCGGGACCACCGGCAGCCCCAAGGGGGCGTTGCATGGTCACAGGATGCTGTTGGGGCATCTGCCGGGGGTCGAGATCAGCCATGATTTTCTGGGCCAGCCGGGCGATTGCCTGTGGACGCCCGCGGATTGGGCGTGGATCGGGGGGCTGTTCGATGTGCTGATGCCGGGGCTGGCGCTTGGGGTGCCGGTGGTGGCGGCGCGCTTGCCGAAGTTCACGCCCGAGGCGTGCGCAAGGGTGCTGCGCGAGGGGGGTGTGCGGAATGTCTTTTTCCCGCCGACGGCGCTCAGGATGCTGAAGGCCGAGGGCTGCGCCGTGCCGGGATTGCGCAGCGTGGCCAGTGGCGGCGAGCCCCTGGGCGCAGAGATGCTGGACTGGGGGCGGCGGGCCTTTGGGCTGACGATCAACGAGTTTTACGGCCAGACCGAATGCAACATGGTGGCCAGTTCCTGCGGCACGCTGTTCGCGCCGCGCGCGGGCGCGATCGGGCGGGCGGTGCCCGGCTTCGAGATCGGTGTGATCGACGGGCAGGGGCAGGCGGTTGTGGGCGAGGGCGATATCGCGATCCGGCGTGGCACGGCCAGCATGATGCTGGGCTATTGGAACCGTCCCGAGGCGACCGCCGAGAAGTTTCGCGGCGACTGGATGCTGACCGGCGACCGGGGTGTGCTGGAGGAGGGGTATCTGCGTTTCGTGGGGCGCGAGGATGATGTCATCACCTCGGCCGGGTACCGGATCGGGCCGGGGGAGATCGAGGATTGCCTGCTGACCCATGAGGCGGTGGCGACGGTGGGGGTGATCGGCAAGCCCTGCGCGCTGCGCACGCAGATCGTGAAGGCCTATGTGGTGTTGAAGCCCGGAGTGGCGGGGACGGATGATCTGGTCCGGGCGCTGCAGGACCACGTCAAGGCGCGGCTGGCGGGGCATTGCTATCCAAGGGAGGTGACGTTTCTTGACGCGCTGCCGATGACGGTGACGGGCAAGGTGATCCGTCGCGCGCTGAAGGCGCGGGCCGCCGGGGAGGGGGTGTTATGACGGGTGGCAGAGAATATGTCCGTGGTTGTGTCTCGGGTGACGGGCCTTGTGGTCGTATCTCGTGGTTTCCAATGCGCCGGACACGGCGTCGGGGCAGGGAGGAGCGCGATGCTATGCGTCCCATGCCGCATGAGCGCCGCTGTTGCGGCATAATGGCAGTCGTCGGGCGCGCGAGTAGCCGCCCCGCAGTATATCCGGAGGCGGCATGAAGCTTCAGTCCAAGGTGATCGCAACATCGCAGGAGTTCCGCGCCAATCGCGAGGGCCATCTGGCGGCGCTCCGGGTGGTCGAGGAGGCCGCGGCCCTTGCGGCGGCGGGCGGCGGCGAGGCGGCGCGCGAACGGCATCTGGCGCGCGGCAAGATGCTGCCGCGCGAGCGGGTGGCGACTCTGCTCGATCCGGGATCGCCCTTTCTGGAAGTGGGGGCCACGGCGGCGCATGGCATGTATGAGGTGGCCGCACCTTGTGCAGGGGTGATCGCGGGGGTGGGCCGGGTGCAGGGGCTGGACTGCATGATCCTGTGCAATGACGCCACGGTGAAGGGCGGCACCTATTATCCGATGACCGTCAAGAAACACCTGAGGGCACAGGAGATCGCGGAGGAATGCAACCTGCCCTGCATCTATCTGGTGGATAGCGGGGGTGCGAACCTGCCCAATCAGGACGAGGTCTTTCCCGACCGCGATCATTTCGGGCGCATCTTCTATAATCAGGCGCGGATGAGCGCCAAGGGCATCCCGCAGATCGCGGTGGTGATGGGATCGTGCACGGCGGGCGGGGCTTATGTGCCGGCGATGTCGGATGTGACGATCATCGTCAAGGACCAGGGCACGATCTTTCTGGCCGGCCCGCCGCTGGTCCGGGCGGCGACGGGCGAGCAGGTCAGCGCCGAGGAGCTGGGCGGCGGGGACGTGCATACGCGGCTGAGCGGCGTGGCGGATTACCTGGCCGAGGATGATGCACATGCGCTGGCGCTGGCGCGGCAGGCGGTGGCGGGGCTGAACCGTGTCACCCCGGCGACGGTCGCGTGGGCCAGCCCCGAGGAGCCGGCCTATGATCCCGAGGACCTGCTGGGCGTGGTGCCTGCCGATCTGCGCACGCCCTATGATATTCGCGAGGTGATCGCGCGGCTGGTGGATGGCTCGCGGCTGGACGAGTTCAAGGCGCGCTTCGGCGAGACGCTGGTGACGGGCTTTGCCAATATCAAGGGCTGTCCGGTGGGGATCGTCGCCAATAATGGCGTGCTGTTTTCGGAAGCCGCCCAGAAGGGCGCGCATTTCATCGAGCTGTGCAGTCAGCGCCGGGTGCCGCTTGTCTTTTTGCAGAACATCACGGGTTTCATGGTGGGCCGTAAATACGAAAACGAGGGTATTGCGCGCCATGGCGCCAAGATGGTGACGGCGGTGGCGACCACATCGGTGCCCAAGATCACCATGGTGGTGGGCGGCTCGTTCGGGGCGGGCAATTACGGCATGTCGGGCCGGGCCTATCAGCCGCGCTTCATGTGGTCCTGGCCCAACAGCCGGATCGGCGTGATGGGCGGCGAGCAGGCGGCGGGCGTTCTGGCCACCGTCAAGCGCGATGCGATCGAGCGCAAGGGCGGCGCATGGTCGGCCGAGGAAGAGGCCGCGTTCAAGCGCCCCACGATCGAGATGTTCGAGCGCCAGTCGCATCCTCTTTATGCCAGCGCGCGGCTTTGGGACGACGGGATCGTCGATCCACGCAAATCGCGCGATGTGCTGGCCCTGTCGCTGCGCGCCGCGCTCTGCGCCCCGATAGAGGAGACCCGCTTTGGCGTATTCCGCATGTGATAGGGTGGTGACGCGGGCCCTCGCCGCACGCGCGGCGGGCGCGCGAGCCGTTTCGGAGGATGGCTCGGAGGATGGCGCGCGATGAGCGATGATCCGAGTCGCACAAAAGCCGAGGAGGCGCGGCAGCTATGGGCGGATATGCGCGGGCTGGTCGAGCATGAGGACACGCTGGTGGATCACCGCCTGCGGTGGCTGTTCACTTTCAACGGCTTTCTCTTCGCGGCCATGGGCCTGTCGCTGAGTGCCGAAGGCGGGCTTCTGACAAGTGAGTGCCGCGATCCCGAACGCTGCGGGCAGATGCTGCAACTGCTGGCGGGGCTACGCTATGCGATCACCGCAGCGGGGGCGCTTTCGGCCGTGGCGAGCCTGTTTGGCGTGATGGCGGCGCAATCGGCGGTGCGCGCCGTGCGCTCGGATTATGTGAAGGCCTGCAAGGCGCGCGGCCTTCCCGCAGGGCCGTTCTCTCCGATCGGGCGGCTGCGGGCGGATATGTGGGGTGTCAATATCGCCACCTGGCTGCCGGTGATCGTGGCCGCGGTCTGGGTGGCGCTGGCCATGTGGGCGTGGCGTTTGCAGGCGGACATGGCCATTGGCGCAGGGGGGGCGACCATCGTCTTGCTGCTGGTGCTGATCTTCTGGCGCACCACGGCGGCGGACACGGTCAACGATGTGCGGGACGTGGAGTGAGCGCGATGACGGATCGTCCGACCCCTTCATCAAGGCCCGCGCTGGTCACCCGGCTGACCGAACGCTTCGGGCTGCGGGCGCCGATCGCGTCGGCGCCGATGGCGATGGCGGCGGGCGGGCGACTGGCGGCGGCGGTGAGTCGGGCGGGAGGGCTTGGCTTTATCGGCGGCGGCTATGGCGATGCGGCCTGGATCGAGGCGCAGATGGCCGAGGCCGGGAATGTGGCCGTGGGCTGCGGGCTGATCACATGGGCGCTCGAGCGGCGCGAGGCCGAGGCGCCGGGCCTGTTCGAGGCGATCCTTGCGCGCAGCCCGGCGGGGGTTTTCCTGTCCTTCGGTGATCCCGCGCCCTTTGCGGCCCGCGCAAGGGCGGCGGGCGTGCCGGTCTTCGTGCAGGTCCAGAGCCTGAGCGGCGCCCGTGAGGCGCTGGCGGCGGGCGCGGATGTGATCGTGGCGCAGGGCACGGAAGCGGGCGGGCATGGCGCGACACGCGGCACGATGAGCCTTGTGCCCGAAGTGGTCGATGCGGTGGGTGACCGGGCGATCGTGCTTGCGGCGGGTGGTATCGCGGATGGCCGGGGCGTGGCCGCGGCGCTGATGCTGGGGGCGGATGGCGTGCTGGTGGGCACGCGGTTCTGGGCCGCGGAGGAGGCGCTGGTGGCGCCGGGATTTCAGGCCGCGGCGGTGGCGGCGGATGGCGACAGGACGCTGCGCTCGTCGCTGCCGGATATCGCGCGGGGGCTGGACTGGCCTACGCCCTATACGATCCGGACCTTGCGCAACGGCTGGACCGGACAATGGGAAGGGGTGCCGGGTGGGCCGGCCTCGGGTGCGGCGCGCGCGGCTTATGCACGCGCGGTGGCCGAAGGCGACGCCGAGAAAGCCCCGGCGATTGCCGGAGAGGCGGTGGGGCTGATCCATGCGGTCGAGCCTGCGGAAGCGATTGTCACGCGCATGATCGAGGAGGCGCGGGAGGCGCTGGCGCGATGGTGAGCGATACGGCGACGGGCGCGCAAAGGCGCGGGCCGAGGCAGGTGAGTATTTGGGGAACGATGAAGAGGGGCGGCACCGCCCCCGGGAGAGAGCTGGCATGTTCGAGACGATCCTGATTGCGAATCGCGGCGAGATCGCCTGCCGCGTGATCGATACCGCCCGGCGCATGGGGGTGCGCACAGTGGCGGTCTATTCCGATGCGGATCGCGGCGCGCGGCATGTGGCGATGGCGGACCGGGCGGTGCGGATCGGCGGGCCTGCGCCTGCCGAGAGCTATCTGCGGAGCGATGCGATCATCGCGGCGGCTCTCGAGACGGGCGCGCAGGCGATCCATCCGGGCTATGGCTTCTTGTCGGAGAACCCCGATTTCGTGGACGCCGTCGAGGCGGCGGGGCTTGTGTTCATCGGGCCGTCGGCAGCCGCGATCCGGGCAATGGGGCTGAAAGATGCCGCCAAGGCGCTGATGGAGGAGGCGGGCGTGCCGGTGGTGCCGGGCTATCACGGCGCACATCAGGACCCGGAGCATCTGGCGGGGGCGGCGGATGCGATCGGCTATCCGGTGCTGATCAAGGCCGTCGCGGGGGGCGGCGGCAAGGGGATGCGGCTGGTCGAGCGGCCGGGGGATTTTGCCGATGCGCTGCGAAGCGCGCGCAGCGAGGCGCGGACCGCCTTTGGCAATGATGCCGTGCTGATCGAGAAATTCGTGGCAAAACCGCGTCATATCGAGGTGCAGGTCTTTGGCGACGGACGCCGGGCGGTGCATCTTTTCGAGCGCGATTGTTCGCTGCAGCGACGCCATCAGAAGGTGATCGAGGAGGCACCGGCGCCCGGCATGACCGAAGAGATGCGCGCGGCGATGGGACAGGCGGCGGTGCGCGCGGCCGAGGCGATCGGCTATGCGGGGGCGGGCACGGTGGAATTCATCGTCGATGGCAGCCGGGGGCTCAGGACCGATGGGTTCTGGTTCATGGAGATGAACACGCGCCTGCAGGTGGAGCATCCCGTGACCGAGGCGATCACCGGCGTCGATCTGGTGGAATGGCAGCTGCGGGTGGCCTCGGGGGAGGCGTTGCCGCTGCAACAGGAGGATCTGGCGATCCGCGGCCATGCCTTCGAGGCGAGGCTTTATGCGGAGGATGTTCCCAAGGGGTTCCTGCCCGCGACGGGCCGATTGACGCATCTGCGCTTTGCCGAAGGGGCGAGGGCCGATACGGGCGTGCGGGCAGGCGACGAGATCTCGCCGTATTACGATCCGATGATCGCGAAGATCGTCGTGCAGGGCGCCACGCGGGCGGGGGCGCTCAGGCGGTTGTCGGCGGCGCTGGAGGCCACGCAGGTGGCGGGTACGGTGACCAACCTGGCCTTTCTGGGCGCCCTGGCGCGGCACGGGGGCTTTGCGCAGGGCGATGTCGATACCGGGCTGATCGCGCGCGATATCGACGCGCTGGCGCGGATGCCCCAGCCGCGGCCGGGCGAGATCGCGCTGGCGGGGCTGGCGGCGCTTGGATTGCTTGGGCAGAGCATGGCCGAGACCGGGTTCACGCTATGGCAGCCGATGGAGCGCGGTGTCATCCTCAGGCGCGAGGGCGAAGAGATCGCGCTGCGCCTGCGCAGCCTGTCGTGCGATGCGCATGATGTCATGGTCGCAGGCAGACCCGTGGAGGCGCGCCGCGTCGCGGGCCGCTGGCAGATCGATGGTGAAGCGGCGCCAGAGGTGGCGGTCAATGGCGCGAGTGTCACGGTGTTCAGCCAATACGGCTTGGGTTTCGAGATTATCGATCCGTTGGATCGCGCGGCGGCCAAGGGCGGGGATACCGATCTGATCGCGGCGCCGATGCCGGGGTTGGTCAAGGAGGTGCTGGCGCGGCCCGGTCAGGCGGTGGCCGAGGGCGACAGGCTGGCGGTGCTGGAGGCCATGAAGATGGAGCATGCCCTGCTGGCCGCGCGCGACGGGATCGTGGCCGAGGTTCTGGTCGAGGCCGGTGCGCAGGTCGAGGCCGGGGCCGCGCTGGTGCGGCTGGAGGGACAGGCGGAGGCGAAAGACGGGGAGGCGGACAGCGCATGATCACGCTGCATCATGTGCCGCAGAGCCGCTCGATGCGGGTGTTGTGGCTGCTGCATGAGCTGGGGGTGTCGTTCCGGGTGCAGGAACATGCCTTCGACAAGTCCTTGCGCGCGCCCGAATTCCTGAGCCTGTCACCGGCGGGGCGGGTGCCTGCGCTGGAGATCGAGGGGGAGCGGATGTTCGAATCCGGCGCCATGGTCGAATATCTGTGCGACCGGTTTCCGGAGGCGGGATTGGGCCGGATGCCGGGGGACATGGACCGCATGGCGTGGCTGGTCTGGGTGCATTTCGCCGAAACGCTGAGCCAGCATGTCGCGGCGCTGACGCAGCAGCATATCATGCTCTATGAAGACGCCATGCGCAGTCCCATCGTCATGAAGCTCGAGGCGGCACGGATCGCCAAATGCTATGCCGCGATCGAGGCGCGGTTGTCGACGCCGGTGGAGAATCGCGACCATCTGCTGACCAGCGGATTCTCGGCGGCGGATATCTGCGTGGGGCAGGCGGTTTATATGGCGCGTCACTTCGCGCGGCTCGATCCGTTCCCGCAGACGGCTGCTTGGTACGAGCGGCTGACCGAGCGCGAGGGGTTTCGCGCATCGCTGCCCACGGAAGATGGCACGCGGATCTATGACAGGGATTTCTACGAGGCATGGGATGGCTGACAGGGTCGAGATATTCGAGGTCGGCCCGCGCGACGGGCTGCAGAACGAAAAACGGCAGATCCCCACGGCGGAGAAGATCGCGCTGATCGATACCTTGAGCAGTGCGGGATTTGCCCGGATCGAGGTGGCGAGTTTCGTCAGCCCGAAATGGGTGCCGCAGATGGCGGATTCCGCCGATGTCCTCGCCGGTATTCGCCGCGCACCCGGTGTCCGCTATGCCGCGCTGACGCCCAATTTGCGCGGGCTGGAAGGGGCGCTGGCGGCGAAGGCCGATGAGGTGGCGATTTTCGGGGCGGCCTCGGAGGGGTTCTCGAAGGCCAATATCAACGCGAGCATCGCCGAAAGCCTCGAGCGGTTCGCGCCGGTGACAGAGGCGGCACGGGCGGCGGGGATAACGGTGCGGGGTTATGTGTCCTGCGTGACCGATTGCCCCTATGACGGGCCGGTTGCGCCGGGGGATGTGGCGCGCGTGGCGGCGAGGCTTTTCGAGATGGGCTGCTACGAGATTTCGCTTGGTGACACGATCGGGCAGGGCACACCCGAGACCATCGACGCCATGCTGGCGGCGGTCTGCGATGTGGTGCCGGAAAGCGCGCTGGCCGGGCATTACCACGACACGGGCGGGCGCGCGCTGGACAATATCGGGGTGTCGCTGGCGCGCGGGCTGCGGGTGTTCGATGCGGCGGTGGGCGGGCTTGGCGGCTGTCCCTATGCGCCGGGGGCGTCGGGCAATGTGGCGACGGAGGCCGTGCACGACCATGTGCAGGCGATGGGATATGAGACAGGGCTGGACCGCGAGGTGCTGGCGCGCGCCGCACAGATGGCCCGCACGATGCGGTCAGGCGGATGAGCGGAGGGAGCAGGGGCATGTTCGAGACAATCAGCATCGAGAGGGATGTGCGCGGTGTGGCGACGCTGTGGCTGGACCGGGCCGACAAGCACAATGCCATGTCGGCACGGATGATCGCGGAGCTGCACGAGGCGGCGCGCGAGCTTGGCGCGGATGAGGGCGTGCGGGTGGTGGTGCTCGCGGCCCACGGCAAGACGTTTTGCGCGGGTGGTGATCTGGACTGGATGCGGCAGCAATTCGATGCGGAGCCCGAGACGAGATCGGCCGAGGCGGGCAAGCTGGCGCATATGCTGCAGGCGCTCAACACCTTGCCCAAGCCGCTGATCGGGCGGCTGCATGGCCCTGCCTTCGGCGGTGGGGTCGGGCTGGCCAGCGTCTGCGACGTGGCGATCGGGGTGGAGCATATCACGATGGGCCTGACCGAGACGCGGCTGGGGCTGATCCCGGCCACGATCGGGCCGTATGTCTGCGCGCGGATGGGCGAGGCACGGGCGCGGCGGGTGTTCATGTCGGGGCGACGCTTTGGCGCGGAGGAGGCCGTGGCGCTGAACCTGCTGTCCCGGTCGGTGCCCGAAGACCGGCTGGATGAGGCTGTGGAGGCCGAGGTGGCGCCTTACCTGTCCTGCGCGCCCGGTGCCGTGGCGCGTGCGAAAGCCCTGCTGCGCCATCTTGGGCCGCGCATCGACGAGGCGGTGATCGCGCATTCCGTCGCGGAACTTGCCGCGTGTTGGGAGGGCCGCGAGGCGCCCGAGGGGATCGGCGCGTTTTTCGACAAGCGCAAGCCGGGTTGGGCCGAGTGACGGATTCGTGTCCCGAGAGGGGATGACAGGCGCCGGATTCGCCCTAATTTTTCAACGAACACTCGTGAAGACTGGCCGGGATATCGGGGCGTTGGGACAATTTGTCTATATTTAGTATACACCTGCATACATCTTTAGTTTAAGGACGCGTGCAGTGATCGGAATGTGTTCGCCGTTGGTTGACCCGGAAGTGGGGCGGCGGTAAACCCTGCCATAGTCAGTGTAGCCATCTGAATGCGCTCGGGACGCGCGTGAAAGGAGCCACCCAGTGGAAGAGATGCTGAGGGAATATCTTCCCATTCTGGTCCTTCTGGCCGTTGCGATCGGTCTTGGCCTTGTTCTTCTTCTTGCGGCGATCGTTGCGGCGGTGCGAAATCCCGACCCCGAAAAGCTGAGCGCCTATGAATGCGGGTTCAACGCTTTCGATGATGCGCGGATGAAATTCGATGTCCGGTTCTACCTGGTGTCGATCCTGTTCATCATCTTCGACCTGGAAATCGCGATGCTGTTTCCGTGGGCGGTGGCGTTTCAGGACATCTCGATGACGGCGTTCTGGTCGATGATGGCGTTTCTGGCCGTTCTGACGGCCGGGTTCGCGTATGAATGGAGAAAAGGGGCGATGGAATGGGAGTAGCGACCGGAGCCAACACAGCCGGGTTCGATCGCGAGGTCGCCACCCAGGATCTGAACCGCGAGTTGCAGGACAAGGGCTTTCTTGTCACCTCGACCGAGGACATCATCAACTGGGCGCGCACCGGCAGCCTGCACTGGATGACATTCGGTCTGGCGTGCTGTGCGGTCGAGATGATGCATGCCTCGATGCCGCGCTATGACCTTGAGCGGTTCGGCACGGCGCCGCGCGCCAGCCCGCGCCAGTCGGACCTTATGATCGTGGCCGGCACGCTGACCAACAAGATGGCGCCCGCGCTGCGCAAGGTCTATGACCAGATGCCCGAGCCGCGTTACGTGATCTCGATGGGCTCCTGCGCCAATGGCGGGGGTTACTACCACTACAGCTATTCGGTGGTGCGCGGATGCGACCGCATCGTGCCGGTGGACATCTACGTGCCGGGTTGCCCTCCGACGGCCGAGGCGCTGGTCTACGGGATCATGCAGTTGCAGCGCAAGATACGCCGGACCGGGACGATCGTGCGCTGAGGGTGCACTGTGTTACAGGCGTGGGGCGGGACCCTCGCGCGAAAGGACGATGACGATGAGCAACGCGCTGAAGGAACTGGGCGCCTATATCGAGGTGAAACGCCCCGATTGCGTTCTTGGTTGGGATGTTTCCCATGGCGAATTGAATGTGGACGTGGCGCTGCCGAATATCGCGGCGCTGGTCGAGTTTCTGAAAACCGATCAGACCTGTCGCTTTTCGTCACTGGTGGATATCACCGCGGTCGATTACCCCGACCGAGCCAAGCGGTTCGACGTGGTCTATCATTTCCTGAGCATGTATCAGAACCACCGTATCCGCCTGCGGGCGGCGGCGCGCGAAGAGGACATGGTGCCGTCGATCACCGAGATCCATCCCTCGGCCAACTGGTTCGAGCGCGAAGTCTTCGATATGTTCGGCATCCTGTTTTCCGGTCACCCGGACCTGCGCCGCATCCTGACTGATTACGGCTTTCGCGGGCATCCGCTGCGCAAGGATTTCCCGACCACCGGTTATACCGAGGTGCGCTATGACGAGGTGCAAAAGCGCGTGGTCTATGAGCCTGTGAGCCTGGTGCAGGAATATCGTCAATTCGACTTCATGTCGCCTTGGGAAGGGGCCGAATACATCCTGCCCGGCGACGAGAAGAAAGCGGAGGGCAAGTGATGGACGGCGCCAAGTTCGAAGACGCCCTGACGGGCGAACAGAAGATCCGCAACTTCAATCTCAATTTCGGGCCGCAGCACCCGGCGGCGCATGGTGTGCTGCGTCTTGTGCTCGAGCTTGACGGCGAGATCGTCGAACGCTGCGATCCGCATATCGGGCTGCTCCATCGCGGCACCGAAAAGCTGATGGAAAGTCGGACCTATCTGCAGAACCTGCCCTATTTCGACCGGCTGGATTACGTGGCGCCGATGAACCAGGAACATGCCTGGTGTCTGGCGATCGAGAAGCTGACCGGGGTTGAGGTGCCACGCCGCGCCAGCCTGATCCGGGTGCTTTATTCCGAGATCGGCCGCATCCTGAACCACCTGCTGAACGTCACGACGCAGGCGATGGATGTGGGCGCGCTCACACCGCCCTTGTGGGGGTTCGAAGAGCGCGAAAAGCTGATGGTCTTCTATGAGCGGGCCTGCGGCGCGCGCCTTCATGCGGCCTATTTCCGCCCCGGCGGCGTGCATCAGGATCTGCCGACCGAGCTGATCGACGATATCGAGACATGGGCGCATGAGTTCCCGCGCGTGCTTGCTGATATCGACGGCCTGTTGACCGAGAACCGGATCTTCAAGCAGCGCAATGCCGATATCGGGGTGGTGACCGAGAAGGACATTCTCGATTGGGGATTCTCGGGTGTCATGGTGCGCGGCTCGGGGCTGGCATGGGATCTGCGCCGCGCGCAGCCTTATGAATGTTACGACGAGTTCGATTTCCAGATCCCCGTGGGCAAGAACGGCGATTGCTATGACCGCTATCTGGTGCGCATGGAAGAGATGCGCCAGTCGCTGTCGATCATCCATCAGTGCATCGCCAAGCTGCGGGCACCCGACGGGCAGGGCGATGTGCTGGCACGCGGCAAGATCACGCCGCCGTCGCGGGGCGAGATGAAGACCTCGATGGAGGCGCTGATCCACCACTTCAAGCTTTACACCGAAGGATTCCGCGTGCCCGAGGGCGAAGTCTATGCCGCCGTCGAAGCGCCCAAGGGCGAGTTTGGCGTCTATCTGGTGGCGGATGGCACCAACAAGCCCTATCGCGCCAAGCTGCGCGCGCCGGGGTTCCTGCATCTGCAGGCGATGGATTATGTCGCAGGCGGCCATCAATTGGCCGACGTGGCGGCGATCATCGGAACGATGGACGTTGTGTTCGGGGAGATCGACAGGTGACGATGCGTGTCTGGGCGGCAATGGCCGTCGGTTTTGTCGGGCTTGCGGGTTGTGCGATGCCGCCCGAGGGGGTGAGCCCCGAAGATCTGAAAGATTACAAAACGGCCGTCGCCTCGATCGGGTGCGAGATGGTCACCGAAGCGGATTATCTGCCGGTCGAATTGCAGGCGGGACTGACCCGCGAGCAGTCGACGGCGATCACCGCGTATCTGCTGACCGCGGGCGAAGCCGAACGGTTGGACAATGGCGGGGTGAAATTGAAGACAGGAGCCTGTGCGTAGGTATGCTGAGACGTCTCCATAAAGAGCAGCCTGAAAGCTTCGCCTTCACGCCCGAAAACCGGGCCTGGGCCGAGGCACAGATCACCAAGTATCCCGAGGGCCGGCAGGCGAGCGCGATCATTCCGCTGCTGTGGCGCGCCCAGGAGCAGGAGGGGTGGCTGAGCCGTCCCGCGATCGAGCATGTCGCGCAGATGCTGGACATGGATTTCATTCGCGGTCTCGAAGTGGCCACCTTCTATTTCATGTTCCAGCTGCAGCCGGTGGGCAGCGTGGCGCATGTGCAGGTTTGCGGCACCACGTCTTGCATGATCTGCGGCGCCGAGGATCTGATCGGTGTGTGCCGCGAAAAGATCTCGCCCAATCCCCACGAGCTGAGCGCCGATGGCAAGCTGAGCTGGGAAGAGGTGGAATGCCTTGGCGCCTGTGCGAATGCGCCAATGGCGCAGATCGGCAAGGATTATTACGAGGATCTCACAGCAGAGCGCTTTGCGCAGATGCTGGATGATCTGGTGGCGGGCAAGGTTCCTGCACCGGGTCCGCAGAATGGCCGCTATGCCAGCGAGCCGGTGTCGGGGCTGACCAGCCTTCTGGCGCATGACAAGGGGCGCATGGCGCATAACGCGAGTGTGCAGCTGGCCAACGATCTGGGGGATACGGTCAAGCGGATCGACGGCACCGAGGTGCCGGTGCTTGCGCCATGGCGCGACAAAGGCGCGAACCACCGGCCTGCAGACCCTGCTGTGAAGCTGAACGAAACACCGCAGGAGGTGGGCGCGAAGGCCGCCAAGCCGCAACCGGGCAAGGATGCCAAGGCCGATGAGACGGGCATCTCCAAGCGCGAGGCACCGGCCAAGTCCAAGGCCAAGCCTGCGCCGCAACCGGCGGCAGATCCGTCGCAATCGCCCGGCAAGAAGCCGCGCGTCATGAAAGCGCCGCGCAAGGCCGGGGCGGATGATCTCAAGCTGATCAAAGGCGTTGGCCCCAAACTTGAACAGCTGCTGCATGGTCTGGGATTTTTCCATTTCGATCAGGTGGCGAACTGGACCGAAGAAGAAGTGCAGTGGGTTGACCAGAACCTCGAAGGGTTCAAGGGACGGGTCAGCCGCGATCATTGGGTCGAACAAGCGAAACTGCTGGCCGAGGGCAAGGACACCGAGTTTTCGTCCAGAGCCAGGAAAGGAGGCGTCGAATAAGGCGCTCTTGAGACACCAACAGGGGGTTAATAGTGATGTCGAATTCTGCAAATTGGACGGTCTGCCAGATCGTTTGCTGGGCCTTGTCGGCGATCGCGGGGATCGCTGTGCTTTGGGGCACCATCGAGCCGGTCGGGTTCATCGGTGCACTGATGGCCGGGGTGGCCGTGGCGGTGTTTCTTGGGTTGGTGTTCACGCGGCTTGTCTGCACGGGTGAGGCACCTGTCGCGGCTACGGTTGCCGGGGGTGCTATCGGCAAGCTGATGGGCACCGAACCGGCAGGGGCCACGCCGGCGGCAGCGGCGGCAAGTGCGACGGCAGAGCCAAAAGTGGCAGCGGCACCGGAAGCGCCAAAGTCTGCGACTGCGCCCGTGGCCAAGCCGGCGGCGCCTGAGGCACCCAAGGCCAAGGCCGAGACCAAGGCGAAGGATACAGCCAAGGCCGAGGACAAGGCCGACGCGAAAACGACATCGACGGCGTCCTCGGGGGATGAGGGCAAAGACGACGAGGAAATCGGCACCAAGCCAGCGGCGCTGTCGGCGCCAAAGGGCGGGCAGGCCGATAATCTGAAGGAAATCAAGGGCGTTGGTCCGAAACTTGAAAGTCTGCTGCATGAGATGGGCTTTTATCATTTCGACCAGATCGCCAGCTGGGGCGCGGATGAGTTGGCGTGGATGGATGCCAATCTGAAGGGCTTCAAGGGCCGCGCAAGCCGCGACAACTGGGTCGAGCAGGCCAAGATACTGGCGGCGGGCGGTGAAACGGAATTCTCTAAACGCGTCGAAGACGGCGGCGTGTATTGAGGGAAAGGCTGACAGAATGAGCAACCGTCCGGACGAAATGCAATTGGCACGCAAGGGCCGCACCGTTGGTGTGGTCATTGCGGTGACGATGCTCGTCTGGATGGGCGCTCAGTGGGTCGGGTCGCAAATGGACTGGCCGGTAAGGTTCGTCTTTCTGTTCGATCTGGCCGCCATTGCCGCCCTGTTCTGGGCGTTGGTGGTCACGATGCAAATCTGGCGCGCGCGCCGGGACAACCGAGGGTGATATCGGATGCTCAAGGACGAAGACCGTATCTTTACCAATCTTTACGGGATGCATGACCGTTCCCTGAAAGGGGCGATGGCGCGTGGTCATTGGGACGGGACGGCGAAAATCCTGCAGAATGGCCGCGAATGGATCATCGATCAGATGAAAGCCAGCGGCCTGCGCGGACGTGGTGGCGCGGGCTTTCCGACGGGGCTGAAATGGTCCTTCATGCCCAAGGAAAGCGATGGTCGCCCTGCCTATCTGGTGGTCAATGCCGACGAATCCGAGCCGGGCACCTGCAAGGACCGCGAGATCATGCGCCATGATCCGCATACCCTGATCGAAGGCTGCCTGATCGCGTCCTATGCGATGAAGGCGCATGCTTGCTACATCTACATTCGCGGCGAATATATCCGCGAGCGCGAGGCGCTGCAGACCGCGATAGACGAGGCCTATGATGCCGGTCTGATCGGCAAGAACGCCTGCAAGTCGGGCTATGATTTCGACCTCTACCTGCATCACGGCGCGGGCGCTTATATCTGTGGTGAGGAAACCGCCCTTCTGGAAAGCCTTGAAGGCAAGAAGGGGATGCCGCGCATGAAGCCGCCATTCCCGGCGATGGCGGGGCTTTACGGCTGTCCCACTACGGTGAACAACGTGGAGTCGATTGCCGTGGCGCCGACGATCCTGCGCCGTGGGCCAGAATGGTTCGCGGGCTTCGGTCGTCCGAACAACACCGGCACCAAGATTTTCGCGATCTCGGGGCATGTGAACGCGCCCTGCGTGGTCGAGGAAAGCATGTCGATCTCGTTCGAAGAGCTGATCGACAAGCATTGCGGCGGTATCCGGGGCGGCTGGAGCAACCTCAAGGCGGTGATCCCCGGCGGCTCGTCGGTGCCTTGCGTGCACGGCGAGAACATGCGCGATGCGGTGATGGATTTCGATGCGCTGAAGGAAAAGGGCTCGTCGCTCGGGACGGCGGCGGTCATCGTGATGGACCAGTCCACCGACATCATCAAGGCGATCTGGCGGCTGTCGAAATTCTACAAGCACGAAAGCTGCGGTCAGTGCACGCCTTGCCGCGAAGGCACGGGCTGGATGATGCGGGTGATGGACCGTCTGGTGCGCGGCGAGGCCGAAGTCGAGGAGATCGACATGCTGTTCGACGTGACCAAACAGGTCGAGGGCCACACGATCTGCGCGCTTGGCGACGCGGCGGCCTGGCCGATCCAAGGCTTGATCCGCAACTTCCGCGACGAGATCGAGGATCGTATCAAGGCACAGAAATCGGGCCGCGTCAGCGCGGTCGCGGCGGAGTAGGCAGATGCGCGCTCTCATCCTCATGACGGTGTCGGCTCTCATGCTGGCCGCCTGCAGCGAGCGGTCCGAACGGGTTCTGTTCGACGGCATGTATTTTCCGGCCAAGGCCAAGAAGGCATCGGATGACCGCTTGGATTTCGAGGTCAGCGTGCGCCGTGCGTCGCAGAGCCTCGAGGCGGCGCAAGCGGCCGGGCGTCATGAAGGAACCCGCTATTGCATCGAGAATTTCGGAACCTCCGAGATCGCGTGGAGCGAGGGACCAGATGGCGAGAGCGGCGCGGTACAGATGTCGAATGGCAACCTGATGCTGAAAGGCCGGTGCGTGATATGGTGACTTTCCGTTGCATGACAGGCCGTTCCGAGAGGTGTTATTGCATAGCGCCCCACGGAACGCCCATCTGCAGGGCAGATGGGACGGCACAGCGTCGTCCCGCTCTGTCGCTGAAAGGAGTTACCCCCATGCGTCTTGTGAAATCATCTGCTTTGGCGCTCATGCTGGTGGCGAGCGCCGCCACCGCGCAAGCCTCGGCTGAAATCGGACTGTCGAAGGAAAAAGACATCAACGCCGGTCTTCTGGTCATTGCCGTGGCCGACAAGATCCGCCGTGAATGCTCGGACATCTCGGCACGTTTGTTCGATGCGCGTTCCTACCTTGTGTCGCTCAAGCAGAAGGCCGCCGAGAAGGGATACTCGGACGCCGAGATCGACGCCTACATCAACAACGACGCGGAAAAGGCGAAGATGCGCGAGCGGCGCAACGCCTATTTTCAGGCGCATGGGGCCAGCAATCGAGAGCCTGCCAGCCTGTGCGCCCTTGGCCGCGCCGAAATCCAAAAGCAGAGCCAGATCGGCCTGTTGCTGAGAACGAAGTGAGAAATCATGTCTGACCTGCGCAAGATCATCATCGACGATCAGGAAGTGGAAGTGGACGGCGCGATGACGCTGATCCAGGCGTGTGAGCAGGCCGGGATCGAAATCCCGCGGTTTTGCTACCACGAGCGGCTGTCGATCGCGGGCAACTGCCGGATGTGCCTTGTCGAAGTCGTGGGCGGCCCGCCCAAGCCCGCAGCCTCTTGTGCGATGCAAGTGCGCGATCTGCGCCCCGGCCCCGAAGGTCAGCCGCCGATGGTCAAGACCAATTCGCCGATGGTCAAGAAGGCCCGCGAAGGGGTGATGGAGTTTCTGCTGATCAACCATCCCCTGGATTGTCCGATCTGCGATCAGGGCGGCGAATGCGACCTGCAGGATCAGGCGATGGCCTATGGTGTGGATTTCAGCCGCTACCGCGAACCCAAGCGCGCGAGTGAGGATCTGGATCTTGGGCCGCTGGTCGAAACCCATATGACGCGCTGCATTTCCTGCACCCGTTGCGTGCGCTTCACCACCGAGGTGGCGGGGATCAACCAGATGGGTCAGACCGGACGCGGCGAAGATGCCGAGATCACCAGCTATCTGGGAGAGACGCTGGACAGCAACCTGCAGGGCAACATCATCGATCTGTGCCCGGTTGGGGCGCTTGTCTCGAAGCCCTATGCCTTCACCGCGCGGCCCTGGGAGCTGACCAAGACAGAGACGATCGACGTGATGGATGCGCTTGGATCGAACATCCGGGTGGACACCAAGGGGCGCGAAGTGATGCGGATCCTGCCGCGCAACCATGATGGCGTGAACGAGGAATGGATTTCCGACAAGACCCGGTTCGTTTGGGACGGTCTGCGCCGTCAACGGCTGGACCGGCCCTATATCCGTGAGAATGGCAAGCTGCGCCCTGCCAGCTGGCCCGAAGCGCTTGGCAAAGCGGCTGCGGCGCTCAAGGGCGCGCGCAAGGTGGCCGGGCTGGTCGGTGATCTCGTGTCGGTCGAGCCGGCCTTTGCGCTGCGGCAGATGATCGAGGGTCTGGGCGGTCAGGTGGAGTGTCGCACCGATGGCGCCAAGCTTCCGGCGGGCAATCGCTCGGGCTATGTCGGCAATGTGGCGATCGAAGAGCTGGATACCGCGAAGGAGGTCGTGCTGATCGGCACCAATCCGGCGGTTGAGGCCCCGGTGCTGAATGCGCGGATCCGCAAGGCGTGGATCAATGGTGCGAACGTGACACTGGTCGGACCTTCTGTCGACCTGACCTATGATTACAGCCATGCCGGCACGGGCCGGGATGCGCTCTCCAAGCTGAAAACGTCCAGCGATGCGATCGTCATCGTCGGGCAGGGGGCATTGAACGAGGCGGATGGCGAGGCGGTTCTGGCTGCCGCTCAAGCGATTTCCGGGCGGGTCCTCGTCCTGCATACGGCTGCGGGACGGGTCGGCGCCATGGATGCGGGCTGCACGACGCAAGGCGGGCTTGCCGCTGCTGTCGACGGGGCGGAGGTGATCTACAACCTCGGCGCGGATGAGCTCGACATACATGAGGGGCCGTTCGTGATCTATCAGGGCAGCCACGGGGACCGAGGCGCGCATCGCGCCGATGTGATCCTGCCGGGGGCCGCCTATACCGAGGAGCAGGGGCTGTTCGTCAACACCGAAGGTCGGCCGCAACTGGCGCTGCGCGGGGGCTTCCCGCCGGGCGAGGCCAAGGAGAACTGGGCGATTCTGAGGGCGCTGTCGGGTGAGATGGGCAGTGTGCTGCCGTATGATTCGCTCGTGCAGCTGCGTCAGGCGCTGGTCGCCGAGGTGCCGCATCTCAAGAGGGTGGATCAGGTGATCGACACCGACTGGACCCCGCTGCCCAAGGGCAAACTGGGCGACGCGGATTTCCGGTTGCCGATCCGGGACTTCTACCTGACCAACCCGATTGCGCGTGCAAGCGAGTTGATGGCGGAGCTGAGTGCCAACGCCAAGGCGCGGCGCGACACGCCGGTGGCCGCCGAGTGATGGGGCGCGCGGCGCTCATATCGCCGCTGGCGCTGCTATTGGCAGGCGCGGTGTCCGGGTGCGAGTCGACCGCGCCTCAGACCGTGGAGTTCAAGCCCCTCTATCAGGGCGTGGAGACCCGGTTTCTGGGCGATGACCTGGTGAATTTCCAGGTCCGTATGGTAGGCGCACGCGACCGTGAGGACGTGAGCCGCTATGCGGAATGCGCCGCCGCGCAATACACGCTGATCCGCGGCTATGGTTTTGCCCGGCATCTGCGCACGAATGTGGATCTGGCGGGTGGTATCTGGCGCGGCGATGCGGTTTATACGATCTCGCCGGCCCTGCCCCGAGGGCTGAAGACAATCGACGCCGAAGTCGTCGCCGCCGACTGTGCGGAAAACGGAATACCGATGGTGTGAGGACCTGATGGCTGAATTCTTGACAACCCCTTTCGGGATCGCGGTTCTGATCGTGGCGCAATGCCTTGCCGTAGTCGGCTTTGTCATGATCTCGCTGCTGTTTCTTGTGTATGGGGACCGCAAGATCTGGGCGGCGGTTCAGATGCGCCGTGGCCCGAACGTCGTGGGGGCCTTCGGCCTTCTGCAGACTGTGGCCGACGCGCTGAAATACGTGGTCAAGGAAGTGGTCGTGCCTGCGGGGGCCGACAAGACGGTGTTCATGCTGGCACCGCTTACCAGTTTCGTTCTGGCGATCCTTGCCTGGGCGGTGATTCCGCTGAACGAGGGCTGGGTGCTGAGCGATATCAATGTCGCTATCCTGTTCGTTTTCGCGGTGTCCTCGCTCGAGGTATACGGTGTCATCATGGGCGGATGGGCCTCGAATTCGAAATATCCGTTCCTGGGAAGCCTGCGGTCTGCGGCGCAGATGATTTCCTACGAGGTGTCGATCGGCCTTATCATCATCGGCGTCATCATCTCGACCGGCTCGATGAATTTCGGCGCGATCGTTGCAGCGCAGGATACGGCCTATGGCTTCTTCGGTTGGTACTGGTTGCCGCATCTGCCGATGGTGTTCCTGTTCTTCATTTCGGCGCTGGCCGAAACGAACCGCCCGCCTTTCGATCTGCCCGAAGCGGAATCCGAACTGGTGGCGGGGTATCAGGTGGAATATTCCAGCACGCCGTTCCTGTTGTTCATGGCAGGCGAATATATCGCGATCTTCCTGATGTGCGCGTTGACCTCGCTGCTGTTCTTCGGGGGCTGGCTGTCTCCCATTCCGGGCCTGCCTGACGGGGTGCTGTGGATGATCGCGAAGATGGCGTTCTTCTTCTTCCTCTTCGCGATGGTCAAGGCGATCACGCCGCGCTACCGCTATGACCAATTGATGCGGATCGGCTGGAAAGTGTTCCTGCCGATGTCGCTGGCCTGGGTGGTGATCGTGGCGTTTCTTGCGAAATTCGAAGTGCTCGGCGGGTTCTGGGCCCGTTGGGCGATTGGAGGCTGAGCCATGGCGAATATCGATTACGGACGTGCGGCGGGCTACTTCCTGCTTAAGGATTTCCTCGTGGGGTTCCGTCTGGGCCTGAAGTATTTCTTCGCGCCCAAAGCGACGCTTAACTATCCACACGAGAAAGGCCCGCTCAGCCCGCGGTTTCGCGGGGAACATGCGCTGCGCCGCTATCCCAATGGCGAGGAGCGCTGCATCGCGTGCAAGCTGTGCGAGGCGATCTGCCCGGCGCAGGCCATCACGATCGATGCCGAGCCTCGCGATGACGGCAGCCGCCGCACCACGCGTTATGACATCGACATGACGAAATGCATCTATTGCGGCTTCTGCCAAGAGGCTTGCCCGGTGGATGCGATCGTCGAAGGGCCGAATTTCGAATTCGCCACGGAAACCCGGGAAGAGCTGTTCTACGACAAGCAGAAGCTGCTTGAGAACGGGGACCGTTGGGAAGCCGAAATCGCCCGCAACCTGGAACTGGACGCACCGTACAGATGACCGACTCCAAGAACCCTTTCGAGGCGATCATGGCGCAGGCGCAGGAGATGGCGAAGGCCATGAATCCGGCGCTCGAGTCGTTCTCGCCCAAGGGAATGGAAAAGCTGTGGCCGACCATGCCGAAGGAGCTCATGGAGATGACCTTCGGCAAGGGCGTCAGTTCCAAGGGGCTGGATGCCAAGACAAGGCTCCTGCTGACGCTGGCGGGGCTGACCATGCTGGGGGCACAGAACGACACGCAGATCCGCATGACAGTGCGCCACGCGCTGGAAGCGGGCGCCACCAAAGACGAGATAGCCGAGACCATCGCTCAAATGGCGGTGTTCGCGGGCATCCCCTCCATGAACCGGGCGATGGATTTCGCCCGCGAGGTTCTGGACGAGAGCGAGGAAAAGGATACCGACTCATGAGCATGACGGTGATGTCATTCTACCTGTTCGCGATCTCGGCGCTGGCCGGGGGGCTGTTCACGGTAATCAGCCGAAACCCGGTGCACTCGGTGCTGTGGTTGATCCTTGCCTTCATCAGCTCTGCGGGGCTGTTCGTTCTGCTGGGGGCGGAATTCGTGGCGATGCTGCTGATCATCGTCTATGTCGGCGCCGTGGCAGTGCTGTTCCTGTTCGTCGTGATGATGCTGGACGTGGATTTCGCCGCCCTCAAGGCCGAGATGGCGCGCTACATGCCGCTGGCGCTGCTGATCGGGGTGATCCTGCTGATGCAGTTCGGGCTGGCCTTCGGCAACTGGCAGATGTCGGAAGGGGCCGAAGCCGCGCGCGCGGCGGTCACTCCGGACGGGGTCGAGAATACCGCCGCTTTGGGCATGCTGCTTTACGATAAGTATTTCCTGCTGTTCCAGACATCGGGGCTGATCCTGCTGGTGGCGATGATCGGCGCGATCGTGCTGACGCTGCGGCATCGCTCGGACATCAAGCGGCAGGATGTTCTGGCGCAGATGTATCGCGATCCGGCCAAGGCGATGGAACTCAAGGATGTGAAGCCGGGGCAGGGGCTCTGACCGGCTGAACGGGGGCCGCGCACGGCGCGACCGGACAGATGACAGATATACCCCGAAGCAGGGCTTTGGGGCGCAACAACGAAAAGACGGACGGGCACGGCCCGGAGGGACACGAATGATTGGACTGGAACATTACCTGACGGTTGCGGCGGCGCTGTTCGTCATCGGGATATTCGGCTTATTCCTGAACCGGAAGAACGTGATCATCCTGTTGATGTCGATCGAGCTGATGCTGCTGGCGGTGAATATCAACCTCGTGGCCTTTTCGGCGCATCTGGGGGATCTGGTGGGGCAGGTGTTCACGCTCTTCGTGCTCACGGTTGCCGCCGCCGAGGCCGCGATCGGCCTTGCGATCCTTGTCTGCTTCTTCCGGAACCGCGGCACCATCGCCGTGGAAGACGTCAACGTGATGAAGGGCTGACCCGATGGAACTGACCATTCTTTTTGCGCCTCTCATCGGGGCCATCATCGCAGGCTTCGGCTGGCGGATCATCGGAGATCAGGGCGCACGATGGGTCGCGACGGGCTTGTTGTTCCTGTCTTGCCTTCTGTCTTGGATCGTCTTTCTGGGCCATGACGGCCAGACCGAGATCGTGCATATCCTCGACTGGATCGAATCCGGCACGCTGAATTCCTCCTGGGCGATCCGGCTGGACCGTCTGACCGCGATCATGCTGATCGTCATCACGACCGTCTCGGCGCTCGTGCATCTTTATTCCATGGGCTACATGGCGCATGACGAGAACTTCCGCGAAGGCGAGACCTATCGCCCGCGGTTCTTCGCCTATCTGTCGCTCTTCACCTTCGCGATGCTGATGCTGGTGACGGCGGACAACCTGGCGCAGATGTTCTTCGGCTGGGAAGGTGTGGGCCTGGCCTCGTATCTGCTGATCGGCTTTTACTATCGCAAGCCAAGCGCCAATGCCGCGGCGATCAAGGCCTTCGTGGTCAACCGGGTGGGCGATTTCGGTTTCATCCTGGGGATCATGGCGCTCTATTTCCTGACCGACTCGATCCGGTTCGAGGATATCTTCGCGGCCGCCCCAGAGCTGGCCGAGACGCAACTGACCTTCCTGTGGACGGAATGGAACGCGGCCAATCTGGTGGCCTTCCTTCTGTTCATCGGTGCGATGGGCAAATCGGCGCAGCTGTTTTTGCACACATGGCTCCCGGATGCGATGGAAGGCCCGACCCCGGTGTCGGCGCTGATTCACGCGGCCACTATGGTGACGGCAGGGGTGTTTCTTGTCTGTCGCATGTCGCCGATCATGGAATTCGCGCCCGAAGCGATGGCTTTCGTCACGTTCCTTGGCGCCACTACCGCATTTTTCGCGGCCACCGTCGGGCTTGTGCAGAACGACATCAAGCGCGTGATCGCCTATTCGACCTGTTCGCAGCTTGGCTACATGTTCGTGGCGGCGGGTGTCGGCGTTTATTCGGTGGCGATGTTCCACCTCTTCACCCATGCCTTCTTCAAGGCGATGCTGTTTCTGGGCGCGGGGTCGGTCATCCACGGGATGCATCACGAGCAGGACATGCGCAACTATGGCGGCCTGCGCAAGAAGATGCCCTATACGTTCTGGGCCATGCTGATCGGGACGCTGGCCATCACCGGGGTGGGTATCCCGCTCACCGGCTGGATCGGCTTTGCGGGTTTTGCGTCGAAGGATGCGGTGATTGAATCCGCTTATGCCGCGGGGCCGATGGGCTATGCGTTCTGGATGCTGGTCATCGCGGCGCTGTTCACCAGCTTCTATAGCTGGCGGTTGATGTTCCTGACCTTCTGGGGCACGCCGCGAGGCGACAAGCACACGCATGACCATGCGCATGAAAGCCCCAAGGTGATGTTGATCCCGCTCGGCGTTCTGGCGCTTGGCGCGGTGTTCGCCGGGGCGATCTGGTATGGCAGCTTCTTCGGCAAGACAAACGAGGTGGTTAAGTTCTTCGGCGGCACCTATGGCGAGCCTTCGCAGGAATTGGTCGAGGCGGTGGCGGAACGCAGCCCGAAAGCCTCGGAGCTGCATTATGTCATGGAAAGCGGACCCGGCGAGGCGGCGATCTATATCGCTCCCGAGAACACGATCCTGCATGAGGCGCATTACGTGCCGACATGGGTCAAGCTGTCCCCCTTCGTGGCCATGCTGATAGGTCTGATCGTGGCGATCTGGTTCTACATCTGGGATCCGGCCATGCCGCGCCGTCTGGCCGAGAACCAGCGCCCGCTGTATTTGTTCCTGCTGAACAAGTGGTATTTCGACGAGATCTACGATTTTCTTTTCGTCCGTCCGGCAAAAGCGCTTGGCCAGATGCTTTGGAAGAGAGGCGACGGCGATGTGATCGACGGGTCGATCAACGGCGTGGCGATGGGGATCATCCCCTTCTTCACGCGCCTCGCAGGGCGCGCGCAGTCTGGCTATATTTTCACCTACGCCTTCGCGATGGTGATCGGGATCGCGGTGCTTGTCACCTGGATGAGCTTCATCGGGGGGGCTGAATAATGGATAACCTTCTGTCCATCACAACCTTCATTCCCGCCATCGCCGCAGCGATCCTTGCGATCTTCCTGCGGGGCGAGGACGCCGCGGCACAGCGCAGCGCCAAATGGGTCGCCCTGAGCGCCACATCGCTGACATTCCTCGTGTCGATCTTCATCCTGACCGGGTTCGATCCCAATGATACCGGCTTCCAGATGGTGGAAGAGCGTGAGTGGCTTCTGGGCCTGCAATACAAGATGGGTGTGGATGGGATCAGCGTGCTGTTCGTGATGCTGACGACCTTCATCATGCCGATCACGATCGCTGCGTCCTGGAACGTGACCAAGCGGGTCAAGGAATACATGATCGCCTTCCTGCTTCTTGAAACGCTCATGCTGGGCGTGTTCATGGCGCTGGATCTGGTGCTGTTCTACCTGTTCTTCGAGGCAGGACTCATTCCGATGTTCCTCATCATCGGCATCTGGGGCGGCAAGGAACGGGTCTATGCCTCGTTCAAGTTCTTCCTCTACACCTTCCTCGGCTCGGTTCTGATGCTGATCGCGATGGTGGCGATGTTCTCGGATGCGGGCACGACGGATATCGTGGACCTGATGAACCACCAGTTCGGCTCTGAAAGCTTCTCGGTTCTGGGCATTCATATCGTGGGGGGCATGCAGACGCTGATGTTCATCGCGTTCTTCGCCAGCTTCGCAGTCAAGATGCCGATGTGGCCCGTGCATACCTGGCTGCCGGATGCGCATGTGCAGGCGCCCACCGCGGGGTCGGTCGTGCTGGCCGCGATCCTGCTGAAGATGGGCGGCTACGGTTTCTTGCGCTTCAGCTTGCCGATGTTCCCGGTCGGGGCCGAGTTGCTGACGCCGCTCATTTTGTGGATGTCGGCCATCGCCATCGTCTATACCTCGCTGGTGGCGCTGGCGCAGGAGGACATGAAGAAGCTGATCGCCTATTCCTCGGTCGCGCATATGGGATATGTCACGATGGGGATCTTCTCGGTCAATCAGCAGGGGATCGATGGTGCGATTTTCCAGATGATCAGCCACGGCTTCATCTCGGGTGCGCTGTTCCTGATCGTCGGCGTGATCTATGACCGGATGCACACCCGCGAGATCGACGCCTATGGCGGGCTTGTGAACCGGATGCCGGCTTATGCGCTTATTTTCCTGCTGTTCACCATGGCGAATGTCGGCCTGCCTGGCACCAGCGGCTTCATCGGCGAGTTCCTGACGCTGGTCGGTGTCTTCCAGGTCAACACCTGGGTCGCATTGGTGGCGACCACCGGCGTGATCCTGAGTGCGGCCTATGCGCTCTGGCTTTACCGGCGCGTGATGCTTGGCGATCTGATCAAGGAAAGCCTGAAGTCGATCAACGACATGACCGGGCGCGAGCGGGCGATCTTTGCGCCGCTTGTGGTGATGACCCTGCTTCTGGGCGTCTATCCAAGCCTTGTGACCGATATCATCGGACCCTCGGTGGAAGCCCTGATTTCAAATTACGACACGGCTCTGGTCGAGGCGCATGGCGCCAACCAGCTGGCCGCGGCGCAGCAGTAACGGAGGCCCTGAGACATGCAGGCTGATCTGAATGTTATCCTGCCCGAGATCGTGATCTCGGTCTATGCGATCGCCGCGCTGCTGTTCACGGCCTATACAGGCCGAGACCGTATGGCCGGGATGTTGTTGTGGCTGACCGCAGGTCTGTTCACCGTGATGGCGCTGTGGATCGGTACGACGGGGCAGGGCACGCGCACCGCCTTTGATGGCATGTTCAACGACGATGCCTTTTCGCGCTTTGCCAAGGTGATGATCCTGCTCAGTGCGGCCGCCGTGATGGTGATGGGGCAGGAATACATGATGCGCCGCAAGATACTGCGGTTCGAGTATCCGGTGCTCATCGCGCTCTGCGCGGTTGGCATGATGCTGATGGTCAGCGCGGGCGATCTGATGGCGCTATACATGGGGCTGGAGCTGCAGTCTCTGGCGCTTTATGTCGTGGCCTCGCTGCGCCGTGACAGTGCGAAATCGACCGAAGCCGGTCTGAAATATTTCGTTCTCGGCGCGCTGAGTTCGGGGCTGCTGCTTTATGGGGCGTCCTTGACCTATGGCTACGCGGGCACGACGCTGTTTTCCGGCATCATCGTCGCGGCGGACGGTCAGGCGCCCGTTGGGCTGCTGATTGGCCTTGTGCTGGTGCTGGCGGGTCTTGCCTTCAAGGTTTCGGCGGTGCCGTTTCACATGTGGACACCAGATGTGTATGAGGGCGCGCCGACGCCGATCACCGCCTTCTTCGCCACGGCGCCCAAAGTGGCGGCAATGGCCCTGTTTGCGCGGGTCGTGCATGATGCCTTCGGCAATGTGGTCGGCGACTGGCAGCAGGTGCTTGCGGTGCTGGCGCTGTTGTCGATGTTCCTCGGTGCGGTGGCCGCGATCGGCCAGACCGATATCAAGCGGCTGATGGCCTATTCCTCGATCGCGCATATGGGCTATGCGTTGATGGGGCTTGCGGCAGGGACGGCCTTTGGCGTGCAGTCCATGCTGATCTACATGGCGATCTACGTGACGATGAATATCGGCACCTTCGCCTTCATCCTGTCGATGGAGCGTGATGGCCAGCCGATCACCGAGATCGCGAGCCTCAACATGTATTCCCGTGCCCACCCGGGCCGTGCGCTGGCCATGCTGATCCTGCTGTTCAGCCTCGCGGGCGTGCCGCCGCTCTTGGGTTTTTTCGGCAAGCTCTATGTGCTGCGCGCCGCCTATGAGGGTGGTCTGGCATGGCTTGCCATTGCCGGGGTCATCGCCAGCGTGATCGGTGCGTTTTATTATCTTCGGATCGTGTATTTCATGTATTTTGGGGAAGAGCGGGAACCTCTCGAAACGGCGCGGTCGCCCGTGCAATGGAGCTTCTTGATGGTCTCGGCGGCGTTGATGTTGTTGGGTATTATCAACATGTTCGGGATCGAAGCTATGGCTCAGGCGGCGGCAGCGACCCTTGTCAACTGACCGCGTTCAGCCACGAAACCTTGACCGTGACGCGCCAATGGCGCGTCACTTCGTTTGGGATGGCCGCTGTCCTGCGGTGGCGGTGGGTTCATGATGGGCGCGGTGCGCGGTGACACGACCTGGCCCATGGGCGTGGGGCGACGGGTGCTGGCTGAAGTGGACAGCACCAATGCCGAAGCGGCGCGGCTTGCCCCCGGCCTGTCCGGTCCGGAATGGATACTGGCGCTCAACCAGACCGCCGCGCGCGGAAGGCGCGGCCGGCCGTGGACGCATCCGAAGGGCAATTTCGCCGCCACGCTCGTCATGCGACCGACGGAAAGCCCCGATCAGGTGGCGCTGCGGTCCTTTGTGGCATCGCTGGCCTTGTTCGACGCATTCGTGGCCGCCACCGGGCAGAGCGGTGGGCTGAGCCTGAAATGGCCTAACGACGTGCTTCTCAATGGCGGAAAGCTGGCGGGGATCCTGCTGGAAAGTGCTGGCACCCGCGAGGGGCTGTCGTATTTCGCAATCGGCATCGGTGTGAACCTTGCGCAGGCGCCGGGCCGCGACATGGTCGAAGCGGGGGCGCTGCAGCCTGTGTCGCTTTTGTCCGAGGCCGGTGTAACGATCACTCCAGAAGAGTTTCTGGACCTTCTGGCGCCCGCCTATGCCCGGTACGAGGCGCAATTCACGACCTATGGTTTCGCGCCGATTCGCAGAGAATGGCTGGCGCGGGCGGCGAAACTTGGGCAGACGATCACCGCGCGTACCAGCCGCGATGCGATCACCGGCGTCTTCGAGACGGTGGACGAGGCGGGCAATCTTGTTCTAACTACGCCGCAAACCCGGCACGCCATTCCGGCGGCCGAAGTGTTTTTCTGAAGGAGCGCCAAATGCTTCTGGCCATTGACTGCGGCAATACGAATACCGTGTTTTCGATCTGGGACGGCACGTCCTTCTTGTGCACGTTGCGCACCTCGACCCACCATGCGCGCACGGCAGATGCTTATTTCACGTGGTTTTCGACACTCGTGAAGCATTACGGGATCGAGGCGAACATCACCGATGTCATCATCTCGTCGACGGTGCCACGGGTTGTGTTCAACCTGCGGGTCTTTGCCGACCGGTTCTTTGGATGCCGGCCGCTGGTGGTGGGCAAGCCTGAATGCCTGTTGCCGCATCCGCCCCGGGTCGATCCGGGCACGCAGGTGGGGCCGGACCGGCTGGTGAATTCAGAAGGGGCCTATGAGCGGCATGGAGGCGATCTGATCGTGGTGGATTTCGGCACGGCGACCACATTTGATGTGGTGGCGCAGGATGGCGCTTACGTGGGTGGTGTGATCGCGCCGGGCGTGAACCTGAGCCTCGAGGCGCTGCACATGGCGGCGGCGGCGCTGCCGCATGTGGACGTGACCAAGCCTCAAAAAGTCATTGGAACCAATACGGTAGCCTGTATGCAATCGGGTGTGTTCTGGGGCTATGTGGGGCTGGTCAATGGCGTATGCGAGCGCATCAGGGCTGAGTATGATCGCCCGATGCGGATCATCGGAACGGGCGGTCTGGCCTCGCTTTTCGCGCAGGGCGACATGCTGTTCGACGCGATCGAAGACGATTTGACAATGCACGGGCTGACCGTGATTCATGATTACAACAAGAAGGCACAAACCTCATGAGCAGCGATAGACTGATCTACATGCCCCTTGGCGGGGCCGGCGAAATCGGCATGAACGCCTATGTTTACGGCTATGGACCGAAGGGCAAGGAGAGGTTGATCCTTGTCGATCTGGGGGTGACCTTTCCGGACATGGATTCATCCCCCGGCGTGGACCTGATTTTCCCGGATATTCAATGGCTTGCGGCGCGACGTGAGCAGCTGGAGGCGGTCTTCATCACCCATGCGCACGAAGATCACGTGGGTGCGGTGGCGCATTATTACGAGCAGTTGGGCGCGCCGGTTTATGCGCGGGCGTTCACGGCCAATATTGCGCGACGCAAGATGGAAGAGTTCGGCTATTCCGAAAAGGCGGTGCGGGTTGTGTCGCCCTGGCCCGAAGTGACTAAGGTGGGGCCGTTCACGGTCGGGTTCGTGCCGATTTCTCATTCGATTCCAGAGAGTTCCGGGCTGGTCATCGACACGCCCAAGGGCCGCGTGGTGCATTCGGGGGATTTCAAGATCGACGCCAACCCCGTGGTGGGCGAGCCGTTCGATCCAGAGCTTTGGGCCAGTCTGGCCAAGCCCGGCGTCAAGGCCCTGATGTGCGATTCCACCAATGTTTTCAATACACATGCGGGGCGTTCTGAAAGTACTTTGGCCGAGGATATCCAGGCCCTGATCGCGGGTGCCAAGGGGATGGTCGTGGCCACCACCTTTGCCAGCAACGTGGCACGGCTCAAGACACTGGCCGAGGCGGCGGATCGGGCGGGAC
Organism: Roseobacter sp. AzwK-3b; assembly: GCF_000170875.1. Lineage (NCBI taxonomy): Bacteria > Pseudomonadati > Pseudomonadota > Alphaproteobacteria > Rhodobacterales > Roseobacteraceae > Roseobacter > Roseobacter sp. AzwK-3b. The sequence goes on from NZ_ABCR01000005.1 coordinate 119,833, forward strand.
GGTCGGTGTGTTTGTTGGGGCGCGCGATGCGTCGGATGATCGAGGCGTCGGTGGAAACGGGGGTTCTGACCTCGTTCCCGAAAACCGTAAGTCCCGAAGAAGCAAAGGATATTCCGCGGGAAAACCTGATGCTGATCGTCACCGGCAGTCAGGGTGAGCGGCGCGCGGCGAGTGCGCAGCTGGCACAGGGGAATTATCTGGGGCTGTCGATGAAAGAGGGCGACATGTTCCTGTTTTCATCCAAGACGATCCCCGGCAATGAACGCGGCGTCATCAAAATCATGAACCAATTCAGTGAGATGGGCGTCGATGTTGTGGACGACTCAGACGGCAAGTATCACGTCTCGGGTCATGCCAACCGACCGGACCTCGAAAAGCTGCACGATTTGCTGCAACCACAGATCGTGGTGCCGATGCATGGCGAGCACCGGCATTTGCGAGAACACGCAAAATTGGCCAATTCCAAGAGGATGCAGGGCGTTCTTGCAGTGAATGGAACGATGGTGGACCTGACCGGGAACCGCGCGGAAATCTGCGACTATGTCGAGACGGGCCGGACCTATCTGGATGGCTCGGTCAAGATCGGGGCGCTGGATGGGATCGTGCGGGATCGTATCCGCATGGCGCTGAACGGGCATGTCACGGTCAATGTGATCCTTGATGAAGAGGATGAGCCCTTGGGCGAACCTTGGTGTGAAATCAAGGGCTTGCCGGAGACGGGCAACAGTCGCGCGCCGCTTGTGGATGTGCTCGAAGAGGATCTTGGCCAGTTTCTCGGACGCGCCGGGGCGAAGGTTCTGACGGATGACGAGAAGCTGGAAGACGCGCTGCGCAAGATCACGCGGCAATCGGCGCAGAACGAGATCGGCAAGCGCCCGGAAGTGACCGTGGTGATCAGCCGTCTGGCCGAGTAGCGGCGTACGATCCGTACGAAACCTACGCGCGTTCAGGACGAAACCGGGCTTCAATCCCGGAAATTGTGTCCATCTTGTACGCAAACACCAAAAAACCTGCCTTGGCCCGAGGGGTGGAGGCAGGTTTTTTTCAATTCGGTGCCTTGAGGCTGCGCGAGGCTGCGCGCCTCAATCGGTGCGGCGTTCCTCGAAGCTTAGAGCGATGAAGCTGGGCATGTGATCGCCCATGCCGACAACCGCGTTGCCGCCGCCGCCGGACCTGCCACGACCACCACCGCTGCCGCTGCCGCCACCGCGGCGAGAGCCGGAGCGCGCGCTGTCTTGCGATCTGTCGTCGCGGCGCGGCTCGGAGGGGCGCTCGGGCGCGGCCTGAACCGGTTCAGGCTGCTGCGGCGCCTCGGCGACGTCGGCCTGCGGGGCAGGTGCTGTGTCGGTCTTTTCGGATTTGGAGCGCGAGGTGCGGCTCCGGCTTCTGCGGGCGGGCTTGTCGTCGGACTTTGCTTCGGGCCGTGCGTCGGGGGATGCGGCGCTGTCCTCGTCGCTGGGCGAGGTGCCGGCAACGGGGTTCTCGAGCCGGGGGATCTGTTTCTGGATCAGCCGTTCGATCGCGTCGAGGTTCTTGTCGTCGCGCGGACCGGAGATCATCATCGCCTTGCCGGACCGGCCGGCGCGGCCGGTGCGCCCGATGCGGTGCACATAGTCTTCGGCATGGCCCGGCACATCGTAGTTGAACACGTGGCTGACCGAGGGCACATCGAGCCCGCGCGCGGCCACGTCGGAGGCCACGAGAATTTTCAGGTCGCCCGCGCGGAAGCCGTCAAGGGTGCGTGTGCGCTGTGATTGATCGAGATCGCCATGGATCGGGGCGGCGTCATAGCCGTGTTTCTTGAGCGACTTGGAGACGATATCCACATCGACCTTGCGGTTGCAGAAGACGATGGCGTTGGTGCAGGCCTCGCCTTCGGCGTCGATGATGGCGCGCAGGATGTCGCGCTTTTCAGAGTCGGCCCGTTCGCGGCGCGAGGGCTTGAACATGACCACGCCCTGTTCGATCGTTTCGGAGGCGGTGGCCTGACGGGCGACTTCGATCCGCACCGGGTTTTGCAGGAAGGTGTTGGTGATGCGTTCGATCTCGGGCGCCATGGTGGCCGAGAAGAAGAAGGTTTGCCGGGTGAAGGGCGTCAGGCTGAAGATGCGTTCGATATCGGGGATGAAGCCCATGTCGAGCATGCGGTCGGCCTCGTCCACGACCATGATCTGAACGCCGGTCAGCAAGAGCTTGCCGCGTTCGAAATGATCCAGCAGGCGACCGGGGGTGCAGATCAGCACATCCACGCCCTTGTCGATCAGCTTGTCCTGTTCCTTGAAGCTGACACCGCCGATCAGCAGCGCCTTGGTCAGCTTGAGGTTCTTGGAATAGGTGTCGAAGTTTTCGGCCACCTGTGCGGCCAGTTCCCGCGTCGGGCAGAGCACAAGGCTGCGCGGCATGCGCGCCCGCGCCCGGCCCCGCGCCAGCAGCGATAGCATGGGCAGGGTGAAGCTGGCGGTCTTGCCGGTGCCCGTCTGGGCGATGCCGAGGATGTCACGGCCTTCGAGGGCAGGGGGGATCGCGCCGGCCTGAATGGGCGTCGGATCTGTGTAGCCTGCTTCTTCGACGGCTTTGAGGACTTTGGGGTTCAGATTGAGATCGGAAAATTTTGTCATGTGTGTCCGTGGTTTGCGGACACTATCCTGGCCCGCACGTCATGTCAGGGTCGGACCCGTCTGGCCCCGTGGCGCATCACGTCTGTGACCCTTGAAGCGGCGTTTACCGGATATTGGGGGGTATGGTCAATGGAGCCGGTTGCTTAGGTGATAATCTGCCCTTGAACATAGGGATAGTTGCCGAAATGGCAACAGTCATGCGTGATCGGGGAAATGGCGGGCGCGTTTGGCGTCAAGATCAAGCGCGATGCGGCGCAGATGGCCGTATGCGTCGAGCCGGGCGCGCAGATCGGGGGTGGCGATGCAGACCTCGGCGAAGAAGTCGGCAAGGGCGGCCTCGCCCCGGTCTTCTTCCAAAAGCGCAAAGAGCGCGTTCATGGTGAGCGCCTCGGGGCCGGAGGCGGGGGGCGGTTTGAGCCCCGCGCGATAGGAGCCTTGCGCCAGCCGGAAGCGGTAGGCCTCGCGCCAGCGGTCCCAGTCGGGGGCATGGAGGTGGCACAGCTCGGTCTCGTCGAGCGTGGCGGGCGATGGGTCCTTGTGGCCGTCGATGAAGGCGTTGTGAATCCGCAGGCTCAGATCGGGGCGGTCGGTGCGCACGAAAATCTTGCCCGCCACATGGCTGAGAAAGCCGCCGTTCAGATGCGGGCCATAGGTGGGATAGATCTCGGCCGTTTCGTTGCGGCGCTGACCGGGGAAGGGGGCGCAGGCCTTGAACCAGGTGACGCCGGGCGGCGGCGGATCGGAGGGATCGGGGGCCATCGCCTCGAGCGGGCGGATGCGGGCGCTGATCGCGTCGGGCGGCAGGGCGGCGAGCTGCGCGGGAAGGGGGCGGGAGGGCCAGAGGAACTCGTCCACGTCGATATGGGCGAGCCAGTCGACCTGCGGGCGCTTTTGCAGGCAATGGGTGGCGTTGATCGACTGGCGCGGCTGATGGGTGTCGGGACGCTTGCCGCGACGGTCCCAATAGGTGGCGTCGCAGAGCGTCACGCGGCATTTGGGATGCGCCTTGAGGGCGGCGAAGGCGTGAGGCGCGGGGGCGTCGAGATAGACATGCACCCGGTGCGCGCCCAGATCGAGATGATGGGCGGCGAAATTCAGGATCGCGGTGGTGTCGGCCTTGATCGTTGCGACAAGGCCCCATGTGGGCGTGCTCATGGCGACAGGATGCGGCGGGCCGGGGCGGGGCGCAAGGTGCTGAATGCGTGATGAAAGCCCCCGGGGGGCCGGGGGCTTTGACGCAAGAGTCCAGCTTGGGTTCTCAGACGGTCTTGCGCCGTTTGATAGCGGCCAGCCCGCCTAGTGCGCCGAGCAGGAGCCAGCCTGCGGCGGGAAGCGGGATCGGGGCCGAAACGGTGGGCTGGGACCTCAGGCCGAAGCTGGAGATCGTGATCGGGTCCTGCACGAAGGCGCCCACGGCGTTTTCACCTTCGAAATTCGTGGCAAAGGCGCGGGCGGTCAGGGTCGAGGTGATGTCGAATGTTTCGCCGGCGCCGAAATCCCCAAGGGCGATGCTGCCGGATAAATCATCGACCGAGAATTCGAAGGCTTCGATGAAGCCGCCGCCGAGGCCGAGCGAGCTGATCGAGGGGGTGAAGTTCTGGACGTTGTCGAAAATGTAGGTCTGGACAAGATCGAAGGAGGCGTTGAAGGTGGCCAGCCCCAGAACGTCGGCGCGGGCGTTGAAGATGTCGGTGCCGTTGATCTGGATCGCGTATTCGAAGGACGCAGCGGTATAGGCGCTGTCGGTGTCTACGAATTCAGGGTCTGGGTTGGCGAAGGGGTTTGTCAGGTTCGGGCCGTATTGGCGGCTGGTCGAGATTTCGGTGGACAGGCCCGACAGCGTGAAGTCGAGCGTATAGGTCCGGGTGCCGTTGGTGGCGTTGGTTTCGCTGAAATCGAGCTGTGCTTCGGAGGTGACCCGCGTGGAGCCGGTGTTTCGGCCGAAGGGGTCGATCACCGCACTGACGGCGGATGTGCCGTCGGCGTTCTGGATGGCGCTGCTGGCGCCGAGCGTTGCCGTCGCGGTGCCATCGGACACGGTTTGGAAGTCGGTCGTTATGATGACGGGGTCGCAGCATCCTTGATTGGCGGATGTCACCGTGGCGGTGCTGACCGTGGTTGCGAGGGCTGCTGTGGTGGAAAGAAACGTGGCGATAACGCCAGATGTGACAATAGAGTGGATACTCATACCGCGTACTCCTAAAAAATTGCGATCGTCAAATAAGCTCCACAACCTTACAGCGATTCGCGGATCGCGCAAGTCGCAAGATTGCTGTCGCAGTTTCAAACTGTCGTCATCGAAATCAGCGATGCGCCCCGCCGGTCGGGTTTCGCGATGCGCAAGCCGCGGCGCGATTTGGCTGGGGTCAGGCCATCATTTCCTTGGTCGCTTGCAAGGTCACGTCTGGGTGATCGCGTTCGATGCGGTCGATGTCCCATTGCAGGCGCGTGAGGTAAACGATGTCGCCGTCATGATCGTGGGCGATATGGCTTTTGTTGGCGGCGGCGAAGGCGTCGACCTTGTCGCGCGGGCCTGCGACCCACCGGGCGGAGGTGAATTGCGACGGCTCGAATCGCACGGGCAGGCCGTATTCAAGCTCGATCCGGCTGCCCAGAACCTCGAATTGCAGCGCGCCCACGACGCCGACGATGAAGCCCGAGCCGAAGGAGGGCTTGAAGACCTTGGCGGCGCCTTCCTCGGCGAATTGCATGAGGGCCTTTTCGAGATGCTTGGCCTTCATCGGATCGCCCGCGCGGCAGGACTGCAGAAGTTCCGGCGCAAAGGACGGAATCCCGGTGACGCGCAGGCTTTCGCCTTCGGTCAGGGTGTCGCCGATGCGCAGCTGGCCGTGATTGGGAATGCCGATGATATCGCCTGCCCATGCCTCTTCGGCAAGTTCGCGGTCGGAGGCGAGAAACAGCACCGGGGCCGACACAGTCATCGGCTTTTTCGAGCGCACATGCATCAGCTTCATGCCGCGCCGGAAATGGCCCGAGGCAAGACGCACGAAGGCCACGCGGTCGCGGTGCTTGGGGTCCATGTTGGCCTGCACCTTGAAGACGAAGCCGGTGACGTTGGTTTCCTCGGGGGCGATCTGGCGCGGTTCGGCAGATTGCGGCTGTGGTTCGGGGCCATAGGTGCCGATCCCGTCCATCAGTTCCTTGACGCCGAAGGAGTTGATCGCGGAGCCGAACCAGATCGGGGTCATATGGCCTTCGAGCACCGATTGCGGGTCGAGGGCGGGCAGCAGTTCGCGGGCCATCTCGACCTCTTCGCGCAGCTGGCCGATTAGGTCGGCGGGCACATGCGCGGCAAGGGCGGGATCGTCCAGACCGTTGATCTTGATGCTTTCGGCCACCTTGTTGCGGTCGGCGCGGTCCATCAGTTCCAGCCGGTCGTTGAGCATGTCGTAACAGCCGATGAAATCGCGGCCCTTGCCGATTGGCCACGAGGCGGGGGTCACGTCGATGGCGAGGTTTTCCTGAATCTCGTCGATGATGTCGAAGGTCTCGCGGCTTTCGCGGTCCATCTTGTTGCAGAAGGTCAGGATCGGCAGATCGCGCAGGCGGCAGACTTCGAACAGCTTGCGCGTCTGGCTTTCGACGCCCTTGGCGCCGTCGATCACCATGACGGCGGCATCCACCGCGGTGAGCGTGCGATAGGTGTCTTCCGAGAAATCCGAGTGACCGGGCGTGTCCACCAGATTGAAGCGGAAGCCGCTGAAATCGAAGGACATGGCCGAGGCCGAGACGGAAATGCCCCGGTCCTTTTCCATCTGCATGAAATCCGAGCGCGTGCGGCGGGCCTCGCCCTTGGCGCGCACTTGCCCGGCCATCTGGATCGCACCGCCATAGAGCAGGAATTTCTCGGTCAGAGTCGTCTTGCCCGCATCGGGATGCGAGATGATCGCGAAGGTGCGGCGCCGCGCGATTTCGGGCGGCAGATCGGGGCGGTTGGGGGTCATGTCCAGCATGGATGCGCATATAGAGGCGCGCGGGAGGCGGTGCAATACGCCAGTGCCGCGCGCAAGGGCCGAAGGATCAGCGCGTGGAGGCGCGGCGCAGGATGGCGGCGGCGTCGGGGTGGTCGAGAAGTTTCTCGCTCACCTCGCAGTCGAGATGGGCGCGCGGCCCGTGGCCGGTGAGCGAATTGGCCAGAGCCTCGCACAGATCGTCGGGCAGGGCCGGGCGGGTGCGGGTATCGACCAGCAGCGTTTCGGCGGCAATGCCTTCGGCATAGATGATCTGATGCTCGTCGAAGAGCAGCTGGAAATAGTCGATGAAGCCGCCGTCTTCGCGCAGCACGGTGTCGCCATTGACCAGATAGCGCGCCCGCACCAGCAATTCGGCCCGGCCCGCGCCGAGAGCGTCGGAGCGCTGATAGATGAAGAGGCGGTGGTCGGGGCTGAGCAGGAGGTCGTTTTCGTTGTGCAGCGTGCCCGCCTTGATGCGGATCGGGGCGAAGTCGCCCACGGCACGCACGGTCGAATGCCCGATCCAGCGCACCGCTTGGGGGCCGTCGTCGCGGGTGAGGACCATGTCGCCCACCTTGAGCGTCTCGATCGGGGCCTGCCGGCCCGAGGCCAGCGTGATATGGGTGCCACGCGAGAAGGACACGCAGGCCACTTCGGCGAATTTCTGGCGCGGGTTGTCGCGGTCGATGCCCACGAGCGCATAGCCGGTGCGCGGGGTCAGTTGCGCCAGAGGCAGGGCATAGACGCCCGCGACATTGCCGGCATCGTCGGTTTCCACGAGCACCAGCAATTCGCTGGTTTGCCCCGAGGCGGACATCAGCGTGAGACAGGAATCAAGATGCAGCGGCGCGCCGGGCTGTCCGGTGGTGGTGTTCTCGGCGATGGTGAAGCGGCCATCGTCATGGGCCAGTACCGACAGGCGGTAGGGCTGCGCGGTCTTGTTCAGCTCATAGGTGTCATCGAGATCAAGCTCGGCCGCGAAGGAGATCGGATCACCCAGATTGGCGCCGTTTACGACGGTGAAGTCGCGGGCCTTGTAGACGGGGATGGATTGCGCGGGCTTCAGGGAACTGTTGGACATGATGATCGTACTGGTGAGGCGCCCGGCTGTTTGCGGCCGCTGAGGCGTTGAAAATAGGCTGATGGCGGCGTGGGGTCAACGCCCTGACGTGCGGCTGGTCAATGCGGGGCGCGCGGTGCTATGCAGTCGACCGGAGAACAACGGCATTATATCGGGAGGATCGACATGGATCTTGGTCTGAAGGGCAAGCGCGCGCTGGTCTGCGCATCGTCGAAGGGGCTTGGGCTGGGCTGTGCAAGGGCGCTGGCCGAGGCGGGTGTGGATCTGGTGATGAATGCGCGCGGCGCCGAGGCGCTGGAGGCATCGGCCCAGGCGATCCGCGATGATTTCGGAGTGCAGGTCACCACGGTGGCCTGCGATGTGACCACCGAGGCGGGTCAGGCGCAGGTGATCGAGGCGGCGGGAGCCGCGGATATTCTGGTGAACAACGCCGGGGGGCCACCGCCGGGCATGTGGACCGACTGGGAGCGTGAGGATTTCATCAAGGCGCTCGATGCCAACATGGTGACGCCCATCGCGCTGATCAAGGCGCTGGTGCCGGGCATGATGGAGCGCGGCTGGGGCCGGGTGGTCAACATCACCTCGCAATCGGTGAAGGCGCCCATTGCGGTGCTGGGCCTGTCGAATTCGGCGCGCGCGGGCCTAACGGGCTATGTGGCCGGCACCGCGCGGCAGGTGGCGGGCAAGGGGGTCACGATCAACAACCTGTTGCCGGGCATCCATGCCACGGACCGGGCCGATGCGCTGGACCGGGGCGTGGCCGAGCGAGAGGGGCTGTCGATGGATGAGGCAAAGGCCAAGCGCTGCGCCACCCTGCCGGTGGGGCGCTATGGCACCAAGGAAGAGTTCGGCGCGGCCTGTGCGTTCCTGTGCAGTCAGCATGCGGGGTTCATCATCGGGCAGAACATCCTGCTGGATGGCGGCGGGGTGAACGCCACGCTGTAAGGCGTGCGCGCGTCACCGGGGTTCACGTTTGCGTTTTCGCAGCTTGCGGCGGCTGGCGCGGGCGGCGGGCGCGGGATACCCCTGTGACACATCAGGATCAAAGGGCCTGTTTTCATGCAGACACTGACAGTGATCGCCGTGTTCGGCGGTGTTATACTCGCCAGCCTCGTGGTGGCGCCGCGCCGCGCCACGATCGAGGGGTTTTTCGGAGGGGCGAGCGCCGAGGGGCGCGCGCCGGGGCTGTGGACCCTGGTGCTCAGTCAGGTCACCACATGGATTTTCGCCCGGTCGCTGATGAATGCCGCGATCCTTGGCTATTTCTATGGCATCTGGGGCGTTCTGGCCTATGCGGCCTATTATGGCTCGTTCCTGACGGGCGGGTTCATCGTGGGCCGCTTGCGCGAGGGCGGCGCGGGGTCGGTGCAGGACTGGCTGGAGGCGCGATTCGGGGCGGCGGGCACCGGGTGCTACAATCTGGTGATCGCGCTGCGGCTCTTGTCTGAGGTCTTTGCCAACCTGCTGGTGGTGGGGCTGATCTTTGGCGCCGCGCTTCCCGCATCGGCGGGGGCCGACACGCTGGCGATCCTTGCGGTGGCGGTGCTGGGGCTGGCCTATAGCGCGTGGGGGGGCTTGAGCGCGTCGCTACGCACGGATGTCCTGCAGATGGTGGTGTTTCTGGTGGTGTTCGCGGCGGCCTTTGTGGCGCTGCTGAGCAGTCCCGAGTTCGATCTGGGCGCGGTGCTGACGGCACCCGGCACGGCGGGGGCGTGGAACGGGCAGGTGCTGCTGCTGGTGGCGTTTTTGCAGGTGTTTTCCTACCCGGCGCATGATCCGGTGATGATGGATCGCGGCTTTATCGCGGACCGGGCCACGACGCGGGCCTCGTTCCTGCATGCGTTCTGGATCTCGTCGCTTTGCATCATCGCCTTTGGCCTTTTCGGGGTGCAGGCGGGGCTGGTGGGGGCTGCTTATGAGGGCGAGCTTCTGGGGACATGGGCGGGCATGTTCCCGCCTTGGGTGTTCGGCGCGCTGCTGGTGTCGCTGCTGATCAGTGCGCTGAGCACGCTTGATTCGGCACTGGCCTCGGCGGCGCGGCTGGTGGTGGATGAGCTGCGGTTGATCCCGCGCAGCCTGACCGGGGGGCGTCTGGCGATGGTGGTGTTCATGGCGCTGGGCACGGTGCTGACGCTGTGGGGCAACCAGACGCTGTTCGATGCGGTCGCGGTGAGCGGCACGGCGAGCATGTTCCTGACGCCGGTTCTGGTGGTCGGGCTGGTGATGGGCCGGGATGTGGCGCTTTGGGCGTATCTGGCCGCTTTTGCGGCGGCAATGCTGGGGGCGCTGGCCTATTTCGCGCGCGAGACCGCGCTGGTGGCGGCGCTGCTGCCGGAGGCGCATAAATACGAGCAGCTTCTGGTGATCTGCGTCGCGGTTCTGCTGGTGGGGTTCGCCGCCGTGCTGGCGGGGGTGCGGCGGCGCGCCTGATCCGCAGCGATCAGCGGGCGCGCAGCGGCTTGCCGTCGGGCAGCGAGATATTGGCCACCTGCTCGGAGATCGGATCGTTCGAGAGCGGGTGCAGCTGCGCGCTGTAATCCTCGGGTGTGCCCATCCGCTCCCACGCGCCGTTCACATAGATTTCAAGCCCGGTGAAGGCGGCCTTGTAGCCCATCTTGGGGCTGCCGGGCACCCAGTAGCCGAGATAGACATGGGGCAGGCCGTTTTCGCGGGCAATCTCGATATGATCGAGGATGAGATAGGTGCCCAAGCTGTCACGAGGGCGGTCGGGGTCGTAGAAGGAATAGACCATGCTGACCCCGTCATCGAGCACGTCGGTCAGGCAGACGGCCACCAGATCGCCGGTTTCGGTGTCGGTATATTCCACGACACGGGTGCGGATCGGCGTTTCCTCGATCATGGCGGCGAATTCGAACGTGTCCATGTCAGCCATGCCGCCATCGGCGTGCCGGTGTTCGAGGTAACGGCGGAAGAGATTGTATTGTTCTTCGGTGGCCCAGGGCGAGGTGGCGCGGCGTTCGAGCCGGGTGTTGCGATTCCATGTGCGGCGCTGGCTGCGCGACATGGAGAAATCGGCCACATTCACCCGCGCCGAGAGGCAGGCAGAGCATTCGGCACAGGCGGGCCGGTAGAGCACGTTCTGCGAGCGACGAAACCCCTGTTTCGACAGGCTGTCATTGAGCCGCTGAGAGCCTTCGCCTTGCAGTGCGGTGAACAATTTGCGTTCCATCCGCCCCTCGAGATAGGGGCAGGGCTGCGGGGCCGTCACGTAGAATTGGGGCGCTATCGGCAGCGTATGGCGCATGGTCTGTCCTTGGTCCTCCGAACGGCACGGTATCAAGCCCGATAGCTTGCGCCAAGGGGGTAAAGACGAGTTGTCAATTCGTGGCGCGACGGTTCAGGGCGACCGTGCCGAGCACGTGATCTGTCAGGCCCTGAGCGCGTGCTGTGGTCAGCATGAGCACTACGGAAATCACCTGAAGAAACGGCAGGGCGAAAGAGAATGTTAGGCCAAGCGTGTGCAGGAAAGCGAGTGTCAGGTCGAATCGGCGCCCGTCCATTCTGCGAAATTCGATCGCCACCAGCCGCATGCCCCAGGTTGCCGAGCCGCGCGCGATGGTCGCCACGCGGTAGCCAAAGCCGACGAACAGCAGCAGCGCCGGAAAGAACAGCAGGCCGGTGAAGGCGGTGAAGGGCAGAATCGCAAGGCAGATCAACAGGATCAGGATCGTGTCCACGATCCAGGCGATCAGGCGCTTTACGGGCACATCCCGATAAAACTCGGGCTGTGTGACGGGGTCGGGGATATGCCAGGAATACTCGGTCATGATGGCGGGGATATAAGGCGTGGGGTGCTCCTGCGGAAGACCCGCGACGCCGAAAGCCGTGTGGGGATGTGGCGAAAGGCGGGGATGGCGTTGATCGCCCGTGTGGCGCTGGCGGTCTAGAATGGTGCCGCAGCGGTCGTGAAGGCCGCGCGCTGCGCGCCCGAAATGCGCAGCAATTCGGCAGGGGCGATCCCGAAGACATGGCGCGGTGTGCCGGCGGCGGCCCAGACCTGTTCGAACTCGTCGAGACGCGGATCGAAAAAGGCGCGCGGCGGTGTCAGATGGCCCACGGGCGATACGCCGCCGATGGCGAAGCCGGTCTGAGCCCGGATCAGCCCGGCATCGGCCTTGCCCAGAGGCTCGCCCGCAAGGGTCGAGGCGCGGTCGGCCTCGACCTGATTGCCGCCGGCGGTGATGAAGAGCACCGCCTCGCCCGACATCTCGCCACGAAAGATGATGGATTTGGCGATCTGGTCGAGCGCGCAGCCCACCAGATCGGCGGCCATCTGCGCGGTCGTGGCCTGACCCACTTCGACGGGCAGGGCGGTGCAGCCGGCGTCCAGCAGGGCTTGGGTCACGCGTTTGAGGCTTTTGCTCATGTGGATGGTCCCGTTTTTCGGCGCACTATTCCAAGGCGTGCGCCGAATTGCCAGCCCCACGACATCCGCAGGTGACACCCCATTGACCCGGTGCGGCGGGGTTGTATCACTGAGGCATGGATTTCGCCGCTCGCATCACCCGCCTTCCCCGCGCCCATGACCCCGAACAGGGGGCCGAGGCGCGCGCGCTGTTTCCGGGGCTGTCGGCCCCGCTGGCCGATCTGGTCGAGGGGGCGGCGGGGTGCAGCCCGTATCTGAAGTCACTGGCCGAGGCCGAGCGCGACTGGCTGCCCAGGGCGCTGGAGGCGCCGGAGGCGGCGCTGGATGCGCTGCAGGACAGCTTGCGCGCCACGGCGCCCGACCTGTTGGCCGGCGCGTTGAGACAGGGCAAGCGGCGGGTGGCGCTGATGATCGGGTTGGCCGATCTGGCTGGTGTCTGGCCGCTCGAGGAGGTGACGGGGCGGCTGACGGAGTTTGCCGATCTGGCCTGCGATCTGGCGATGAAAGCCTGTGTCGGGGCGGAAATCCGGCGCGGCAAGCTGCCCGGCAAGACCGAGGACGATCTGCAGGTGGCGGGCGGCATGGTGGCGCTGGCGATGGGCAAGATGGGGGCGGGGGAGCTGAATTACAGCTCGGATATCGACCTGATCTGCCTGTTCGATGAGACGGGGTTTTCCGAAGGCGACTACCACGAGGCGCGCGCTTCGTTCGTGAGGGCCACGCGCAAGATGGCGGCGATGCTGAACGACCGCACCGCCGAGGGCTATGTGTTTCGCACCGATCTGCGGCTGCGTCCCGATCCGAGTGTGACTCCGGTCTGCATGGCGATGGCCGCCGCCGAGACCTATTATGAAAGTCTGGGGCGCACATGGGAGCGCGCGGCCTATATCAAGGCGCGGCCCTGCGCGGGCGATCTTGAGGCGGGAGCGCGGTTTCTCGAGGTGCTGCGGCCTTTCGTGTGGCGCAAGCATCTGGATTTCGCCGCGATCGAGGACGCGCATAACATGCGGCTGCGCATCCGCGAGCATAAGGGGCTTGGCGGGCGACTGACCTTGCCGGGGCACAACATGAAGCTGGGGCGCGGCGGCATCCGAGAGATCGAGTTCTTTACCCAGACCCGCCAGATCATTGCCGGCGGGCGTGATCCGGATCTGAGGGTGCGCGGCACGGTCGAGGGGCTGGCGAGGCTGGCTGAAAAGGGCTGGGTGCCGGAGGACGCGGCCGATGTGCTGACTGCGCATTACCGCTTTCACCGCGAGGTCGAACACCGCTTGCAGATGCTGCGCGATGCGCAGACCCATGATCTGCCGCAGTCGCAGGACGAGTTCGACCGGCTGGCGGCCTTCATGGGGCGCGACACGCCCGGATTGCAGGCCGAATTGCTGGAGCGGTTGAACGAGGTGCATGAGCTGATCGAGGGGTTTTTCGCCCCCGAGGGCCCGGAGCCTGTGTCGCAGGAGGCCGATGCGCTGTTCGACGACGAGATCATCGGGCGCTGGCCGTCCTATCCGGCGCTGCGTTCGCAGCGGGCGGGGGAGATCTTCGGACGGCTGAAGCCGGATATCCTTGCACGGCTGGCGCGGACGGCCCATCCGCAAGAGGCGCTGCTGGCCTTCGACGGGTTTCTGGCGGGGCTGCCTGCGGGGGTGCAGGTGTTTTCGCTCTTCGAGGCCAATCCGCAGCTTGTCGATCTGCTGGTGGATATTGCGGGCACGTCGCCCAAGCTGGCAGGGCATCTGTCGCGTCATGCGGGGGTGTTCGATGCAGTAATCGCGGGGGATTTCTTTGCCGCATGGCCGGGGCGCGCGGCGCTGGAGGCGGATCTGACGGCGCGCCTGCAGGCCGAGGACGATTACGAGCGCAAGCTGGATGCAGCAAGGCGCTGGAAGAAGGAATGGCATTTCCGGGTGGGCGTGCACCATCTGCGGGGGCTGGTGGATGCGGATGCGGCGGGGCTGCACTATGCCGATCTGGCGGGGGCCGTGATCGGGGCGCTCTGGCCTGTCGTGCGGGCGCAGTTCGCGCAAAAGCACGGCGATTGGCCGGGGCGCGGCGCCGTGGTGCTGGGGATGGGATCGCTTGGCGCCGAGCGGCTGAATGCCGAATCCGATCTGGATCTGATCGTGATCTATGATGCGGACGGGGTCGAAGGCTCGGAGGGGCGCAGGCCGCTGGCGACACGGACTTATTATGCGCGGCTGACGCAGGCGATGATTACCGCGCTGACCGCGCCGATGGCGGAAGGCAAGCTTTACGAGGTGGACATGCGGCTGCGCCCCTCGGGCAATCAGGGGCCGGTGGCGACGGGTTGGAGCGCGTTTCGCGATTATCAGCAGACCGAAGCCTGGGTCTGGGAGCATCTGGCGCTGACCCGTGCGCGGGTGATCGCGGGGCCGAAGGATCTGACCGAGGATGTCGAGGGGTTCCGCGCGGCGCTTCTGGCCGAAAAGGGCAAGGTGGAAGGTGTGATCCGGGAGGCCGCGGCGATGCGCGCCCGGGTCGCCGATGCCAAGCGGCCCGAGGGGCCGTGGGATCCCAAGCTGGGGTCGGGGCGCCTGCAGGAGATCGAGCTGATCGCGCAGGCGGGCAGCCTGATGGCTGGCGAAACGCAGCGCAGCGTCGCGGCGGGGGTGGCCGCCGGTGTCGCGATCGGCTGGCTGGATGACGCGGGCGACCATGCGCTTTTGCGGGCATACGGGCTTTTCTGGCGCGTGTTGCAGGCGTCCAAGCTGCTGAGCGACCGCCCGCTTGATCCGGGCAGGATCGGTGAGGGCGGCACGGCTTTCGTGCTGCGAGAAACCGGCCACGAGACGCTGGCCGATTTGCAGGCCGATCTGGAGGCTGCCGCACACGAGGCAGCGCAGGTCATCGACAGGGCGCTGACCCAAGCGTCAGGGGAGAAGTGAGATGAAGCGCGATCCGATGGACCACAAGGGCCTCATCCGGGAGGCATACCATATCGACGGGATCGGGCCGCCGGAATGCCGCTCGATCTTTCTGGATTGGGCGCTGTCGCTGCCGCATGACACCGATCAGGCCAAGGCGATCGGCGCGATGCTGGAGCGCTACGGGCAGGATGCGCCGGAGCATCCGATGACGCGTGTGCTGCAAGACGGGCTTGCCTCAGCGGGGCCGGCGCGGCGGCGCGGCGGCTGGCGCGCGCGCGACCGCGACCCACAGGCCTGAGTGCTGCGGCAAGCTGGGTTTTGCCGGGCAAAGAGGGCGCCACAGCGCGGCGTTTTGAGGGCATTTTCTGGCCCGATTGGCCGATTGCGCCGCCATTTCATCACGTAAAAACGCCAGACCTGACGAATTTCAGCCCTAATTCCCGGTCATCTTCTTCCTCGATAACACAGGGCGGAAATCGCTCAGGAGGAAGAAATGGTAGCAATTCGTATGATTTCGGTGCTTCTGCTGGGACTGACTGTCTCGGGATGTGCCTCGATTGAAACGGCGACGCGGAACGCGCCTTTGGATGTGGGTGGCCTCGAGGCGCCTGCGGTCGCTGTCGATGTGCGCGACATCAGGGTTTCGGTCCCTGAAACGCTCAGGGTGTCCGAGGCCAATGCCTATCTGCCGGCGGGTGACATCGTGTGGCGTGGCGATCCGCCGGGCAACCGTCATGACCAGGTGAAGGCGATTTTCGAAGAGGCGCTGCAGCGCGGAACGGCGACGATGACCCCGGGGCATCTTCCCGTGGTGGTCGAGGTCGAGGTGGCGCGTTTTCATGCGCTGACCGAAAAGGCGCGCTATACCGTGGGGGGCATGCACGGGTTGCACTTCGTCATGCAGCTGCGCCATGCCGAGACCGGTGCGCTTGTCGGCAAGCCGGAACTGATCAAGGCGAATCTGCGGGGCTTTGGCGGGCAGGCCGCGATCGAGGCGGACCGCATCGGCCAGACCCAGAAAGTGCGCATCACCGATCATCTGGCCAATGTGATCCGTCAGGAACTGAGCGGTCCGGACGGCTATGTGGCGGCCAATCTGAGGTTGGGTGGCCTGAGCGGCCAACTCTGATCTTTTCCAGGACGCGCAAAGGGCTTATGGGGACAGCATGACGCTGTCCCCTTATCCTGTTGTGCGCCTGAAACCCAAGGCGCAGGCCACCCGTGCCGTGAGGCACGGATTTCCCTGGATCTATGACAATGAGCTGGTGACCGACCGGCGCAGCCGGTCGCTGGCGCCGGGCACGATCGCGGTGCTGGAGGATGCCGAGCGCACGCCCCTGGCGCTGGTCGCGGTGAATCCCGGCTCGCGGATCATGGCGCGGGTGCTGGATCGCGACAGTCGCGCCCGGATCGACGAGGGCTGGCTGCGCGCGCGGCTGGTGCGGGCGCTGGCCTTGCGCGAGCGGCTTTATGATGCGCCGTTCTACCGGCTGGTTCATGCCGAGGCGGATGGTCTGCCGGGGGTGGTGATCGACCGATTCGGCGATATCGCGGTGATCCAGCCCAATGCGGCATGGGCGGATGTGCATCTGCCGGCGCTGGTGGCGGCGCTGACCGAGGTGACCGGCGTCAGCACCGTTCTGAAGAATGCGGGCGGACGGGCGAGGGGGCTTGAGGGCCTCGACGATGTGAGCCGGGTCGAGATCGGCACGGCGCCCGGTGCGCCGGTGGCGGTGCCGATGAACGGGGCGCTCTACATGGCCGATCTGGAGGGCGGGCAGAAAACCGGGCTGTTCTTCGATCAGCGTCCGAACCATGCCTTTGCCGCGGGGTTGAGCCGGGGGGCGAAGGTGCTCGATGTGTTTTCGCATGTGGGGGGCTTTGCGCTCGCGGCGCTTGCAGGCGGGGCGGCCAGCGCGCTGGCGGTCGATGGCTCGGCTCCGGCGCTGACGCTGGCGGAAGAGGGCGCGCGCCGGAGCGGGCTTGAGGCGCGGTTTGCCACGCGCCGGGGCGATGCGTTCGATGTGCTGGCGGCCCTGGCCGAGGAGGGCGCGCGATTTGACGTGGTGATCTGTGATCCGCCCGCGTTCGCGCCGTCGAAAAAGGCATTGGAGGCGGGATTGCGCGCCTATGAGCGCGTCGCGCGGATGGCGGCGGTGCTGGTTGAAGAGGGCGGGTTTCTGGGGCTGTGCTCATGCTCGCACGCGGCAGATCTGGGCAAGTTCCGGGGGGCTTGCGTGCGCGGCATCGGGCGGGCGGGACGCGAGGGGCAGCTTGTGCATACCGGATTTGCGGGGCCGGATCATCCGCTGCATCCGCAACTGGCGGAATCGGGCTACCTCAAGGCGTTGTTCTTCCGGCTGTGATGAAGGTCGTACTGGATACCTGCGTGATCTATCCCACGGTGATGCGCCAGATGCTTCTGGGGGTTGCGGCGCGGGGCGTCTATACGCCGCTCTGGTCCGGGCGGATCGTTGGCGAATGGCTGCGCGCGGCGGAAAAACTCGGGATCCATGGGGCAGCACAGGCGCGCGCCGAGGCGGCGATGCTGTCGGCACACTGGCCCGAGGCCGAAGTCAGCTATCCGATGTCACTGGAGGCGCGGCTCTGGCTGCCGGATGCGGCGGATATTCATGTTCTGGCGGCGGCGGTTGCGGGATCGGCGGATGTGATCGTGACGCTGAACGTCAAGGATTTTCCGCGCAACGTGCTGGCCGACGAGGGCATCAGCCGCGCCGATCCGGACAGTTTCCTGCACGGCATCTGGCAGGCGCAACCCGATCTGGTGCAAGCGGTGGCCGATGAGGTTCTGGCCGAGGCCAACCGGCTCTCGGGCAGGACATGGGAGATGCGCGCGCTGCTGAAAAAAGCGCGCCTGCCGCGTTTGGCGAAAGCGGTTGCGGCGGGCTGAGATTTTTCTGCGAAAAATCTGGATTTTGGGGTGGGGAGATTTTTCTGCGAAAAATCCAAGACGGGCGCGGGCGGTACGGGCTCAGCCCTCGATCGCCCATTTCGCTTCGAGTTTTTCGATCGCCGTGATGCGCTCTTCGGTCTTGGGGTGGCTCATCAGCCATGCAGGCACCGCGCCGGCGCGGGCTTCGGTCAGGGCTTCGAGCTTGCGAAACAGCGATTTCTGCGCCTCGGTGCCGATCTGGGCCTTGGTGAGCAGGGCGGCGGCATAGGCGTCGGCCTCGTATTCATCGCCGCGCGAAAGGCGCGCGGCCAGAAGCGTGGTCAGCCCGTTGGCGATCCAGACGCCGATACCGGGCAGAAACTTCGACAAGATCATCGCCATCGCCGTGCGCAGGGCGTTCTGACCCGAAA
This sequence comes from Roseobacter sp. AzwK-3b, assembly GCF_000170875.1. NCBI lineage: Bacteria > Pseudomonadati > Pseudomonadota > Alphaproteobacteria > Rhodobacterales > Roseobacteraceae > Roseobacter > Roseobacter sp. AzwK-3b. Next base: position 138,105 of record NZ_ABCR01000005.1, read on the forward strand.
AGTCGATCATCCGGCGGCGCGTATGACCAAGCGCCACATGGCCCAGCTCATGCGCGATGACCGAGGCTAGCTCTTCGGCGCTGACCTCGCCATTCTGGAATTTGCGATAGAAGCCGCGGGTGATGAAGATGCGCCCGTCCGGGGCGGCAAGGCCATTGACCGGATCGATCTCGTAGATATGGACCCGGATGCGCGGCACATCGAGGGCGTTGGCCAGCCTGTCGGTCATCTGCTTGAGGCGCGGATCGGCCAGTTCCGTCGAGCGCGCGTCAAGTTCACGCCGGGTGCGCCAGACCGAGAACCGGTACATGACGACCGCGTAGAGAATGGCCAGCAGGATGGGCGTGAAACGGATCATGCTGCCTATATGGGGCGGTATGCCGGGGGCGGCAAGATGGCCTGTCCACGGCAGATGCCATATGATGGCGCGATCATCCCGAACAGCTGGCGCCGCCCAGGACGCAGAACTTGGCGCAATGCGGATGGTTGAGCGCCACGTCGCGCTCGGCCTCGGCCAGGGTGGCGCCCAGCTCGAATTCGGGCGCATAGGGCAGAAGCGTGCAGGCCAGCACTGCGGGTTTTGCAGCACCCCGCCGCTTGACCACCATGCGCGAGGAGGCGCACATCACGCTGTCGGGTGTTTTGCCGAGGATATCCCAGCAGGCGGTGGTGATTTCGGGCACTTCGACGCTGTCGTCCATTTCGGGGAAAAGCACGGTCTGGGCGGGGTCATGGGCGTCGATGTCGAAGCCATGCGTCTTGTAAAGTGCGGCGTAGCCCGCGCGCGAGGCCGCGTCGGTTTCGCCCCAGACGGTGCGGCCCGCGACCGCCATGCGAATGCCCGCATCGCGCAGCCAGCACATGCCCTCGATGGTGCGCTTGAAGGCATCCTTGCCGCGCTCTTCATCGTGACGCACCTCGGACCAGTGATCGACCGAGATGCGCAAGGTGAGCGTGTCGCGCCATGTCTTTGCCAGATCCAGCAGCCCGGCCTTGACGCTTTTGCGCATCATCGGGCGCATGGCGTTGGTGAGGATCAGCACCTCGTAGCCGCGTTCGAGGCACGCGCGGGTCATCGAGATCATCTCGGGGTTCATGAACGGCTCGCCGCCGGTGAAGCCGATTTCCCGGATCGGCCAGCCGCGTTCGGTGATCTGATCGAGGTAGTCGAGCACCTCGTCGGCGGTGATATAGACCAGCCGGTCATTGGTGGGCGAGCTTTCAATGTAACAATTGGCGCAGGTGATGTTGCACAGCGTGCCGGTGTTGAACCAGAGCGTTTCTGGCCGAGAGAGAGGCACGCTTGCACGGGTCTGGCCGTCGGCGGTGCGCGCGGGGTCCTGAAACTTGCCGGAATTGGCCTGCGGGAGACTGACGTCCATCATGTATTCGATCCGTTACCTTGTTCGCGCAGAGTGCTAACCCAGTGTGGGCACGAAAGAAACCGGGCGCACCCGCTTTGACGCCATTGTGAACGTGGGTGTGCGTGGTAGACTTTGATTGGTTCGGGAGTTAAACGGTGCCTGTTAACGCTAACATCGACTGGCCGCAGAGCGGCAGGAGGGGTCCAATGGTATCGCGCGTCATCCCGGTCGATCCGTTCGATCTTGTGGTCTTCGGCGGCACGGGCGATCTGGCACGGCGCAAGATCTTGCCAGCGCTGTTCCGCAGGTTTCAGGCCGGGCAGATGGGCGACAGCTCGAGGGTGATCGGGGCGGCACGCTCGGATATGGACGCGGAGGCCTATCGCGGCTTCGTGCGCGCGGCGATCGAGGAGTTCGACCCGCAGGCGGCCAGTGACAGCGCCGCGCTGGAGGAGTTTCTGGGGCGGCTGAGCTATGTCGCGCTGGATGCCAAGGGGACGGCGGGCTGGGACAAGCTGGCGGGCGAGGTGAGTGCCGGGCGCATCCGGGCGTTCTATTTCTCGGTCGGGCCGGGCCTGTTCGGTGATCTGGCTCAGAGGCTGCATGATTACGGCATGGCCGATCACGACAGCCGGATCGTGGTGGAAAAGCCCTTTGGCCGCGATCTGGCCAGTGCGCGGGCGTTGAACCGAGGTCTGGCGCAGCATTTTCAGGAGCATCAGATTTACCGCATCGATCATTATCTGGGCAAGGAGACCGTCCAGAACCTGATGGCGGTGCGCTTTGGCAACATGCTGTTCGAGCCATTGTGGAACAGCCAGTATGTCGATCACATCCAGATCACCGTGGCTGAAAGCGTGGGTGTCGGAGGGCGCGGCGATTACTATGACCGCGCGGGTGCGATGCGCGACATGATGCAAAATCACCTGATGCAGCTTCTGTGCCTGATCGCGATGGAGCCGCCCGCCAAGTTCGACCCGGACGCGGTGCGCGACGAGAAGCTGAAAGTGATCCGTGCGCTGGATCCGGTGGCGCCGGACAATGTGGTGCGCGGCCAGTATCAGGCCGAGGGCGACAAGCCCGATTACTGCACCCAGGTCGAAAATCCCGACAGCCGGACGGAAAGTTTCGTGGCGCTCAAGGCGCATATCTCGAACTGGCGATGGGCGGGCACGCCGTTCTATCTGCGCACGGGCAAGCGCCTGAAGGACCGCGCCAGCGAGATCGCGGTGGTCTTCAAGGAGGCGCCGCATTCGATTTTCGGCGCCGGGGCCGGGCGGCATCGCAATATTCTGACGATCAAGCTGCAACCCAATGAGGGGATCGAGTTGGGCGTGACCATCAAGGAGCCGGGGCCGGGGGGGATGCGTCTGATCGATGTGCCGCTGGACATGACCTTTGCCGAGGCGCTTGGACCGGACAGCGCGGATTTCCCCGATGCCTATGAGCGGTTAATCATGGATGTGATCCGGGGCAACCAGACGCTGTTCATGCGCGGCGATGAGGTCGAGGCGGCCTGGGCCTGGACCGATCCGATTATCGAAGGTTGGGAGGAGCGGAGCGAGGCGCCGCAGCCCTATGCTTCGGGAAGCGCGGGGCCGGATGATTCGCTGATGCTGATGCATCGCGACGGGCGCCGCTGGAGGGAGATAAAGCCATGATATTTCAGGACTATGCCGATCAGGAGATGCTGGTGATCGACGTGGCCAACCGGCTGGTGGGGGATTTGACCGCGACGCTGGAGCATGAGGAGCGGGCGCTGTTCGTGGTGCCGGGCGGCACGACGCCGGGGCCGATTTTCGATGCGCTTTGCGATGTGCGGCTGGACTGGAGCCGGGTGGATGTGATGCTGAGCGACGAGCGGTGGGTGCCGGAGGTGCATGTGCGCTCGAACACCCGTCTGATCCGCGAGCGTCTTTTGGTGGGGCGCGCGGCCGAGGCGCGTTTCCTGCCGCTTTACGCCAAGGCCGACACGCCAGAAGAGGTGCTGGCGGAACTGGAGGCCAATATCGTCCCGCGGCTGCCGATCTCGGTGCTGTTGCTGGGGATGGGCGAGGATATGCACACCGCCTCGCTTTTTCCGGGGGCGGACAATCTGGAGGCGGCGCTGGCCCATGATGCGCCGGTTCTGGTGGCGATGCGCGCGTCGGGCCTGCCGGAGCCGAGGGTGAGCCTTTCGGCGCGGGTGCTGGATGGGGCGCTGAGCAAGCATTTGGTCATCACCGGCAATGCCAAGCGCACGGCTTTGGACCGGGCGCAAAGCAGCACGGCGCTGCAGGCGCCGGTGCGCGCGGTGCTCGAGGATATGGTGGTGCATTGGGCCGTATGAGGGGTGAATCGGCATGTATGACAGGCTGAAGGCATTGGCCGAGGCGCTGAACGCGCAGGATATCGTCACGCTCTTTGCCCAAGATGCGGGACGGGCCGAGGCGTTTTCGCTGCGCCATGACGGGATGCTGCTGGATTATTCCAAGACGCGGATCACCGATGCGGTGCGCGCGGGCCTGATCGATCTGGCGGAGACGCGGCAGGTGGCCGCGCGGCGCGATGCGATGTTTGCGGGGCAGGCGATCAACGAAACCGAAGGCCGCGCCGTGCTGCATAGCGCCCTGCGCAATCTGGAAGCCAAGCCCGTTCTGGTCGAGGGGCGCGACGTGATGCCGGAGGTTCTGGAGACGCTCGCGCGGATGGAGCGTTTTGCCGAGGATCTGCGCGCGGGTCGCATCAAGGGGCAGGGCGGGGCGATCACCGATGTGGTCAATATCGGGATCGGTGGCTCGCATCTGGGACCTGACATGGCGACACGGGCGCTGGCGCCCTATCACGACGGGCCGCGCTGTCATTTCGTGTCGAATGTCGATGGCGCCGATATCCATGATACGCTGCGCGGGCTTGATCCGGGCAGGACGCTGGTGATCGTGGCCTCGAAAACCTTCACCACCATTGAGACGATGACCAATGCGCGCACCGCCCGCGACTGGATGGCGGGTGCGGTGGACGCGCCTGCAGAGCAGTTCGTCGCTGTCTCGAGCGCGCTGGATCGCACGGCGGAGTTCGGCATCGCGCCCGAGCGGGTCTTTGGCTTTGCCGATTGGGTCGGTGGGCGCTATTCGCTCTGGGGGCCGATCGGTTTGCCGCTCTTGATCGCGGTAGGTCCTGCAGATTTTCGGGCATTCCTGAGCGGGGGTGCCGATATGGACGCGCATTTCTGCAAAGCTCCGATGTCTGAAAACATGCCGGTCATGCTGGCGCTGACGGGGCTTTGGCATCATCAGGTCTGCGGCTATCCGACACGCGCGGTGCTGCCCTATGATCAGCGTCTGGCGCGGCTGCCGGCCTATCTGCAACAGCTCGAGATGGAATCGAACGGCAAGCGCGTGACGATGGCGGGCGACGATCTGCAGGGGCCATGCGGCCCGATCGTCTGGGGAGAGCCGGGGACCAACGGACAGCACGCGTTCTATCAGCTGATCCATCAGGGCACGCAAGTGGTGCCGTGCGAGTTCATGGTCGCGGCAACCGGGCACGAGCCCGAGCTTGCGCATCATCACCGCCTTCTGGTGGCCAATTGCCTGGCGCAGTCCGAGGCGCTGATGGTGGGTCGATCGCTGGAGCAGGCCCGCGAGATGATGGCCGCAGCCGGTCTGACAGGCGACGCGCTGGAGCGGCAGGCGCGACACCGGGTGTTTCCGGGCAACCGGCCCTCGACCACCTTGATCTATGACCGGCTGACGCCGCGGCGTTTGGGGCAGGTCATCGCGCTATACGAGCATCGGGTGTTTGTCGAAGGGGTGATCCTTGGGATCAACTCGTTCGATCAATGGGGGGTCGAACTGGGCAAGGTGCTGGCGGGAGAGTTGGAGCCGATCCTGACCGGCGAGGCCTCCGCCGAGGAAAAGGACGGATCGACCCGCGCGCTGGTGGAATTCGTGCGCGGCTGCGCCGGGGGGTAACGCCCGGCCCGCCAGGGGCAGGCGCAGACACGCAAGGGCCGCCGGTTTGGTTACACCTCGGCGTGATTGTTTCGTGACCGCCGGGATTGCCCGGACGGGGGAGCGGGCGTGGCGCCGGGTAGGTTTCCAAATCTGACGGTAATGGGGCCAAGGCTGCCTCATTTTTTCCGTTTAGATGTGGTTGTGTCCCGCAAGGTAATCTTGTGTTGAGGCAGTCCCATGCAGTCGTCCCCCATCTCCGCAGTGTCGCAAAGCCGCGCGCTTGCGCCTGTCTTGTTCACGGCCACGATCTTCTTGTCGGCGTCCTTGCTGTTTTTCGTGCAGCCCTTGTTCACCAAGATCGTGCTTCCGAGGATCGGAGGCTCGCCCGCGGTCTGGACGACCGCGATGCTGTTTTTCCAGCTGGTTCTGATCGCGGGCTATCTCTATGCCCATCTGCTGACGCGGCATCTTTCGGTGCGGGCGCAGCTGATCGTGCATCTGGGGGTCTGGGCCGCGGCGCTTCTGTTTTTGCCGCTGACCGTTCCGCAGGACTGGCAGTTCGATCCGGCAGGCGCGGTGGCGTGGCAGACGCTCCTGCTTTTCGCGGCAGGGGTGGGGCTGCCGTTCTTTGCGCTTTCGGCCAATGCGCCGCTGATCCAGTTCTGGTATGCGCGATCGGGCGGGCCATCGGCATCCGACCCCTATTTTCTTTATGGCGCGAGCAACCTTGGATCGCTGACCGCCTTGCTGGGTTTTCCGCTGCTGGCAGCGCCGTTTCTGGGGGCGGCCAGCATCGGTCTGGGCTGGGCTTGCGGCTTTGTGGCGCTTGGCGCGTTTCTTCTGGCCAGCGGGCTGCAGGCGCGTGAGGGCGGCGCGGTGGCGCGGCCCGTCAGGGCGGCCCAAGCCGCAGCGGACCGGCCCAAGGCGGGCGATATCGTCTGGTGGGCGCTGCTGGCATTCGTGCCCTCGTCGTTGATGCTGGCGGTCACATCCAAGGTCAGTCTGGATGTGGGATCGGTGCCGTTGGTGTGGGTCGTGCCGCTGTCGCTTTATCTGCTGAGTTTCGTCGTCACCTTCTCGAACCGGACGTGGCGGGCGCTGCCCCATGCCGAGACGGGCATGACGGTGGTGCTGATCGTGATGCTGGTGCTGTTGGGGGGAACATCGGGCAAGCATCTGAGCTGGCTGAGTGTGGCCGTCCTGATCGTGGGGTTTTTCCTTGTTGCACTTTATGCGCATCGCAAACTCTATGAGGCGCGGCCCGCGAGCGCGCATCTGACCGCGTTCTACCTGACCATGTCGGTGGGCGGGGCGCTTGGGGGCTTGTTCAATTCGATCATCGGGCCGGTGCTGTTTTCGGGGCTTTATGAAGGTGTTGCCACGCTTCTGGTGGCACGCTTGCTGATGCTGGGTGTCCGCGAGCGCATTGCGCAGGTGCCGGGTGCGTTGCTACGCGGCGCGGCGGTGGCGGGCCTTGCGGCGGTGCCGGCGCTGGCGGCGTGGGCGGTGTTGGGGATCGAGGGTGTGACGATCCTTCTGGCGCTCCTGGCGGTGCCGGGGCTGATCGCGCTTTTGTGGCTGGGACAGGACCGGGTGGCGGGGTTTGGTGCTGCGGTGACGCTGCTGATCGCGGCGTTGTCGGTCTGGCCGGATACGGCGCAGTTCCGCGACCGCAGCTTTTTCGGCACGCATATCGTCGCCAATGAGGATGGCATGCGCATCTATGGCAACGGCACGACGGTGCATGGCGCGCAGCGCCTGTCGGATGACGCGCGGAGCGTGACGCCCGAGCCGCTGTTCTATTATCATCGCAATGGGCCGATGGCGCAGGTCATGACCTCGAAGCGGGGTCAGCAGGCGCAGAGCGTGGGTATTGTCGGTCTGGGGGTCGGCTCATTGGCCTGTTACCGGCAGCCGCATCAGGACTGGCAGTTCTACGAGATCGACCCGATGGTGGACATGGTGGCCCGTATGCCGCATCTGTTCCGGTTCGTTTCGGACTGCGCGCCGGAGGCGCCGACGCATCTGGGCGATGCGCGCATCGTGCTCGAAGATCAGACGGAGCATCGCTATGATATCTTGGTGATCGACGCCTACAGCTCGGATTCGGTGCCGGTGCATCTGACCACCGACGAGGCGATCGCGCTCTATATGGACCGATTGGCGGCAGGGGGTGTGCTGGTTTTCCACATCTCTAATCGCTATTACGAGATCGAGCGCCCGCTTGGCCGCAGTGCCGAGGCGCAGGGACTGGTGGCGCGTCTTCAGGACTACGCCGGCAATGCCGCCAGCGACCCCGGAGATTCACCCTCGAAAGTGGTGATCATGGCGCGTGATGGCGCGGATCTGGGCGATTTGGCGGATGATCCCAGATGGCAGAGCCTTGGCAGCGATGGCGGGCGGCTGTGGACCGATGATTACGCCAACCTGCTGTCGATCCTGAAATGAGCCGGTGGGGCGTCACGCCGTCGGGTCAGTGCGGGGGATGTCGAAGCCGGGGGCTGCGAGGGTAAAGCCGTCGAAGGTGAAGCCCGGAGACACCACGCAGCTGACCAGTGTCCAGTCGCCGGTGCTGCGGGCCATCTGCCAATGGCCGTCGGGCACGATCAACTGCGGCTGTGCGCCCGAGGCCAGATCGGGGCCGAGGATGTGATCGCGGGCGGGGCCGGTATCGGTGGCCGCCAGCGACAGGATCAGCGGCGCGCCCGCATGATAGAGCCAAAGCTCGGCGGCATCGACGCGGTGCCAATGGCTGGCCTCAGTGTCGCGCAACAGGAAATAGATGCAGGTGGCGGTGGGGCGGTCATTGGGGCGGCCCATCATGCTGTCGGCGGCCCATGTCTGCCGGTAATGACCGCCTTCGGGATGCGGGGCCAGGTTCAGCTTGGCTATGATCTCGTCGGCGGTCATCATTATGTCTCTCACATTCCGCTGGCCGGCACGCAATCGACCATGGAGCTGTCGATCTGCTTGACCGGGTCTTCGGCGGTGCATTCTTCGCCGGAGACGGGGTAGCGATCCTCATTGACGCAGGCGGCAAGAAACAGGGCTGCGGTGAGGGTCAGGAAAACTTTCATCAATGCGTCCATTGCTCAAACTCCTTGAAGCGGGCCAGTCCGGCCCGTTGATGGCCCTTCGGGTTTAGCAGGGACGCCCGCGCCGTGACTTGATACGTGTCAAGGCGCGGGGTGTTGGCGCGCGGATCAGCGCAGGATCGAGCGGCCCGCGTATTCTGCGGTGTCGCCGAGCGATTCCTCGATGCGGATCAGCTGGTTGTACTTGGCCAGCCGGTCCGAGCGCGCAAGGCTGCCGGTCTTGATCTGCCCGCAATTCGTGGCGACGGCCAGATCGGCGATGGTGGCGTCCTCGGTTTCGCCCGAGCGGTGCGACATCACGTTGGTCATGCGGGCGCGATGCGCCATGTCCACGGCGCGCAGGGTTTCCGTGAGGGTGCCGATCTGGTTGACCTTGACCAGCATGGAATTGGCGGCACCACGCGAAATGCCTTCGGCCAGACGGGCGGGGTTGGTCACGAACAGATCGTCGCCCACCAGTTGCACCTTGTCGCCGATGGCGTCGGTCAGCATCTTCCAGCCGTCCCAGTCATCCTCGGACATGCCGTCCTCGATCGAGATGATCGGATAATCGGCGCAGAGCGCCTTGAGATACTCGACATTCTCGGCGCTGCTGAGGCTGAGACCTTCGCCCGAAAACTCGTATTTGCCGTTCTTGAAATACTCGGTCGCGGCGCAATCGAGGGCAAGGTGGATATCCTCGCCCGGTGTGTAGCCCGCCTTTTCGATGGAGGCGAGTATGAGGTCCAGAGCCTCGCGCGTCGAGCCAAGCTCGGGCGCGAAGCCGCCTTCGTCGCCAAGGCCGGTGGACAGGCCCTTGGCGGTCAGTTCCTTCTTGAGGGTGTGGAACACTTCGGCGCCCATGCGCACGGCGTCGCGGATGTTGCCCGCGCTGACCGGCATGATCATGAATTCCTGAATGTCGATGGGGTTGTCGGCATGTTCGCCGCCATTGATGATGTTCATCATGGGCACGGGCAGCATCCGCGCCGACGTGCCGCCGACATAGCGGTAGAGCGGCTGAGAGGTGAAATCGGCGGCTGCCTTGGCCACGGCGAGCGACACGCCCAAGATGGCGTTGGCGCCAAGGCGGGCCTTGTTGGGGGTGCCGTCCATTTCGATCATCGTCAGGTCGATGCCGACCTGTTCGGTGGCGTCCATGCCCACCAGTTCCTCGGCGATCTCGCCGTTGACGGCGGCGCAGGCTTCGAGCACGCCCTTGCCCATGTAACGTGCGCTGTCGCCGTCGCGACGCTCGACCGCCTCATGCGCGCCGGTCGATGCGCCCGAGGGCACGGCGGCGCGGCCCATGGTGCCGTCTTCCAGGATCACGTCCACCTCGACGGTGGGATTGCCCCGGCTGTCAAGGATTTCGCGGGCGTGAATGTCGATGATGATGCTCATGGATGTCCCTCAAGGCTAGAACCGGTGTGTCGGGGCTGGCATAGCAACTCTGCCGGGGAATACAACGCTGATAGGGCTAACGCATCGCCGCGTTGTGCCGGGCTTGTCGTTGGGCCTTGCGCCGGAGCCTGCGTTCACGCAGTAGCGTGTAGAGCCCCGACGCGATGATGATCGCGGCGCCCATGAGGGTCAGCGCATCGGGCTGTTCGTCGAAGATCAGCACGGCGATCACCAGAGCGAAGATCAGGCGGGTGTAGCGGAAGGGGGTCACGAAGCTGACTTCGCCCACGCGCATGGCGGCGACGATGGCGTAATAGGCAGCCACTCCCAGCACCAGCGCCAAGGCGATGTCGCGCCAGTTGGCGGCACTGGGGCTGACCGCGCCGCCCGACAGCCACAGCAGGAGTGCTCCGGCGGGGACGATGGTGGCAAAGCCGTAGCTGGACAGTTGCATGGAGGTGACGGTGTGGGGCACCGCACGGGTCGCCAGATCGCGCATGGCAAGGCCGAACACCGCCTGCACCGCGAAAAGCGAGGCGGGCTCGAAGCCGGACAGGCCAGGGCGGATCACCATCAGCACGCCGGCAAAGCCCACGAGGATCGCGCTCCAGCGGCGCCAGCCCACCTGTTCGCGCAGGAAAAGTGCCGCACCAAGCGTCACCGCAAGCGGCGTGGCCTGCAGGATCGCCGAGGCCGAGGAGAGCGGTGTGAGGGCAATGGCGGTGACAAAGCCGATCGTGCCGATCAACTCGCCCAGATTGCGCAGCATCACGGGCCATGTCAGCAGATCGCGCGACAGAAGGGCATGGCCGCGCGACAGCGCCGCCAGCCCGAAGATCACCGCACCGCCCGCGCCGAGCAGCATCAGGATCTGACCCACCGGCAGATCATCGGCCAGGCGCTTGATGAACATGTCTTCCAGCGCGAAACCGGCCATGGCCAGCACCATAAGCGCGCTGCCGCGCAGGTTTTCCATCGGGATGCCTCGGGATAGGGTGGTGTCGGGACTGCCTACGCCTGCCGAAGGGGCAAGACAAGGGGCGTGGATCAGTCCTTTTTCAGCGGCACGCCGTAAAGTTCCAGCCGGTGACCCTTGAGCGTATAGCCCAGTTTGCGGGCGATCTTTTCCTGCAGCGCCTCGATCTCGGGATCGACGAATTCGATCACCTCGCCCGAGTGCATGTCGATCAGGTGGTCGTGATGTTCGCGCTCGGCGTCTTCGTAGCGCGCGCGCCCGTCGCCGAATTCCAGTTTGTCGAGAATGCCCGCCTCTTCGAAGAGCTTGACGGTGCGATAGACCGTGGCGATGGAAATCCTTGGATCGCGGCCCGAGGCGCGGGCATAAAGTTCCTCGACATCGGGGTGATCGTCGGAATCTTCGAGCACCGAGGCGATGATCCGGCGTTGGTCGGTCATGCGCAGGCCCTTGGCCTCGCAGCGGTCGGTGATTGTGTCAGACATGGCCGCCCCCGATATGCGTCTTCGGGGCGTTGGATAGCTTCTCGTTCAAAATGAATCCACCCGTTTTGCGTCCAAAGGTTGACTTATCGCCTCTGAAGGCGCATGTGCAGGTCAACCGACATTTCCTGCCGCGTGAGCAGAGAGACCGTCAATGACCGGTCCCCATATGAAATGTCGCGGAAAGTTCCCAAAATCACGCGTGGGTCCGAACCATTTGACCGATCCGGGGCATGAGGCCGCGGATGGGGTCGGGTGACACCGCGAAAGTCCGGTGCCCTTTGGGCCCGGCAATGGCATTTGGCCTGCAAGGCCTGTGCTTGAAAGGATACGACTTGAACCTGTTCGAGGAAATGGGCCTGCCCGGCCCGCTGGTAAAGAAACTGGCACTGATGGGCATTACCGAACCGACACCGATCCAGACCCATGCGATCCCCTTCGCGCTGGATAGCGAGGATGTCATGGGGCTGGCGCAGACCGGCACCGGCAAGACGGCGGCTTTTGGCCTGCCGCTTCTGGCCAAGCTGATGGAAGAGCCGGGCAAGCCCGCGCCGAAAGCGGTGCGGAGCCTTATCCTTGCACCGACGCGCGAATTGGCCGGCCAGATCCGCGACACGCTGCTGCCGTTGGTCAAGGATACGCCGATCAAGGTGGCGCTTGTGGTCGGTGGCGCGTCTATCGGCGCGCAGATCAAGCGGATGCAGATGGGCACTGATGTGCTGGTCGCGACACCCGGTCGCCTGCTGGATCTTCTGGATCGTCGCGCGCTCAGCCTGTCGGACACGCGTTTTCTGGTGCTGGACGAGGCCGATCAGATGCTCGATCTGGGCTTCATCCATGCGCTGCGCAAGATCGCGGGCCTGCTGCCCTCGACCCGTCAGACCATGCTGTTTTCGGCCACCATGCCCAAGCAGATGGAAGAGATCGCCGGCAGCTATCTGACCCATCCCAAGCGCGTTCAGGTCAGCCCTCCGGGCAAGGCCGCCGACAAGGTCACCCAAGGCGTGCATTTCATCGCCAAGGCGGCCAAGGGCGATCTGCTGGTCGAATTGCTGGACAAGCACCGCGAGGAATTGGCGCTGGTCTTTGCGCGCACCAAGCATGGCTCGGACAAGCTGGCGCGCAAGCTCGAGCAGGCCGGTTATGCCGTGGCCGCGATCCATGGCAACAAGAGCCAGGGTCAGCGCGAACGCGCGCTGCGCGCTTTCCGCGACGGCGAGGTGCGGGTGCTGGTCGCCACCGATGTGGCGGCACGGGGTCTGGATATTCCCGACGTCAAGCATGTGTATAATTTCGATCTGCCCAATGTGCCCGAGAATTACGTGCACCGGATCGGCCGCACCGCACGCGCCGGGCGCGATGGCGCGGCTGTGGCCTTTTGTGCGCCTGACGAAATGGGCGAATTGAAGGACATCCAGAAGGTCATGAAAATGTCCATTCCGGTCCTGTCGGGGCGTGCATGGGAAGAGCTGCCCGATCCAAAAGCAGCGCCTTCGGGGCGTGGCGGTCCACGCCGTGGCCGAGGCGGCGCCAAGGGTGGCGGAGGTCAGGGGCAGGCCAATGGTCATGGCGCCGGTCAGCCGGATCAGGCCCAGGGACGTCCGCGCCGGCGCAGGCGTGGTGGCGGTGGCGGTGGCCCGCGCAAGCAGGCCGCGTGATCGCCCGACGATCCATGCAAAGACAGCGACAGGGCCGGGATCACTCCCGGCCCTTTTGCGGCAGAGCGGCCAGATCGGCCCAGACCGGCAGATGATCCGAGGCGATATGCGCGGGCCGCCCGCGATGCACGCCCGATGACAGCGCCAGCAGATCGGGGCTGAGTGCGATCCGGTCCAGCGGCGCGACGGGCCTTGGCGCCGGATAGGAGGCCGCGGCGGGCAGGAAGCGCACCAGCTTGACCGCCGCATCCAGCGCCGCCCCATTGCCCCATTCGTTGAAATCCCCGGCAAAGACGGTGGGCATCGGCGGCAGCTGCCGCAGCGCGCGATTGATCGCGCCCAGTTGCAGCAGACGATAGCGCCGCACCAGTCCCAGATGCAGCCCGATCACCCGAAGTGCTCCGATGGGTGTGTCCAGATCGGCCCGGATCGCACCGCGCGGCTCGAGACCCGGAAGCTCGATATGCGCGGTCTCGATCGCTTGCACCCCGTCCCGTACCAGCATCGCATTGCCATGCCATCCAAGCGACCCGCCGGGCTGGCCGAAGGGCAGGATGTGCCAGCCCTCCTCTTCGACCATGTCATGCGGCAAAGCGGCCGGACGGGGGGCCAAGCGCTTGTCCACCTCTTGCAGAACCACCACATCCGCTTGCAAGGCATTGATCACGCGCAAACTGCGATCCGGCCTCCGGCGAAGGTCCAGTCCGACGCATTTTTGCAGATTATAGGTTGCAATCCGGAAGGGTGCTGCGGTCATGATTGGAGTAAAGCCATGAAAAAGGGGGCTTGCTCAACGTGTTTTCGGATCAGACATGGCTTGCGCGGCTGATTTGGTCGGCCCTCGCGGCGGTGATGCTTTGGGCCATATGGCAGCGCCAGTTCGAGCTGTCCTTCGTCGCGCTGGCGACGCTTGGGCTGTCTCTGGCGCCTGTATATGTCGCGAAATGGGCGGATATCTTCGTGCCCCCCAGCTTTATCGCGGCGCTGGCGATCTTCGTGGGCGGCACGTTGTTTCTGGGCGAGGTGTTCGACTTCTACGAGCGGCTCTGGTGGTGGGACATGGCCATGCATGCCAGTTCGGCCATCGGCTTTGGCCTGATCGGCTTCGTGCTGGTCTTCATGATGTTCCAGGGCGACCGCTTCGCCGCGCCGCCAGTGGGTGTGGCGGTGTTCGCGTTCTGCTTTGCGGTCACCATCGGCACCATGTGGGAGGTGTTCGAGTTCGCGGTGGATCAGCTCTTTGGTCTGAACATGCAGAAATCCGGGCTGATGGACACGATGGGCGATCTGATCGTGAATACGGGCGGTGCCGTAATCGGCGCGGCGGCGGGTTTCGGCTATCTCAAGGGGCAGGCGCGCGGCGGATTGGCGGCGGTGATCGACGAATTCGTGCAGCGCAATCCGCGCCTTTTTCGGCGCTGGAAAAAATAAACACTTCCAGATAGTTGCGTGCCTCAAGTGCCGCAGAATGTCTGGCGCACCACCTCGGCCGGTTCGGGTGGGTGGGTCAGGTCTCGGGCGCCCTCCTGCGACGTGAACGGATCGGCGAGCACGTCAAGAAGCCGCTCGAACGGCGCGAAATCGCCCGCGACCGCGGCCGCGATCATCTGCTCGACCCGGTGGTTGCGCGGGATATAGACCGGGTTCGCCTGGCGCATGACACGTGCCGGGTCATCCTCGGTCGCGATCCGTTTTTGCCAGCCGGCCTCCCAGGCGTCGAAGTCGCCGGGGTCGAGGAACTGATCGCGCGCCCCACCATCGCTCAAGGCGCTGAATGTGTTGGTGAAATCGGCGCGGTTTTCGGCCATGGCCTGCAGCAGCCCGGTGATCAGCGGCGTGTCCTCGGCGGTGGCCTCGGACAGTCCTATCTTGCGCCCATAGGCCTGCAGCCAATGGGCATGTATGCGGTCGGGCATGGCGTGGATGGCCTGCGTGAACTCTTCGATGGTGGCGTCCTGATCGGGCATCAGCGGGACCAGCGCCGTGGCCAGTTGCGCCATGTTCCACACGATCACATTGGGCTGGTTGGAAAAGGCATAGCGCCCATGCGCATCGATCGAGCTGTAGACCGTGTCGGGGTGGAACATGTCCATGAAGGCACAGGGGCCGTAATCGATGGTTTCCCCCGAAATGGTGGTGTTGTCGGTGTTCATCACGCCATGAATGAAGCCCACCGACATCCAGTGTGCCACCAGACGCGCCTGTGCCTCGATCACCGCCTCAAGCAGATCGGCGGGGTTTCGGGCGTGTGGATAGTGCCGCTCCACCACATGCTCGAAAAGCGCCTGCAGCCCCGGGACATCCCGGCGCGCGGCGAAATACTGGAAGGTGCCGACGCGGATATGGCTTTGGGCCACCCGGGCGAGGATCGCGCCGGGCAGGGCGCCAGTTTCGCGATAGACGCTTTCGCCGGTGGTGATGGCGGCCAAGGCCCGGCTGGTGGGGATGCCAAGCGCATGCATCGCCTCGCTCAGCACGTATTCGCGCAGCACAGGACCCAGCCATGCGCGCCCGTCGCCCATCCGGCTATAGGGGGTGGGACCTGAACCTTTCAGTTGAATATCAAGGCGTTGGCCACCCGGTGTGACCACTTCGCCCAACAGGTTCGCGCGCCCGTCGCCCAGTTGCGGCGAGAATCCCCCGAACTGATGCCCGGCATAGGCCTGCGCCAGTGGTGCGGCGCCTTCGGGCGGGCGGTTGCCGGAAAAGGCCTGCGCCATATCCTCGGGTGTGCCGGGGGTGATGCCCATATCGGCGGCCAAGCCTGCGTTGAAGGCAATGAGGCACGGCGCCTTGACCGGCACCGGGTCAAGCCGGGTGAAAAACCTGTCGGGCAGGTGCGCGTAGCTGTTGTCGAAGGGGATATGCAAGCTCATGGCGTCAACATAATCACTGCTGCGCGAAACGCTAGAGGGCGCGTGTCATGCGCTCTGATCCGGGGCCGGGCACGAATCTCAGCCGGCTGAAGAAGCGATGCGCGCGCTCGTCCCCGCGATCCGGCTCGGCATGCAGCGCAATCAGGCCCGCACCGGCCAAGGCCTTGGGAAGGCTTGTCAAAACCTCGCTGCCGATGCCGCGCTGGCGGACACCGGGACGAATATAGATCTCCTCGACCGTGCCAGTGAGCCCGCCTTGCGCCAGCGACCAGCCAAACACCAGAACCACATATCCGATCGGCGCGCGCCCCGGGCCGATGAGATAGACCGCGCCATGCGGCGAGCCCTCCATCAGCGGGGCGAGCGCGGCGCGGCGACCTTCCTCGGTCTGGTCGATGCCGCGTTCGGCATGGCAATCGCCCACCAGCCGGCTGAGGCGGTCCAGATCGTCGGCGCGGGCAAGGGTCAGTTGGGTCAAGGGTCGGGTTCCATCGCAAGTGTCGGCGCAGACCGTGGGGGGGATGGGCCGGAATGTCCACCTTGCATCGGTGCTGATCGGCGCGGTTTCGCCCGAATCGGCCCAAAGCCCTTGGTTAACAGGCGAAACCCGCTGCGGCATCGCGTCGGTATCACGTCGGTATCGCGTCGGTATCGGGCAGCGCGCGCCGCGTGTTACCTGAGCGGGCGTTGCGTGCTTCTTCTTGGCCTAAATACCCCCGGGGGAGTCGTTGAAATCCCCTTCGGATTTCCAACGATGGGGGCAGAGCCCCCGAACGTCTCCCCGCGTCAGCCGGTGCCGCGTTCCTCGGCCTTGGCGCGGTTCCACAGGGCGTCCATTTCCGCCAGATCGCTGTCTTCGGGGCGTTTGCCGGCCTCGGCCAGCAGGGCTTCGATGCGCGAAAAGCGGCGGGTGAACTTGGCGTTGGCGGCGCGCAGGGCGGATTCGGGATCGACCTTCATGTGACGCGCCAGATTGGCCATGACGAACAGCAGGTCGCCGAATTCCTCTTCGACCTTGTCATGGGTCAGGGTGTCGGCGGCCTCGCGCAGCTCGGCGGCCTCTTCGGTGATCTTGTCGATCACCTGTGCCGTGTCGGGCCAGTCGAAGCCCACGCGCGCCGCACGTTTTTGCAGCTTGACCGCGCGCATCAGCGCCGGAAGGCCCGCAGCCACCCCGTCGAGCACGCCGGTCTGCGCCTTGGCCGCGCGTTCGGCGGCCTTGATCGCCTCCCAGTCGCGGGTCTGCTGGGCGGCGGTCTTGTCGCGGCTTTCATCGCCGAAGACATGCGGATGGCGGGCCACCATCTTGTCGGCGATGGCGCTGGCCACCGCGTCGAAGGTAAAGAGCCCGCGGTCGTCGGCGATCTGGGCATGGAACACCACCTGCAGCAGCAGATCCCCCAGCTCGTCGCGCAGATCGCCCCAATCAGCGCGGGCGATGGCATCGGCCACCTCATGGGCCTCTTCGATCGTGTAGGGCGCGATGGTGTCGAAATCCTGTTCGATATCCCAGGGGCATCCGGTGTCGGGATCGCGCAGGCGGCGCATGATCTCGAGCAGGCGGGCAAGCCCGTCCTGAGGGTCGGCGGGGAGGGCCGGGTCGTTCGGCATTGCAGGCGGGTCCTTTCTGCGGGTCTAGGAAAATCTGACGCCGATCGACAAAGGAGTCCAGCCGATGGCCGCGATCAACCGAATTGCCGCGTTCGCCGAGGACATGACGGCAGGGCGCAGGCATCTGCACCGGCATCCCGAATTGGGGCTGCATCATCCGGGCTTCGAGTTCAACGACCGTGTGGCGCCGGTGGGCGCGTCGTTCTTTGCACGGCTGGTCGAGCGCGCGCAGCCACCGGGCTGAAGCGGAATTGGGCAGGTACGCCTGGAGGGCAATGGGGGTGCTAGAAGGTCGGCCCCGGGAACAGGCGGCAGGTTGAACCCGGGGCCGTAGCCATGCGCATCTCTTGGATCGGCCAGAGGGTCAGGCCGCAGGGGGTGGCCTAGAAAAGCCAGCCGAAAAGCGCACGGAAAATCATGATCCAGACCACCAGACCACCAAGCACACTGGGCAGTATCCACCAGCCCGAGGGCCAGTTTCCGCTGTCGCGCACATGCCCGTCGGGCATTGGCTGTCCGGAGAACGACTCTGAACCGGCTTGGGGATCACGGGGCCTGACGCCGATCAAGTGGCCGTCAAGGCGGGGGGATGAGACGCGACGCGCGTCTTTCAAGTCAGTCAACTGGTAAACCATTCAATAATCCTCAAATTCAAGAATAGCCGGTTTCAAAGTTATGCTCCACCTTAATCGGTGCAGGTCCGGCTGGCTTGCGTGCAAAGGGGGGGCGATCACCCTCTTTTGTCCCTGGATGTGGCCTTGGGGGAGCTGTGGTGTCCAAAGCTGCGGGTATTGTATCTTTCGATCAAGTCGGGATTCGAAATTGCGGCAATACACCCGCTTTGGAGTGCGCATTTCTCTTACGCCGATCAGGGGCGCCTTTCGGTGCGGGGCAAGCATCCTCAGTGCGGGCGACAGGCTTAGAGATAGCGCGACAAGGCGCTGTGCCTGTGTCCATGATGGCCTTAACATTTGTTCCATGTGAGGGCGAGACCATGAAACGTGAGCTGATAAACGGCGTGACCAAGATCGCGGCGCGGAACGCTTCCGAGCGAAATGGCGGCTTCAAGGCGGCCGTCAAGGCCTGCCCTTGTACGGTGCTTGTCATTGACGTGTCGGAAGGTCCGCTCGGTCATGGCGGTCTGCAATACCCCGATGTGGTGATCGTATCGGTCCCGACGCATACCGCGTTCGATCTGGGCCATGGCGGCTGGATCGCGCAAGAGACGCGCTTCCCGGTGCTGATCCATCTCGAGGCTTATGACGAAGTGGCCGAGGCGCTGGCGCTCAGACTGGGTGCACAGGACGTGGTCTATTCAGAACAGCCCACGCGGGCGATCACCGAGCGTATCGCCGCCGTGTATCGCCGTTGGACGATGGGCATGCGCCCTGCCGCGCAAGAGCAGACTATTGCGCGCCGCGCGGAAGCCGCAACCGATGATGCATCGGTGGTGCAGGTCGATGCCAGCAACTACTCGATGTTTTTCGGGCGCCGCCAGGTGGTGTTCACCGGCATGGAGATCTGTCTTCTGCGGGAGCTGGCGACACGGCTCGGCACTCTGGTCAGCCGCGAAACGCTGGTGGACGCGCTCCGGCAGTCCGGGTTCAACGGGTCGGTCCGCGGTATCGACAGCCATATCAAGCGCATTCGGGGCAAGATCGCCGATGCGGGCTGCGATGCGGGGTTCCTGTCGAGCGTCTATGGCGGCGGCTACATGATGTGCCGCGGCAACAAGGATATTGTTGTGGTCGGCTGAGCCGACCCTGCGAAAACATCTGTGGCGGGGCGTAGTACGAGAGACTCTTCCGGTGCAACACTCCGCTGACTTGGCGACGCTGGAAGTTGCGGGGCAACCGAGCTCTGCAGCTTGTCGTTGCTATCGAAAGATATGCTGCTGTGTCCTTCGTAGATTTTGGCGAAATTGTGTTCATTGGTGCGGACTTGAGCAGTATTCCCTGACCCCATCTGTGGATTGGTGACTGTGGTGCCCGTTGTGAAACATTTCTTGCTGCCCAGTGGCGTGCCTGGCATCGGTTACAGTCCAGCATTGAGCCGCGAACAGCGGCGTTTCGTGGCCCTTTCGATCATCACCCTGCGGTTTGCCTTGCCCTCGGCGGCGATCTGGGTTGTCGCATCGTGGTTGATCGGGTCGGTCACGTTGACCATTGGGTCGTGCCTCATCCTTTTCTGCTGTCTAATCGGCTACGGTCTGCATATGATCGAGCGCCATGAGCTGGCCAAGTTCGTCTGGCTGGGGGGTACGTCGTGCTCGCTGGCCTATGGTGCGACGGCGGTTGATCCGGCGGGCGGTTTGCCGTTCATTTTCGTGCCGCTCGCAGTGCTGCCTTTCCTGATTTATTCGCTGCGGCGTCAGCGTTTGATGCTTTGGGGCATGACCGCCTTGCCGCTGGTTCTGTGGTTGGCGTTGAGCTGCCCCCAGTGAAGTGGTCCACCAACCGGGATAGGATTATCCCGCAATTTGGAGGACCAGAGAATGGCTGGGAAACGAGAAACGCCAGAAGACATCGTATCGAAACTTCGGCAAATCGAAGTGTTGCAAGGGCAAGGCATGACGGTCGCGGACGCGTCGCGCCATATCGGCATCACAGAGCAAACGTTCTATCGGTGGCGCAAACAATATGGCGGAATGAGCCGCGGGCAGCTGAAGCGGCTGAAGGAACTTGAGAAAGAGAACCAGCGCCTGAGGCGCGCGGTCTCGGATCTGACGCTGGACAAGCTGATCCTCACCGAGGCCGCAAAGGGAAACTTCTGAGCCCTTCACGTCGCCGCAGATGCATCGACCACGTGCGGCAGGGGCTCGGCATATCGGAACGCCGCGCCTGCCGCACCTTGGGACAGCACAGATCCACGCAGCGCAAGGTGCCGCGTGGCCGGCCAGACGAAGAGCGCCTGACCGAGGACATCATCGAATTGGCCAGGCAATACGGTCGCTACGGCTATCGCCCCGTGACCGCGCTGCTCAACCAGTCGGGCTGGCACGTGAACCACAAGCGGGTTGAGCGCATCTGGAAACGTGAAGGGCTGAAGGTTCCACCGAAGCAAAAGAAGAAAAGCCGGCTCTGGCTGAACGATGGATCATGTATCCGGCTTCGACCGGAGCGTCCAAACCATGTCTGGTCCTATGACTTCATGCAGGACCGGACAGCGGACGGCCGCACCTATCGCATTCTCAACATCATAGACGAGTTCACCAGGGAGGCGCTGATGATCCGCATAGACCGAAAGCTCAACTCGACCGATGTGCTTGATGCGCTGACGGACCTGTTCATCCTCCGCGGCCCGCCGGACTACATACGATCCGACAACGTCCTATGCGCGGAATAATTGGCTGATTTGGCATCAGGTCATTGTCGTATCGAGGTGCCTCGACACGTACATAAACTGGCTCAGTTCGGCGATTTGGTCAACGACAGTCTCTCCCATAACAAACACAGAGTACGCTGTTGCGGCTCTCACCGTCCTTAAGACGAGATCATTGGGTCGCTAACACAGAAGGCCTGAACATTATCTACGAGGTCAGATGTCTGCCTCCACGGCCCTTACAGAGAAAGGTCCTTCTGCGATCGATCACCCCTCAAAGAAGGGGCGATAGGGTTCGCCGTGATTGACCACGGCGTGTACGGTGCGCGCCATCTTGGCCGCGATCGCGGTGTAGGCCTTCCGGCGCAGATGGGCGTTGTGTCGATCCTTGGAGATGTAACGTTCGAACTTGTCGCGGAAGCTGTTAGTCCGCTTTAGAACGGCGGTCTGACCGGCCATGCAGAGCGTGCGCCGCAGCCGGGCATTGCCGTACTTTGAGATCCGGCTCTGTCCGCGAAACATGCCAGACTGGACGGTGGCGAGGTCCATGCCGCAAAACTTCAAGAACTGTCGATGGTGTCGGAACCGACGCAGGTCGCCTGCTTCGGCCAAGATGGTCATTGCGTTGATTGGGCCGATGCCGGGAATGGTGGTCAGCAGCTGATAGTCGGGTAGGTCCGACAACAACTCGACGGCCCGTGCCTCGATAACATCGCGCTGCCGGATGAGGCTACGCCCCTCGGCAAGAACAAGGCGGAACATGCGCACCGCGTCAGAATCTGCCTGAACTGGCAAGCCGACCGAAGCGGCCGCAGTGGCGTAAATATCGGAAAGTAATTGCTCTTTCGAAACCCTTCGGCCAACGACATCCCAGGCGTCGGCGATGAAGGCCTCGCGGCTCATGGCCGAGATCATATGTGGCGATGGGTACTTCTCAAGGAATGCCAGGAACCAATCCGTCCGTGAGCTTCGATGAAATCGTTCAGCCTCGGGAAAATACAGTGGCAGGTAGTGGGTGAGAATGCGGTGCCACAGCTCGGTCTTCGATCGAGAGACGATCTCGTGCGTCTTCGAGAGTTCCTGGATGTCGGCGGTCCCGACCACCATCGGATCGTGAAAGAACTGCACGGCGCCGATCTCCAGCATGTGAAGGATGACCTGGGCGTCCTTGGGATCATTCTTGTCCCAACTGTTGTGCAGGGCCTCCCGTGTTCGAGCCAGGCCGACGGACGAGACGAGCTTCAGCTCGAACCCGGCCTGCCCGAGATGATGCGCCAACGTTCGGTGGTAGTTGCCGGTCGCTTCGAACCCTATCCGCACCGGCAGGTCGTAGCTGGCAAGGGTTGCGGACAAACGCTGGAAGTCGTCAAGCGTGTTCAGGATCGTCATTCGGCGACGGCGCTTTTTGCCAGGGATGCCGATCAGCACCTCATGGCGATACTTGGAAATATCGATGGCGACTAGCAAGGTCGAAGCGGTAATATCGGTGGCGGTCATAGCCGGTCTCCTCAGCAGTGTGGTTATGCAAAACCACTGTTGAGACCTGAGACCGGTTATGGCCACACGCTGCGCTATTTGGGGGCTGCGCGCGTGGCCATAACCTCAAAAACAGCGTGCTTCCCGACGTGCTACGGTCCCGAGTTCGTGGCTCAGAAGGTCCGGGACTGGATCGCCGCAGTAGGTGCCAAGGCTGCGTTCATCGAGCCAGGATCGCCTTGGGAGAATGGATACTGCGAGAGCTTCAATGCACGCTTCCGGGACGAGTTGCTCAATGGCGAGCTCTTCTACTCAATAAAGGAGGCAAGGATCATCATCGAAGACTGGAGAAGACACTACAACACCGTTCGGCCTCACAGCGCCCTTGGATACCGGCCTCCCGCACCGGAAAGCATCGTTCAGATGGACCAGAGGCCGGTCATGCACTAACAATCAACTTGGACCAATTAGTGGGGGCAGCTCAGGGGCGTCACGCAACACGGTCATTCTCGGCGTGACGGCACTGGTGTCGCGCGACGATCCGGAGTTGCGATCCTGCGGCATGCAGGAGGTTCTTGGAAAACCCATGAAGCTCGGCGATCTGGAGGCCGCTTTTGCGCGGCATCTGGCGATTTATGACGACGAGGACGAGGATGAGGCAGAGGATGACAGCTTCGATCCGATGCAGGCGTTGAGTGTTCTGGTGGGCCAAGACACGGCCCATGCGCTGGTGCGGCAATGTTTTGAAGATGCACAGCTGGCGCTTGAGAGTTTGCGCGACACCGAGCTCGAGGCGACCGAGCGCGCAAGGATGATCCATTCGGCGGTCGGCTCGACGGGACTTGTCGGGTTGCGGCTGCTGAGCGATGCGCTGTCGCGGTCCGAACGCGCGGTACTGAGTGATGGCCCTCTGGACTTGAGCGAGCTGGTGGACGAGGTGGCCGAGGAAATGGCCTCGGCGCGGGAGGTCTTTGCATCGGCTCTGTGATCGGCAGGCGGGGTGCGGGGTCAGCCTTGCCAGCTGCGGCGCCGACCGCTGTCGATATGCACGAAGCTGGCATAGGTTCCGATGCCGCCGGGCAACAGCTGCCGCGCCAGAGCGCCGATCCGACGCGGCGGGACGCCGGGCAGGACGAAATCTATGGCCTGGCCTGTGAGGTGCAGGGAATTGCGCGCGGCGCCGATGCCCTTGCGCCGCAAGTCGGCGTTGGTTTCGCGGGTTCTGTAGCCTGAATTGATCTGAACCGTGCCGCTCCAGCCAAGGCGCGTGGCTTCGCGCACGACAAGCGCCAGAGAGCCGGTCACGAAAGGATCAATCGGGATGACTCTGTTGCGGCGCCAGTCACGCAGGAAGTGATCCAGCGTGTCGGGATGCTCTGGCACTAGTCGGCCATTGACGGGATGAAAGCGGACCAGCAGCTCTTCGGCGGTGTGCGCATTGCGCATCGAGACCTGCACATGGTCAGCGGGAAGCGGTGCAGGGGGCGCGGGCTCGGGCGTTGGTGCCGGCTCGGCCGTGACGTGGTCGCGCGGAGGGGTGCCAAGGCCGGGGGCCTGCTTTTGCAGGTCGATAAGGGGGCGGCCCGAGGTGCCAAGCAGCGACTGGCCATCGGAGGACGCGATGAACCCATGGGCCGCGCCGGGGCCGAGGCAGGCGAGGGCGGAGACAAGGAGGGATCGTCGAGAAAGATTGGTCTGGCTCATGCCGGGGTTTTTGCAAACCCTGTGCCAGAGGCTTTGTTGGGAGGCTCTTTTTCACAAGCGCCTGACGCGGATGAGACTTGTGTGAAAAGCAAACACACTGCCCGGGCCTGTGGCGCGCTCGGGCAGTGTGCTTTTCTTATGATCCTCAGAACCGCTCGTATCCGCGCGGATCGTGATCGGCCCCGCTGGAACGACCGTTGCCGTTCAGCCCGTTGAGCGAAGGCTTGCTGCCCTGCGGCGCGGGGGCGGACATGCGCATCATGTCCAGAACGCGCTGCCGGTCTTGGGTGCTGAGGCCCGCCATCAGATCCGCGGATCCCGCAGGCGCATCGGCACGTTCGCGAAGGCTGAACCGGCTGAGGCGATTGTTTACCCCGTCTGTCGCCGCTTCCATTTGCGAGGCCGCTGTCGCCAGTTCCTCGGACTGGGCCGAGACCTCCATGCCGGTCTTGGACAATTCGCCCACGGCTTGCGAGATCTGAGCGATGCCTTCGGCCTGTTCACGGCTGCTGAGGGCGATCTGATGGGCGGTTTCCTCGATCTTCTTGACCTCGCCGCTGATTTTCTTGAAGGCGTCTTCGGAGGCTTCCGAGCCTTTCACGCCGCGTTCCACATTGGCGGTGGCCGCTTCGATCAGGTCCGCGGTTTCCCGGGCTGCCTTGGCGGAGCGCTGTGCGAGGTTGCGCACCTCCTGTGCCACGACGGCAAAGCCGCGCCCATGTTCGCCAGCGCGTGCCGCTTCGACGGCGGCGTTGAGCGACAGCAGGTTCGTCTGGAAGGCGATTTCGTCGATCACCTTGATGATCTTGGCGATTTCAACAGAGGAATTGCGGATCGACTGCATCGCTTCGGCCATGTCATCAATGGTTTTCAGTCCGCGTGTGCCGATTTCATCGGCCGATTGAACGACCTTGAGCATCGTCTGGCTTGCATCGGCGTTTGCGCGCACGACGGCATCTGTTTCCTCGACCGAGGACGAGATTTCCTCGACCGCGCTAGACTGGATCTGCGAGGTGGCCGCGAGGTTGCGTGCGGATGCGTTGACCTCGTTGGTGGCGCTGACGATCTGGCCGGCCTGCGATTTGATATCCGCCAGCGTCGCGTTCAGCCCGCCATAGGCCGTTGCCATCGCTTCGATGATCGCACGATAGCTGCCCTGAAACTTGTTGGGCTCGATGTGGCGGTCAAGCTGGCCATGCGCCATTGCAACCGCGAGCTGCTCGATTTCGCCGGTCACGCTCCGGAAGGCATCACGGGCGGATTCGACCGCGTCGTTGAGGAAGGTCTGTTCGTTCGGGAGTTTTTCCATCACGAATTCGAAATCGCCCTCGGCCAGCGACTTGAGGCAGGAGACCATAAGACGCTTGCGAGAGATGTGCCCCTCGACCATTGCATTGACGACGTTTGCGACATCCGCGAAATCGCCGGAGAGTTCTTCGGCGGCGATGCGCTGGCTGATATAGCCGTCCATATGTGCGGAGGACATCTGCCGCAAACCGCCGACCAGCTTTTCGAGCTGGAGCGCAGTTTCCGACGAGGCCGTCTGGTCTTGCCATTCGACGATGATGGCCGTTGCCTTGTTGTTCTTGTCGAAGC
Organism: Roseobacter sp. AzwK-3b; assembly: GCF_000170875.1. NCBI lineage: Bacteria > Pseudomonadati > Pseudomonadota > Alphaproteobacteria > Rhodobacterales > Roseobacteraceae > Roseobacter > Roseobacter sp. AzwK-3b. The sequence goes on from NZ_ABCR01000005.1 coordinate 163,582, forward strand.
GGGGTGTTGCCTTGAAGGCCAGACGCTTGCCACCCACGGTGAACGCGCCGTCATGCCGGTCGCGCATGTTTTCCATGATGTTGCGCTGATAGGAGGGATTCTTGTGGAAAACGTCGATCGACTTGCCGACGACGTCATTCGCTTGGAAATGCGGGAGGTCCTTGCGGATATCCGCCTCGATCAACTGGAACATCTCGATTGCGGCCTTGTTCACGTATCGGATGACCATGTCCTGATCGGCGATCATCACCGGGCTCGACAGGTGATCGAGAGCTTCGAGCGGATCGGCCGGCTTCCATGTATCGGTTTTGCGTTGATTTTCAGACATTATATTTTCACCACAGCATTGTTGCGGCGCGCGGATGCGGCTTTTGGGCTCCGCTCGTTGCACCATGACATTGCCAACGGCAAAAGCTGGGCCATGTAAGGATATCTAAGGGGTGCGCGTCGATACTTTCGATAAAACGCGCGCGCGCCGCGGTGGACGTGGTGGGCTGGAACCCCCGGTGGCGTGGCGGATGGGCAAGCAAAACGGTGGCTTGTATATGACGGCGAGCGCCCATACCCATCACGCCAGATATGTCTGTGATGGGAAAGGTCGTGTCGATGAAATGGGGTTTTGTGGCTTCTTGTGTCGTTCTGGTGCTGGTGGTGGCGCTTGGGGTCTATGTGCGGATCGCGCCCTCGGATCCGGCGCGCTGGCACCAGATGCCGGACGGGATCACCAACCGCGATTACGATGGCGGCGCGATGCGCGTGATCGGAGCGGGTCAGAACGGGCTTGAGCGGCTGCACGAGATCATCCTTCGGTCACCGCGCACCGAGGTTCTTGCCGGATCGCCCGATGAGGGGATGATCACCTATGTGAGCCGGTCGCGCGTGTTCGGTTTTCCCGATTACACGACGGTGCGGCAAGCCGGCCCGCAGCTTGAACTTCACGGGCGCTTGCGTTTTGGCAAGTCAGATCTTGGGGTGAATGCCGCCCGCATCGACGGCTGGCTGCAGGCGTTCGCGCAGGGATGACGACAGGCACCCTTGGGATATTTCGCGCCACATCGGATTGTTGAGCGACATCTGGCATTGCGCCATGAAGCTGCGCCCGCCCACATGAAGACAGATCATTTCGCCCATTTCCACGCGTTTTCCGTTGCTGTCGGTGCAGTAGCAATCCACCGTCTTGCCGCCGAGCGTCTGGTCGGCAAGGGCGGGGGTTGCCAGCAGAAACAGTGCGATCACCATCCTCATGGTGATGAGAATAGCACAGGCTTTCGCCTTGACCAAACCCCGCGAACGCGGCAGATGCGATGACCATGGTACCCTTGGACAGATTGAACGAGATCCTGCAACGCTTCGAGTATCTCGAGGCGCAGATGTCTGCGGGCGGCGGAGATATCGCCAAGCTGGGCCGTGAATATGCCGAGCTGCGTCCGGTGGTCGAGGAAATCCGCGCCTATCGGCAGGTTCTGGACGATCTCGAGGCGGCGCGCGCGATGCTGGCGGACCCGGAAATGCGCGATCTGGCCGAGGAAGAGCTGACCGCGCTGCAAGCGCGAAAGCCCAAGCTGGAAGAGCAGCTGCAACTGGCCTTGTTGCCCAAAGACAAGGCCGATGCACGCCCGGCGATCCTTGAAATCCGGCCCGGAACGGGCGGCGAGGAAGCGGCGCTGTTTGCGGGCGATCTTCTGCGGATGTATCACCGCTATGCCGAGGCTCGGGGCTGGAGCTTCGAGATCATCGAGCAAAACGAGACCGAGTTGGGGGGCATCAAGGAGGTGATCGCACGTGTCGCGGGCGATCATGTCTTTGCAAGGCTGAAGTTCGAATCCGGTGTGCACAGGGTGCAACGGGTGCCGGAAACCGAAAGCGGCGGGCGCATCCATACCAGTGCCGCGACCGTCGCCGTTCTGCCCGAGGCCGAGGATGTGGATGTGCAGATCGATCCGGGCGATCTGCGGATCGACACGATGCGTAGTTCCGGCGCGGGCGGTCAGCATGTCAACACGACGGATTCGGCGGTGCGGATCACGCATCTGCCCACCGGGATCGTCGTGACCAGTTCGGAAAAATCGCAACACCGCAATCGTGAGATCGCGATGCAGGTGCTCAAGACCCGGCTTTATGACTTGGAACGCCAGCGCGCGGCCGATGAACGCTCGGCCAGCCGTGCGGCGCAGGTGGGGACGGGCGATCGCTCGGAGCGCATTCGGACGTATAATTTCCCGCAAGGACGGATGACCGACCACAGGATCAACCTGACGCTCTACAAGCTGGACCAGGTCATGCAGGGCGATCTGGACGAGGTGATCGACGCCTTGCGCGCGGATGCCCAGGCCACGCTTTTGGCGGAGATGGGCGGGTGAGCGGATCGGTTCAGGACGGGCTGAGACGCCTGACCATGGATCTGGCGCAAGGCGGGGTGGATGATCCGGCGCGCGAGGCGCGGCTGATCCTTGCGCATGTGCTGGATGTGGCGCCGGGCCGGATGACCATGCTGGCGCCCGAGCCTTTGCAGGCGGGCGCTCTGGCGGCGGCTGCGGGGCTGGCGCAGCGCCGGGCTGCGGGCGAGCCGATGGCGCATCTTCTGGGATACCGCGAATTTTACGGGCGGCGCTTTGCGGTCGATGCCCGGGTTCTGGACCCGAGGCCCGAGACGGAAACCCTTGTGGAACGCGCCCTTGCCGTGGCGTTCAGCCGGGTTCTGGATCTCGGGACAGGGTCTGGCTGCATTCTGCTGAGCCTGCTGGCGGAACGGCCGGATGCCACGGGTGTGGGTGTGGATCTGTCGGAGGATGCCTTGGAGGTGGCGCGGCGCAATGCGGCGCGGCTGGATCTGAGCGCGCGCTGCGAGTTCCTTGTCTCGGACTGGTTTGCCGCGGTGCGTGGCACCTTCGATCTGATCGTGTCGAACCCGCCTTACATCGCGGCGGATGAAATGGCTGGTCTGGCGCGAGAGCTGCAGTACGAGCCGCGCATGGCCCTGACCGATGAGGGCTGCGGGCTGAGCGCCTATCGCGCAATCGTGGCGGAGGCCGGGGCGTGCCTTGTCGAGGGCGGACGGCTGATTGTGGAAATCGGCTGGCGGCAGGGGGCGGATGTGGCTGATCTGATGCGGGCGGGGGGATTCGCCGAGGTATGTGTTCGGCCCGATCTGGATGGGCGCGACCGGGTCGTGGAGGCTGTCTGGCCTGGTTGAGCCCTGAAAACACGGGAAAATCCGCTCAATTGCAGATAATTTTCCCGATAGCCCTTGTAACGTGCGCCGCAGCGTGTTTAGTGGAGAGCAGTCAAGATGTATGACACGCTACGAGTGGCGTTGCGCTTGACCCAAGCCAATACATGTCGGATCCGGGCGAATAATATGGCGCACAGGGCGCCAATCGGATCGAGCGACACTTTGAGCACAGGGCTGAACAGCTAAACCAATGAGATCATCCAAGTCACGTTCGCGGAACAAAACCGGCCGCAACCGCTCGATGGGGAACATCGTCAATCGGGTCTTCGAAAGTTCGGGGCCCGAGGGCAAGGTGCGCGGCACCCCGCAACAGATCATCGACAAGTACAACCAGCTGGCACGCGATGCCCAACTGGGAAATGACCGCGTCGCGGCCGAGAATTTCCAGCAGCATGCGGAACATTACCTGAGGATGCTGGGCGCGGCCCAGAAGGATCAGGATTCTCGCCGCGAGCAGCAGGAGCGCGAAAACCGCGACCGTCAGGCTGAGCGCGACCGGGCGGAGCGTCCCGACCGGGCAGAGCGTCCCGACCGGGCAGAGCGTCCTGACCGGCCGAAGCGCCCGGATCACGAGCCAGCCGAGGCGGTCGACATGGCCAACGCGCCGCAGCCCGATCTGGAGCCGGCACAGGACAGCGACGAAAGCAGTCTTGTGGAGACCCCCGAAAGCCAGAAGGCCGAAAAGCCGAAACGGCCCCGCAAGCCCCGGGCCAAGAAAGTCCAGCCCGAGGCCGGTGACGATGGCCAGAAAGCGAGCGCCGCAGCCGAAGGTGGATCGGATGCTGCCGAGGCCGCTGAATAAAGCGTTTCGCGAAAAAACCTGACGCACAGAGTTTCGCGAAATGCAGGGCTCTGTTCAATCCTTGCGCGCGTTTCGCCTTTAGCTGATGCCTCAGGTTAAAGACGAAACGCTTTAGGATCGCGGCAGGATATCGAGTATTTATGGAACGATGAAACGGGGGCTTCGGCCCCTGTTTGTCTGTTTGCGCCTATGATTTGAGGCTGCGGGCCAGCGCGCAGAATTGCTCCAGCCCGACGGTCTCGGCGCGGTCGGTGGGCTGGATGCCGGCGGCGAGCAGCCGGTCTTCGAGATCGGGGGCGAGGCCCTTGAGGGCGGAGCGCAGCATCTTGCGGCGCTGGTTGAAGGCCTTTGCCACCAGCCGCTCGAGAAGGACGGGATCGGCGGGGTAGCGAGGTTCGGGCAGGGCGGTGATATGGACCACGGCGCTCGACACTTTGGGCGGCGGGGTGAAGGCCGAGGGGGGCAGGTGCATCACGATCCGAGCCTCGCAGCGCCATTGTGCCAGAAGGGCGAGCCTGCCATAGGCTTTCGATCCGGGCGTCGCCACGATGCGTTCGGCCACTTCGCGCTGGAACATCAAAGTCAGGCTGTCCCAGACAGGGGGCCAATCTGCGGGGGTGAGCCAGCGGATCAATAGCTCGGTTCCGACATTGTAGGGCAGGTTGGCCACCACCTTGATGGGGGGTGTCAGATGGGCGAGGGGATCGACCTGCAGCGCATCGGCGTTGAGCACGGTCAGCCGCCCGGGATAGGCCTGGGCGATTTCGTCGAGGGCGGGCAGGCAGCGCGCGTCCTTTTCGATGGCGAGCACGTGGCGCGCCCCTTCGGCCAGCAGGCCGCGTGTCAGCCCGCCGGGTCCGGGGCCGATTTCCAGCACGTCGGAGCCTGTCAGATCGCCTGCTGCGCGCGCGATCTTGGAGGTCAGGTTGAGATCGAGCAGGAAGTTCTGGCCAAGCGCCTTGCGCGCACTGAGACCATGCTGGGCGATGACGTCGCGCAGGGGGGGCAGGGTGTCGATGGCGCTCATGGCGTGGCCGCCGCGCGCGCCGCGCCCATGGTATGGGCCATCTTCAGCGCCTCGATCATCGAGGAGGGATTGGCCAGGTCGCGCCCGGCGATGTCCATGGCGGTGCCGTGATCGGGCGAGGTGCGGATGAAGGGCAGTCCGAGGGTGATATTCACGCCGCGGTCGAAATCCAGTGTCTTGATCGGGATCAGCGCCTGATCGTGATACATGCAGACAGCGGCATCATAGGTCGCGCGCGCGCGCTCGTGAAACATCGTGTCCGCCGACATCGGGCCTTGAAGGTCGATGCCCTCGGCGCGCATCCGCTCGAGCAGGGGCGCGATCAGGTCGATCTCTTCGCGGCCCATCGCGCCGCCTTCGCCGGCATGCGGGTTGAGGCCCGCCACGGCGATGCGGGGGTGTGGAATGCCGAAATCGCGGATCAGGGCCTCGTGGGTGATGCGCAGCGTGTCCTGCAGAAGCTCGGCGGTCAGCGCGCGCGGCACCTGAGCCAGCGGGATATGGATGGTCGTTGGCACCACGCGAAGCGCCGGCGAGGCGAGCATCATCACGACACGGGCGGTGCCGGCAAGCGCGGCCAGATATTCGGTATGGCCCGGATAGCGAAAGCCCGCGCCGTCCAGCAATGCCTTCTTGTGAATGGGGGCGGTGCAGAGCGCGCGCGCCTGGCCGGAGCGCACCAGATCGACGCCGCGCGCGATGACGTCGATCACCGCCTGCGCATGGCGCGGCTCGGGGGTGCCGGGTGTGGCCGGGCCGGGAAAGTCGTGGCGCAGCACGGGAACGCCGCGGCGCGCCGCATCCGCGGCGAGGGCCGGGTCGGTGATTTCGGCCACGGGCGTGCCGGGCGGCAGATGCGAGGGGTCGCCGATCAGCACGAAGGGCAGGTCAGGTCCAAGCGCGCGCCAGGCCTTGGCCGCGAGTTCGGGGCCGATCCCGGCCGGCTCGCCGCAGCACAGCGCGACAGGGCCGGTCATTCCAGCTCGATGATGCGCGCTTCGGCGCGCAGCTGCGCGAGATAGCCGTCGGCGAAGGAGTCGATCCGGCGGTTCCGGATCAGGTTGGTCAGTTGCTCTGCCGAGGGCCCTTCGCCTTCGAGGGCGGGGGTCCGGCCGCAGAGCATCAGGAAGACGAGGGTTTGCCCGTTCGAGCGGGTCAGGTTCGTCGAGACCTCGCCGGGATCGAGCTTGGCCAGTTCGATCGCGATGTCCTGAGGCAGCTCGTCGGGGGCGTAGGAGCCACGATCCAGAACCTCGGCGGGTTCGCCCTTGGCGATGCCGTAAAGATCGTCGCAGGTGTCGATATCCGCACGCACCCGCGCGGCACGCGCCAGTGCCTGTTCGCTGCGGCCGCCGGCGATGTAATAGGTCGCGTATTCGATGGCGGCGTAGTCAGGTTCCGGGGTGTCTGTTTCTTCGATGTCACGCAGCTGGAACAGGGCCACGGCTCCTTCGATGGGCAGCGGATCGCTGACATCGCCGGGTCCGAGGGCGAGGATCACGGGACGCAGTTGCGGGGGCAGGTTGGTGATTGACATCCAGTCCAGCCGCCCGCCACGCGCCGCGGTAGCGGATGCGGAATATCGCTCCGCTTCGGCCGAGAACGCGGGGATCGAGTCGAGCTCGGATATGCGGGCGGCGCGATCCTGTACCTCTTCGGCGTCCTGCGGTGTGATTGGCATGATGATCTCGGACAGCAGCACACGCACGCCGCTGTCCTCGGTCAGGGCGGCGCGGGCGCGTTCGAGATCCGCATCGCTGACCGAAACGCGCGGTGCAAAACGGGCGCGCACCAATTCGCGCCATGTCATGCCGGCGCGCACGAATTCACGGTAGCTTTGTTCCGAAACCCCGGCGCCTTCGAGGGCGCCGATGAATTCTTCGGCCGTCATGTTGGCGCGGCTCGCGAATTCCTCCATGCCGACACGAATATCGGCATCTTCGAGGACAAGCCCCGCGGCGCGCGCGGCATCCACCTTGAGGCGTTCTTCGATCAGCTGCTCGCGGGCCAGCTCCACGGGGTTACCGGGCGACCGGAACAGGGTGAGCATGCGTGCGCGTTGCTGGATTTCATAGCCGGTGATGGCCTGATCATTGACCTTGACCACCGGCGCGAACAGGTTCTGCGCAGAGGCAGGCGCGGCGATCCCCCAACTCATGGACGTGGCCATTACGGCGGGGAGGGCAAGTGCTGCGAGAAATTGGCGCATTCTGGGTCTCATACTGCCTAGTTTTTGCATGTTCGCGTGTAGCTGTTTTCTTGGGTCTTGGTTGTAAAGCCCAACAGCGCGACTGTGAACGTGATATTCGTTGTCTCTTGCAGGATAGTGGAAGAGCTGTACCAACGCGAGGCATTAACCGACAGTTCCACACATTCGTTGGTGTAGGTCAGGCCAAGGCCGCTGGACACAGGAATGTCACGGGCCACGTCATAGCGCCAGTTCGCCCGGCCTGTCCAATGGCGCGCGAGCCGGTAGCTGCCGCTGAAGCTCCATTCCGAGACGTTGTCGGGGCGCTGTTCGGCGGGATCGTTGCGCAGCCAGATATACGTGCCCGAGAGGCTGGTGCGGTCCGTGTACCAACTGGCGCGGGCCTCGGCCTTGGTGGCCTTGAGCCCGTCGTCAAACAGTCCGCGGGCGGTGAAGGTCAGGCCGTTTTGCGTCTTGTACTGACCGGCAAACAGCACATCCGAGAACCTGTCCTGCAGGCCGGAACTGTCGGTGAGGGAGGGCACGCCGGTCGCTTCGATCTCGCGCTCATTGCGGAACACCTGACCGAAGGCCAGTGAGGCCTCCCAGCCATCGGGGTCGAAACGTGTCCATTGCACGCCGTAGGCGGCGTTCAGGCCACGTTCACGGCGATCGGGTGCGGAATAGCGCGACAGGCTGAAAAGATTGCCTTCGTCGAACTCGATCTGCGTGCTTTCGTCATTCGGTATCGCCGGGTTGGAACCGCCGACCCAGGACAGCTGCGCCACCGGTTCGATCACCTGCGTCACACCGTTGGCCGAAGACTTGACGAGCGGCCAGCGCAGTTGAACCGAGGTGGAGGGCGTCACTTCGGTCGCCGAGGACAGGCCGATCCCGCCGCCTTGGGTCACGTCGAAATGGTCGATCGCCAGACCTGCCTGAACCTCGGCAAGGACGCCCGAGGGCAAGGCCCAGTTGCGCAGCCAGTCAGCGCTTGCGGTGAACCGCAGCATGTCGCGACCATCGGCCCATATGTCGAGGTCCGCCCCGTCGGTGCGCAGATCGGATGAGCGATAATGGCCATGCGCCTGCGCCCCGAACCGCAATTCCCCGCCGATCCGTTCGGGAAAGAGACGTTTTTCGTATTGGGCATTTCCAACGATGGTGGGGAGGGTCGAATTTGACTGTCCAAGCCGTTGGGAATGATAATATGTCAGCGCGCCCCGGATGAATTCATCGCGCCTCGCGCGTTCGATGGCGATCTCGCTGTCCAGCCAGTCCTTGTAGGAATAGCCGTAATCGAACAGATAGGCGTCGTCGCTGGCGACCTCGACATCGAATGTCAGCTCGAAATCCCGTTTGAGATCGAACCGGCCAATGGCGAACAGATAGCCGCGCGTCGGATCGATTCCGATGTCATCATCGGTGACCGCGCCGCGGATCAACAGATCGCCATTATGGAACGCCTGCCTGTATCTGAATTCCAGTGTGCGGCTCTTGTTAGTGAGAAACGGTGTGAGCGTGAGATCCCGGTGATCGCCGATCTTGATGAAATAGGGCAATTTCAGCCCCGTCCCCAGCAGCGAGGAATTGATGATCGAGGGCAGAAGAAAGCCCGTCGCGCGTTCAAGGGTCGGGTCCGGAAGGCGCAGGCGCGGCAGGTAGAGTACCGGCATGTCCAGCACGCGAAGCTGGGCATCCGAAAAATAGAGCTGCCGCTCTTGCTGGTCATGGACGACCTTTCGCGCGCGGATCTGCCATAGGGGCGGGCGCCCTGTTTCGCAGATCCGGCACGAGGTCACGGCGGTTTTGTAAAGCTGCGAATATCGGCCTTCGACTGTCACCATGGCGTTGGCGGCCAGCTGCACCTGGCTTTCCAGCACGACGCGCGCGCCGGTCAACAGTCCGTTGCGCATCTCGCGGTCCAGCTCTCCGGCATCGGCCAGCACGAGTGTGCTGTCGCCCTGCTGGAGGATGATCGGGCCTTCGATCATCAGAGTGTCGGTCTTCTGATCATAGGTGATGGACTTGGCCTGCAGGCGCTGATTGTCATACATCGCCTCGACATTGCCGGACGCAACCAGCCGGTCATCGGCCATGAGCCGCACGTCATCGGCCAACAGGATCGCGCCTTGCTGCGGTGGGCTTGCGTCTTGTGTCATGCCGGTCGCCGGCCAAAGGCCGAGCGCAAGGCTCAAGGCGAGGGCAGGCAGGCTTCGCGTCATCCTTCCTCCATGTGCAGAAGGATGCCGAGCGCCAGCAGAAATGCGGCGACAGGGGGCGCCCATGCCGCCAACATGATGGGTATCTGTCCGTTTTCCCCAAGGATCTGGGCGAAGTTCCGGATGTAATGCAGACCGAAGCCCAGCATGATTGCGGTCAGCACCGACACGCCGGTGTTATGAAGCCGCGAATGGCGCATCGTGAAGGCCGCCGCCGCCATGACAAGAGCAATCAGGAAGAGCGGGCGCGCCAGTTCTGTCTGCATCCAGACGGCGTAGCGACGCGCGGAAAAGCCTGATTCCTCGAGCTGTCCGATGAATTTCGGAAGATCCCAGATCGAGATGTATTCGGGCTTTCCGAAGCTGTCGATGATCCGGTCCTGGGTGAGGGCGGAGGGAACCGAATAGCTGTCGAGTTCCTGGGCGGTGCTTTCCGGGTTGATGCCGCTGGAAAGATCCCAGAGCTTGGCGTCGGCGAGGCGCCATTCGCCATCGCCAAGCGTGGCGCTTGCGGCGGTGATCCGGCGCTGTGGTGTGCCATCCAGCCCGAAGGCGATGAAAGTGGTGTTGTAAAGCGTGCTGACATCCGAGCTGGCGCGTTCGGCATGAATCACCGTCTGGCCGGTTTCGCTTCCCTGCCGGAGCCACAGCCCTTCGGGGGCGATGGCCATAATGTTGATGCTCCATCCCAGATAGGAGTTCATCAGATCGTTATGCCGCTTGGCGGATGCAGCCACGATCGGGTTGAGCATGGTCACGGACACCACGCCGATCAGCCCCGCCACGACAAGCGGTGCGACCAGCGCGCGGATCGCAGATCGCCCCGAGGCGCGTACGACCACAAGTTCGGAATTGCGAGACATCCGCAGAAACAGCGCTACGGTTGCCAGGATGACGATCAAGGGCAGGATCTCGTAATTGGCGCTCGGCGCCTTGAGTAGCGCGATCTCGAGGATTTCGCTGAAGGGGAATGCCGGGAAATCCTGCATTTCCTTAACGATATCGATCAAGAACAGTAGGATCACGAAGACTGAAAAGATCGCAAGAAACGTGAGCAGAAATCGCCGCGCGAGATATAAATGCAAGGTCATGCGGTGCCGTCCTCGAGCTCGGGAAGTGGGCGGCGCCGGAAACGGTCACGCAACCTGCGGCCAAAGGCAGGACGCGCGGCAAGATGCAGCAAAACGGCAGTGACCAGCGCGCCAAGGGCGGCGGGCAGATACATCAGCGGCCATAGATCCGAATGTGCCAGCACCAGGCCCGACACCCGGCTTTCCACCAGCTTGATCACGATCAGCAACGTGAAGGCCAGCAGGATCTGCCGCCACACGCCGAACCGGCTGAAGCCGCCCAGCAAAAGTGACGCGAAACCGATCACCGCGGCGACGATGCACAAGAGCGGCTGGCTGAACCTGTTGTTCAGCTCGAAGATCACCTGCGACACCGTCGAAAGCGTGCGATCCGCCACGGCCCGAGGGTCGCGCGCGATGTCGAGGGTATGAGCGAAGGTCACCTTGTCGAGGCTTGTCGCCTCGGATGCGATGAGCGCGCTGATATCATAGGAGAAATCGTTGAAATGCGTAGTGAAGAGACGGTTTCCATCGCGGCGCACAGTCTGGGCAAGACCGTCGACCATCAGAAGCTTCGTGCCGCCCTCGGGGTCCTGGATCAGATAGGCGCGATTGGAGGTATAGGTCATCGTGTTTTCGCTGTCGCGCCTGTCGGACATGAAGACATTGTGCAATTCGCCGTCGGGCGTGATGTCGCGGATATAAAATGTGATGCCGGGGGCCGGGTGCAGGAACTCGCCCTCGGTGAGCAGTTTCGCGGTGATATTCTGGCTGACCTCGTCCTGCCTCAGGCGCAATTGACTGAGGCTGGAGGGAATGAGGAAATGCGTAAGCAGGGACATCATCAGCGCAATGAGGATGCCGAACACTATCACCGGACGCATCAGCCGCCAAGGTGAATAGCCGGTCGCCTGCACGACTGTCAGTTCGCTTTCGGTGCTCAGGCGGTTGGTCACATAGACCGTTGCGGCGAAAGCCGCCATGGGCAGGATCACGCCGATCACGCCCGGAAGCGTGAGAGCGGTGAATTCAAGAAACACCCAGGCAGGCTGTCCATCACCGATCAGACGGTCGAACATGCGCACGGCCTTGTTGATCCAGAATATGGACACCAGAACGAGCGCAAAAAAACCGAACAGAACCATGAATTGCGACAGCATGTATCTGTCGAATCTGGTCACGTGTCCCCCCAAAAAGCAGCACTTTGGGGAAACCTACCGGAATTGAACGGGATGGAAAACTGCTAACTGGTCAACCCGGCATGGCCGCGCTAGGACTTGGGGTAGAGCAAAGACAGGAGCTGACAGATGACGACACCCGTGCGCGTGACCTTCGAGGACACCGATATCGAGAAGATCGCCGAAGCCGATGGCCGCGTGGCCGTGATCGTAACACCGGATGGCAAGCTCGATACCGCCGCGCGCCGGGTCAATCGCCTTACCAAGGGAGCGCTGAAGCGGCTGACTGACAGCGACACCTGGGGCAAGGTGAAGTCGGGCGAGCTGCGCACGCTGGCCTGGCCGGTCGGCATGAAGGCCGAGGCGCTGGATGTCCTGTGCCTCGATCGCGGGGCCAAGCAGGCCGAGACGCGCCGCGCAGGTGTGGCGCTGGCGCGCGCGAAATCCGGAAAAGAGCTTCTGGTGCTGGCGGGTTCGGTGCGGCGGCCCGCCGATCTGGCGCTCGGGATGGCGCTGCGCTGCTATCGGTTCACCGAACACAAGACCGACAAGGGCAGGGATGTGGAAGGTGCTGTGCGGGTGATGACCGCCAAACCCGATGAGGCGGAAGCGGCCTTCGCACCGCTGGCCGCTGTCGCCGAAGGGGTGATTTACGCGCGCGATCTGATCACCGAGCCTGCAAACCACCTGACGACGACGGAATTCGCCAATCGCATCAAGGATATGGAGAAGCTGGGCCTGAAGGTGACCGTGCTGGAGGAAGAGGCGATGTGCAAGCTGCGCATGGGCGCTCTTTTGTCGGTGGGTCACGGCAGCGCCAGCCCCTCGAAGCTGGCCATCATGGAATGGCGCGGTGGGGCGGATACGGCGGCGCCGCTGGCTCTGGTCGGCAAGGGCGTGGTGTTCGACACCGGCGGCATCAGCCTCAAGCCTGCGGCCGGCATGGAAGACATGACCATGGATATGGGCGGGGCGGGTGTCGTCTGCGGCGCGATGCACGCGATCGCCAAACGCAAGGCCAAGGCCAATGTGGTGGGCCTTGTCGGGCTGGTGGAGAACATGCCCTCGGATCGCGCGACGCGCCCCGGCGACGTGATCACGTCGATGAAGGGCGACACGATCGAGGTGATCAACACCGATGCCGAGGGGCGGCTGGTACTGGCCGATGTGCTTTGGTACGCGCAGGAGACGTTCAAACCGGCGGGCATTGTCGATCTGGCCACCCTGACCGGTGCGATGATCATCGCGCTCGGGCATGAAAAGGCAGGTGTGTTTTCGAATGACGACACGCTGTGCAATGCGTTTCTCAAGGCAGCCGAGGCCGAGGATGAAGCGGCTTGGCGCATGCCGCTGGCCCAGGCGTATGACGACATGCTGAAATCCGACATCGCGGATATGAAGAATATCGGTGGACGGCCTGCGGGGTCGATCACGGCGGCCCAGTTCATCCAACGTTTCGTCAAGGACGGCGTGCCGTGGATCCATCTCGATATCGCGGGCGTCACCTCGGTCAAGTCCGAGACGCGCTATGCCCCCAAGGGCGCGTCGGGATGGGGCGTCATGGCGCTCAATCGGCTGGTTGCGGACATGTTCGAGAAGGATTGATGGGGGCGGCCTTTTTCTATCACCTGACGCGGCACCCGCTGGAGACGACGCTTCCCATGCTTTTGGGAAAGGCGCATCAGGCGGGCTGGCGCGTGATCGTTCGCGGGCATGATCCGGTGCGGATCGAATGGCTGGACGAGAGGCTGTGGCTTGGCCCGGAGGAGGGGTTTTTGCCGCATGGGCTGGCGGGACGACCCCATGAGGCCGATCAGCCGGTGCTGCTGACCGTATCGGAGGAGATCCCCAATGGCGCGCTGTGCCTGATGGCGGTGGACGGGGCAGAGGTGGCGCCCGATGAGGTGAGCCGGCTGGAGCGGGTCTGTATCCTGTTCGACGGGCATGACGATGCCGCGCTGCAAAAGGCAAGGGGCCAGTGGAAAGCGCTGACATCGGCGGGCTGTGCCGCGCAATACTGGTCCGAAGAATCGGGCCGCTGGGAGAAAAAGGCCGAAGCCTGAACCCGGGCCGGATCGTCGGAATGCGAGGGGCCAGCCCCTCGCGCTCCCCGGGATATTTGGGGCCAGAAGAAACCAGCGGGTCTCAGCGCGTGAGAACCAGCTTGCCGCCTCCGATTTCGACACTGGAAAAGGTTTGCAGGTACTCCATGCCGAGTAGAGAATGGTCCATCGCGCCTTCATTGACCACGGCGCGCACGCGGGTGTCGCGGATCGGGCCGATGGCGATGCTGTCAAGGCGCACGGGGGCGGTGCGCACCGTGCCGTTGGCGGTATTGGCGCGACCGATATAGGCCAGGGCGGCGGTGTCGATCCCGGCACGGGCGGCATCCGATCGGGTAAGCACGATCTGAGAGGCGCCGGTGTCCACGACGAAGCGAACCGGCGTGCCGTTGATCTCGGCGGTAAGGTAGTAATGACCATCCGGCGCGCGGGGCAATTCGATCCGGTTGTCCTGTGCCAGAATGGTCTGGGTGGGGCGCACCGTCTGGCGGATGTCGTCCCAAAGGCCGACGGCGGCGATCACGCCCAAAAAGATCAGCCCCCAGACCAGCGCCTGTTGGGTGAGCTTGCCGAAGGAGGCTCGGTTCTGGGCGAAGAACCACATGAGGATCGCGCCGCCGAGCAGCACGAGATAGATCAGCCTAGCATAGTCGAAATCCGTCATGCGGTGGATATAGGCGCGCGCCGGGGCGTTGGAAAGATCACGCCGCAAAGCCGAAACCGCGCAGACCGTCGAGCACGAATTGCACCGCGAGCGCGGCCAGCAGCATCCCCAGAAGCCGGGTGACCACGTTGATGCCCACGCGCCCGAGCGCGCGTTCGAGCAGGCCGGAGGTGAGGAACAGCACGAACACCATCGCGATCACGCTGAGCATGACGCCGATGACCATCGCCAGCCCTTCGAGGCCCGGGCGCTGGCCGGCCAGCAGGATCACCGAGGCGATCGCGCCGGGGCCGGCGATCAGCGGAATGGCGAGGGGAAAGATCGAGGGGTCGTCGTTGACGTCGTCTTCCTCGGCCTCTTCGGCCTGACCCTGGCGGCGCTTGCTGCGCCGCTCGAAGAGCATGTCGAGAGCGGTGAGGAACAACAGGATGCCGCCGGCGATGCGGAAGGCGGGCATGGAAATGCCGATGAAGCCCAGTACCTGTTCGCCGAAAGCCGCGAAGACGATCAGGATCAGGGCCGATGTCACGCAGGCGCGCAGTGCGATGGCGCGGCGCCGGGCCGGGCTCATGCCTTGGGTCAGCGCCACGAAGAGCGGCGTCATGCCGATCGGGTCGATGATCACGAAGAGTGTGACGAAGGCGGTTATGAGAAAAGCGGCGTCCATACGGATCTTGGTCTAGCCTATTGGGGCGCGTTCGGGAAGATGGGCGCGAGGGCGCGGCCAGCAGGGGGCTAGCCGCCGGCCTGTTCCAGACGTTCCAGCGCGGCGATCCACAGGGTTTCGGCGCGCTCGAGCCCGTCGATGACTTCGGCATATTTCTTCTGCCATTCGGCAGCTTCCTGGATGCGGGTGTCGTGATACATGTCGGGATGCGCCAGTTTCCGCGCGATCCGGTCGCGCATGTCGTTCAGCTTTTCCACGCGCTCTTCGCATTTACGGACCTCGGCACGCAGCGCCAGAAGCGCGTCGCGCGCAGGGCGTTTGGGAGCGGCGGGTTTGGGCGAATCCGAGGGCCGTGGCGGGGCATCGCCCTGCAGCAGCATCGTGCGGTAGCTGTCGAGATCGCCGTCATAAGGCGCCACATGCCCATTCTTGACCAGCCAGAGCCGGTCCGCCACGAGGCTGAGCAGGTGCATGTCGTGGCTGACAAGGATCACTGCGCCACTATAGGCGGTCAGCGCCTCGACCAGAGCCTCGCGGCTTTCGATGTCGAGATGGTTGGTCGGCTCGTCGAGGATCAGCATATGCGGCGCGTCGATCGTGGCCAGCATCAGGCTGAGGCGGGCCTTTTGGCCGCCGGAGAGTTTGCCGACCAGCGTGTCGGCCTGTTCGGCGCCGATGCCGAAGCCGCCAAGGCGGGCGCGCAGCTTGGCGGGCGGTTCGGTCGGGCGCAGGCGGCGGATATGGTCGATCGGTGTCTCATCGAGATGCAACTCTTCGACCTGATGTTGGGCGAAATAGCCCACACGCAGCTTGGAGGAGGCGTGCACTTGTCCGTTCATAGGATCAAGTTTGCCTGCCAAGAGCTTGGAAAGCGTTGATTTTCCTTCACCGTTGCGGCCTAGAAGGGCGATGCGGTCATCTTGGTCTATGCGCAGGTCGAGCCGCGATAGAACAGCTTTGCCGTCATAGCCCACCGAGGCGCCGTCAAGCCGCAGGATGGGGGGCGACAGGGCTTCGGGTTCGGGAAAGGTGAAGCGGCGCAGGGCGGCCTCTTGCGGGCGGGTGATGGGTTGCATCCGGGCCAGCGCCTTGATGCGGGCCTGGGCCTGTTTCGCCTTGTCGGCTTTGTAGCGGAACCGATCGACATAGGATTGCAGATGCGCGCGGCGGGTCTCTTGTTTCTTGGCTTCGGATTCCGCGGCGGCAAGGCGGGCGGCTCGGGTTTCGGCGAAGCGGTCATAGCCGCCCTGATAGAGCGTGAGCTTGCGGTCCTCGAGATGCAGGATCGCGCCAACGGCACGGTTCAACAGCCCGCGATCATGGCTGATGACCAGCACGGTATGGGGATAGCGCGCCAGATATGTTTCGAGCCAGAGCGCGCCTTCGAGATCGAGATAGTTCGTCGGCTCGTCGAGGAGCAGCAGGTCGGGGGCGGAAAACAGCACCGCCGCCAGCGCCACGCGCATCCGCCACCCGCCCGAAAAGGCGCTGCAGGGCTGGGCCTGTTCGTCATCGGTGAAGCCAAGCCCCTTGAGAATCGAGGCGGCACGGGCCTCGGCGGACCAGGCGTCGATATCGGCAAGGCGCATCTGGATCTCGGCGATGCGGGCGCCGTCGGTGGCGGTGTCGGCCTCGGCCAGCAGGGCAGCGCGCTCGGTGTCGGCGGCCAGAACCGTGTCGATGAGCGAGACCGAATTACCCGGCACCTCTTGCGAGACGCCGCCGATACGGGCGCGGGAGGGCAGGCTGATTTGCCCGGTTTCAAGCGCCAGTTCGCCCCGGATCAGGCGGAACAGCGTGGTTTTGCCCGTGCCATTGCGGCCCACGATGCCGACCTTGTGGCCATCGGGGATCGAGACCGAGGCATGCTCGATCAGGGGGCGGCCGGCGACCGAGTAGGAGATATCGTCGATATGCAGCATGGCTGCGGTGTGACGCAAAGCCCGGCGGGCGTCAATCGCGGCTTTTCAATCGTATGACCCCATGCTATCGGGGCCGCGATATTCAATGGGTGCTGGCAGGGGCTTGCACCCCTTTTCCATAAGAAAGAGGCTGAAATGGCTGTCGAACGCACGCTGAGCATCATCAAACCCGACGCAACCAACCGGAACCTGACCGGCAAGATCAACGCCAAGTTCGAGGATGCGGGTCTGCGCATCGTTGCGCAGAAGCGCATCCAGTTGACCAAGGCGCAGGCCGGAGAGTTCTATGCCGTGCACAAGGAGCGTCCGTTCTATGACGAGCTGTGCGAATTCATGGCATCGGCACCGGTCGTGGTGCAGGTTCTGGAAGGCGAAGGCGCCATTGCAAAGAACCGTGACGTGATGGGAGCGACCAACCCTGCGGATGCGGCGCCGGGGACGATCCGGGCGGAATTCGCGGAGTCCGTGGGCGAAAACTCGGTTCACGGGTCGGACGCGCCGGAAACCGCGGCGGTCGAGATCGCGTATTTCTTCTCGGGTCTCGAACTGGTCGGATAAGACCTCCGAGACCTGCGCAGACATTGAAAGAAAGGGCCGTGCCGGTGATCCCGTGCGCGGCCCTGCTTCTGTCGAGCGTCCGATATTAGGCTGTCATTTGCCCATCAGATGCTGGCGAAATCCTTGAAAACACTACTGGAAATCGTTTTCCCCGAAGGCGCTTGCGACGGGGTCGGGGTTTGGTTGGCGCTGCCTGCGCGCGCGGTCTGGTTGGGGGTCTGTGCCATTGTCTGCTCCGGTTTGTGAAGCGGGCGAGACGCGTGGCGCGCGTCTGCCGCCGGGGGTTTTCCCCCAAGGGTGGTGACGAAATGTGGCTGAAATGAGGCGCGGGTCATGCATCCCTGCCGATCATGGCCGTGACGCCACAGCCGAGACCGCCGCAGCGGTGGGCCGGGAGGTGGAGAACACGGGGGTAAGCGACTGAAGTCATAGGGGTTCCGCAAGGTTGCGACGCCCACATATAGGAGTTGCGCCGCGTTACAATGCCGGTTCGCGACAAAATTGCGTCGCACCGGGGGCAATCGGCGGATTTCCGTACAGATCGTACGAAACCTACACGCGATCAGGACGAAATCGGAGCTGCCAGCGGCAAATTGTGTCCATCCCGTACGCAAACCCGCCGATTGCGGCCTGCGGGCTTGAATTCGGGGGCGGGATTTTCCATCCTGCAGCGCCGCCCGGACGCGGTGATCACGACGAGACACGAGATGCCGCAAACCAAGCTGAGCCAAGACCCGCACAAGCTTCGGGAGACGCGAGAGAAGAACCTGGAGACGGCGATCGGGCGCGAGGTGCGCGAGGTGCGCCATGCGCGCGGCATGACCGTGGCCGATCTGGCCGAGGCGACGGGGCTGTCGGTGGGGATGCTGTCGAAGATCGAGAACGGCGTCACCTCGCCGTCGCTGACCACGCTGCAGGCGTTGTCGAGCGCGTTGAGCGTTCCGGTCACGGCCTTCTTCCGGCGCTTCGAGGAGCGGCGCGAAGCGGTGCATGTGAAGGCGGGCGAGGCGCTGGAGATCGAGAGGGCCGGCACACGGGCCGGGCATCAATACAATCTGCTGGGACATCTGGGGGCCAACAATTCGGGTGTGGTGGTGGAGCCGTATCTCATCACGTTGAACGAGGAGTCGGATGTGTTCCCGATCTTCCAGCATGACGGCGTGGAGCTGCTTTATATTCTGGAAGGCGAGGTGGGCTACCGGCATGGCGATCAGAGTTTTCACCTGCGTCCCGGTGACAGCCTGTTCTTCGATGCCGACGCGCCGCACGGGCCGGATGAATTGATCCGGCTGCCGATCCGGTATCTGTCGGTGATCTCGTATCCACAGGGCGGGAGCTGACCGAGACGGGCGCGCAGTGGTCAATAGAGGTTCCTGTGTGGAAAATTACATGGGGCAATTATTCCTCATAGGAAAAATAAATTCTTTATATTGAAATCGCAGCGACTCGGCGCTAGCCTTCTGACTGAAAGATCATGGAGGCGTCGATGTGCGGAATCGTCGGACTGTTTTTGAAGGACAAGTCGCTTGAGCCCAAACTGGGCGAAATGCTGACGGATATGCTGATTACCATGTCGGATCGCGGGCCGGACAGTGCGGGCATAGCGGTCTATGGCACGGACCGGGACGGCTTTGCCAAGCTGACGGTGCAGTCGGATGACCCGGCACGCTTTGCGCGGCTGGATGACGCGCTGTCACAAGCGCTGGGCTGCGCTGTGACGCTGAGGGTCAAGGACACCCATGCGGTGATCGAGCTGCCCGAGGACAAGCTTGCCCCGGCGCGAGAGGCGCTGAAGGAGCTGCGCCCCGAGGCAAGGGTGATGAGCGCGGGCGAGGTGATCGAGATCTACAAGGAGGTGGGTCTGCCGGGGGATGTGGCCAAGCGCTTCGACATCCCGCATCTGCAGGGCACCCATGGCATCGGCCATACGCGGATGGCGACCGAGAGTGCTGTGACCACGCTGGGCGCGCATCCGTTCTCGACCGGGCCGGATCAGTGCCTTGTGCATAACGGGTCGCTGAGCAACCACAACTCACTGCGGCGCAAGCTGGCGCGCGAGGGGGTCGCTGTCGCGACCGAGAACGACACCGAAGTGGCTGCCGCGTATCTTACATGGAAGATGCAGCAGGGCCATTCGCTGGGCGAGGCGCTGGAATCGGGGCTGGAGGATCTGGACGGGTTCTACACTTTCGTGGTGGGCACCAAGGACGGGTTCGGCGTGTTGCGCGATCCCATTGCCTGCAAGCCCGCCGTGATGGCCGAGACCGATCAATACGTGGCTTTCGGCAGCGAATACCGTGCGCTGGTCAACCTGCCGGGTATCGAAGATGCCCGCGTCTGGGAGCCCGAACCCGCAACCGTCTATTTCTGGAAGCACTGACATGCAGACATTCGATCTTGAAGCTCAAGGGCTGCGCGCCCTGAACGAGACGCTGCAGGCCCAGAGCCAGCAGACCAACGAGACCGCCTGGGAGATCGTCAACCCGCGCGGCAGCCATGCCATCGCCGTGGGGCTGGATGCGCCGATCGAGGTGACGGTCAAAGGCTCGACCGGGTATTACTGCGCAGGCATGAACAAGCAGGCCACGGTCCATGTGAAGGGCAGCGCCGGGCCGGGTGTCGCCGAGAACATGATGAGCGGCACCGTCATCGTCGAGGGCGACGCCAGCCAATATGCCGGGGCCACCGGGCATGGCGGACTTCTGGTCATCAAGGGCAATGCCAGCTCGCGCTGCGGGATCTCGATGAAGGGGATCGATATCGTGGTGCAGGGCAATGTGGGGCATATGTCGGCCTTCATGGCGCAGAAGGGCAATCTTGTGGTCTGCGGCGATGCGGGTGACGCGCTGGGCGATTCGATCTACGAGGCGCGGCTTTTCGTGCGCGGCCAGGTCAAAAGCCTTGGCGCGGATTGCATCGAGAAAGAGATGCGCCCCGAGCACCTCGAGACCCTGCGCGATCTGCTGGAGCGGTCGGGCGTGGATGCGAGACCCGAGGAGTTCCGCCGCTATGGCTCGGCCCGGCAGCTTTACACGTTCGATATCGACAACGCCTATTGAGGAGACCTGACATGGCCAAGGACGACAAACATGTGCCGCGCACCATGCCGGTCTATTCCAGCACCTTCACGCCGGAGGTGAATGCCGAGATCCGCCGTGCGGCGGCCACCGGCATCTATGACATTCGCGGCGGTGGCGCCAAGCGCCGGGTGCCGCATTTTGACGATCTGCTGTTTCTGGGCGCCTCGATGAGCCGCTACCCGCTGGAGGGGTATCGGGAACGCTGTGACACGAACGTGGTTCTGGGCACGCGCTTTGCCAAGAAGCCGATCGAGCTTGCGATCCCGATCACCATCGCGGGCATGTCCTTTGGCGCGCTGAGCGCGCAGGCCAAGGAAGCGCTGGGCCGGGGCGCGTCGGCTGCGGGCACATCGACCACCACGGGCGATGGCGGCATGACCCCCGAAGAGCGCGGCCAATCGAAAACGCTGGTCTATCAGTACCTGCCGTCGCGCTACGGGATGAACCCCGACGATCTGCGCAAGGCGGATGCGATCGAGGTGGTCGTGGGGCAGGGCGCCAAGCCCGGCGGCGGCGGCATGCTGCTGGGTCAGAAGATCTCGGACCGGGTGGCGGAAATGCGCGACCTGCCCAAGGGGATCGATCAGCGCAGCGCTTGCCGGCATCCCGATTGGACGGGGCCGGACGATCTTGAGATCAAGATCCTCGAACTGCGCGAGATCACCAACTGGGAGAAGCCGATCTACATCAAGATCGGCGGTGCGCGGCCCTATTTCGACACCACTCTGGCGGTCAAGGCGGGCGCGGATGTGGTCGTGCTGGACGGGATGCAGGGCGGCACGGCGGCGACGCAGGATGTGTTCATCGAGCATGTGGGCCAGCCGACGCTGGCCTGTATCCGCGACGCGGTGCGCGCGCTGCAGGATCTCAACATGCATCGTGAGGTGCAGCTGATCGTGTCGGGTGGCATCCGCTCGGGCGCGGATGTGGCCAAGGCGCTTGCGCTGGGCGCGGATGCGGTCAGCATCGGCACGGCGGCGATGATCGCGATGGGCGACAACGATCCCAAATGGGAGGCCGAATACGAAAAGCTGGGCAGCACGGCGGGCGCCTATGACGACTGGCACGAGGGGCGCGACCCCGCGGGCATCTCGACGCAGGACCCCGAGCTTGCGGCGCGGCTCGATCCGGTCGAGGCCGGGCGGCGCTTGCGCAACTATCTCAAGGTGATGGCGCTGGAATGCCAGACGCTGGCGCGGGCCTGCGGCAAGAACCATGTGCAGCATCTGGAGCCCGAGGATCTGGTGGCGCTCACGCTCGAGGCCGCGGCGATGGCGCAGGTGCCCCTGGCGGGAACCAACTGGTGGCCGGGCAAGCCCGGCGCTACATTCTGAGGATCAAGATATAATCGGGGGCGGGTCAACCGCCCCCTTTCATGCCAACAGGGAAAGGAAAAAAGGACCATGACAAAGGATCTGGCCGCCTATGCCGCCGAAAACGGCGTCAAGTATTTCATGATCTCGTTCACCGACCTCTTCGGGGGGCAGCGCGCCAAGCTGGTGCCGGCACAGGCGATCGCCGACATGCAAACCGATGGCGCAGGCTTTGCGGGCTTTGCCACTTGGCTCGACATGACGCCGGCGCATCCCGACATGCTGGCGGTGCCCGATCCCGACAGCGTGATCCAGCTGCCGTGGAAGCCCGAGGTGGCCTGGGTCGCGGCCAACCCGATCATGGAAGGCGAGGACGTGGCGCAAGCCCCGCGCAACGTGCTGCGGCGGCTGATCGCGGAGGCGGCCGCTGAGGGGATGCATGTCAAGACCGGTGTCGAGGCCGAGTATTTCCTGCTCACCCCCGATGGCAACGCGCTGAGCGATCCCTATGACACGGCCGAAAAGCCCTGCTACGACCAGCAGGCGGTGATGCGCCGCTATGACGTGGTGCGCGAGATCTGCGACTACATGCTGGAGCTGGGCTGGGGCCCCTACCAGAACGACCATGAGGACGCCAATGGCCAGTTCGAGATGAACTGGGAATTCGACGACGTTCTGGTGACCGCCGACCGGCATTCCTTCTTCAAGTTCATGACCAAGTCGATCGCCGAGAAGCACGGCTTCCGCGCCACCTTCATGCCCAAGCCGATCGAGGGTCTGACCGGCAATGGCGCGCATCTGCATATCTCGGTCTGGGATGCGCCGGGGGCGGCGTCGAAGGTGAATGTCTTCGCGGATGACAGCAAGGAGCTGGGCCTGTCGGATCAGGGACGGCACTTCCTTGGCGGGATCATGAAACACGCCACCGGCATGGCGGCAATCACCAACCCCACGGTCAACAGCTACAAGCGGATCAATGCGCCGCGCACCAGTTCGGGGGCGACCTGGGCGCCCAACACGGTGACCTGGACCTCGAACAACCGCACCCATATGGTGCGGGTCCCCGGCCCCGGCCGGTTCGAACTGCGCCTGCCCGATGGCGCGGCCAACCCCTATCTTTTGCAGGCGGTCACGCTGGCGGCGGGGCTCGACGGGGTGCGCACCAAGGCCGATCCCGGCAAGCGCTACGAGATCGACATGTATGCCGAGGGCCACAAGGTGAAGGGCGCGCCGCGCCTGCCGCTCAACATGCTCGATGCGCTGCGCGCCTATGAGAGCGACAAGGTGCTCAAGGCGGCGATGGGCGAGGAGTTCTCGAAAGCCTTCATCAACATGAAGATGAAGGAATGGAATTCCTTCGTGTCGCATTTCAGCCGCTGGGAAAAGGACAATACGCTCGACATCTGACCGGGCGCCGGCGCCTTTCTCCGGGGGCGGATGCCTCCGGCGGGAGTATTTGGGGAACAATGAAAGACGCGCCGCGCCGCGCGCTTCTTCTGGCCGCAAATATCCCGGGGGAGGCGTTGAAAATCATTTGATTTTCAACGTCGGGGGCAGAGCCCCCAACTCCACATCGGCGGAAAAGACCGGCGCGGGGGGGATGAGCCGCCCGCGCCGCAGTCAAGACCCGAGCCGCGCGATCAGGGGCGCGCGGCGCGGCTTGTGCCGATCAGTGCAGCATCTTCGCCACGGTCTCGCCGAAGGCCGACGGGGTGGGCACGATGGTCACGCCCGAGCTTTTGAGGATCTCGACCTTTTCTTGCGCCGATTCCCCGAAGGCCGAGACGATCGCGCCGGCATGGCCCATGCGCCGTCCCTTGGGGGCTGAGAGACCGGCGACATAGGCGGCGACAGGTTTGGTCATGTGGGTTTCGATATATTCGGCGGCTTCGGCCTCTTGCGGGCCGCCGATCTCGCCGACCATCACGACGGCGTCGGTGTCGGGGTCGGCCTCGAAGAGCTCGAGGATGTCGCGAAAGCTCGAGCCGTTGATCGGGTCGCCGCCGATGCCGATGGAGGACGACACGCCGATGCCCTTGGCCTTCATCTGGCTTGCGGCCTCGTAGCCCAAGGTGCCCGAGCGTCCGACGATGCCCACGCGCCCCGGCATGTAGATATGCGGCGGCATCAGGCCTGCGAAGGCCTGACCGGGGGTGATGATCCCGGCGCAGTTGGGGCCGATCAGGCGCATCCGGCGGTCGGCCTTGTAGCGGCGCATGTAGCGTTTGACGCGGATCATGTCGGCCGCCGGGATCCCGTCGGCGATACAGACGCAGGTCTTGATGCCGGCATCGGCCGCTTCCATGATCGAATCGGCGGCGAAGGGCGGGGGGACGAAGCTGATGACCAGCTCGGCGCCGGTTTCGGCCACGGCGCCCTTGACGGTGTTGAACACCGGCAGGCCCAGATGGGTGCTGCCGCCCTTGCCCGGCGTCACGCCGCCCACCACGTTGGTCCCGTGGGTGATCATGTCCTGGGTATGAAAAGTGCCGATCCGCCCGGTGAAGCCGGTCACCAGCACCTTGGTGTCGCTATCGATGAGAATGGCCATTACGAAGCCTCCTTGAATTTGGCGTCTTTCCAGGCGCCCACCACCTTGTCGGCGGCATCGGCCAGTGTTTCGGCGGGGATCACCGCAAGGCCGCTTTCGGCGAGGATCTTGCGGCCTTCCTCGACATTGGTGCCTGACAGGCGCACGACCACGGGCATGTGCAGTTCGAGCTCGCGCATGGCGCGCACCACGCCTTCGGCGATCCAGTCGCAGCGGTTGATGCCCGCGAAGATGTTCACCAGGATCGCCTCGACATTGGGGTCGTTGAGCACCGCCTTGAAGGACATGAGCACCCGGTCGGGGCTGGCGCCGCCGCCCACGTCGAGGAAATTGGCAGGCTCGCCGCCGGCCATCTTGATCATGTCGAGCGTCGCCATCGCGAGGCCCGCGCCGTTGACGATGCAGCCGATCTCGCCATCAAGCCCGATATAGGAGAGACCACGATCCTCGGCGAAGGTTTCGCGGGTGTCTTCCTGGCTCTTGTCCCGCAGTTCCGAGATTTCCGGGCGGCGGAAGAGGGCGTTGTCGTCGAAGCTGATCTTGGCGTCGAGCGCCACGATCTCGCCCGAGCGGGTGACGACCATCGGGTTTACCTCGACCATGTTGGCGTCCATCTCGCTCATCAGGGCGTAGCAGCCGAGGATGGTCTTGACGGCCTGGGCGATCATCGGCGGCTCGAGCCCCAGAGAAAACGCGATTTCGCGGGCCTGGAATGCCTGCATGCCGACGGCGGGATCGACGACGGAGCGGATGATCGAGTCGGGCTCATTGGCGGAAATTTCCTCGATTTCCATGCCGCCCTGGGCCGAGGCCACGACGACCACGCGCTCGAGCTTGCGGTCCATCACGAGGCCGAGATAGATTTCCTGAGCGATATTGGTGGCTTCTTCGACATAGAGCCGACTGACCAGCTTGCCCTGTGGGCCGGTCTGATGGGTGACGAGCTTGCGGCCCAGCATCCATTGCGCGGCGTCGGCGATTTCCTCTTCGGTGGAGCAGATGCGCACGCCGCCTGCCTTGCCACGCGCGCCGGAATGGATCTGGGCCTTGACGACCCAGCGTTCGCCCGACAGTTCGCTGGCGCGGTAGACCGCCTGTTCGGGGCTGTAGGCGATGCCGCCGCGCGGCACCTGAACGCCGAACCGCTTGAGCAGCTCCTTGGCCTGGTATTCGTGGATATCCATGGTGGGTCCTCCCTTGCCGGTTATCCGTGCTGCGCCGCGATGGCGTCGGCCACGGTGATCACGTTGTTGGCCATGCGTTCGCTGGCCGCGTCTATCATCTTGCCGTCGAGGCTGGCGGCGCCCTTGCCCTGAGCCTCGGCCTTCTTGAGTTCCTCGAGAATGCGGCGGGCGCGGGTCACTTCGGCTTCGGGGGGCGAGAACACATCATTGGCCAGCGCGATCTGGCTGGGATGGATCGCCCATTTGCCTTCGATGCCAAGGGCCGCGGCGCGCTTGGCCGACAGGATATAGCCGTCGGGATCGGAGAAATCGCCGAACGGGCCGTCGATCGCCCGCAAGCCATAGGCGCGGCAGGCGACGGTCATACGCGACAGGGCGAAATGCCACTGGTCGCCGGGATAGTCGGGGTTCAGCCCGCCGATCACCACGGTACGCGCGCGGTTGGAGGCGGCATAATCGGCCACGCCGAAATGCAGCGCCTCGAGCCGGCCGGGAGCGGCGGCGATGGCTTCGACATTGGCCATGCCGAGAGCGGTTTCGATCAGCGCCTCGAGCCCGATGCGATGGGGCAGGGCGCAGGCCTCTTCGATCTGGGAGATCATCGTTTCGACCGTGTAGAGATCGGCGGGCACGCCGACCTTGGGCACGAGGATCGTATCGACATGGGATCCTGCCTGTTCCAGCACCTCGACCACATCGCGATACATGTAATGCGTGTCCAGACCGTTGATCCGGATCGAGATGGTCTTGCCCTTGGCCTTCCAGTCGATGTCGTTGAGCGCCTGGATGATATTGGCGCGGGCCTTGATCTTGTCGGGGGGCGCCACGGCGTCTTCGAGATCGAAGAAGATGTAGTCGGCGGCGCTGTCGGCGGCCTTGTCGATCATCGAGGGGTTGGAGCCGGGCACGGCCAGTTCCGAGCGCTGGAGGCGTTGTTTTTTCAGGGGGTGCAGAGTGTAGCTCATGGGGGTCTTCCTTCCGGGCAGGCGCGGTCGGGGTGACGGCGCTGCTTGGGTTCAGCCTCGCCCGGATCGGGGGGCGGGGACACTTTCGCATGGGTGGCAATGTGGTGCGGGGGATGGGTGCCGGGCCTGATCGGGTAGGGCGGCCCTACCCGGTGCGGGGGTGGCGGGATGCCGTGGTGAACCGGGCAGGCGGTGGCGGGGGTGTATCACCTTTGGGTTGCAGAGGGGTGTGGGGCAGGTCATGGGGAGGGCTCAGGCTGAGACAAGATCGGGCGGGGTGTCGCCGCGCAGGACCGCCACGAGATTGTCGATGGCCTTGTGGCCCATGGCGGCGCGGGTGGCGTCGGTGGCGCTGCCCAGATGCGGGGCGAGCACGCAGGTGTCATGGCCGAGAAAGCGCGGATCGAGGGCTGGTTCGTTCTGGAACACATCGAGACCCGCGCCGCCCAGATGGCCACTGTCGAGCGCGGCGAAGAGCGCGTCTTCGTCGATCACGTCGCCGCGCGCGGTATTCACCAGAAGGGCGCCGGGTTTCATCGCCGCGAACACGCCTGCGTCGATCAGGTGGCGTGTCTTGGCGCCGCCGGGGCAATGCAGCGACAGGATGTCGGACCGGGCTGCGACCTCGTGCAATGTGTCGGGCTGGATGGCGTGATAGGCGCGCAAAGTGTCCTGATCGACGGGAGAGCGGTTGTAGACGACGATCTTCATGCCGAAGCCGTGATGGGCGCGGCGCGCCATGGCCTGACCGATGCGGCCGAAGCCGACGATACCCAGGGTGGCGCCCGAGACTTTCTTGCCGATCATGTGGGTGGGGCGCCAGCCGGACCAGTGACCGGTGCGCAGTTCGCGTTCGCCCTCGCCGATGCGGCGGGCTGCGGCCAGCAAAAGCCCCATCGCCAGATCGGCGGTGCAATCGGTCAGCACGCCGGGGGTGTTGGTGACCGCGATGCCCGCGGCGCGGGCGGCGGCGATGTCGATGTGATTGTAGCCCACGCCATAATTGGCCAGCAGTTTCACCCGACCTGCGGCGGCGGGGTAGAAGGCCGCCGGGATCGTATCCGAGACGGTGGGCAGGATCGCGTCATAGGTGGTGGCTGCCGCCATGAACTCGTCCGCGGTCATCGGCGTGTCGGGGTGACGCAATGTCGTCTCGGCCAGTTGGCCGAGACGGGTTTCGGTGTCCGCGGGCCAGGCGCGGGTGACGAGAACCTTGGGTCTGCTCATGCGCTCAGGCGGCCTTGGAGGTGATTTGCTGCATCATGTCCGGCGTGGTGACGCGGAAATGCTCCTGAGCGGCGGCCACGCCCGAGCCGGGCACGATCTGGGCGCCGGCGTCGCGCAGGGACATTTCGGCGGCCGAGATCGCAGAGCAGAGCATCACCGGATTGAGCGAGCCCAGATGCCCGATGCGGAAGGCGCGGCCCGCCAGCTTGTTGAGACCCGAGCCGAGCGAGGTCTGGTATTTGTAATAGGCGGTCGAGATCACGTCGCGCGCGTCGATGCCGGGCGGCGCATAGATCGCCGAGACGGTATCGGAGTGCCATTCGGGGCCACGCGCGACCAGCTCGCAGCCGTCCCAGGCGGCGACGGCGGCGCGCACGCCTTGCGCGAGGCGCTTGTGGCGCGCCCAGACGGTTTCCATGCCCGCCTCGAGCAGAAGATCCAGAGAACAGCGCAGCCCGCGCAGAAGCTGGGTTGCGGGGGTATAGGGGAAATAGCCGGTGTCGTTGAGCTTTATCATGTCCGCGAAGCTGAAATAGCAGCGCGGCATGGTGGCCTTTGCATGGGCGGCCAGAGCCTTGTCGGAGACGCCGAGGATGCCGAGGCCCGCGGGCAGCATGAAGCCTTTCTGAGAGCCGGAGACGGCGAGATCGACGCCCCAGGCTTCCATCTCGAATTCGATCGAGGCGATGGAGCTGACGCCGTCGACGAAGAGCATGGCGGGGTGGCCCGCGTCGTCGAGGGCGCGGCGGATGGCGGCGATATCCGAGGTCACGCCGGTCGCGGTTTCGTTCTGGGTGGCGAAGACGGCCTTGATCTGATGGGTTTTGTCGGCGCGCAGCTTGGCGGCATAGTCTTCGACCGGGACGCCCTTGCCCCATTCCACGTCACAGACATCGACATCGAGGCCGAGCCGTTCGGCCATGTCGACCCAGAGAAGCGAGAACTGTCCGAAACGCGACATCAGAACCTTGTCGCCGGTATTGAGCGTGTTGGAAATGGCCGATTCCCAAGCGCCGGTGCCCGAGGCAGGGAACACGAAGACGCGGCCATTTTGCAGGCGGTAGACTTTCTTGAGGTCGCTCAGAAGGCTACTCACGAAATCGCCGAAATCGGGCGCGCGCATGTCTTCCATGGGAATGTTCATCGACTGGCGGACGGGTTCGGGCACATTGGTCGGCCCGGGGATGAAAAGGTGCTGATAGCCGTTCATGGGGTCTCTCCGAATGATGATTGACCCATGTATCGGCGCAGGATCCCTGCCGCGATATGCCCGAAGGAATGGTCAAGCGGACCGAAGGCGGAGCCGCGCCACCGAACGGGTAGGGGGCGGCCACCCGATTGGGTGACACGGGGAAAGAATTCAGGAGGGTATGCCTCGGTATGCAGAAATTTCCTTTAAAATCATCGGTTTCTGGCGGTGAAATGTCGCAATTCAATGCATGGGATTTTGTCGAACCTGGTGTAAGATCGTTAAATGGAGGAGACCCAGCCCATAGCGGAAGCGCCCTTGGAGGAGGGGGTGGACGCAGGCGGCGCGCCGGAGGCGCCCAACGTCATCGTGGCCGACCGGCAGGTGATCGTTTGTCAGGGTATCGGCTCGCTCGTGGCGCAGATCCCCGAGGTCAAGCTCGGGGCGTTCGCGACCGACAAGGCCAGTCTCAAGAAGCTGTTGTCGGCGGCGCAGGGCAAGACGATCCTGATCCTCGGCGTGCGGCTGGCGGATGGCGATCTGACGCAAATTCTGGAGCAGGTGCGCAAGGATTACCCCGATGTGATGGTCGTGGTGGTGGCTGACGAGACCGAGTTCGCCTTTATCCGCACCGCGATCAAACAGGGCGCCAATTCGGTCTGCATGATGAGCCAGATCCTGACCAGCCTGCCGAAGATCCTTGGCAAGCTGGTGGAGGGGCATTCGATCGTGCCGTCGGATATCCTCAAGCGGCTGACTTCGGACAATACGGACACGCTGTCGCGGCGTGAGCATGAAATCCTCGCGCTGCTGGTGGACGGTCTGACCAATTTCCAGATCTCCGCCCGGCTTGGGCTGAGCGAGAATACGGTCAAGTATTACCTCAAGGCGATCTATCAGAAGCTGGACGTGAATTCGCGCGGCGCCGCCATCGCGAAATACGTGGCTGGCAATTATTGAAAAGCTGCCATGCGGTGCGGGCGTGGGCCGTTGCGGATCGAGAAGATCGCCGGTCTGTGCCGGCCCATGCGGGGGCAGAGGTATCTTTTGACGCAGCATAAACTTCAGCCGCCGCCTTGACTTGACGCCAATCTGACAAAATCTATAAGAAACGCCGGCGTATGGGTCATTTCGATGGCGCAGCACGACCGGACCAACAGGGGCAGGTATGAGACATGGCTCAGATCATGTGGCGACCTTGCTTTCAGAACGCGCGACGAACGTTTAGAACGGGGCAGACATGAGCAACGGCGGCAGTCTTTTACCTATCATTGCGCTTTTGCCCTTTCTGGGGGCGCTTATTCCGGGCCTGATGATCCGTGCGGGGCGCACGGCCTGTGCCAGTTTCACTGCCGTGCCGACCATCGCGGCGATCGTCATGCTGGGCACGCTGACGCCTGCGGTGCTGCGCGGTGAGGTGCTGACCGCCGAGATCGCGTGGCTGCCGCAACTGGGCCTGACGGCGAGTTTCTTTCTGGACGGTCTGGGCCTGCTGTTTGCGATGATGATCCTTGGTGTGGGCTTGCTCATCACGCTTTATGCGCGGTTTTACCTCGCCAGCGAAGACCCGATGGGGCAGTTCTATACGTACCTCTTGCTGTTCCAGGGTGCGATGCTGGGTATTGTTCTGTCCGATAACATCCTGCTTTTGCTGATCTTCTGGGAGTTGACGAGCCTCTCGTCCTTCCTGCTGATCGGCTATTGGAAGCATCTGCCCGAAGGCCGTCAGGGCGCGCGGATGGCGCTTGCGGTGACCGGCGCGGGCGGCTTGGCGATGATCGGGGGGATGCTGATCCTTGGCAATATCGCGGGCAGCTATAACCTGACGGATATTTTGCAGCAGGGCGATGCGATCCGCGCGTCGGAATGGTATCTGCCGGCGCTGATCCTGATCCTCTTGGGCGCGTTCACCAAGTCGGCGCAGTTCCCGTTCCATTTCTGGTTGCCGCATGCAATGGCCGCGCCGACGCCGGTTTCGGCCTATCTGCATTCGGCCACCATGGTAAAGGCGGGCGTGTTCCTGATGGCGCGCATGTGGCCGGTGCTGTCGGGGACCGATGCATGGTTCTATATCGTGACCACCACGGGGCTTATCACGATGGTGCTTGGCGCGCTGATCGCGCTCTTCAAGGATGATCTGAAGGCGCTGCTGGCGTTTTCAACGGTCAGTCATCTGGGCCTCTTGACCATGCTTCTGGGGTTCGGGACGAAATTCGCCGCGGTGGTGGCGGTGTTTCACATCATCAATCACCTGACCTTCAAGGCGGCGCTGTTCATGACCGCCGGGATCGTCGATCATGAGACGCATACCCGCGATATCAAGCGGCTTGGCGGGTTGCGGCATCTGATGCCGATCACCGCGCTGATCGGCACGGTGGCGGCGCTGTCGATGGCGGGTATTCCGTTCTTCAACGGGTTCCTGTCGAAGGAAATGATGCTCGACGCGGCCTCGGACACGGCATGGGCCGGGAGCGAGTGGGCGGTGCCCGCGCTGGCCACGCTTGGGGCGCTCTTGTCGGTGGCCTATTCCTTGCGGTTCATCGTGCATGTCTTTTTCGGACCCAAACGCGACGATTACCCCGCCAAGCCGCATGACCCGCCCTTCGGCATGTGGGCCGCGCCCGCGCTGCTGGTGGTGATGGTCGTGCTGATCGGCATCTATCCCAAGCTGGTGGGGCCGGTCGTGGCGATGGCGGGGGCTGCCGTGACGGGGGGCGAGTTGCCGTATTATTCGCTCAAGATCTGGCATGGCGTGAACATGGCGTTGATCATGTCGGTGATCGCGGTGATTGGCGGCCTGATCCTGCTGGCGCTGCACCGTCCGCTGGACCGGGCATGGCTGGCGACACCGCGCCCCGAGGCCAAGGCGATCTTCGATGCGCTGGTGGACAGTCTGGTGGGGCTGTCCCGCCGGGTGACCGAAGGGCTGCATAACGGGTCGATGAACCGGTATCTGGCGATTTTCGTGGCGGCGACGCTGGCGCTTGGCTATGCGGCGTTCTCGGGGGGGCGGATGAGCCCGCCCACGCGCGAGCTGTTGCCGATTCCGCCTGTGGCGGCTGCGGGGTGGCTCTTGCTGATCGTGGCGACGGCGCTCGTGGTCATCAACCATCGCAACCGGTTCCGGGCGCTGGTGCTGATCGGGGTGATCGGTCTGATGGTGGCGAGCGGATTCGTGTATCTTTCCGCGCCGGATCTGGCGCTGACGCAGATCTCGGTCGAGACGGTGACGATCATGCTGCTGCTTTTGGCGCTGTATTTCCTGCCCAAGACCACGCCCAAGGAAAGCACCGTGCGGCACCGGCTGCGCGACGGGGTGATCGCGGTGGCGGCGGGCGGCGGGGTCGCGGCGCTGGCGATGACGTTCCTGATGCGCGATTTCTCGTCGATCTCGACCTTCCATCTGGACAATTCCTATACCGGCGGTGGCGGCACCAATGTGGTCAACGTGATCCTTGTGGATTTCCGGGGCTATGACACGTATGGCGAGATCATCGTGCTGGGGATCGCGGGTCTGACGATCTATGCGCTGATGGAGGCGCTGCTCAACGGGCCTGCGGGGCGCAAGCTGAAGGCCGCCCCGGTGCCGCCGGACCGCTCACGCGACCGGCACCCGCTGATGATGGTGGTGGCGACGCGGGCCATGTTGCCGATCGCGGTGATGGTGGGCGTCTATATCTTCCTGCGTGGCCATAATCAGCCGGGTGGCGGCTTTGTGGCGGGGCTTGTGATCTCGATCGCGCTTTTGATGCAGTACATGGCGTCGGGCTTTGCCTGGACCCAAGGGCGGCAGAGGATCGAGTATCATTCGATGATCGGCTGGGGCGCGTTGATCGCGGGTCTGACGGGTGTGGGCGCATGGCTGGGTGGCGCGCCCTTCCTGACCAGCATCTATGGCTATATCCAGCTGCCGCTGATCGAGAAGTTCGGGCTTGGATCGGCCTTTGCCTTCGATCTGGGCGTGTTCCTGACGGTGCTCGGGTCCGTGATGCTGATGCTCTACAGCCTGTCGCGGATCGCGCGCCATGCGGGCGAGACGGTGAATGTCGAGCCCATGGATTACGACCCATCCTTGCGGGTCCAAGACAAAAAGCCGGAGGCGGAATAAGATGGAACTTGTCGTGGCGAGTTCGGTGGGCGTGCTGACGGCGGGCGGGGTCTATCTGATCCTGCGGCTGCGCGCCTTTCCGGTGATCCTTGGGCTGGCGCTGCTGTCTTATGCGGTGAACGTGTTCCTGTTCGCGACGGGGCGGCTTGCGATCAACATGCCACCCGTGCTGCAGCTTTATGGCGAGGCGAGCTATACCGATCCGCTGCCGCAGGCTTTGGTGCTGACGGCGATCGTGATCTCGTTCGGGATGACCGCCGTTCTGGTGATGGTGGCGCTTGGTGCCTTCCTTGAGGCCGATGACGACCGGATCGACCTTGAGCCCGACGACGAGGCGCAGGCGGAGACGACAGCGAAGAAGGAAACCGGAGCATGACGCATTGGATCATCGCGCCGGTCATCCTGCCGGCGCTGCTTGCCCCGATCATCGGTTTTGTCATGCGCCACGACATCGGTCTGGCGCGGGCGGCCTCGTTCGCGGGGACCATCGCGCTTTTGGCGATCTCGGTCGGTCTGACGGTGATGGCCGCGGGCGGCGAGACCTATGTGTATGAGCTTGGCAATTGGCCCGCGCCCTTCGGGATCGTGCTGGTGCTGGACCGTCTGGCGGCGGTGATGCTGCTTCTGACGGCGCTTCTGGCGATCGTGGTGCTGCTGCATGCCAGCGCGACGGGGTGGGACGCGCGGGGGCGGCATTTCCATGCGCTCTTCCAGTTCCAGCTGATGGGGGTGATGGGTGCGTTCCTGACGGGGGATGCGTTCAACCTCTTCGTGTTCTTCGAGGTTCTGCTGATCGCCTCGTATGGCCTGATGATCCATAGCGGTGGCCGGGTGAGGATGAAGGCGGGGCTGCAATATGTCGTGATGAACCTTGCCGGCTCGACCCTTTTCCTGTTCGCGCTTGGCACGGTCTATGCGGCCACCGGCACGCTGAACATCGCCGATCTGGCGGAGAAGGTCCGCGCGCTGCCGGTGGAGGATGCCGCGTTGGTGCGGGTTGCCGCCGTGCTGCTGATGATGGTCTTCGCGATCAAGGCCGCACTTTTCCCGGTGCAGTTCTGGCTGCCTGCGACCTATTCCAACGCGCCCGCGCCGGTGGCGGCGCTGTTTGCGATCATGACCAAGGTGGGCGCTTATGCGATCATCCGGGTGCATACGGTCGTCTTTGGTCCCGATGTGGCGGTGACGGACGGGCTGACCGCCACATGGCTGATGCCTGCTGCCGTGATCACGCTGGCGGTGGGGGCCGTGGGGGTTTTGGGCGCGCGGCGCCTGATGCCGCTCTTGTCCTTTGCGGTTGTGGGGTCGATGGGCACGATGATGATCGCGGTGGCGGCGTTCACGCCCTATGCGATGACCTCGGCGCTCTATTACCTGGTGCATTCCACCTTTTCGGCGGCGGCGCTGTTCCTGCTGGCGGATCTGGTGGTGTCGCGGCGAAAGGGCGGCGATCTGCTGAGGGCCGAGCCGCCCACGGTGCAGAACGGGCTTTTCGCGGCGCTGTTCTTTGCTGGCGCGATTGCAATGGCCGGGATGCCGCCGCTGAGCGGGTTTCTGGGCAAGCTGATGATCCTTGACGCGATGAAGACCACGCCCGAGATGGTGACCGCATGGGTCGCGATCCTTGTGGGGTCGCTCGTGACCATCGTGGGGTTTGCGCGGGCGGGCAGCATCCTGTTCTGGAAGGCCACGGCCATGGCGCCGGATGATGCCGCGCCCGAAGATGGCGAGGCGATACGCCCCGCAGGCGCGCTGGAGGTGGCACCGACGGTGCTGGCGCTGGCGATGCTGGTGGTTCTGGCGGCGGGGGCGGGGCCTGTGGCGCAGTATCTCGAGGGGGCATCGGGACAGTTGTTCGATCCGACGGGCTATGTTTCGGCTGTGCTTGGCGGCCAAGGGGAGGCAGGGCAATGATCCGGTTCATCTTTCCGCATCCTCTGCTGAGCGTGGCGCTGGCCCTGATCTGGCTGGCGCTGGTCAACAAGGTGACGCCGGGCAATGTGCTGCTTGGTGCGATCCTTGGCGTGGTCGTCCCGATCCTGACCGCGCCTTACTGGCCGCACCGCGCCAAGGTGGCGAACCCCCTGAAGATCATCGAATATATCCTGATCGTGCTGTGGGACATCGTCGTGGCCAATGTCGAGGTGGCGCTGATCATCCTGTTCAAGCGCAACCGCGATCTGCGGTCGCAATGGATCATGGTGCCGCTCGAGCTGACGTCGCCCGAGGCGATCACGGTGCTGGCGGGTACTATCACCATGACGCCGGGGACCGTGTCTGCGATGTTGTCGGCGGATAGCGGCAGTCTGCTGGTGCATTGCCTGCATACCGATGACCCCGACGGCGTGCGCGACCAGATCAAGAGCCGCTATGAACGCCGTCTGATGGAGATTTTCCAATGATTACCATGGCGCTTACCTTTGCCTTCGCCTGTTTCGGCCTTGGCCTTGTGTTGAACCTGTGGCGCATCGCGACGGGGCCGGATTCGGCGGATCGGATCCTGGCGCTGGATACGATGGTCATCAACATCATCGCGCTGTTGATCCTCTATGGCATCTGGCAGGGCACGGCGGTCTATTACGAGGCGTCGATGCTGGTGGCGATGGTGGGGTTTGTGTCGACCGTCGCCTATTGCCGCTTCGTGCTGCGCGGCGACATCATCGAGTGAGGGGGGCAGGACCATGGAAACAAGCATCATCATCGAGGGTGTGATCGCCTTTTTCCTCGTGATCGCGGGGATTTTCGGGATCGTCGGATCCTTCGGCATGATCAAGCTCACGGAGACCATGCAGCGGCTGCACGCGCCGACCAAGGCGACCACGCTTGGGGTGGGGGGCGTGTTGATCGCGTCGATGCTGTATTTCTTTCTCGTGAAGGGGGATTTCTCGTTTCACGAGCTGATGATCACGCTGTTCTTGTTCCTGACGGCGCCGATCAGCGCGCATTTCATCGCCAAGACCTACATGCAGGCCAATACGCGCCCCACGGACCTGCCCGAGACGGGCGGGGACTATGGCTGGTCGATCTATGACGACCCGCCGGTGCGCAGCGACACGCCCGAGTGATCGGTTAAGGTGCGCGCCTGCTCAGGGCGCGCGGGCCTCTTCCAGGATCAGGTCGGCGGCGCGGTGGGCCAGCATCATGGTGGGCGCGTTGGTGTTGGCGGAGGTCAGGTTGGGAAAGACCGAGGCATCCACCACCCGTAGCCCTGCGATCCCATGCACCCGCAGGCGCGGATCCACCACCGATTGCGCGGCATGCCGGCCCATCCGGCAGGTGCCCACCGGATGAAAGACAGTCCCGCATCGCGCGCGGAAATCGGCAAGGATCGCGGCATCATCCATCTCGCGCAGGTCAGCTCCCATGGCCGAGGCGACCAGCCCGCGCAGCGCAGAGGTGGCAAGCAATGACTGACAGAGCCTGCCGCCGGCGATGACCAGTGCGCGGTCCTCGTCCGTGGCCAGAGAGTTGGGGCGGATCAGAGGGGGGGCGGACGGGTCTGGCGCGCTGATGTCGATCCGGCCACGGCTGGTGGGGCGGGTGGGCTGGAAGCCGAGGATGAAGCCCGGAAAGGGATCGGGGCGGATCACGGTGCGGGTGCCCTCGGGGGCGGTGGTATAGGTGACCGGGTTGAAATAAAGCTGCTGGTCGGGGCGATCGAGGCCGCTTTGCGAGCGGAAATACCCGCCGCATTGATTGACCGACAGCGCCAGAGGCCCGCGCCGCGTCAGCGCATAGCGCAGCGCTGCCAGAACCTTGCCGTGGAACGGGGCGAGCTGGTTGTTGAGCGTCGGTTCCGTGGCCTTGAAATAATAGCTGATGCCCAGATGGTCCTGCAGGTTGGCGCCCACATGCGGCGCGTCGATCAGCGGGGTGATGTCGTGCTGGCCGAGGATCTCTGAAGGTCCGATGCCCGAGAGTTGCAGGATGCGGGGCGAGGTGACGCTGCCCGCGCTGAGCAGGATCTCGGCGCCGACGCGCAGCGTATGGGAGCGGTCGCCCTGTCGGTAGGTGACGCTGATGGCACGTTTTCCGTCAAAGCCGATCCGTTCGACCAGCGCGCCGGTCACGAGCCGCAGGTTGGGCGGCCGCAGCGCAGGTGTCAGGCAGGCGCGCGCTGAGGAATGGCGCATCCCGCCCGAGGTGTTGATCCGGTAGGCGGCGGCGCCTTCGGGCAAGGGGCCGTTCAGATCGTCGGTGCGCGGCAGGCCAAGCTGGGCGGTGGCGTCGAAGAAATGGCGATTGACCGGGTGGATCTGGTCGGACACGTCCTGCACATGGATCGGGCCTGAGCCTTGGCGGGAGCCGTCATGGGAGACTTGGGTCTCGAGTGCCTCATAGACCGGGGCGACGCTGTCCCAGCCCCAGCCCGTCGCGCCCGCCGCTTCCCAGTCGTCGAAATCATGGGGCAGGCCGCGCGCATAGACCATCGCGTTGATCGCGCCCGATCCGCCAACGCATTTGCCGCGCGGCCAGTAGCCTGCGCGCCCGTCAAGTGCGTCGTCCGGCTGGGTCTGGTATTTCCAGTTCACCCGTGGGTCATAGAAGCTTTTGCCATAGCCCAAAGGCAGCGCGATCCAGGGGCTGCGTCCGCGCCCCCCGGCTTCGAGCAGCAGGACCTTGTGGCGACCCGAGGCGCTGAGACGGTCGGCCAGAACGCAACCGGCCGAGCCTGCGCCGATGATGATGTAATCGTATTCCGCCAAGATCACCTGCCTGATGCGACCGGGTTGCACGTAGGGGTTTTACAATAGTGTTACAAACCCATCTCGCACCTCTAAAGCGTTTCGCGAAAAACTTGAATCACAGATTTTCGCGAAATGCAGTGCTCTGTTCAATCGTTGCACGCGTTCCGCCTTTCGCTGATGCCTCAGGTTAAAGGCGGAACGCTTTAGAAGAAAAACGACCGATGCAACCGGAAAAGTCATCCGGTTGGGGACCGATGGGCGTCGCCGTCAGGCAGGTTGGGACAGCTGTGCGACCAGCGGCGCGAACCAGTCCCAGCTCAATGCGGCGGTGTCGTTGACGATCAGGTATTTCTTGCGGGTGTAGACCGGCGCCTCGGTGAGTTCATGAAGTCGACCCTCGGCCACATGCGGCAACGCCAGGGCGCGCGGCAGATAGGCCGAGCCGCCCCGGTCCAGCAGAAATTGCAGCGCCCACCAGGAGCTGTCGAAGCTGATCCGCGCGATGCCGGCGTCGTGATAGCTTTCACCATGGCTGCGGCGATAGTCTTCGCCGTGATCGACAAAGACATACTGAGGATCAGCCTTGATCGAGCTGCCGGGCCGGTCGGAGTAGAGCACGAGTTCTTCGGGCGGCAGGGCATGCACGGTCTGAGGGCCGCGCGCGACCGAATCGTAGGTCAGGATCACATCGACCAGCCCCGAGGCCAGCCATTCCTCGAGATCGCGGGCCGATCCCTGTTGCACCGAGACGGCCATTTCAGGATGGCCCGACACGACCCCGTCGAAAAACGCCCGGCCCGGCCCGTGCCACAGCTCGCGGTCGCAGCCGAAGGTGCAGACCGAACTGAGCCCGGCGGGCAGGCCGGTTTCATAGCGCGCCTGACGCCACAGCCCGGTGATGATGCGCGCATAGCGCAGCAGCTTGGTGCCGGCAGGTGTGAGCGTGGCGCCGGATTTCTGCCGGTTCAGGAGTTGCTGGCCCAACTCTTCTTCCAGCGTGCGCAAGCGCGCGGTGACGGTGGATTGCGTGACGTTGAGCTGTTGCGAGGCCCGGACAAGACTGCCGGTATCGACGATGGCCAGAAAGGTGCGCAGGGAGGTGATATTCATGGGGCCCTCAATTCGAATATTTTGCATTTGTAGAGCAAAACAATTCATTTTGAACAAGTGAACTTCTGTGTCAGCTTCGCGCATGCCTTCCAGGGCTTTGGAAATGCGGAAGGGGTGAGGAATGCAGGACATGAAAAACGATCTGGTGCCGCGCACGCGGTTCATCGAGGCGATGCGCGGGGTTGCGGCCTCGGTCACGGTGGTGACGACGGATGGGCTGGCGGGGCGCCATGGGGCTACGGTGAGTGCTTTTTCATCGGTTTCAGCCGATCCGCCCACGGTTCTGGTCTGTCTGCATGCCGACAGCCGGATCGCGCGCGCGGTCACCACGAATGGACGGTTCTGCGTCAATGTGCTGCCCGAGACGAGCGCCGAGATCGCGGATCGTTTCGCGGGTCGGCACGATGCCTGGATCGGGGACCGGTTTTCGGGGATCGAGTGTCACGGCAAGCCGGGTTCTGCGCCTCTGATCGATGGGGCGACGGGATTTTCCTGCGATGTGCAGCACTGGCTGCGCTCGGGCACGCATCTGATCGTGATCGGCCATGTCGGTGACGTGATCGAGGGCGGTGCCAAGCCGCTGGCATGGCGCGAGGGCAGCTATCACCGGGTGGTGCCGCAGGCCGCCGAGGCCGCATGCCAGCCGGCGCGATAAGGGGGCAGGCAGGATGACCAAGACCTATGACATGCTGATCGATGGCGCCTGGGTTCCGGCGTCGGACGGGGCGACGTTCGAGACGCGCAACCCGGCCACCGGAGAGGTCTGGGCGAGGGTGCCCGAGGCCACGGCCGAAGATGTGGACCGCGCTGTGCGCGCGGCACACCGGGCCTGCTATGAGGGGCCATGGTCCAGCATGACGCCAAGCCAGAGGGGGCATTGCCTGCGCCGTCTGGCCGATCTGCTGGCCGAACGGTCCGAGGCGTTGGGCGAGACCGAGACGCGCGACACCGGCAAGATGTTCCGCGAAACCCGGTGGCAGGCGAAATATATCAGCGAGTTCCTGCATTTCTATGCAGGGGCCGCCGACAAGATCAGTGGCGAGACGCTGCCCATCGACAAGCCGGATATGTTCGTGTTCACGCAGCGCGAACCTTTGGGTGTGGTGGCGGCGGTGGTGCCGTGGAACAGCCAGCTGTTTCTGACGGCGGTCAAGATCGGGCCGGCGCTGGCGGCGGGCAATACGGTGGTTCTGAAAACCTCGGAACATGCGCCGGCGGTGATCCTCGAGTTCGGCGCGCTGATCGCCGAGGCGGGCATTCCCGATGGGGTGGTCAATATCGTGACCGGCCATGGCGATCCTTGCGGCAAGGCGCTGACGGAGCATCCGCTGGTGGCGCGGATCTCGTTCACCGGAGGGCCGGTGGCGGCGCGGAATGTGCTGATGAATTCGACCCGAAATTTTGCGGAGGTCAGTCTGGAACTTGGGGGCAAGTCACCGGTCATCGTGTTCGAGGACGCCGATCTGGAAAGCGCGGTCAATGGCGCGGTGGCCGGCATTTTCGGAGCCTCGGGGCAAAGCTGCGTCGCGGGGTCGCGGCTGATCGTGCATGAGGATGTGGCGGATGCCTTTCTCGAGCGGATGATCCGGCTTGCGACGGGGATCCGCATCGGGGATCCGATGTCGGAAGAGACCGAAATGGGTCCGCTCTGCACCAGGGGGCAGATCGAGACGATCGAGGCGCAGATCGCCCGTGCGGTGGAAGAGGGCGGCAGGGTGCTCTGCGGCGGACAGCGCGCCGAGGGCGCGGGCGGGCAGTTCTTTCAGCCCACCATCATCGAGTGCCCGCGTCCCGACATGGAGATCGTGGATACCGAGCTGTTCGGCCCGGTTCTGTGCGTGCTGCGGTTTCGCACCGAAGCCGAGGCGCTGGCGCTGGCCAATGACACCGAACACGGGCTTGCGGCGGGTATTTTCACCCGTGACGGCGCCCGCGCCCTGCGTATGAGCCGTGCCGTGCGCGCGGGCATCGTCTGGGTGAATACCTATCGCGCCATCTCGCCGGTGGCCGAGTTCGGGGGGATGAAAGCCTCGGGCTATGGTCGCGAAAGTGGCTTCCAGGCGGTTTACGATTACACCCGGCCCAAGACCGTCTGGATGAACAGCTCGGACGATCCTGTGGCCAACCCGTTCCAGATGCGATGAGGAGCAAATCGACATGAAGTTTCATCTTGCCATCAATCTCGAGCGGATGACGCCCGAGACCGACATGATCGCGGTGCGCGATCACACGCTCGATATGGTCCGCATGGCCGACGCCGCCGGCTTCGAGATCGTCTGGGCCGCAGAGCATCACGCGCTGGAGATGACCATCGCGCCCAACCCGTTCCAGATCCTGACATGGTGGGGCGAGCATGCGCCCAATATCCGGCTGGGTGTGGGCGTGGTGAACGCGGCCTACTGGCATCCGATCAATCTTGCCGGTGAGGCGGCGTTTCTGGACCTGACCAGCAACGGGCGGCTGGAATTCGGTATCGGATCGGGCGCGTATCAGCGCGAATTCGACCGGATGAAGCCGGGGCTCGATCAGCGCGACAGCTGGCGTTACATGCAGGAAATGCTGCCGGTGGTGCAAAAGCTGTGGGCGGGCGATTATGCCCATGATGGCGAGTTCTGGCAGTTTCCGACGGCCACCTCCTGTCCCAAGCCGCTGCAGGCACAGGTGCCGGTCTGGGTGGCTGCCCGCGCGCCGATCACCTTCGATTACGCGGTCGAGCATGGCTGCAATATCCTGAGTTGGCCGCTGACCATGCCGTTTTCCGAGGCTGAAGCGTATCGCGCGCGGCTGGATGCGTCGATCGAGCGCAATGGCGGGCGTTATGACGGGTCATGGGCGATGATGCGCCATGCGGCGGTCTATGAGACCGAGGAAGACCGGGAGGGCGCCATCGCATCGGTGCGGGGTGTGCTGGGCCAGTTCGGCAATCTGATGATGCAGAAGGGCGAGGTCATCAACGGCTTCCCCGAGCCTGTGCCGCTGGAGGAGCTGGATGGCAATGTGCGGGTCGATCCTGAGATGCTGGAGGAAAACCTGATGTTCGGGCGTCCCGAAGAGGTGGCCCGAAAGCTGCGCATGTATGAGCAGATCGGGGTGGATGCCTTTGTCTATTATGCCTCGATGGGTATGGACATGGCGCAGCAGAAACGCTCGCTGGCGCTGTTCATTGACCGGGTGATGCCCGAATTCGCACAAAAGGAGCTGGTGGATGCCGGTTGAAATCAGACGCACCCTGACGCTGACGCAGACGACCTATCTGGAAGGGTGGAAAAAGGTGGCCGAGCCGACACGGTTGGTGACGGCGATGGCGATCATCCGCAATCCGTGGTTCGGGCGCGGCCATGTCGAGGATCTTGGCCCCGAGGTGCGCGAGCATGGCCCCGAACTAGGCCGATTGCTCACCGATATGCTGCTGAAAGAGACGGGTGAGGCGCTGGAAGGCTGCGGCAAGGCCAGCGTCGTCGGCATGGGTGGCGAGATCGAGCACGCGCAGGCGTTGACCCATACGCTGTGGTTCGGCAATCAGCTGCGCGAGGCGATCAAGGCGAAAAGCTATCTGGCGTTTTCGAATACCCGGGGGGCGGCGGGTTGTGCGCTGATGATCCCGCTGATGGACAAGGATGATGGCGGGCGGCGTTCGCATTACCAGACGATCCATACCTGTGTGCCCGACGCGCCCGCCGATGACGAGATCATCGTGGCGCTTGGCGGGTCGGTCGGCGGGCATCCCAACCACCGGATCGGCGACCGCTATGCCGATCTGCGCGAGATGGGGCATGATGTCGACAATCCGGCGGGGGTCTGAATGGCGGTGACGGCGCAGGGCACGGCTTATGACCTGACCGGTCCCGAGGACGCGCCGGTGGTGGTGCTGATCCATGGGCTTGGCCTTGCGCGGGGGGTGACATGGCGGGCGATCGCGCCGGTTCTGGCCAATCGCTACCGGGTGCTGAGTTATGATTTACCGGGACATGGCGAGACGGCCCCGCCGGAGGGGCCGGTGAGTCTCAGCGCGCTGAGTGCGCAGGTGATCGGGCTGATGGACGCGCTCGGCATTGCGCGCGCGGCATTGGTGGGCTTTTCGCTTGGCGGCATGATCAACCGGCGCTGCGCGATGGATCATCCCGAGCGGGTGGCGGGGTTGGCGATCCTCAACTCGCCGCATGAGCGCGACCGCCAAGCGCAGAAAATGGTCGAGGCCAGCGCCCGCGACAGCAGCGCAGGCGGGCCGGCGGCAACGATAGAGGCCGCGATCGAGCGTTGGTTTACGCCAGACTTCAAAAGTGATTCCAGTGACTTGGTAGATGAAGTTCGCGCAACGGTTCTGGCCAGCGATCCTGTCAGCTATGCCGCGCATCGCCGGGTGCTGGCGGAAGGCGTGACGGAGTTGATCCGCCCCCAACCGCTCATCACCCATCCGACGCTCGTGATGACCTGCGAGCAGGACAGCGGATCGACCCCGGCCATGAGCCATGCCATCGCCTCGGAGATCGAAGGCGCCGAGACGGTGATCGTGC
Organism: Roseobacter sp. AzwK-3b; assembly: GCF_000170875.1. Taxonomy (NCBI): domain Bacteria; kingdom Pseudomonadati; phylum Pseudomonadota; class Alphaproteobacteria; order Rhodobacterales; family Roseobacteraceae; genus Roseobacter; species Roseobacter sp. AzwK-3b. Next base: position 207,104 of record NZ_ABCR01000005.1, read on the forward strand.
CGGGGCTGCGCCATCTGGGGCTGCTCGAGCAACCGGGGCGTTTCACGCCGCCGGTTCTGGATTTTCTGGACCGCTGCCTGGGCTAGGGTTCATCGACCCGGCGCCGTGGAGCGCCGGGGCTGTCAATCGCGTCCGCGCATATGCATCAGCCGTGCAAGTTGCTGTTCGGCCTCGTCCACATCGGTGAACACCAAATCCACATCGGTCACCTGCTGCAGTTGGTCCGCATCGACCACCGCGGGCCCGGCCACCACGATCAGCGTATGGGGCAGCGACAGTCGGATCGAGACACAAAGCTGCGTCAGATCGCTGAGCCGTTCGGGGTTGCTGAAGGACAGGCCCACGATTTCAGGCTTGCCGACAGCGATCTGATCCAGCAATTCGTTATGGCTGAGGCCGAGTTTCAGATCGATATCCCAGCCCTGCCGCCGGAAGAGATCGGCCGCCATGCTGACGCCGAGGCTGTGATTCTCGCCGGGAACGGTGCAGAACAACGCATGTTTGCGACCCGGTGCGCCGGGTGTGGCATCCCGCCCCACGGGGCGCAGCGCACGCATCAGCGCATAGAGATAGCCCGAGGCGCTGGTGACTTGGGAAAAGGACGCTTCGTCTTCTTCCCACATCCTGCCCAGCTTTTGCGCCGAACCCGAGATATATCCGAAATAGATGTCGCGCGCGCTCAGACCGTCGCGGCGCTCTTTCTGGATCATGGAAAGTGCTGCGTCCGGATCGTCATTGAGCAGATGGGTGCAGAACATCTCGAGGCGGTCGGCCGGAGCGATGTATTTGCCGCCGACCGGTGTGGATGCGGTCAGGCTGACAGCTTTGCTGATGACGCTATGTGCGAGCCCTTGCAGAACCTCTGCCGCGAAACTGCTCTTCTTGCGCTCGAAGAGTTCAGTTGTTTGCGCGAAAAGGTCCAAATCAAGGATGACGTTCCCGTGATCATCCATGTCTTCCTCCCTCGCCAGCATACGGTGGTACACTCGCTGTGCGTTCGACAACATAGCCCGGTTATGGGGAAAAATCATCGTAGAAAACGACCTTTTTGTGAAATTGCCAGTCTGGCCGAGCGCATCCCATTGAAGCGTCAAAGAAATTGCCTCTGGGCAAAAGACCAGACGCGCCTATCTTCCGGGTCATGAGAAAACCGCGCGGCCCAAATTGCCTTATGGGTGTCTGCCCAAGGATGATCCTGTGAACGAACGTCCCGACCCGCCTGCGACACAGTCTGCCGATCCCGTCGGTTCCGACGCCGGGCGCGGTTTGCCCGTGCCATCGGGCCGTGTGGCGCGGCTGTTGCGGATGGGGGGCATGGCTGGGGGTATCGCGGGTGGGATGCTGGTCAGTGGTGTGCAGCACATGGCCGCCGGGCGCCGCCCGCGCGCCGCCGATCTCTTGATGACCCCGGCCAATGCCAGGCGCGTCGCGCAGGAGCTGTCGCGGATGCGCGGGGCGGCGATGAAGGTGGGCCAGCTTTTGTCGATGGATGCAGGCGATGTGCTGCCGCCCGAGATCGCTGCGATCCTTGACCGGCTGCGTGAAGACGCCGATCCGATGCCGCCCAAGCAGTTGCGCTGCGTGCTGGATGCGGAATGGGGCCGCGATTGGCTGCGTGGGTTCGAGCGGTTCGATGTGCGCCCGATCGCGGCGGCGTCGATCGGGCAGGTGCACCGGGCGCGCACCCGCGAGGGGCAGGACCTGGCCATCAAGGTGCAGTATCCCGGTATCCGTGCGGCGATTGACAGCGACGTGGACAATGTCAGTGCGTTGATGCGCTATTTGGGGGCTTTGCCGCGCGGGCTGGATCTGCGCCCGCTGATGGAGGATGCCAAGCGCCAGCTGCATGAAGAGGCGGATTATCTGCGCGAGGCCGATGCGCTGGAGGCGTTCGGCGGGTTTCTGTCTGGTTCCACTGATTTTCTGGTGCCGCGTCGGCACGAGGCGTTGTGCACGCCCAATGTGCTGGCGATGGACTATATGGACAGCCGCCCCATTGCCGGATTGACCGAGGCGCCGCAAGAGTTGCGGGACCGGGTGGCGGGTCTGCTGATCGATCTGGTGCTGCGCGAGCTGTTCGAGTTCGGCGCGATGCAGACCGATCCGAATTTCGCCAATTACCGCTATGATGCGCGCACGGGGCAGGTGGTGTTGCTGGATTTTGGCGCGGCGCGCTGGTTTTCGCCGGAGTTGCGCGGGGCGTTCCACCGGTTGATGACCGGAGGGCTGGCACGCGATCGCGCGCGCGCCGAGGCCGCCGCGTTGGAGCTGTGTCTTTTCGATGCGGGCACGCCTGCGCATCATCGGGATGTGATCTTCGCGATGATGGATACCGGCATGGAGGCGCTGCGCCACGACGCGCCCTTTGATTTCGGAACCAGCGATCTAGCGATCCGGCTGCGTGACATGGGGCTTGAGATCGGCACCGAGCGGGAGTTCTGGCATGTGCCGGCCACGGACACGCTTTTGGTGCAGCGCAAGGTCGCGGGCACCTATCTTCTGGCAGCGCGGTTGCGTGCGCGGGTCAACCTGACACGGATCGTGGCGCGTTATCGGTGATGTATACCGCGCTCCGGTGCGCCGCGGCATAAGATGACGCAAAGCGAACAAGGGCTGAGCCGGGTGGCCGCAAGACCATGATCCGCTGTCGGGATGTCACCCATTGGCCGCCGATGCGCGTGGCCTCGCGGGACCGGTTTCCCTTGCCACACCTGGTTTGGCTGGGTACGCTTTTGCCATATCAAAGACGACATTCGAAAACCGGAAAGGGCGGCATCCGACGACACGCCTTTCCTGATCTGAGACAATTTCAGGCTGGACTATGCTCCGGCATCTATTTTGACTGACCTTTTCCTTATGTGAGTTCGACCTTCAGTCCATTATGTTAGACCATCCCCCCAAAGAACGCGCCGCCCTGTCCTGGGGCTATGTAGTGCTCTGGTCTGCGCTGACATTCGTGACCATTCCCTTCGTGCGTTACGGGGTTACGTTCGTGAAGCAGCGATGGGGAAGCGAGGTCTTTACCTATGTCGTTGCCGCTTGCGTCCTTTTGGCGGCGGTATCGGCGCTTTACGCCACGCGCAGGCGGTGGTCACTTTCGTCATTTGTCTGGCTTTTCGGCATCGCGGGTCTGGTGATCTACCTCACGTTCGGCCTTGCGGAGGGCAACCCGGAAGAAGCGATACACTATGTTCAATACGGTGTTCTGTCGCTTCTGCTTTTCCGGGCCTTCAGTCATCGGGTCCGTGATTACAGCATCTATCTGGCCGCCGCGATCGTGGGGACGCTGGTGGGGATGATGGACGAAACCCTGCAGTGGCTGGTGCCCGGGCGTTACTTCGACCTGAGAGATATCGTGCTGAACATGAAGGCCGTGGTGCTGGTGCAGATCGGCATCGCGGCGGGCGTTCGGCCAGGGATGATTTCAGGCTGGCCCGGTTTGGTGAGTGTGAGACGCCTTTGCTATCTCAGCGCGGTCATGCTGGGTTATCTGGGCCTTTGCCTGCAAAACACCCCGGATCGTATCGCTTGGTACGCGTCCAATGTGCCAGGGCTTGGGGGGATCGATCCGGATCGCAGCATCATGGTCGAGTACGGGTATCTGCATGGCGATGCGGCCAATGGTTTTTTTCGCTCGAGGCTGCAAGTTGAAGATCTGCGCCGCGCGTCAATGGAGCGCGCAGACGAGGGCAGGCGGATCCTTGACCAGTATCGCGAGCGGGAAAGGTATCAGGAATTTCTGGCGCTCTATTCGCCTCTGGCGGATCCGTTTCTGCACGAGGCAAGGGTTCATCTGGTCAGGCGAGACAGCCATATGAGGCGGGCCGCGAACACCGAGCAACGCGACAGGCAAGCGCGTTATTTCGCGACGGCATACTGGGAAAATCGCATCCTTCAGGACTATTTCGGCGGGGTCATCCGTGGGTCTAGTTACGAATGGTCCGCCCAGAACGAAGCCGATGTGAAGGTGGCCGCCGACCTCTCGAAGCCTTACCACAGCGCAGTCAGCAAACACCTGATCGTCCGGTTCAGCCCAGTGCAGATGGCGTTGCTGTTCACAGGAGTTGTGGGTGCCTTCCTCTTGGGGGGATACGCCTGCACACGGGCCTTGCGCCAGCGTGGGGTTGGATGATGTCGGGAATGTCACGACGCAGTTTTATGAAGGCGATCGCTGCAAGTGGCAGCCTGATCGGGTCGCCAGGCCTTGCGGGCACGTCATGGCGCATTCGGGGCTCTGACAGGGGGGACCTTCGGCTGGTTTTTTACACGGACATTCATGCTGACGGGACAGCCCAGACATCCCAAGCCCTGGCCATGGCTGCCATGGCGATCAATGCGCAAAGAGCGGATTTGGTCCTGTGCGGTGGTGATATGATCGGGGGCGGTGCCAGCTTAACTCCGGATCAGGCGGCACCGCGATGGGACGCCTATATGGACATGGTGCGCGCCATCAAGGCCGAGCATCACGCGGTGATCGGGAACCACGATCTCGTGGGGGTGCGGCCCTCAGACGGTTCTGAGGCGCTGTCCGACCCGCGCCGGGACTTCAAACAGCGCCTCGGCCTGCGGCAAAGTCATGGCACATTCGACGCGCTTGGCTATCGCTTCATCATGCTTGATTCCCTGCGCGTGTCCGAGGACGCGCACCGATACCACGGCTGGGTATCATCCGAGCAAATCGCATGGCTCCGGGAGTTGCTGTCGTCCATAGCCGCGGCCACGCCGATCGTACTGGTCCTCCATATGCCGCTTCTGACGACGTTCTTCAGCGCAACCCGGGGCGCCACCTTTGAGGCGCCGCCCAACCGTGTCGTGATCAACAATACCGAGGTTCTGAAGCTTTTCGCGGGTCACAATCTGATTCTCGTGCTTCAGGGGCATCTTCATGTCACCGAGGCCTTGCATTGGCGTGGCACCACCTTCCTGACCGGTGGGGCCGTGTGCGGAAATTGGTGGAAGGGCGCGTATTTCGAAACGGCGGAAGGGTTCAACTCGATCACCCTGAGGGGGGACCGGATCGACTGGGGCTATGTCGATTACGGTTGGACTGCGCGGGGTGAGGATCGCTAGCGTCGTGCAGATCGCAATCCACCCCCCGGGGTCGTGGGTCGCCTGATTGACAGAAACAGAGTGCGCGCGGCGCTGGCGCGGCGGTGATATCACTCAACCGCCCAACGCGCAGATGCCGAAGCTGTGCCCGGATGCGGCCAAGCCAAAAGTGGCGCATCCCTCCAAATTGGTCAAAAAAGTTGACAGGTGGTCAAAACTCAAGTGATGATTGCTGATCACGGGGTGGACGGCGCAAGATCGTTAAACGCTCCCGTGAAGATCAAGGGAGGAAATATGATGCACCAGAAGATGCTTACGAGCCTTCTGCTTGGAACGATGCTGGTTGGACCGGCAATGGCCCAAGACAATATGGATAAACTGACAAATATGCAAAAGACGGACGCGACGTTCACGTTCGTCGATCAGGAGGGGGATAGGGCAGAGTCGCTCAAGAAAATCGCCGAGCAAATCAATCTGCCTGACGGATTCGAAGCCAGTCTCTATGCCGTTGTGCCGGATGCGCGTTCGATGGCCATGGCGCCGCAGGGAACGGTTCTTTTTGCAGGGACGCGCAAGGACAAGGTGTGGTCGATTGTCGATCGCGACCGTGACCGGGTGGCCGATCAGGTCAAGGATTTCGCACCTTCGATCACCTTCGACATCCCGAACGGCCCCTGTTTTTCGCCTGACGGCTTTCTCTACATCGCCGAGCGCAACCGAGTGCTCGTGTTCCCTGCGGCCGAGTTCTTTTTCGAAGGGCCGGACCCGGCAGTCGGTGTCGTCGTCGCGCAGGGTGAATTGGTTCCGGAAGCGGAAGAAAGCTTCAACCACACGGCGCGTGTGTGTGATATCGGTCCAGACGGAAAGCTCTATATCTCGCTCGGCCAGCCCTACAATGTGCAGCCTATCGAGAAGATCGAGATGTATGATGAAATCGGCATCGGTGGCATCATCCGCATCAATACCGATGGTACGGGCCGCGAGGTCTATACACGCGGCGTGCGGAACTCGGTTGGACAAGACTTCAACCCCGCAACAGGTGAGCTTTGGTGGACCGACAACCAGGTCGACGGCATGGGAGACGATATCCCCCCTGGCGAGTTGAACCGTCAAACCGCTGCCGGGCAGCATTTCGGGTTCCCGTGGACGAATTCACGAGTCGAGATCGTCTCGGAGGCAGATGCACCGCGCCCAGAGGGGGTGGAGTTCGTCGAGCCTCAGCTTGAATTGACCGCGCACGCGGCCGATCTTGGCATGCGGTTCTATCACGATAAGAGCTTCCCCGAGGAGTATCATGGCGGCATCTTCTGGGCGCAGCACGGGTCGTGGAACCGCACAACTCCGGTTGGCGCGCGCGTGATGTTCACCGCGCTTGATCCGGAAACGGGCGACGCGATGGGCGCGCATGTGTTCGCAGACGGATGGCTTGACGAAAGCACGGGCGAATATCGCGGCCGTCCAATGGACATCGAGTTCCTGCCGGATGGATCGATGCTGGTCTCTGACGATTTTGCCGGTGCGATCTGGCGGATCGCCTACAATCCCAAGCCTGCGGAATGAAGTCTGCGGTAATAACAATCCTCGGCGGGCTTTTGCTCGCCGGGGGTGCCCATGCAGAAGACTTGGGTGATCGGGATGAAGGCCGTAAACTGGCAAGTCAATGCCGGACCTGTCATGGTCTTGACGGGTATGCCCAGATCCCGATCGCGCCCCATATCGGTGGCGAGCCTGCCAGCTATATTCGCGCACAGCTGACCGCTTTTCGGGATGGCACGCGTGAGCACGAGATGATGTCGATCGTGGCCAAAATGCTCAGTGATCAGCAAATCGCGGATTTGGCGGCATGGTATTCAGGACACCGGGTTCAGGTCGCCCTGACGCAGGACCCCTCGGCTGCGCCCGAACAATGCGTGGCCTGTCACGGTGCCGATGGGCTGCATGTCGCAGAAGATGTGCCCAACCTAGCAGGCGAGGCAAACATCTATATCGACACGCAACTCAAGGCGTTTCGTAACGGCAAACGTCAGCACGACATCATGACGCCCATGGCGCAGTCGTTGTCCGATAGCGAAATTCGCGAAATTGCGGATTGGTATGCTGATATCGGTCTCGAAATCGAGCTGGTGGAATAACCGAGCATCAATAGGGCTGGCCGATACTGTCGGCCAGTCACGCTTTTCGTCTTGATGGTCATCGGCGGTCTTGCTGCCGGTCACAATCGGATCAGGGGTTCACCCGGTAGGACAGGGGCTCTTCGCGTTCGGTTGCATCATCGAGAAGTTGGCGCACCTTGTCGTGGTCTTTGGATTTCACGCAGACCGGATCTGTCGCAGCGGCATCGCCGGCAATTGCCAAGGCCTGACAGCGGCACCCTCCAAAATCGATGGTTTTTCGTTCGCAGCTGCGGCAGGGTTCGGGCATCCAATCCGTGCCACGATAGGCATTGAATGCCGGGCTCTTGTACCAGATGTCCGACAGCGAGCGGTCCAGCACTGTCTCGAAGGTCAGATGCGGGATGCTTTGGGCCGCGTGACATGGCAACACGGTGCCGTCCGGGATCACGTTCAGCCCTGCTGATCCCCAGCCTCCCATGCAGGCCTTCGGGTAATCGGCATGGTAATCGGGCGGAACGAAGTCGAACGCCAGAATGCCGCTCAGGCGCCGGGCGGCGGTGGCAACCGTGTGCTTGACCGCTTCGGTCTGCTCGCGCGTGGGCATCAGGGCTGCGCGATTTTTCGTGGCCCAGCCGTGGAACTGGACACAGGCGACTTCAAGTCGCCGTGCTCCCATCTCGACGGCCATCTCGATCGTGCGGTCCAGATCGTCGAGGTTCTGGCGATGCATCACCGCGTTCAATGTGAGGGGAAGGCCTCGTTCCTTGATGTCTCTTGCGATTGCCAGCTTGCGTTCAAAGCCGCCTTTATATCCGCCGATCCTGTCGGCCAGCTCGGCATTCGCCCCCTGAAGCGATAGCTGAACATGGTCGAGCCCCGCCGCTTCCAGCGCATCGAGCCGACGTGGCGTCAGCCCGATCCCGGATGTGATGAGGTTGGTATAAAGCCCGGCATTCGACGCCGCGCGCGTCAAGTCTTCAAGATCGCGCCGTGATGCTGGCTCTCCTCCCGAGAGATGCAGTTGCAAGACGCCCATGTCCGCGGCTTGCAAGAACACATCAATCCACGTTCCCGTATCCAGTTCGGTGCTCTTGCGGACCATTTCCAGCGGGTTCGAGCAGTAGGGGCAACTCAGCGGACAGCGATGTGTCAGCTCGGCCAGCAGAGCGATCGGGGCGGGAATGGTCATGTCCGGACCATCACGTAAACCCGCGCGCGTAACCCTGTCAGGAACTGCTGCACGTCTTCTTCTATGCGCTCTGCAGGTGCGTCATAGGCTGCGGCAAGCGACGCGATGATCTGATCGAACGTGGCGTCACCATCGACCCGCGACAGAATTGCCAAACCGATCTCGTCCAATTCGATCGCCTTTTCAGGTGCCAGAAGAACGTTCTGACCGCGTACGCGATCGTGGTGAATTCGGACACCGCGCGGCAAATAGGGTATGTCATGGCGACCGAATGCCAAAGTCATCGCAAGCCCTCGCCAGGCTGCCATGCGCCGGGAGGAATGCGGCCCGGCTCCACATAGGCCGACCAGATTGCATCGAGCTGGGCCCACAATACTTCGGTTTTGAATATCAGGGCCGCACAGGCCATGTCTTCTTTCTCAGCGGTATCTGCATGATCCAGGACCCATTGAAGCCCGAAGGTGACATCGCGCGGGGCCTGATCCAAGCGGTTTTTGAAATAGGACAGGCTTTCCGTATTGGCGAAGGCGTAGTGTTCAAGCAGGCCTTCGATCCTGCGCTCGTGAATCTTGGGCGCGAAAAGCTCGGTCAAGGATGAGGCAACGGCCTGAAGGAGCGGCATGGTCTGCACGTATCGGACATACGCCTCCACTGCGAAACGCGTGGCCGGCAATACACCTTGGCCCGACGCCACATAATCGGCGTCGAGACCCACGGCCTCGGCCAGTTTCAACCAGCGGCGTATGCCTCCGCCTTCGTCAATTCCTCCGTCATGATCTTCGATCCGAGACCGCCACGCACGGCGCATGTCGGGATCCGTGCAGCGCGATATGAACCCGGCATCCTTCATCGGGATCGCCGCCTGATAGGCCCAGCGGTTGATTACCCAGGCGCGCACTTCATCCGGGCTGCAGTGCCCACCGTGCAGGCGGTCGTGAAAAGGGTGCTTGTCGTGATATCGCTCCTCGCCGATCTTTCGAAGGCGCGCTTCGAGTGTCTCACTGGTCATGCTGATATCTCCTGTCCGTCATGGGCGATGTCCCATCCGGACTGTTCGACGAAAGCGCGCTCTGGACTATCGGGCTGAAGGATCGGGTTCGTATTGTTGATATGAATGAAGGTCTTTGCCGCGCGCAGACCTTGGAGCCGGACAATCGATCCATCTGGTCCGCTGATCGGAATATGCCCCATGCGGCGGCCGGTCTTGATCCCGGTGCCCGACCGGATCATCTCGTCATCGTCCCACAAAGTGCCGTCGAAGAATATCAGGTCGGCGTCGGAAAGTTGTTCGAGGACGGCATCGGTCACATCGGCGCAGCCGGGGACGTAATAGGCGACTTTGCCGTTGCCGGTCAGGCGCACGCCCACTGTCTGTTCACCGATCAAGTCCGTCTGAACATCCTTGCCTTCCATGAAAAGCGGGACTTTTCCGGGAACCGCGAACAACCGCGCGGAAAGCCCGGATTGCAAGTCGAAATCCTGTGTCAACGCCACCGGGTGACGGGTGACCTTTTCCCGGTTTACAGCGTCGAATATCCGGTTTTCGGACAGCACCTCCAATATCTCACTTGTGGCGAAAAGCGAGAATGGTGTCTGTTCACGCAAGCTGAGAAGGCCGGCGATATGGTCGATATCACCATTGGTCAGAAGAACGGAGGTCACTGGCGTGTCGCGCAAGGACCGCGGGTGCATCTGTGGATTGTCCAGCATCTGCTGACGAATGTCAGGCGAGGCGTTGAGAATGCTCCAGGTTGTTCCATCCAGCGAAACCGCCAAAGAGGATTGCCCGGAACATGGAATTTTCCTGTTCCGGGCATCGACGCAGTTCCGGCATCCGCAATTCCATTGAGGCAAGCCGCCTCCAGCGGATGCGCCCAAGATTAGAAACCTCATCCCGGGCACCCCGAGTCGTCAGTTTTCAGAACAGGTCGGGCTCGTGTCCGCGGCGTTCATCTTCGGCTGGAGCGTACATGTTGATTTCCATGCCGCAGTTGATCTCTTTAAGCTTGGGTGCATTCCAAGTCATTCGGTGTGTCCTCCCATCAGGTCCTTTGTTTTCCGAGGTAGCTTTTGGCCGTCGCGAGATAGTATCGCTTCGATTAGACCCCTCATTTCGGAGTGTGGCGGATTATTTCGGCTTGTGTCAACAGACACTGCATGCGTTGAGGCAACCGTGAATGCCCCGACCGCCTCCGTTACGGCAGGTGACGAGCCTTGGCGTGCCAAGACGCGATGCGCGACCTTGGCTGCAAAACCTGCCGCATGGGTATAAGGACATGTCCCAAGCCCTGTGAACGGTGGGGCACGTTGAATGTGTTTGCCAGTTTTGCATCGTATCAATATCGTCGCGGGCAGATCGGCATTCGCCGGCTGCATCAGATCGAGATTGGTATTCCGTGACAGGGCTTTCCGTCCGAAACCTAAGTTACGCATATGGCGCGAAGCGTGCTCTGAACGACATCAGCTTCAATGTCGAGCAGGGGGCCTTCTGCGCGCTTATCGGCCCCAATGGTGCGGGCAAGTCCACATTGTTCGCTCTGCTGACGCGCCTGATCACTAGTCGGACGGGCACGATCGAGATTGCCGGACATGATCTAGGGTCTCATCCCGAAAAAGCGCTTGGCAAAATAGGAATAGTCTTTCAACAACCAAGTCTCGATCTCGACCTGACGGTTTGGCGCAACCTGAGCTATTTTGCCGGGTTGCATGGCCTTTCAGGTCAGGCCGCTGAAGCATCGATCAGATCCGCGCTGGACAGACTTGATATGGCAGAGCGCACCCATGAGCGTGTACGCAACCTCAATGGCGGTCATCGCAGGCGGCTGGAAATCGCGCGAGCCTTGGTGCATTCCCCGACCGTTCTGCTGTTGGACGAACCTTCTGTCGGCCTTGATGCCGCCGCGCGACGGGCGATCACGGAACACGCTCACGATCTGTGTAAAACCCATGGCATGACCGTTCTCTGGGCGACCCATCTGACCGATGAAATATCGGCCGAAGATCAAGTCGTGATCCTGCACAAGGGGCAGGTTCTCAGGAACTGCCCGTGCCATGAACTGACCCGGGAAAAGCCCCTGCAGGAGGCCTTTCTCGACCTTACGGATCATTGCACATGACAGCATCGTTGCTGGCCTTGCGTGCCATCGTGATACGCGATGTTCTACGCTTTGTTCATCAGCGAAGCCGGTTTGTGGCGGCCTTGGTGCGCCCCTTGATCTGGCTTGTCGTTTTTGCCGCCGGGTTTCGCGGAGCGTTCGGGCCTTTGACGCCTCCGCCGCATGTGACGCCGATCAGCTACGAGATGTATATTCTGCCCGGCCTGTGCGGGATGATCCTGCTGTTCAATGGCATGCAGAGTGCCCTGAGCCTTGTTTATGATCGCGAAATGGGGTCGATGCGGATATTGCTCACCAGCCCATTGCCGCGGTGGTGGCTGCTGGTCTGTAGGCTGCTGTCCAGCACTGCAATCTCGCTGCTGCAGGTCTACGCCTTCCTGCTTGTTGCCATGGCCTTCGGGATCCACATTCCGTTGGCTGGATATGTCAGTGCTTTACCGGCGTTATTTCTGGCGGGCTTGATGCTGGGTGCATTCGGACTGGCCATGTCGTCCAGCATCCACCAACTCGAGAATTTCGCCGGTGTGATGAATTTCGTGATTTTCCCGACATTCTTCCTGTCGTCTGCGTTGTATCCTCTGGCGCAAATGGGGGGAAGTTCGGCCCTGCTGCTTGCCCTGTGTGAACTGAACCCTTTCACGCATGCCGTAGAGCTGATCCGCTTCGCGTTTGCCGGACAGGTCAATTGGCCTGCACTGGCATGGGTCCTTGCGACCGGCGCGGTCTTTTTGGGGATTACGTTTCGGCAATACACTCCGGTGCGTGGCTTGCGTTGAGCCAAGCAATCCTTGAACGAGGCGGTGTGATGTCGGTCTCTTCAAGACAGGTCATCGGTGGACGTTGGGCGGGCAGGGGAGCAGCCATCAGGGTAAGGCACCATGCGTGGCGCAGAGCACGGATCCACGCTGGCAGCGCGCGGACACAGAACCCACAACTGCAAACCGGGCATTCCCGGTGGATATGCAGACCAAAGTTGGGATTTTGGCTCCGGCGGTAGGGATCGAACCTACGACCAATTGATTAACAGTCAACTGCTCTACCGCTGAGCTACGCCGGAACACGAAGCGCGGTATAGCAACAGCCTATGGGGACGTCCAGAGGGATTGTCACAAAAATTCCGACATTGTGCTGCGACCCATCAGGGCCGCCGGAAGCGCGCCTGAGGGGAGAGGTCATCAAGCGGCAGAGCCATGCTTTTTCCATGCAGATCAATGAGATGCGCCAGAACGTTGCGCGTTGCGGCGGGCAGGAGAGCGGGCGGTGTGTCGGTGTAGATCTGCCGTGCAAGCGTTTCGGCATCGGCGGGGCCGTGCGCCAGATGCTCGAGGATCGCCGCCTCGCGCGAGCGGCGGTGTGCGATCAGCCAATCAAGCCGCGCGAGAGGTGCCTCGATCGGGGCGCCATGGCCGGAATGATACACCTCGGCAGGCAGGGCGCGCAGCTTGGCGCAGGAGGCCATGAAATCGCTCAGGTCTCCGTCCGGGGGCGACACCAGGGAACTGGCCCAGCCCATCACCAGATCACCGGTAAAGATCGCGCCGCGCGCGGTAAAGCACATATGATTGCCCAGATGTCCCGGTGTCCAGTGGGCGGTCAGGCTCCAGCCTTGGGCATGCACGGTCTCGCCGTCCTGCAGGCAGTGATCGGGCTGGAAGGCCAGGTCGACGCCCTCGCCACCATCTCCGAGACCTGCCGCCGCGAGCTGCTGCATCGCCGCGCTGCGCCCGGCGCGGGCAGTGCCATAGGCCAGCACCGGTGCGCCTGTCCGAAGCGCCAGCGCCCGCGCCAGCGGTGCGTGATCCAGATGCGCATGGGTCACGAAGATATGGCTGATGCGCTGGCCGGGGCCGACTGCCTGGAGGATGGCCTCCAGATGCGCCGCATCGTCAGGGCCGGGATCGATGACCGCGAGATCGGTTTCGCCCAGCAGATAGGTATTCGTCCCACGAAACGTCATCGCTGAGGGGTTGGGCGCCAGAATGCGCCGGATGCCGCGGCCCAGATCCTCGGGATGGCCCACGGGCGGATTGAACTCGGTTTGGGGCGTCATGGGTCTTCCTTCTGCGGCGGGCTGGGTCTAGTTTAGCGCATGACCTTCGACTGGCTCAAATCATATACGCCACGCAGTCTTTATGGCAGGGCTGCTCTGATCCTGCTTTTGCCTGTTGTCAGCCTGTTTCTGGTGGTGGCTGTGGTGTTCATCCAGCGTCATTTCGAGGGGGTGACCGAACAGATGACCCGCACCGCCAGCCGCGAGGTGCGGGCACTGCTCGACAGTGGCGAGAGCGCGCGCGAGGCGGGGGCGTCCCGACTGGCCCGGTCGCTGCAGATCGCGGTTCAGCCGGTGCCCACGGATGAGTTGCCCCGCGCCAACCTGCGCCGCTGGTTCGATTTCACCGGCATCATCGTGATCCGCGAGCTGGAAGCGCTTTTGCCGGCGCTGCGGGTGATCGAACTGCCTGACGATCACAGGGTGATCCTTTACATGGAGCAGCATGACGGGATCTGGCAGTTGCAATTTGACCGTCGCCGGGTCTCGGCTTCGAATGCGCATCAGCTGTTCGTCAACATGGTGTTCTTCGGCGTTCTGATGACGGTGATCGCCTATCTTTATCTGCGCAATCAATTGCGCCCGATCACCCGGCTTGCCCGCGCCGCGGAGGCCTTCGGGCGGGGCCGCCACGAGCCCTATCGCCCGGCAGGCGCTGTCGAGGTGCGCGCGGCGGGGCACGCCTTTCTGGACATGCGGGCCCGGATCGAGCGTCAAATCGAGCAACGAACCCTGATGCTGTCGGGGGTGAGCCACGACATGCGCACGCCGCTGACGCGGCTCAAGCTGGGGCTGTCCATGCTGGAGGATGAAGACCGCATCCCCATGCAACAGGATGTGGCCGACATGGAACGTCTGCTGGACGAGTTCCTTGCCTTCGCCCGGGGTGCGCAGGAGGGACAGCCCGAACCGGTCGATCCGGTGGCGCTGGTGCGCCGGATCGTCGAGGATTGCGCCCGCGCCAATATTCCTGCTTCGCTGGTCGAGGTGAAGGGCGATGGCACCGGCGAGGTGGCGCTCAGGGCGGGCGCAATCCGGCGGGCGATCGAAAACCTCATCAACAACGCGGTGCGCTATGGCAGCAAGGCCGAACTGTCGGTGCTGCTGACCGATCGGTCGCTGCGCATCCGGGTCGAGGATGATGGCCCCGGTATTCCGCCTGAAAGCCGCGCGGAGGCGATGAAACCCTTTGCCCGGCTCGAGCCTGCCCGGAACCAGAATCTCGGGACCGGCGTGGGGCTTGGCCTGTCGATCGCAATGGATATCGCGCGGGCGCATGGCGGCACGGTCAGGCTTGGAGAAAGCCAGCGCTTGGGCGGGCTGCGCGCGGATATCGTGATCGGCCGCTGAGGGGTGGCTTTGCGTTGAGCGTCAGGACATCCGGCGCTGGCGCCATGCGGCCCAGTCCTCGGGTGTGTCGAGATCGGTCGTGGCGCGATATCCGGGCAAGGGCAGGGTGCTCACCTCCTCGTGGCGCAGAATGTCGCGCGCGCCGGTATCGCCTTGAATTTCGGTCAAGGCGGAGAACAACCGGGCTGGAAAGATCACCGGATGGCCCGCACGCCCCGTGACATCGGTTGCGCGAAGAACCTTGTCGGAAGCATCCTTGAAGGTGCGGATCATGAGGGTCAGATCATGGCTCTGAAGATCGGGCATATCGGCCAGGACGACCATAAGCCCTTCGGCATGCTGCGTTTTTGCCCATTCGGCGCCTGCGCGGATCGAAGCCGCGAGGCCTTCGCTCGGATCGTCCAGAAGGGCTATGTCGAGGCCGGGTAGAGGCTTGAGTGTGGCCTGTCTTCGGGAGCCGTCGGTGGGGACGGTCACCAGAACCGCGCAATCGGTCTGCAGGGCCATGGCGGCTTGCCGTGCCAACAGCGGCAGACCGTCGACCGGTTCCAGGAGCTTGTCCAGCCCGCGCATCCGCGACGAGGCGCCGGCGGCTGGGATCAGGATCACGACCTTGCACATGCGGCCTCCGTTGCGGGTCAGGGGCTCTGCCCCTCTTGGCCTGTGGCCAATTCACCCCGGGATACTTGATGCCAGAAGAAACGCAAGGCGTCGTCCTGTTTTCGCGGGTTGCCTGTCGTGACCGGGCCTGCCTTGGTCAGGCCGGCAGGTGGATGGCAAACCGTTTGCGGATCTCGGCATCGCGTATCGGATCGAAGCGGGCGGCGGCCCTGTCTGCGAGGATCGCATTCTTGCGCGCCGTGGCCTTTTCCAGAAGGTCCGGCTGGCCCATCTCGACCCATTCCTTGGGAGAGCTGCGATCGGCGAGGTCCGGGTAGACATAGTCGCGCTGCATCCGCATCAGCGTTTGATCGCTGCCGAGGTAATGGCCCGGGCCGCCGATGCAGGTGGCGCGGATCACCTCGAGGCTGAGGCTGTCCTCGTCCACCTCGATGCCGCGCACGCAGCGCAAGGCCTGTCCGATCATGTCATTGCCGAGGATCAGCGACTCGTGGCAGAAGCCCAGAAGCGATGCATGCATGCCTGCCGCCTCGTAGACCATGTTGAGGCCGGACAACCCGGCCATCACGTTTGAGCACATCTGCTCCCACCCGGCCTGCATGTCGGGCAGTTTGGCATCGGCGATGCCTGCTGCAGCCCCCCCCGGTAGCCCGTAATAGCCATGCATCTGCGCGCAGCCGGCGCTGAGCAGCGCCTGTTCGCCCGATCCGCCGGACATCGCACCGGTGCGCAGGTCAGACACGAAAGGCCATGTGCCAAAGATCGCGGGATGCCCCGGTTTCACGGCGTTCACATAGACCAGACCGGCCAGGCATTCCGCCACGGCCTGCACGATGGCGCCGGCGATGGAGGCGGGCGCCGTGGCGCCGGCTTGCCCCGCCGAGAGCAGCAGGATCGGCATGCCGCCCGCGATGCAGGCTTCCATCACCTGACAGGATTCGGTGGCGAATTTCATGGGCGGGACAACGAAGCAATTGGAATTGCTCACGAATGGTCGCTCGCGCCACGCCTTTTCGCCGCCTGCGATGAGATGCAGCATCTCGAAGGCATCGGCCACGAAGGCCGGGTCTGTGAAGGAGGTTCCCACGTGTTTCGTGGTGCCCGCGCAGCAGGCATAGATCGTGTTGAGGTCCATTTCGCGATTGTCGATAACATCGCGGGCCACCATCGGGCGCTGGACGAAGTGGATATTGTCCATCTGGTCGGCGATCCGGGCGGCGTCGTGCAGATCCTGCACGGTGCTGTCGCGGTAATGGCGCGCTTCGGGGTCGACGAGATGCACGGCGGCGCCTGCGGTGCCGTAATGCACCCGGTTGCCAGAAAGCTGCATGTCATGGCGGGGCTCACGGGCGTAAAGGGTGATGTCGCGATTGGCGCGGGCCAGCGTATCCTCGACCAAGGCACGGGGAAAGCGCAGCCTGCCATCCTCGCCGAGCACGGCGCCGGCGCCGGTCATCCAGGCGATGCCACTGGGGGGCGCGTCGGCAAGCCCGATCTGTTCGAGCGCATCAAGTGCTGCGTGATGGATGCGGTCCATCGCCTCGGGGCTGAGGGGCTTGTAGAGCCCACCTTCGAGACCGGGGCGGATCGGGCGGAGATGGTCGCCAAGTGGGGCGGAGCGGCTGGCGCGGCGGGCGGCGCGGCCACTGGAGCGGCGGGAGGTCATATCGTTCATGGCTGGATGGTCCTGTTAGGGGCGGAATAGGGCGGTGTCAGGCGGCGGGATCTTTCAGATCGCGCCTGGCCTGCCACGTGCAGCCCGACCACGGGCCGCGCCGATCGTGCGGATCACCAGTTCTATCTTGCAGCTCGGCGACATGGCCGGGCCCTCCTCCCTGAACGAGGAAAGAGAAGCCGATTCTATCGCAAGAATCTGTCCCGTTCGCGACCCGTGTCGCAAACGGGACAAGGTCCGGATCAGCCCTTGGGCGAGCGGGCCGGATCACGTGCCAGATCGCTGGCCAGATCAAGCAGATGTGCCAGTGCCCTCGCCAGTCTTTCATCCGCCACGGTCAGCGCCACGCGGACATGTCCGCCAGCCGCCGTGCCAAAGCTTTCGCCGGGCATCACCGCGACATGGTGGGTGTCGAGCAGACGGTCGGCGAAGGCCTCGCCCGAAAGGCCGGTGGCGCGGATATCCAGCATGACGAACATCGCTCCATCGGCAGGGATGGCGCGCACCACGTCCTGGGCCGCGATCATGCCGAGCACCAGATCGCGGCGCCTGCGGAAAGGTGCAGCGATGGCGGCCTCGAAAGCAGCACCCTGGTCGAGCGCGAAACAGGCGGCTTCCTGCACAAATCCCGCCACGCCATAGGTGGTATGGGTGGCAAGGTTGCCCATATGGGCAATCGCCTCGGGCGGGCCGATGACCCAGCCGATGCGGCTGCCGGTCATGGCGTGGGATTTCGACAGCGATCCGATCACCAGCGTGCGTTCGGCCATGCCGGGCAGGGTGCGGGGGCTGAGATGCGTCCCTTTCCAGACCAGTGTGTCATAGACCTCGTCTGAAATGAGCCACATGTCGTGATCCCGGCAGACCTGTGTGATCGTGCCCAAGGTCTCGGGCGTGTAGATCACCCCGGTGGGGTTGTTGGGGCTGTTGATCAGAAGGCTGGAGGCACCGTCGGCCTGGGCCGCGATATCGGCGGGATCGGGTTGGAACATGCGGTCGGGTCGGGCGGGGATGGCCACGGGAACCGCACCCACGCCACGGATCGTGCCGGGATAGGTAGCGTAGTAAGGATCGATGAACAGGGCGCGGTCGCCTTCGTCGCAGGCGGCGTGATGCGCGGCGAAAAGCCCCGCCTGACCGCCTGGCACGATCAGAACGTTGTCAGGCGTCGTCGCAAGGCCGGTGCGCGCGGTGACGCGGGCCGCCACACGCTCGCGCAGATTGAGATTGCCGTTGAACATCGAATAGCCGGTATGGCCTGCCAGCGTGGCGTCGTGCATCGCATCGAGGATCGCGCGGTCGGTGCCGATATCATGCTCACCGATGGTCAGTTGGGTGATGTCATGACCTGCCGCCAGCATGTCCTGGGCGCGGTAATAGACATCCCATCCGTCCGATCCGCCGCCGGTCAAACCGGTGATCCTGCGCGCGAGTTTCATGCGGCGCCCTCCCGAGATTTTGAAGCTGAGGTGATTGCCTGCGCAGTTGGCCCATGGGCGACCGGGCTGTCAAGCAGATCACCCCCGCCGACGCCCTCTTGCCAATCCGCGCGAGGGCGCGTAGCGTTCCGTCTCATGACGATCCGTTGCACCACCATCTGCTGCATTACCACCTGAGATATCTCGGGCGGGCCGTCATCTATTCCCTACAGGACGTTAAGTTGATAAGCCCGCCGCGGGAGCGCGCGCGAGGAATTCACGATGACGATCAGACTCTACAATACCAAGGCCCGCGCCAAGCAGGTGCTGGAGCCGTTGAACCCGGATAATGTGCGGATGTATGTCTGCGGTCCCACCGTCTATGACCGCGCCCATCTGGGCAATGCGCGGCCCGTGATCGTGTTTGACGTGCTCTACCGGTTGCTGCGCCATGTGTATGGCCCGGATCACGTGACCTATGTGCGCAATTTCACCGATGTGGATGACAAGATCAACGCGCGCGCCATCGAGAACGTGGGCAAGGGCGGCGATGTGAATGCCGAAATCGCCCGGATCACCGCGCAGACCACACATTGGTTTCTGGACGACATGGGCGCGCTTGGCGCGCTCGAGCCCGATGCGATGCCGCGCGCCACGCAATATATCCCGCAGATGATCGCGATGATCGAGGATCTGATCGGCAGGGGCCATGCCTATGAGGCCGAAGGGCATGTGCTTTTCGCCGTCGACAGCTATGCAGACTATGGCCGCTTGTCGGGCCGGTCTGTGGACGACATGATCGCAGGATCCCGCGTGGAGGTGGCGCCCTACAAGCGCAACCCGATGGATTTCGTGTTGTGGAAGCCGTCAAGCGCGGATCTGCCCGGCTGGGACAGTCCATGGGGGCGAGGGCGTCCGGGCTGGCATATCGAATGCTCGGCGATGAGCCACGAGTTGCTTGGCGAAAGCTTTGACATCCATGGCGGCGGCAACGATCTGATGTTTCCGCATCACGAGAATGAAATCGCGCAAAGCTGCTGCGCCCATCCCGGCAGCGGCTTTGCACGGATCTGGATGCATAACGAGATGCTGCAGGTCGAGGGCAAGAAGATGTCCAAGAGCTTGGGCAATTTCTTTACCGTGCATGATCTGCTGGAGGAGGGCGTGCCGGGCGAGGTGATCCGCTTCGTCTTTCTGAGCACGCATTACCGCAAGCCGATGGACTGGACCGCCGAAAAGGCCCGCGAGGCGCAAGCCACGTTGCGCAAATGGTACCGGCAGGCCGAGCAGGGGGAGGGCAATGCCGAGCCATATGTGGCGGTTGTCGAGGCGGTCAGCGATGATCTGAACACGCCCAAGGCCATCACCGAACTGCATCGGTTGTCACAGGCTGATGATCGGTCCACCTTGCGCGCAACGCTGCGGTTTCTGGGCTTGATGGCTGACGGTGTCCCGGACTGGGCGGCGCGGCCGGTAGCGGATCTGTCGGCGCTGGAAACCCGACTGGCGCAAGCCCGGGCGGCGGCCATGCAGAGCAAGGATTTTTCAGAGGTGGACCGGCTCAAGGCGGCGCTTGTCGCGGTGGGGGTCGAGGTGCGGATGAGCAAGGACGGTGTGGAGCTGGTGCCCGGTGCCGGGTTCGATGTGGCCCGGCTTGAGGGGTTGGACTGATGTGGGCCAGCGGGCGCACCCGGGGCGAAAGGCGGAGTGAGGGGCCAGCCCCTCACACTCCCCGGGATATTTTCGGCCAGAAGAAAACGGGAGCCGTGGCATGAGGCGGGAGCGTCTTTATATTTACGACACCACGTTGCGCGACGGGCAGCAGACGCAGGGCGTGTCCTTCTCGATGCATGAAAAGGTGCAGATCGCACGGCGGCTGGATGCGCTTGGCGTGGATTACATCGAGGGCGGCTGGCCGGGGGCCAATCCCACCGACAGCGCCTTTTTCGACGAGGCGCCGCAGACCCGCGCCATGATGACGGCGTTCGGGATGACAAAGCGGGCGGGGCGCTCGGCTCAGAATGACGAGGTGCTGGCGGCGGTGCTCAATGCGGGGACCGGTGCAGTCTGTCTTGTGGGCAAGACACATGATTTTCACGTGACGACCGCGCTTGGCATTTCGCTGAACGAAAATACCGAGAATATCCGGGCCTCGATCGCGCATGTGGTGGCCGAGGGGCGCAAGGCGCTGTTCGATGCGGAGCATTTCTTCGACGGCTGGACAGCCAACCGGGATTATGCGCTTGAGGCGCTTAAGGCGGCGCATGAGGCGGGGGCGCGATGGATCGTGCTGTGCGACACGAATGGTGGCACGCTCCCTGCCGAGATCGGCCGCATCACCGCCGAGGTGATCGCGGCGGGTATTCCCGGCGACCGGCTTGGTATTCATACCCATAACGATACGGAAAACGCCGTGGCGGGCAGCCTTGCAGCGATCGAGGCGGGCGCGCGGCAGGTGCAGGGGACGTTGAATGGTTTGGGCGAGCGCTGCGGCAATGCCAATCTGACGGCGCTGATCCCGACGCTTTTGCTGAAGGAGCCCTATGCCAGCCGCTATGAGACAGGGATCAGCCGCGAGGCGTTGACCGGCATCACGCAGGCCAGCCGGATGCTGGACGAGATCCTCAACCGGGTGCCGATGAAGCAGGCGGCCTATGTGGGCGCCTCGGCCTTTGCGCACAAGGCTGGATTGCATGCGAGCGCCATTCTCAAGGATCCGACCACCTATGAGCATGTCGATCCCGGTGATGTGGGCAATGCCCGCGTCATTCCGATGTCGAACCAGGCGGGGCAATCGAACCTGCGGCGGCGGCTGTCGGAGGCGGGGCTTGTCGTCGACAAGGGCGATCCGGCGCTGGTGCGTATCCTCGAGCAGATCAAGCTGCAGGAGGAGCGCGGCTATACCTATGACAGTGCGCAGGCCAGTTTCGAATTGCTGGCGCGACGCCAACTGGACCAGTTGCCGCGTTTTTTCGAGGTCAAGCGCTACAAGGTGACGGTGGAGCGGCGCAAGAACAAGTATGACCAGATGGTGTCGCTGTCCGAGGCCGTGGTCGTGGTCAAGGTGGATGGCGAAAAGAAGCTGTCGGTCAGCGAGTCGATGGATGAGCAGGGCAATGATCGCGGTCCGGTCAATGCTCTGGCCAAGGCGCTTGCCAAGGACCTTGGGCGCTATCAGGAGGCCATCGACGACATGCGGCTGGTGGATTTCAAGGTGCGCATCACCCAAGGCGGGACCGAGGCCGTGACCCGTGTCATCATCGACAGTCAGGACGGGCAGGGGCGTCGCTGGTCCACGGTGGGGGTCAGTGCGAATATCGTGGATGCCAGTTTCGAGGCGCTGCTGGATGCGATCACCTGGAAGCTGCTGCGCGATGGGTTCGCACAGTGAGCATGAGCCGCGCGCGACCAATCCCGGCCACCAACTGCGCCTGTCCGATCGGGATGCCATGACGTTCGACGATGATCTTATTGCCTGTGCACAGGCCGTGGAACGGGGCGATCCCGAGCGATTTGCCGCGACGATGGCGGCCCCGGTGCTGGCGCGGCCGACGCTCTTTGCGATCTACGCCTTCAATATCGAAGTCAGCCGCGCATCATGGGTGACACAGGAAAGCATAATCGCGGAAATGCGTCTGCAATGGTGGCGCGACGCGCTGGCCGAGATCCGGGATCGCGGCGTGGTGCGCCGGCATGAGGTCGTCACCCCGCTGGCGCATGTGCTGGACGCCGAGGGGGCGACCCTGCTTGATCGGTTGGTCGAGATGCGGCGGTGGGATATCTACCGCGAACCGTTCGAGGACATGAGCCATTTCCGGGATTATATCGATGCGACGTCGGGCCATCTGATGCTGGCGGCGGCGCGCGCGCTTGGGCCGGTTCCCCGGGAACCTGTCCTGCAGGCCGGGCGCGCGCTTGGGATCGCGAACTGGTTGCGGGCGGTCCCGGCACTCGAGAAGGCGGGGCGTATTCCGCTGGTCGAGGGCACCCCCGAGGCCGTGCGCGCGCTGGCTAATGAGGGCTTGCAGGCGCTGGCGAAGGCCCGCGCGCAGCGCCACGACGTGCCGCGGGCGGCGCGTCCGGCGCTGCTGCCGCTCTGGCTTGCGGGACCGGTTCTGTCAAGGGCGGCGCGGGATCCGGGGCGTGTGGCCGAAGGGCGGCTTGACGTGGCGCCGATGCAGGCGCGGCTTGCGCTGATGGGGCGGGCGCTCAGCGGGCTGTGGTAGGGGTCAGGCGTCCTTGGGGCGCAGGGCAAGCCAGATCAGCGCGCCCCCGGCCAGGGCAAGGAACGGCACCATCGCAAGGTTGACCGACATCCAGCCGGTCTGCGCATCGCCGCCAGAGCAGTTCATCAGCCCGCCCGAGGCCAGAGAGGCCATGGTAACCCCGCCAAAGACCAACAGATCGTTCAGGCCCTGCATACGGCCGCGCTCATGTGCTTCATGGGCACCGGCCAGCATGGTGGTCGCGCCGATGAAGCCGAAATTCCAGCCAAGCCCCAGCAGGATCAGCGCGATGAAGAAATTCTCGATCTCGACGCCCTGCAGGGCCACCGCGCCGGCGGCGGCGAGGATCACCAGCCCGGTCGCCACGATCTTTTCCACGCCGAAGCGCACGATCAGATGGCCGGTGAAGAAGGACGGTGCGAACATCGCCAGCACATGACCTGTGACGATGTCGGCCGCATTGCCTTCGGTGAAGCCGCACCCCACCACTGCCAGCGGCGTGGACGTCATCACGAGATTCATCAGCGCATAGGACACCATCGCGCAGATCACCGCCACGGCGATGCGCGGCGTGGTGATCAACTGCCACCGGGTGCGTCCATGCGGTGCATCCTCGGAGGGCACGGGCGGCTTCGGAATGTCGAGCATCAGGAACAAAAGCGCGCCCACAAGGTTCAGCACGACCACCGCGAAATAGGTTCCCATGAAGGGAATGACCATGGCCTGACTGGTGACCTTGACCAGTTGCGGGCCGATGATCGCACTCGCCAGACCACCGGCCATGACATAGGAAATGGCCTTGGGGCGAAATGTCTCGCTTGCGGTGTCGGCGGCGGCGAAGCGGTAGAAGCCCTGTGCTGACATGTAGACGCCGGTGATGAGGCTTCCCAAAAGGAAAATTGGGAAAGACGCCAGATACAGACCGTAAGCCCCGATCGCCGCGCCAAGCGCGCCTGCGCCGGCCCCGACCAGAAACCCCGCCTTTCGGCCTGCGCGCTGCATGAACCACGACAACGGATTTGCCGCCAGCATCGAGCCGAGCACGATCAGCGATATGGGCAGCGTGGCAAAACAGACATTGCTGGCTAGAGATTGCCCGGCCAATCCGCCGACCACGAAGATCATGGCCATCTGCGCGCCCAGAAAGGCCTGAGCGGCGGTCAGAACGGCGACATTGCGCTTGGCGCGGCTGTCGTCATGAGGAAGAGCTGCGTCGGTCATAATCGCTCTGCTAGACCTATTCGTTCAGCCGCGCAAGCATCGCGGTGCGGCTCTCAGCCCCGGTCGATCACATGGGCGAATGATCCGGTCACCCGGCCCTCGACAAGCCCGGTCTCTCCAAGCACCTGACCTTCCGCATCCGTGCTGGTGAACAGCGGTGCGCCCTTGGCACTGAGCGTGGTGGCATAGTGAAACTCATGCGCCATGAGCGGGCCCTCGAAGGGGCCTGCATGCGGTATCAGGCGGCGATATCCCAGATGCAGGCGGCGCTGTTGGAAACTGGTCTCCAGCCGCAAGAGCCCGGCCATGGCATGCCGTGTACCTTCGGCATCGATCAGCCCGTCCCCCAGAACCATGTAGCCACCACATTCTCCATATATATCAGATGTTTGGGATGCGTTTTTCAGGCTTTGAATGAATCTTTGCGCGCCTGCGATCCGGCCTGCATGCAGCTCGGGATAGCCGCCGGGCAGAAAGACGAAACCGGCCTCTGGCACCGCGTCGTCGGCCAGCGGCGAAAAGACCTTCACCTCGGCGCCCCGGCTGTGCCAATCCTGCAGCATGTGCGGATAGCAAAAGGCAAAGGCCTCGTCCCGGGCCACCGCGATGACCTGCGCGGGCGGAGCGATCCGCCCAGCCTCCGGCGCAGGCGCGATCGGCGTTGCGAGAGCGACGAGCGCGTCGGTGTCGATCTGGTCCGCCACGATATCTGCCGCGCGCTCCAGAAACGCCTCGAGATCGGCGCGCTCCTCGGCCTGCACCAGTCCCAGATGCCGCGACGGCAGGGCGAGATCCGGATCGCGCCGCACGGCGCCCAGAACCGGCCTGCTTCCGAGGGCCGCGCGCAGAATCCGCTCATGCCGCTCCGAGCCTACATTGTTCAGGATCACGCCCGCGACATGCACATCCGGATCATGCCCCGCAAACCCCGCCACCAGGGCTGTGACAGACTGCGCCATGCGGCCTGCATCGACCACCAGCACCACCGGCAGGGCCAAGTGCCGGGCAAGATCGGCCACGGCACCGCGCCCATCCGGGGGGGCGCCGTCGAAAAGGCCCATGGCGCCTTCGATGATCAGCAGCCCGTCGCCCGCGGCCAGCGCACGGATCCGCTCGGGCGTCATTGCCCAGGCATCGAGATTGACGCAAGGCGCAGCACAGGCCGCCTCGTGAAATCGCGGATCGATGTAATCCGGGCCTGATTTGGCCCCGCGCACTGCCATATGCCGCCGCGCCAGCAGCCGCAGCAGCGCCAGTGTCACCGTCGTCTTGCCGCTGCCCGAAGCGGGCGCCGCCAAGATCACTCCCCTTGCCATCGCGGGCCTGTTTTCTTCTGGCTGAAAATATCCCGGGGGACTCGCCGCTTGCGGCGATGGGGGCAGGGCCCCCGGTCTTGCGTCGCCTGTCTCAAGCGCTTTCGGCGGGGCGTCCCCGGCCGAGCGGATCAAGATCGCGTGGCGCGTGCCCTTCGGCCATGGCCTGCCAGTCCAGCACCTGGCGCATCAGCACAGATCGGCCCACACACAAGATCGCTGGCGGCTCGAGCTGGCTTGCCGCGATATCGGTGGCCATGCGCTCCAGCGTCGTCTCCAGCACATCCTGATCGCCGGTGGTGGCGGCACAGACGACCGCGCAGGGCTCATTGCCCGGGCGGCCTGCATCCATCAGTGCGCCGGCGATGCGCTCTACGTGTTTCATGCCCATGTAGATCACGATCACCTGGCTGCCGCGGGCGATCGCCTCCCAGTCCAGTGATGAGGGCGTTTGCCCGGATTGGTCGTGACCGGTGACGAAGGTGACCGACTGGTTCACATCGCGATGCGTGACCGGAATGCCGGCATAGGCCAGCCCGCCGATCCCGGCGCTGATGCCGGGAATGATGCGGATCGGTACGCCGTGTTGGACCAGCGTCTGCGCCTCTTCTCCGCCGCGCCCGAAGACAAAGGGATCGCCGCCCTTTAGGCGCAGCACCCGCTTGCCAGCGCGCGCCATATCCACCAGCCGCAGCGAGATGTCGCGCTGCTTGGCCGAGGGTTTGCCGCCGCGTTTACCGGCATAGATCCGCTCGGCCTGCGGTGCCCAATCCAAGATCGCCTCTTGCACCAGCGCATCATAGATCACGACGTCGGCCTGACGCAGCGCGTTGACGGCATGCAGGGTCAGCAAGCCGGGATCGCCGGGGCCGGCGCCGCACAGCCAGACCCAGCCGGGCTGCAGGACGGGCCAGTCGGCCTGGGGAAGGGAAAGTGAATCGCTCATGGATTTCTGTATGCCCTGACTTGGGCGCGCGCGAAAGGTTGCAAACGACATGGAGCCCTGTGCGCTGCGACATCCGGCATGTGCCGGGGCGGGAAATTTGCCAATTGGCCTTGCCCGGAGGCGGGCCTATAGTCCGCCTGACATGAGCCGCAAACCCGCCAAGGAGCTGCGCCGTGGCTGGACCACGGGCGCCTGTGCCACCGCCGCCCTGCGCGCGGCGCTCATGATGCTATGGGGCGAGGGGCGGCCCGCCAGGGTCCGCATCACCCTACCCAAGGGCGAGACGCCCGAGTTCGAGATCGTCGAGGCCCGGCAGGGCGATGGCTGGGCCGAAGCGGGGGTGATCAAGGATGCGGGCGACGACCCGGATGTGACCCATGGCGCGCTCATCAAGGCCCGAGTGACGGCATCGAACGGCGGTGTGGTATTCCGTGCGGGCGATGGTGTGGGCACCGTGACCATGCCCGGCCTGCCCATCGCGCCGGGCGAGCCTGCGATCAATCCGGTGCCTCGACAGATGATGACCCAAACGGTCGAGGACATGGCCGAACGGCTGTCTGAATCCCCCGATATCGAGATCACGATTTCGGTGCCCGGCGGGCAGGCGCTGGCGCAGAAGACATGGAACCCGCGGCTTGGCATCAAGGGGGGTATTTCGATCCTCGGGACCACGGGCATCGTGCGGCCGTTTTCTTGTGCCGCGTGGATTGCCTCGATTCATCGCGGCATCGACGTGGCCTGTGCTGCGGGCCACAGCCATGTGGCGGGATGCACCGGGGCGACCAGCGAAAAGACCGTGCAGGCGCTCTATGGTCTGCCCGAGACCGCGATGCTGGATATGGGGGATTTTGTGGGTGGGTTGCTCAAATATCTGGCCAAACATCCCGTTCCGCGTATCACGATCGGGGGTGGCATCGGCAAGATGACGAAGCTTGCGCAAGGCGCGCGCGATCTGCATTCGGGCCGCAGTCAGGTGGATTTCGATCAATTGGCCAAGGTGCTTGGGATGCCCGATCTGGCCTTCATGAACACCGCCTTGCAAGCCTATGACAGCATCGGCGCGCCGATGGCTGATTGGGTTGCACGCGCGGCCTTGGACAATGTGCGCGCAATGCTTCCCGCAGAGGTGATCGCGGATACCGTTGTGATCGACCGCGAGGGCCGGATCATCGCGAGGGCTGGCGCATGACGCTGCTCTTGCTGGCCGGCACCGGCGAGGCGCAGATGATCGCGCGCGAACTGGCCGCCGAGGGCAGGGCCGCCATCGCATCTCTGGCCGGGGCGACACGGGCACCCAAACCCACCGGATTGCCCACGCGGATCGGCGGATTTGGTGGCGCCGAGGGTTTTCGGGCCTATCTGACCGAGGCGGGCATCAGCGCGGTGCTGGACGCCACGCATCCTTTCGCGCATCGGATCAGCGCGCGCAGTGCCCGGATATGTCATGAGCTGGGTCTGCCTTATTGTCAGGTGCTGCGCGCCCCATGGGAGCCTGAGACAGGCGATGACTGGACAATGCTGGATCACGAGGAACAGGCAGCCGATCATGTCGCGCCGGGCTCTACGGTGTTTCTTGCCACCGGACGGCAAACGCTTGCCCGCTTCGCCAATCTTTCGTCCTGTCGTTTGATCTGCCGCCAGATCGACCCGCCCGAGGCGCCGTTTCCCTTTCCCAATGGCGCATTCCTGATCGGGCGACCGCCCTTTTCGGTTGCGGATGAAATCAACACCTTTTCCCGGCTCGCGGTCGACTGGCTCATTGTCAAGAATGCCGGTGGCGAGGTGCCGCGCACGAAATTGCATGCCGCGCGACAGCTTGGTATTCCTGTGATCATGCTCAACCGACCGCGACAACCCGATGCGTTCAGAGTAGAAACCGCCCGTCAGGCGCTGGACTGGGTGGCACGGCTGTGATCGGGCGCATCATCGAAACGCTCGACGATGTCGAAGAAGGTGCGACCCATCTGCGCGCGGCCTGTCCGCGCATGGCCCATGCCCATGATCTGACTGCCCCGCTGCCGTTGCGACGGCGACAGGACGGCTTTGAACAGCTGCTCAATGCGATCGTCAGTCAGCAGGTCAGTGTCGCGGCAGCCGATGCGATCTGGTCGCGGATGAAGGGTGCAAAGCTGACCGGGCCGCGCAAGATCCTGTGGGCCAGCGATGATGACCTGCGCGCCGCCGGTCTGAGCCGGCAGAAAATCCGTTATGCCCGCGCACTGGCCGGGGCGCGCATCGATTACCGCGCCTTGCGCGATGCGCCGACAGAGCAGGTCATCGAGACCCTGACCGAAGTGCCGGGCATCGGGGTCTGGACCGCTGAAATCTATGCGATGTTCAGTCTCGGGCGGGCAGACGTGTTCGCGCCGGGTGATCTGGCTTTGCAGGAGGGCGCGAGGCTTCTTTACGACTTGCCGGAACGGCCCAATGAACGCGCGCTGCGCGCCATGTCCGAAGCGTGGCGCCCCTGGAGGTCGGTCGCGGCGCGGATCTTGTGGGCCTATTACGCGCAGCGCATCCGGCGCGAGGGGGTCCGCTAGATGCTCGGGCGCATGCCGAAATGAACCGCGCGATATTGCGCGATGACCTGCGCTGTGCGATGCGCTTGTGAAACAGAGGGGATATTGACCAGATGACACGCATATTGCAGGCGGGCCGCAAGGAGCCACATTCGGGAACAACCCGCTCGGTCGTGGTGTTCCTGCATGGGTATGGCGCGAACGGGGCGGATCTTTTGGGGATTGCCGATGTGCTGACCGAGCATCTGCCGGACACGCTCTTCGTGGCGCCGGACGCGCCCGAGACGATCCCGATGATGTCGACGGGATACCAGTGGTTTCCGATCCCCTGGATCGACGGCTCGTCCGAAGAGGAATCCGAGCGCGGGTTGCTTGCGGCGGCGGATGATCTGAACGCGTTTCTCGATGCGCTGATGGTGGATGAGGATGTGATGCCCGAGCAGGTTGTTCTGTTCGGGTTCAGTCAGGGCACGATGATGGCGCTGCATGTCGCGCCGCGCCGGGAGGATCCGGTGGCGGGCATCGTTGCCTTCTCGGGGCGGCTTTTGCGGCCTGAATTGTTGGAAGATGAGGCGGTATCGCGACCGCCGGTGATTCTGATTCATGGCGATGCAGATGATGTGGTGCCGCCGCAATCCTTGCCGCAGGCCGCCGAGGCGCTGCAGGCGGGGGGGTGGAAGGATGTCTATGCGCATGTCATGAAGGGCACCGCGCATGGCATTGCGCCCGACGGGCTGCAGGTGGCGCTGGCCTTCATACGCGACAAGCTGAATTTCTGAAGGCTTATTCTCGCTGACAAGAGTCTGAGCATTCCATAGAATTTTCAGTGGGATAGAGAGCGTAGTTCCAGTAGGAATCTGCGCTGCGGAAGATATTTCCCGTAATCGGATGACCATCGGTGATGGGCCGCGCGCGGCTTTGGGGGCTGATCTGGCGAGGCGGCCAGCCCCCGAAAGACCAGAGCCACAAACCGCTCCGACACCTGTGGATAAGTGTCATATTGGCGTTACGAGGGCGGATTACGCATCCCCTATATCTGCCGAATATGTGGGGCTTGTCAGGTGACGAACACGATATATAGTTATCCACAGAAAGGGGCGGCGAGTCCCGTCCCGAGGTCGGCTTAGGGCATGGATCGAGCGGGGGCTGTATGAAAGATGGACGGTGAATTCAGAACCGAGTTCGTCCGGGAACCGGCGGCACTGAGACAGAATCCCGCGCTGGTTCTGAATGCTGATTTTCGGCCCTTGTCCTATTACCCTTTGTCGCTCTGGTCCTGGCAGGATGCCGTCAAGGCGGTTTACCTTGATCGTGTTGATATCGTTGCAGAATATGAGCACACGGTGCGCAGTCCAAGCACCGAGATTCGCATCCCGAGCGTGATCGTTCTGAAGGATTTTGTGAAGCCGCAGAAACGAGTTGCGTTTACGAGGTTCAATCTTTTTCTACGCGATGAGTTCTGTTGTCAGTATTGCGGGGCGAAGGGGGATTTGACCTTTGATCATGTGGTGCCGCGCGCCAGCGGGGGAATCACCAGTTGGGAGAACGTGGTCGCAGCCTGTAGCAAATGCAATTTGCGCAAGGGATCCAAGAGCTTACGGCACGCGGGCATGAGCCTGCAAAAGCCGCCGCGCCAGCCGGGCGCGGAGCAGTTGCGCAATATGGGCCGCAAGTTTCCGCCCAATCACCTGCATGAAAGCTGGCTCGATTTCCTGTATTGGGATGCCGAGCTGGAGGCGTGACGCCCGGTTTCAATGTGTAGGGTTCGTACGAAACCTACACGGGTTTGGGACCAAACACGCCCGCTTGGGCGGGATTTGTGTCCCTTCCGTACACAAATGCCCGCCGCAGTGTCACCGAAGGGTGAGGTTTACAGATGGCACTGACCCGATCCGAAACCGCCGTCGCCGTCTTCACGGCAAGCTATGTCGTGGCGTTCACCCTGTGGTTCCTGTCGATCGGCAATAGCGAATTCATCGTCTATGTCGTCACGATGATCTGTCTTGTGGCGATGATAGGACTGTCGCTGCGCAAGGCGGCCTATCCGGCGGCGATGCTTTGGGCGCTGTCGGTCTGGGGGCTGGCGCATATGGCGGGGGGTGGGGTGCCGGTCGATGGGTCGGTGCTTTACAATCTGGTGCTGATCCGGCTGGTCGAGACGCAGAGCTATGTCATCCTGAAATACGATCAGCTGGTGCATGCCTATGGGTTCGCGGTGACGGCGTGGCTGTTGCGGCATCTGCTGTTGCGGCATTTCCCGAGGACGGCGGGCAGTGCCACGGCGCTTGTCTATCCGGTGATCGGTGCGATGGGGCTGGGATCGCTCAACGAGATGATCGAGTTCACGGCGGTGCTGATGGTGCCCGAGACGAATGTGGGCGGGTATTACAACACGGCGCTCGATCTGGTGTTCAACGCGGTGGGGGCAGTGGGCGCGATGGGGATCGCGGCGCTGGTCGAGCGGCGCGCGGTGTGAGCCGACGATTCGCGGCGCTGTGACCGTGCCGCAGACAAGAAAAAGGCGCCGCTGCGAAGCAGGGCGCCTTTTGCGTGTGTGTGTCCCGGTTGCGCGTGGCGCGTCAGGAGCCGGCCTTGGCGGCGGGTTGCTGTGCGCTTGCGGATGCAGATGCGGAAGAAGCAGGTGCCGAGGCGCCGGGCGTTTTGGGCGCGTTCGACTTGGCGTTCAGAGGATCGTCCTGCCGCTGCACCGAGCCTTCGAAATGGGCGCCGGATTCGATCGCGATGGTCTTGTGGATGATGTCGCCTTCGACACGGGCGGTCGAGGTCAGACGCACCTTGAGGCCACGCACGCGACCGACGATGCGACCGTTGATGACAACGTCATCAGCGACGATCTCACCCTTGATGGTGGCGCCTTCGCCGACCGTCAGAAGATGCGCACGGATGTCGCCTTCGACGGTGCCTTCGACCTGAATATCGCCGGTTGTCTTGAGGTTGCCGGTGATGTGCAGATCCGCCGAAAGGACCGACGCGGGCGGCTTGGCCTTGGGCGCCGATGCCTTGAACTCGGAGCCGGAGTAGGAAGTGTCGGCCGACCGGTCAGGCGTGGAGGTCTGTCTGGGATCTTCTGCCTTGGGGGCGGGATCGTTGATTTTGCTTTTAGAAAACATCGTTAGCAGCCTTGATATAGATCATGGGGTTGACGGCCTTGCCGCCGACACGGACTTCGTAGTGTAGATGTGTGCCCGTGGAACGTCCAGTATTGCCCATATCACCGATCCGCTCTCCGCGCGAGACCCTTTGGCCTTCGGTCACGCGGATTTTGGATAGATGGGCGTAGCGGGTCTCGATTCCGAACTCGTGCTTGATCTTGACCAGACGGCCATAGCCCGAAAGCCAGCCTGCGTGAATGACGACGCCATCGGCGGTGGAATAGATCGGCGTGCCATGCGGCGCGGCGAAATCCGTGCCCTCATGCATCCGGCCCCACCGCATCCCGAAACCGGAGGTGTAGCGGAAGGCGTTGCGCAGCGGCGTTGCGAAGGGGGCTTTCTGGGCGGCGATCCGGTAGATGTTGAGCCGATCCATCTGATTGAGGATCTCATTGGCGCGCGCCTCGTCGCCCGAAGGGGCTTCGCCGCGGGTCGACAGGCTGAGCGGAGTCAGGGGGCCGCCCTGACCGGAATAGCCGCGGCGCACGGTGTCGAGCAGCTTTTCGGTGTCCATGCCGGCGGCGCGGAACATCTTGTCGAGCGGTTCGACCGAGATGGTCATGGCGTCTTCAAGCTGGCTGAAGATCTGATCGTTCTGGTCGCGCATCAGGGCGATCTGCAGGGCCATTTCATCGGCCTGCAGCAGCGCGTCATGCGCGTCACGCTCGATCTGGTCACGCTGTTCGGCGGTTTCCTGAAGGGCGGCGGCGAGGAAATCGACCGTGCCGTTGCCATCTTCCACCGAAGCGCCGGGGGCTGTGCCGGAGTCCTGCATGGCCTCGGCGAGGGCGGTCAGTTCATCGCGGGCGTTTTCCCGCTCGCTCATCACGCGGCGCAGCGTGGTCTGAATGACCTCGATGCCGGTTTCCATTTCGCGGCGCCGGGTTTCGGAGGCCAGCAATTCGGATTGCATGAGGGAAATCTGTTCGAGCGCCGAGTTGAAGCGTTCCTGAGCGGCCAGAGCCTCTTCGGCGCGCATGTCGCGTTCCTCGGCGAGGTCGTTGAGGCGGTATTCGTAGGTGCGTTGATCGCGCTTGGCCTGTTCGCGGAAATTACCGGATCCGATGCTGTCCATCAGCAGGATGGCCGTGGCGATGATGGCCCAGGCGACGATGGAGGAGGCGCCGAGAAAGGCCAGAAGTTGAGAATGAGGTCGGAGCCGGATGAAGCGGGTATCGGTATCAGATTTGAGGAAGACCCGACGCTCGGGGAAATGCTGCTCGAGCAGGGTATGAAGCCTGATTGCAATTCTTGTCCGCAAGACGACCGTCCCTTGTAACCCTTCTCAATCGCGGCGTTTGTTGCAACTGGTCATCTTTTGTGACCGGACGCCTGCAAAAAGTGGCTTATCGAGTGGAATCGCTCAGGGCAAGGTTTTTGGGCAATGATGTCCGGAAAATGGGCGTATTGTTGCCGGAGCGGCGAAAAATCGCCGATCCCCAAGGGCTTGCCTATGCTTTCGAAGAGGGCTGATCGGCCAGAGGCCAGTAGAAATCAGGGGGAATTCCGGCCTCGGCGCGCTTTTCCTCGTTGAAGGGCGGCTTGAGGGCGCCGTGGAAATAGGTGCGGACAAGCTCGTGAAATGCCTGTGTGGGATCCGTGTTCTCGCGACCGCAGAGGAAGTGGAACCATTTCGAGCCGTAGGCGACATGGTGCACCTCTTCGGCATAGATCACCTGCATCGCCTCGATTGTGGCGGTGTCGCCGGCCTTGCGGAAGATCTCGATCATGCCGGGGGTGACATCGAGGCCACGGGCTTCGAGCACCATGGGTACGACCGCAAGGCGGCCCATCAGGTCCTGGGCGGTGTCTTCGGCGGCGCGCCACATGCCAGCATGGGCGGGAAGGGCGCCGTAATGGCTGCCATGTGCTTCAAGACAGTCGCATATCAGGTTGAAATGCTTGGATTCTTCGTCGGCGGATTTAACCCAGTCATCATAAAAGCCGATGGGCATGGGGACATGGCCGAAGCGCGCGATGATGTCCCAGTGCAGGTCCACGGCATTGAGCTCGATATGGGCGACGGCATGCAGGATCGCGAGCCGGCCCTGCGCGCTGCCGGGGCGGCGGCGCGGCACGTCGCGCGGATCCAGAAGCTCGGGGCGGTCGGGGCGCGCGGGGCGCAGGGGAGGCAGTGCTGTGCCGATGGGAAGGGGCGCGCCCGCGTCGCGAGCGGCGAACCACGCGGCGGCATGGCGACGCGAGAGGGCGGTCTTTTCGCGGCCATCGGCGGTGGAGAGCACCTCCACCGCCATCTGGGTCAGTGTCTGGCCGCTCAAAGCGCGCGCACCGCGTCGAGCACCTCTTCGGCATGGCCGGGCACCTTGACCTTGCGCCAGACGCGGGCGATCTGCCCGTCGCCGTCGATCAGGAAGGTGGAGCGTTCGATGCCGAGGAACTTCTTGCCATACATGCTTTTTTCCTTCCAGACGCCGTAGGTTTCGCAGACGTCGGAGTCGGCATCGGAGAGGAGCGGCACCTCGAGCGCGTGTTTGTCGCGGAACTTGTCATGGGCGGCGATGTCGTCCTTGGAGATGCCGAAGACCTGCGCGCCCGCCGCTTCGAAATCGGCCTTGAGCGTGGTGAAGGCGATGGCCTCCTTGGTGCAGCCCGACGTGTCGTCGCGCGGGTAGAAGAACAGCACGACCGGCGCGGGGCGCAGGGCGGAAAGGGTTATCTCGCCGCCGCCATCGCGGGGCAGAGTGAAATCGGGAGCGGATGCGCCGGTATCTGGCATGGTGTCTTCCTTGTTATGGCTGCGACTCGGGGTCATATTAGGGCAGGACACGCCGGATTAAAGGCATCAGGCATCTGGTCCGGGCGACCGGACCGATCGAGCGAGACGAATGAGCGAACCCCAGCAAGAGACGTCAGGCGGCAGCCGAGTCAGGACAGCGGCGTTATGGTCGATCCTGACGCTTGCGGTGCTGGCCGTGGCCTTAGCCGTGGCGCTGTCGATGGCGACGGGGCGCGATTATGCGGCCCCCGCATGGCTGCAGGACCGGATCACCACCGCGATCAATGCCGATATCGACGGGGTTTCGATCGGATTCGGGGGCATCGGGCTGCGCATCGAGGAGGACTGGACGCCGCAATTGCACCTGAGCGATGTGACGCTGCGCGGCGCGGATGGGGCGCTGTTGGCCAGTCTGTTGGATGTGCGCGGGACGGTGGCGCTGAGGCCGCTCATGCGCGGCGATCTGCAACCGGCGCAAATCGGCGTGTCGGGTGCGCGGGTGATCCTGCGGCGCTCTGCCGATGGGCGCATCGGGCTGAGTGTCGGGGAGGCCGCGCCGCAGCCCGACGAGACGATGAGTGTGGCCGAGCTTGCCTCGCGGCTTGATGCGTTGCTGGAGCGGCCGCAATTCGCGGCGCTGCGCCAGTTGAGCGCCGACAACCTCACGCTGCGCTACGAGGATGCGCGGGCCGAGCGCGCCTGGTCGGCCGATGGCGGGCGGCTGGAGATGACGCGCAGCGGTGACGATCTGACGATCCGGGGCGATGTGGCCCTTTTGGGCGCACGGGATTACGCCACGACGCTGGCGATGAATTACACCCGCCGGATCGGCCAGACGGCGGCGGATTTCGGCGTGACGTTCGAGGATATGCCGGCGCGCGACATTGCCGGGCAGTCGCCCGCGCTGACCTGGCTCGAGGCGCTGGATGCGCCGATCTCGGGGGCGCTGAGGGCTTCGGTCGACAACGAGGGGCGGTTGGGGCCGCTCAATGCCACGCTGCATATCACCGAAGGCGAGTTGCGGCCCAACGAGGCGACCAAGCCGATCCCGTTCTCGGAGGCGCGGGTCTATTTCACCTATGATCCCGCCGATCAGGCGATGCGCTTCAGCGATGTGACGCTGACCAGCAATTGGGTCACGGCGCGCGCCGAGGGGCAGGCGTATCTTGTGGGGATGGAGCAGGGCTGGCCAAGCGAGTTGCTGGGTCAGTTCCGCCTGACCGATATCCGCGCCAATCCCGAGGGGCTTTATCCCGAACCGGTCGAGATCGAGCAGGCGGTGATGGACATGCGGCTGCGGCTTGATCCGTTCCGGCTGACGCTTGGGCAATTGAGCCTGAGCGATCAGGGGGCGCGGATGGTTCTGAAGGGCGATCTGATCGCCGGGGCGCAGGGCTGGCGGCTGGCGCTCGATGGGCGGATGGATGCGCTTGACAGCGACCGGCTGCAGGCGTTGTGGCCGCGCAGCGTCACGCCGGTGACCCGCGAGTGGATCGCGCAGAATGTGCGCGCCGCCGATCTGAGCAACCTGCAGCTGGCGCTGCGCGCCGATCCGGGGCGCCCGGCGGATGTGTTCCTTGGTTTCGACTTCACCGGGCTGGAGACGCAGTTCGTCAAGGATGTGCCGGTGATCGAGGCGGCAACAGGCCATGCCTCGTTGAGTGACAATCGCTTTGTCATCACCGCCGATAGCGGTCATGTGACGGCGGCGCAGGGCGGGCGGATCGACATTTCAGGCACCAGTTTCATCATCCCCGATGTCCGGGTCAATCGCGGCCCGGCCCGCGCGCGGCTGAGCACGCAAAGCGCGGTCACGGCGGCGCTGTCGCTGCTGAACGAAAAGCCCTTCGGCTTCATGACCAAGGCCAATCTTCCGGTGACGCTGGCGGATGGTCAGGCGCGGCTTGCCGGGCGGCTGGATTTCCTGCTCAAGCCCGGTCTGCAGCCCGACGAAGTGGCGTTCGACGTGGTGGGCACCTTGAGTGATGTGCGCAGCGAGAGCCTTGTGCAGGGCAGGGTGATCGCAGCGCCGGTGCTGGATCTCAAGGCCGGCAATTCGGGTGTGAGCGTGAGCGGCGCGGGACGGATCGGGCAGGTGCCGGTCGAGGGCAGCTGGCAGAGCGCGCTTGGTCCGGAGGCCGATGGCACAAGCCGGGTGAGCGGCTGGATCGAGCTGTCGGAGCGATTCGTGGACGAATTCCGCGTCGGGCTGCCGCCCGGAAGCCTTGCAGGGCAGGGGCGCGCCGATGTGGAGATCGTCCTGCCGCGCGGGGCGCCGGGGCAGTTCACGCTGCGTTCGGATCTGGCGGGTGTGGCGCTGCGGCTGCCCGAGCTGGACTGGGCGCTGCCGGCGGAGGCAAGGGGCAGTCTGGAAGTGTCGGGCACGCTTGGCGCGCCGCCGCAGATCGATCTGGTGGCGCTGGATGCGGGAGGCTTGCAAGCGCAGGGCAGTGTGAGCCTGCAAGCGGATGGCACGTTGGAGCGGGCGCGGTTTTCGAGGGTGCGGCTTGGCGATTGGCTGAGCGCGCCGGTGGATCTGGTGGGGCGCGGGGTGGATCGCGCGCCGCAGATACTGGTGTCTGGCGGCATGGTCGATCTGCGCCGCACGTCGCTTGCCGGGGATGGGCGCGGCCCTGATGGCGGCGGGCCGCGGCGCGGCGGGCCGGTGTCGCTGGCGCTGGACCGGCTGGTGATATCCGAGGGGATCACGCTGACGGATTTCCGGGCCGATCTGGACATGGCGGGGGGTGCGACGGGGCGCTTTACCGCAAGGGTGAACGAGGGGGCTGCGATCACGGGCAGCATCGTGCCGAAAGACGGGCGCAGCGCGTTCCAGATCATGGCCGGGGATGCGGGCGGCGTGCTGGCCTCGGCGGGGCTTTTGCGGCAGGCGAGGCAAGGGGAGATGTCCCTGACGCTGGTGCCGGCGCAGGCGCCGGGCAGCTATTTCGGCTCCCTGTCGGTCGCAAATGTGCGACTGACCGATGCACCGGCGCTGGCGGATCTGCTCAATGCGATCAGCGTGGTGGGGCTTTTGGAGCAGCTCGATGGAGAAGGCATCCATTTCAGCGAAGTGAAGGCGCAGTTCGAGCTGACGCCCGAGCGCGTCGCGGTTCTGGCGGGCAGTGCGGTGGGCGCGTCGATGGGGATCTCGATGCAGGGCTATTACTATCCCGGCAGTCGGCAGCTGGACATGAATGGCGTGTTGTCGCCCTTTTATCTGGTCAATGCGGTGGGGGGCCTTTTCACACGGCGCGGCGAGGGGATCGTCGGCGTCAATTACGAGATGCGGGGATCTGTGGATGCGCCGAGCGTGAGGGTGAACCCGCTGTCGATCCTGACGCCGGGGGTGTTTCGCGATCTCTTTCGCCGCCCGCCGCCAGATGGTATCGGCGCACCGCAAGAGGCACAGGACGAGGGCGCGCCGGCGGATCGCGGGCAGGGCGTCAGGCGGGCGCCATGGGAGAACGACAGGTGAAGCTGAGCGATTTCGATTTCGATCTGCCGGAGGATTTGATCGCGACACGGCCCGCACGGCCCAGATCCTCGGCGCGGCTGCTGGTGGCGCAGGGCGATGCGATCCGGGATGCGATCGTCCGCGATCTGGGTGATTTTCTGCGGCCCGGGGACCGGCTGGTGCTGAACGACACGGCGGTGATCCCCGCACGGCTGAGCGGGATGCGGCGGCGCGAGGGACCCGAGGGGGTGACGCAAGCCAAGATCGAGGTGACCTTGCTGGAGCCGGGGCCGGAGGGCGATTGGAGCGCGCTGGTCAAGCCGCTCAAGAAGGTGCGGGACGGCGAGGTGATCGTGTTTGGCGCGGGGCTGGAGGCCGAGGTGCTGGCGCGGCGTGAGGGGCAGGGGCTGTTGCGGTTCAACCTTGAGGGCGAGGCGTTCGATACGGCGCTGAATGACGCGGGGGCCATGCCGCTGCCGCCCTATATCGCCGCGCGGCGGGCCGCCGACGCGCAGGACCGCACCGATTACCAGACCGTCTGGGCGCGCCATAAGGGCGCCGTGGCGGCGCCCACCGCGTCGCTGCATTTCGACGCCGAGCTCCTTGAGCGGCTGGAGGCGATGGGCGTCACGTTCAGCCATGTGACACTGCATGTGGGGGCGGGCACGTTCCTGCCGGTCAAGGTCGAGGATGTGACCACCCACAGGATGCATGCGGAATGGGGCCGGGTGAGCGAGGCTGCCGCCGCCGAGATCGCCGCGACCAAGGCGGCGGGCGGGCGGGTGATCCCGGTGGGCACCACCGCGCTGCGGCTGATCGAAAGTGCCGCACAGGCCAGTGGCGCGATCGCGCCCTGGGAGGGCGAGACCGATATCTTCATCTATCCCGGCTTCACGTTTCGGGTGGCCGATGCGCTGATGACGAATTTCCACCTTCCGAAATCCACCCTGATGATGCTGGTTTCGGCGCTGATGGGGCAGGACCGGATCAAGGATATCTACGATCACGCGGTCGAAAATCGCTACAGGTTCTTTTCCTATGGGGACGCTTCGTTGTTGATCCCGGACTGATTTGCTGGCACGCCGGAAGGGTGGCGGACGGGTCCGGCACCCCTT
Source organism: Roseobacter sp. AzwK-3b (assembly GCF_000170875.1). Taxonomy (NCBI): domain Bacteria; kingdom Pseudomonadati; phylum Pseudomonadota; class Alphaproteobacteria; order Rhodobacterales; family Roseobacteraceae; genus Roseobacter; species Roseobacter sp. AzwK-3b. The sequence continues at coordinate 246,393 of NZ_ABCR01000005.1, forward strand.
TTTGTGCGGAGTTTGACGGATGCTGCAGGTTCTGAACGGCGCATGGGCGCTTTTGCTGGGCATGATGTTGTTGCAGGTTGGCAATGGCATGCAAAGCACGTTGCTGGGCATTCGCGGCGAGTTGGAGGGGTTTTCGACCTTTTCGATGTCGCTGGTCATGGCGGGCTATTTCGTGGGCTTCCTCTTCGGGTCGCGCATGGCGCCCGAGATGATCCGGCGGGTGGGGCATGTGCGGGTCTTCGCGGCGCTGGCCTCGTTGATTTCAGCGGTGATGATCCTTTATCCGACGCTGACCGATCCGATTGCATGGGGTTTGGGGCGCGTGTTGATCGGCTTTTGTTTTTCGGGCGTCTATGTCACGGCGGAAAGCTGGCTGAACAACTCGGCCACCAACGAGACGCGGGGGCAGGCGCTGTCGGCCTACATGATCGTGCAGATGGTCGGCATCGTGAGCGCGCAGGCGCTGATGCTGGTGGCCGATCCGGGGGGATTCGTGCTGTTCATCATCCCGTCGGTGCTGGTGTCGCTGAGTTTTGCGCCGATCCTGTTGTCGATCAGTCCGACGCCCGCCTTCGGGACGACCAAGCCGATGACCTTGCGGCAGATCCTCGACACCTCGCCGCTTGGCTGTGTGGGCATGTTCCTGCTGGGGGGCGTCTTTGCGGCGCAATTCGGCATGGCGCCGGTCTTCGGGGCCGAGGCGGGACTGAGCGTGGCGCAGATCTCGACCTTCGTTGCGACGTTTTTCATCGGGGCGCTGGTGCTGCAATATCCCATCGGCTGGCTGTCGGACCGGATGGATCGCCGGGTGCTGATCTTCGTGGCGTCGCTGGTCTGTGCCAGCGGTGCGATCATCGGCTTCCTGCTGGGCGAAATCTTTGCGATGCTGCTGGTGGCGGGGCTGCTGATCGGGGGGATGTCGAACCCGCTCTATTCGCTGTTGATCGCCCATACCAACGACTTTCTCGAGCGCGACGACATGGCCGCGGCCTCGGGGGGTTTGTTGTTCATCAACGGTCTGGGTGCTGTGGCCGGACCGCCGATCACCGGCTGGGCGATGGGCAAGATGGGCCCGTCGGCGTTTTTCCTGATCGTCGCGGTGCTGACCCTGACGATGGCGGTTTATGCCGCCTACCGGATGACGCAGCGCGCGGCCCCGGCTGTCAGCGAGACGGAAAGCTTCGCCGCGCTGCCGGCCAGCGCATCGGTCGTGGCGGTGGAGGCGGCGCAGGAATATGCGCTGGAGCAGGCCGAGCAGGCCGAAGAGGCGGCGGCCAACACGCCGCAAGGATCGGCGTAAATGCGCCGACGGTTGCGCTAACGTCACGCATACCCCTTAGATTGTAGTAATTCGTGACTATCTTTCGCGGCGCAAGTCAAGTTAACGTTTTTGTAACATGAGGTTGAGGCCGTCAGCGGCCACAAGGAGGACCCTATGGTAGCGCCCGAGGATGTATTGGGTTTCTGGTTGGACGAGGTTGGGCCGGAAGGCTGGTACAACCCGACCGAAGCGCTGGATCAGACGATCCGGGACCGGTTCGAAGACACATGGCGCGGCGCCAGTGAGGGCACCCATGCTCTTTGGTTGACCTATCCGAGCGGCACGCTGGCTTATATCATCCTCACCGACCAGTTCCCGCGCAACATGTTCCGCGGCGAGGGGCGGGCCTTTGCCACCGACCGGATCGGGCTGGCCGTGGCCAAGGCGGCGATCCACCGCAAATGGGACATGCGCATCGACGAGCCGGCGCGGCAGTTCTATTACCTGCCGCTGATGCATTCGGAGAACCTGTGCGATCAGGACCGCTGCGTGCGGCTGATCTGCGAGCGGATGCCCGAGACCGGCGCCGACAATCTGCTGCATGCCCGCGCGCATCGCGAGGTGATCCGCAAGTTCGGCCGCTTCCCCTATCGCAACGAGGCGCTGGAGCGCGCGAGCACCGGGCATGAGCGCGACTATGTCGCCAAGGGCGGCTATGGCGCGACCTTGCGTGAATTCCAGGCGGCGGCCGCGGCCTGAGCCGGCCTGAGGGCTGGGGTGGGCGTCCCGGTGGAAACCGGGGAAAACCGGAAATATCATCATCAGCGTCAAGGGGTTAACCCCCTTGAATGCCGCCCGAAAGGGCGGCGGGTGCTGTCCTGCGTTGTGATCCTGCGTCAGATAGTTTAATGTCAAACTAAAATCTGAAGCGGAGTCGGTGATGGCGGCGAAATCCTTTGACATGATCGTAATCGGGGCAGGACCGGGGGGCTATGTGGCCGCGATCCGGGGCGCCCAGCTGGGCCTGAGCGTGGCGGTCGTCGAACGCGAACATATGGGCGGTATCTGTCTCAACTGGGGCTGCATCCCGACAAAGGCGATGCTGCGCTCGTCGGAAGTGTTCCACCTGATGCACCGGGCCAAGGAGTTTGGGCTGAAGGCCGATGGCATCGGCTATGATCTGGAGGCGGTGGTCAAACGCTCGCGCGCGATTGCCAAGCAGCTCAATTCCGGGGTGGGCCACCTTCTGAAGAAGAACAAGGTGACCGCGATCATGGGCGAGGCGACGGTGACCGCCAAGGGCCGGGTCAGCGTCAAGACCGACAGCGGCGCGCAAGAGCTTGAAGCGCCGCATATCGTGCTTGCTACGGGCGCGCGGGCGCGCGAATTGCCGGGGCTCGAGGCGGATGGCGATCTCGTGTGGACCTACAAGCACGCGCTGATGCCGCCGAGAATGCCCAAGAAGCTGCTGGTCATCGGATCGGGTGCGATCGGGATCGAGTTCGCCAGTTTCTACAACACGCTTGGCGCCGAGACGACCGTGGTCGAGGTGATGGATCGCATCCTGCCGGTGGAGGATGCCGAGATTTCCGGCATGGCCAAGAAGGCGTTTACCAAGCAGGGCATGACCATCCTTGAAAAGGCCATGGTCAAGAAGCTCGATCGTCAGAAGGGCAAGGTGACCGCCCACATCGAGATCGGCGGCAAGGTGGAAACGCGCGAGTTCGACAGCGTGATCTCGGCGGTGGGGATCGTGGGCAATACCGAAGGGCTTGGGCTCGAGGCGCTTGGCGTCAAGGTGGACCGGACCCATGTGGTGACCGACACCCATTGCCGCACGGGCGTCGAGGGGATCTATGCGATCGGCGATCTGGCGGGTGCGCCCTGGCTTGCGCACAAGGCGAGCCACGAGGGCGTCATGGTCGCCGAGATGATCGCCGGGCATAAGGTGCATCCGGTCAAGCCCGAGAGCATCGCGGGCTGCACCTATTGCACGCCGCAGATCGCCAGTGTCGGCATGACCGAGGCGCAGGCCAAGGAGGCCGGGCACACGATCCGGGTTGGCCGCTTCCCGTTCATCGGCAATGGCAAGGCCATCGCCCTTGGCGAGCCGGAGGGGGTGATCAAGACGATCTTCGACGACAAGACCGGCGAGCTTCTGGGGGCGCATATGATCGGCGCGGAAGTGACCGAGCTGATCCAGGGCTATGTGGTGGGACGCCAGTTGGAGACCACCGAGGAAGATCTGATGCACGCGGTCTTCCCGCATCCGACGCTGAGCGAGATGATGCATGAGGCGGTTCTGGATGCCTATGACCGGGTGATCCATATCTGAGCGGGCAAGGTGGGGGCGCGGCCCCCGCCGATCAAATCCCGTGGGGATTTGATCGACTCCCCCGGGATATTTGCGGCCAGAAGAAACGCGCGCGGCGGCGCGGGCTTGCGGCGTGGCGCGGGGCGTGCACAATTGGTCGAGGGTTTGTCGGGGAGAATGTGCGCGTGCCGAGTGTGAACAGGGTTGTGATGCAGCGTACGTCGCGGCGCTGGCTGGAGGCGCTGCCTCTGGAGGAGATGGACGCGGCGGAGGTCTCGGGCAAGTTCGGCCACAGGTTCCAGTTCCGCAGCTATCGGCGCTATCGCTATCCCGCCTATGATGTCTGTGCGGGGCCGTATCGCGACGAGGATGGCGCGGCGCTGAGCTTCGACATCATCCTGGCCAACCAGGTCTGGGAGCATCTGGACCGGCCCTATGCCGCCACGCGCAACGTGCTGGAGATGCTGAGGCCGGGGGGGTATTTCTGGGTTGCGGTGCCGTTTTACATCCCGTGGCATGGCGATCCGGTGGATTGCTCGCGCTGGACGGCGCGGGGTTTGAAGAACCTGCTGATCGAGGCGGGGTTCGACGAGGACAAGGTGCGCGCCGGGCAATGGGGCAACCGCGCGGCGGCGCTGCGCAATTTCGAGACGCCCTGGCCGCCGGCCTATGACCGGGGGCGGGACGATCTTACCAATGAGCCGGATTTTCCCATCTGTTCCTGGGCGCTGGCGCAGAAATAGAGCGGGTTTCGGCGCATTTGCACGCGGAATGCGGAGACGGGGCAGGCGCTTGGGTGCATGTTCATGAAATGTTCACTTTTTTGACTTGGACGACTCGACGCGCTCCACTATCTGTAGGGCAGCGTTCACGGGGGCAGGCATGGCCGAGCTGAAGAATATCGAGGTGCGCGGCGCGCGCGAGCATAACCTCAAGTCCATCGATGTGGATATTCCGCGCAACGAGCTGGTGGTGATCACCGGGCTGTCGGGCTCGGGCAAGTCCAGCCTGGCGTTCGACACGATCTATGCCGAGGGGCAGCGGCGTTATGTCGAAAGCCTGAGCGCCTATGCGCGGCAGTTTCTGGACATGATGCAGAAGCCCGATGTGGATCATATCAGCGGGTTGAGCCCGGCGATTTCCATCGAGCAGAAGACCACCAGCAAGAACCCGCGCTCGACCGTGGGCACGGTGACGGAAATCTACGACTATCTGCGGCTGCTTTTTGCCCGCGTCGGCACGCCCTATAGCCCGGCCACCGGCAAGCCCATCGAGGCCCAGCAGGTGCAGGACATGGTGGACCGGGTCATGGCGATGGAGGAGGGCACGCGGGCCTATCTTCTGGCGCCCATCGTGCGGGATCGCAAGGGCGAGTATCGCAAGGAGATGCTGGAGCTGCGCAAGCAGGGATTCCAGCGGGTCAAGGTGGATGGCGCGTTTCACGAGCTGGACGATCCGCCCACGCTGGACAAGAAGTTCCGCCACGATATCGACGTGGTGGTAGATCGGATCGTGGTCAAGGACGGCTTGCAGACGCGACTGGCCGACAGTTTCCGCACGGCGCTGGATCTGGCGGACGGGATCGCCATTCTTGAGACCGCGCCCAAGGAGGGCGAGGGCGAGCCGGAGCGCCATACGTTCAGTGAGAACTTCGCCTGTCCGGTGAGCGGCTTCACCATTCCCGAGATCGAACCGAGGCTCTTTTCGTTCAACGCGCCGTTCGGCGCCTGCCCGGATTGTGACGGTCTGGGGGCGGAGCTCTATTTCGACGAGCGGCTGGTGGTGCCGGATGGCACGCTCAAGATCAGCGACGGGGCGATCGCGCCCTGGCGCAAGGGCAAGAGCCCTTATTTTCTGCAGACCATCGAATCCATCGCCAAGCATTACGAGTTCGACCGCAACGCCCGCTGGAAGGACCTGCCCGCCCATGTGCAGCAGGTGTTCCTGCATGGCTCGGGCGAGGAGGAGATGCCGTTTCGCTATGACGAGGGCGGCCGCGTCTATCAGGTGACACGCAGTTTCGAGGGGGTGATCCCCAATATGGAGCGGCGCTATCGCGAAACCGACAGCAGCTGGATCCGCGAAGAGTTCGAGCGCTATCAGAACAACCGCTCCTGCGGGACCTGTGGCGGCTACCGGCTGCGCGAAGAGGCGCTGGCGGTGAAGATCGCGGGGCTGCATGTGGGGCAGGTCGTGGAGATGTCGATCCGCGAGGCGCATGAATGGTGCGCGGGCGTGCCGGAAAGCCTGAGCGCGCAGAAGAACGAGATCGCGCGCGCGATCCTCAAGGAAATCCGCGAGCGGCTTGGGTTTCTCAACAATGTGGGGCTGGAATATCTGACGCTGAGCCGCAATGCCGGCACGCTGTCGGGGGGCGAGAGCCAGCGCATCCGGCTGGCCAGCCAGATCGGCAGCGGGCTGACCGGGGTTCTTTACGTGCTGGACGAGCCGAGCATCGGGCTGCATCAGCGCGACAACGGGCGGCTGTTGCAGACGCTGCAGAACCTGCGCGATCAGGGCAATACGGTGATTGTGGTCGAGCATGACGAAGAGGCGATCCGCACCGCCGATTACGTCTTTGATATCGGCCCCGGCGCAGGCGTGCATGGCGGGCAGGTGGTGAGCCACGGCACGCCCGAAGAGATCACCGCCGATCCGGCCTCGATCACCGGGCAATACCTGTCGGGGGCGCGCGAGATCGCAGTGCCCACCGACCGGCGCAAGGGCAATGGCAAGGTGGTGGAGGTGGTCAAGGCCACTGGCAACAACCTGCGAGAGGTGAGCGCGCAATTCCCGCTTGGCAAGTTCGTCTGTGTCACCGGCGTGTCGGGCGGGGGCAAATCCACTCTGACCATCGAGACACTGTTCAAGACCGCGTCAATGCGGCTCAACGGGGCGCGGCAGACGCCGGCGCCCTGCGAGACGATCAAGGGGCTGGAGCATCTGGACAAGGTGATCGATATCGACCAGCGGCCCATCGGGCGCACGCCGAGATCGAACCCCGCGACCTATACCGGCGCCTTTACCCCGATCCGCGACTGGTTTGCCGGGCTGCCCGAGGCCAAGGCGCGCGGCTACAAGCCGGGGCGGTTTTCTTTCAACGTGAAGGGCGGGCGCTGTGAGGCGTGTCAGGGCGACGGGGTCATCAAGATCGAGATGCATTTCCTGCCCGATGTCTATGTGACCTGCGAGACCTGCAACGGCGCGCGGTATAACCGCGAGACCCTGGAAATCCGCTGGAAGGGCAAGTCCATCGCCGATGTGCTGGATATGACGGTGGAGGATGCCCGCGAGGTGTTCAAGGCGGTGCCGAGCATCCGCGAGAAGATGGATGCGCTGGCGCGGGTGGGCCTTGGTTATATCAAGGTGGGCCAGCAGGCGACGACGCTTTCGGGGGGCGAGGCGCAGCGGGTGAAGCTGTCGAAGGAGCTGTCGAAGCGGTCAACGGGGCGGACGCTCTATATTCTGGACGAGCCGACCACGGGGCTGCATTTCGAGGATGTGAAAAAGCTGCTGGAAGTGCTGCATGAGCTGGTCGAGAGCGGCAACACGGTGGTGGTGATCGAGCATAACCTCGATGTGGTGAAAACCGCCGACTGGATCATCGATATCGGTCCCGAAGGGGGCGATGGCGGCGGTGAGATCGTGGCTGTCGGCACGCCCGAGGATGTGGCCGAGGTGGAGCGCAGCCATACCGGGCGGTATCTCAAGGAGATGCTGGCGGCGCGCAAGGTGGCGGCGGAATAGGCGGGGGGCGGCTGGCTTGCGGCATGGGGCCGCGTGTGCCTTATGGGGCATTCGCGGCGGGGGGCGCAGCAAGCCAAGCCTGCTGCGCTTTCTTGTGCGTTACTTCTTGAGAGCGCAGGTGTTGAACCCGAAGATCGAATAGGCGGGGCAGGTGCCCAGAATGCCCGTCACCAGCGGGATGATCCCGATGAGATAGAGCCAGCTATAGGCGCCTTCCTGATTGAGGGCGAAGCCCGCGATGAGCGCTGCGCCCACGAGGATGCGAAGTGCGCGGTCAATGCCGCCGACGTTTTTCTTGAACATGGGACGTTCCTTTCACCAGTGATGCCCCGTGTGTGACACATCTTCGCAAAGCTGAATATGATATGGATCAATTAGGCGGGGTCATGGGTCAGCTGTAGCCGCGTTTTTCGAAGCGCGGCAGCATGGCCGAAAAATCGCGGCCCATCCCGTCTTCGCGTTCGACGAATTTGGCGTAGAGCTTCATCGCGGCTTCGCCAAGCGGGGTGTCGGCATCTGCGGCGGCGGCGGCCTCTTGGGCGAGGCGCAGGTCCTTGAGCATCAATTCGGCGGCGAAGCCGGGCTTGTAGTCATTGTCGGCGGGGCTTTGCGGGCCGACGCCGGGGGCGGGGCAATAGGTGGTCATCGACCAGCTGGAGCCCGAGGAGGTGGAGACCACATCGAACATCGCCTGTCGGTCGAGGCCCAGCTTGTCGGCCAGAGCGAAGGCCTCGCAGGTGACGATCATCGTGGCGCCAAGGATCATGTTGTTGCAGATCTTGGCGGCCTGACCATTGCCCGAGGGGCCGCAGTGAACGGCTTTTTGTCCCATGATATCAAAGAGTTCTTTGGTGATGTTAAACCCCGTTTCGTCGCCGCCGACCATGAAGGTGAGGGTGCCGGCCTGAGCGCCGCCGACGCCGCCCGACACGGGCGCATCGAGCGCGGACAGCCCGGCGTCCTGCGCCTGCCGGGCCACGGCGCGGGCGCTTTCGACATCGACGGTGGAGCAGTCCAGCAGAACGGCGCCCTTGTCCATGGCGGGGATCACCTCGGCTGCGACCTTGCGCAGGATCTGCCCGTTGGGCAGCATGGTGACGACCACCTGCGCGCCGGTTGCGGCCTCGGCCGCAGACGCGGCGTGCGCGACGCCGTCGATGGTGACATCGGCGGTGTCGAAGCCGGTCACGTCATGGCCTGCGCGTGCGAGATTGGCCGCCATCGGGCCGCCCATATTGCCCAATCCGATGAATCCGATTTTCATGGCCTATCCTTCCTTGTGGTCTGTGAGTTGTGCCGCGTCGAGCGGCATCAGCATCCGGCTGACATCGCTGGCGGGCAGCGTATCGAGATCGTGACGCCAATTGGGGGCGTTGTCCTTGTCGATGATCCGGGCGCGGATGCCTTCGAGGAAATCGCTATGCTCCATCGCGCGGTACGTGAAGCGATATTCCAGATCGAGCGCGCGCCGGATATCGGCGGCGGGATCGCGCAAGCGGTGGATCATCTCGACGGTGCAGGCCATGGAGAGGGGGGAATTGCGCGCGATCTTCTGGAGCGCGTCCCGGGCCAGAGGGCTGTCATCGTGCTGCAGGGCCTGCAGGATGTCATGGAGGCTGCCGCCCGCGAAGATGGCGTCGATCAGGGGGTGGGCCTTGCTCAGCGCCCCTTGCGGGGGCGTCTCGCTTGCGAGGGCTATGGCCGAGATGTCGCCGGTGTCGCAGAGCGTGGCGATCAGATCGGGCCAGCGGTGACTGGGGATATAGCTGTCGGCAAAGCCTGCAAGGATGGCGTCGGCCGGTCCCATGCGGGCGCCGGTGATCCCGAGATATTCGCCCAGATGGCCCGGCGCGCGGGCCAGAAGAAGCGAGCCGCCGACATCCGGCACCAGTCCGATGGAGCATTCGGGCATGGCGATCTGGCTGGTCTCATCCACGATCCGGTGGCTGCCGTGGCAGCCGATCCCGACGCCGCCGCCCATCGTGAAGCCGTTCAAGAACGTGATGTAAGGCTTTGGATATTCTGCAATTTTCGCATTCAGGCGGTATTCGTCGCGCCAAAAGCCGCGACCGTAGTCAAGATCGCCCGCGCGGCCCGTGTCGTAGAGTTTCTGGATGTCGCCGCCCGCGCAGAAGGCCTTGTCGCCCGCAGCATCGATGACCACGAGCGCCACGGCGGGATCGTCGCGCCATGCATCGAGCGCCTCTTCGATCTCGAGGCTCATCTGATGGGTCAGGGCGTTCAGGGCCTTGGGGCGGGTCAGGGTGATCCGCCCGGCATGGCCCTGGATGCGGATGTCGATATCGCTCATCGTTCGGCCAGCATCTGACGGGCCACGATCAGGCGCATGATCTCGTTCGTGCCTTCGAGGATTTCATGCACGCGCAGGTCACGGACCAGTTTTTCGATTCCGTAATCGGCAAGGTAGCCGTAGCCGCCATGCAGCTGGAGGCATTGGTTGACGATGTTGGAGCCGGCTTCGGTCACGAATTTCTTGGCCATGGCGCAGAATTTGGTGGCGTCGGGCGCGCCGGTGTCGAGTTTCCAGGCGGCCTGACGCAGGAAGGTGCGGGCGGCCTGAAGCTGAATTTCCAGATCTGCGAGGCGGAACTGCAGCGCCTGGAACTGGTCGATCGGTTTGCCGAAGGCCTTGCGCTCGCCCATGTAGGTCAGGGTCATGTCGAGCGCCTGTTGGGCGGCACCAAGCGAGCAGGCGGCGATGTTGAGCCGGCCCCCGTCAAGCCCGGCCATGGCATAGGAAAACCCCTTGTTTTCCTCGCCGACAAGGTTTTGGGCGGGGATGTTGCACTCGTCGAACTGGACTTGTGCGGTGGGCTGGGAGCGCCAGCCCATCTTGTCTTCGAGGCCACCGAAGCTGAGGCCGGGGGTGCCGTCTTCGACATAGATTGTGGAGATGCCGCGGGGGCCGTCTTCGCCGGTGCGGACCATCACGATATAGGCATCCGAATAGCCGCCGCCCGAGATGAAGGCCTTGGTTCCGTTGAGAATATAGCCCTCGTTGCTGCGCCCGGCGCGGGTTTTCAGGGCGGCGGCATCCGAGCCGGAGCCGGGTTCGGTGAGGCAGTAGGAGAGCACGGTTTCCATTGACAGAACACCGGGCATGACGCGGGCTTTCATCTCGTCGGAGGCGAAGCTGTCGAGCATCTTGGCGCACATGTTGTGGATCGACAAAAACGCAGCGACCGAGGGGCAAGCCATTGATAGAGCTTCGAAAACCAGTGTCGCGTCAAGCCGGGATAGGCCCGAGCCGCCGCCCTCTTCGGAGACGTAGAGCCCGCCAAAGCCCAGCTCGGCGATCTGGGGCCAGAGCTTTTTAGGGATGGTGCCCTCACGCTCCCATATGCGCGCATGGGGCGCGATGTTGTCCTGCCCGAAGGCGCGAGCCATGTCGAAAATGGCGGTCTGTTCTTCGGTCAGCGCGAAGTCCATGCCGGGTTTCCTCCTCCTCGGGGTGGTCGCAAGCGAATTGAACGCATGTTTAATTATCAATTCTTGCAAGAGTTTTGCAAGGCGTCGTCGGGATCGCGGTTTGTGCCTTGGAAAACAGGGAAAAAGGGCTGCGGTATCGTGTCGGTATAACGTCGGTATCGCGTCGGTGCGGTTTTTGGTGCGATGTGCGGTTTTTCGGGGTCAGAGATCGGCGTGGAATTCCTCGATCAGGTGGCGGACCACGGCGCGCAGGGCGTGGTCGGGATCGTCCTCGGCCTGCAGGGCGTCGGCGTAGACCTGCCGTTGACGGCCCGCGGAGGTGCCGCTGCGCAGCATGTCACGGGCGCCTTCGATTTCGGCCAGGGATTCGAAGAAGGCGGCGTCCTCGTCGAGCAGGTCGATCAGCTCTTCGATCAGGTCGCCCATCGGGACGATCTCGCCCAGACCGAAATCGATCAGCCCCTCGGTCACGCCGTAGCGCTGTGCGCGCCAGCGGTTTTCGGAGACCAGAAAGCGGTCATAGATGCGCCAGCGCTGATTGCGGATTGCCAGACGCCAGAGCATCCGGGCCAATGCTTGGGTGATCGCGGCAAGGGTGAGCGCGTGTTCCAGCCGGGGTTGCACGTCGCAGATGCGGGTTTCGAGCGTGGGGAACTGGTGCGAGGGTCGCAGATCCCACCAGATTTTCGAGCTGTCCTCGATCACGCCGAGATCGACGAGCGCCGAGACCGAGCGTTCGAACTCGCCATAGCTTTCCATGCGGGGGGGCAGGCCGGTGCGGGGCAGGTTGTCGAACACGGTCAGCCGGTAGCTGTTGAGGCCGGTGTCGTGGCCCTGCCAGAAGGGCGAGGAACAGCTGAGCGCCAGAAGATGCGGCAGGAAATAGCTGAGCTGGTTCATCAGGTCGATGCGGCGGTCGGGCGGGTCGATGCCGACATGGACATGCATCCCGCAGATCAGCATCCTGCGCACCACGCCGGCCAGATCTCCGGCCAGCGTGTTGTAGCGGTCCTTGTCGGTATGGGTCTGGTTGCGCCAGTCGGCGAAGGGGTGGCAGGCGGCGGCGATGGGGGCGAGGTTGTAGCGCGCGGCGCAGTCGGCCACGGTGGCGCGCAGGCGTTTGAGATCGTCGCGGGCGTCGGCCACGGTGCGACACACGCGGGTGCCGATTTCGATCTGGCAGTTGAGAAATTCGGGGCTGACCTGACCTTGGAGGCGGCTTTGGCAGTCTTCCATCAGACCCTTGGGGGCGTCGGCCAGCGCGCATGTGTCACGATCAACGAGGAGGTATTCCTCTTCGATACCGATGGTGAATTCGGGATGAGTGAGGGCCATGGCATCTCCGGGTGTGGTCGTTTTGCGTCCATTGCAGCACGGGACAGGCGGTTTGGGCAAGCGATGCGTGATGCGGTCCGAGGGCAGAGACGAATCAGCGCCGTGCGGCGGCGGTCGGGTGTTGTCGCTCAAATGAGAAACAATTCTTTGGGAATTGCGGGTTTTGTGTCGAAAGTGACGCCAAGTCCTGTGTGGGTGCAGGATTGTGTTAGGAAAGTTGCCGAAATATGATAAGTGCCGCGATGTATTGATTTTTTGAGTCTTCGTACGGCTGGTGCTTGGGCCCGTTTTTTGGGCGATGTTCTACCTCCGTGCCTTTTTATGACAATATTTACCTGGAGGTTTTTCATGACCAACCGACGCAATAGACTTTCGACCTTGGCGGGTGCCGCAGTGATTGGCGTGCTGGCAACGGGGGTCAACGCAGCCACTGTCCACGAAGTGTTCCATCTGGGTGGTCATGCGGGTGTTGCGGGATCGCATTCCTATACCAGTGGCGACCTGAAGCTGACCGTGACCGCGTTCAAGCACAACAAGGGCGATCTGAAGAAGCAGATCGATGTCGGGCAATGGAGCACCGGGCTTGGCGCGCAGTTCAAGGGCGACAAGGATCACAGGGTGGATGGCCGTGGCGGCGATGAGATGCTGCTGTTCAGCTTCAACCGCGAGGTGACACTGAAATTCGTCGGTGTCAGCTATTTCGACCATGATGATGACGTGGAAATCGCGAGCTATTTCATGGGCAAGAAGGGCCTGACGCTGGACGAGTACAATTCGGATGTCGATCTGGACCCGTGGTACAAGTCCACATGGTATTACAATGGCAGCAGCGACGATCACGGCAAGGTCTGGCTGGACAAGGACGAGCAGGTGACGGGCAAGTTCCTCGGGATCGGGTCGGATCACAAGCACGATGAATTCAAGGTCGCGGCGATCAAGGTGTCCTATGAACATATCGCGGCGATTCCGCTGCCCGCCGGTCTGCCACTGTTGCTGGGGGGCTTTGGCCTTCTGGCGCTGCTGCGCAAGCGCAAGAGCGCCTGAGCAGACCATATCGGACAAAGCAAAAGGCGCCGCATGAGCGGCGCCTTTTTTCGTGGCTCAAACCCTGAGGGCCGATCACTCCATCGGTTTGAAGTTGAATTCGCCGCCGTCCTTGATGCCCGAGGGCCAGCGCGAGGTGACCGTCTTGGTGCGGGTGTAGAACTTGAAGGCGTCGGGGCCATGCTGGTTGAGATCGCCGAACATGGATTTTTTCCAGCCGCCGAAGGTGTGATAGGCCAGCGGCACCGGGATCGGCACGTTGATGCCCACCATGCCGATATTGATCCGCGCGGCGAAATCGCGCGCGGCGTCGCCGTCACGGGTGAAGATCGCGGTGCCGTTGCCGTATTCATGGTCCATCGCCAGTTTGAGGGCTTCCTCGTAAGAGGCGGCGCGCACTGTGCTGAGGACCGGGCCGAAGATCTCTTGCGTGTAGATGTCCATGTCGGGGGTCACCTTGTCGAAGAGATGCGGGCCGACAAAGAAGCCGTCCTCGTAGCCCTGAAGCGAGAAGTCGCGCCCATCGACCACCAGCTCGGCGCCCTGATCGATGCCGGACTGCACCAGTCCGAGGATCTTCTTTTTCGCCTCGGCGGTGACGACGGGGCCGTAATCCACGTCGTCGCCTGCTGTGTAGGGGCCGACTTTGAGCTTTTCGATGCGCGGCACCAGCTTTTCGATCAGGCGGTCGGCGGTCTCGTCGCCGACGGGCACGGCCACGGAAATCGCCATGCAGCGTTCACCGGCAGCCCCGTATCCGGCGCCGACGAGGGCATCGGCGGCCTGATCCATATCGGCGTCGGGCATGATGATCATGTGGTTCTTGGCGCCGCCGAAGCACTGCACGCGCTTGCCGTTCGCGCAGCCACGGCCATAGATATATTCGGCGATCGGGGTGGAGCCGACGAAGCCGATGGACTGGATCACCGGGTGGTCGATGATCGCGTCGACGGCTTCCTTGTCGCCGTTGACCACCTGCAGGAGGCCCTTGGGCAGGCCCGCTTCTTCCATCAGCTCGGCGAGCATCAGGGGCACGGAGGGGTCACGCTCGGACGGCTTGAGGATGAAGGCATTGCCGCAGGCCAGGGCGGGCGCGAACATCCACATCGGGATCATCGCGGGGAAGTTGAAGGGGGTGATCCCGGCGGTGACGCCGAGGGGCTGTTTCATGGAATACATGTCGATGCCGGGGCCGGCGCCGTCGGTGAACTCGCCCTTGAGCATCTGCGGCGCGCCGATGCAGTATTCGACCACTTCGAGGCCACGCTGCACGTCGCCCTTGGCGTCGGGGAAGGTCTTGCCGTGTTCGGCGCTGAGCGCCATGGCGAGCTTGTCCATGTCGCGGTTGAGCAGGCGGACGAATTCCATCATCACGCGCGCACGGCGCTGCGGGTTGGTGGCGGCCCATGCGGGTTGGGCGGCGGCGGCGATCTCGACCGCGCGGCTCATTTCCTCGGACGAGGCCAGCGGGCAGCGCGACTGCACCTCGCCGGTGGCGGGGTTGAAGACATCCGAAAAGCGGCCCGATGTGCCTTTGACGTGCTCGCCGCCGATATAATGGGTGAGTTCCTTCATGGTGTCCTCCGATATGACGATTTGCGCGCAGGGTAGCCTTGCAAATATATTTGTAACAGAGGCAATATTCCAAAAGGGTCATGCAGAAATGCAAAGGGGGCGGGGATGGACGTGCAATGGGACGATCTGAAGATCTTTCTGGCGGTGGCGCGGGCGGAAAGCCTGTCGGGGGCGGGGCGTATCCTCAAGGTCGATCCGGCCACGGTGGGGCGGCGAATCGCGCGGCTGGAGACCGATCTGGGCGTGCCGCTTTTCGCCAAATCGCCCATGGGCTATGCGCTGAGTGATGCGGGTCAGCGGCTGATGGGCCATGCGGTGCGGGTGGAGCAGGCCGTGGAGGGCGTGGCCGAGGAGATGGCGGGCCGGTCAGGCGGGATGACCGGACAGATCCGCATCGGCGCGCCGGATGGGGCTGCGAATTTCGTTTTGCCGCAGGTTTGCGCGCGGATCGCCGAGGAGAACCCGGATCTTGAGGTGCAGATCGTGGCGCTGCCGAGGGTGTTCAACCTGACCCGGCGCGAGGCCGATATGGTGATCGCGGTCAGCCCGCCCACCGCCGGGCGGCTGAGCGTGCAGCGGATCACCGATTACAAGCTGCATCTGGCGGCGTCGCGGCGGTATCTGCGTGCCCATCCGAAAATCACCCGGCTGGAGGATCTGAGGGGGCATCGGGTGGTGGGCTATATTCAGGACATGATTTTCGACAAGGAGCTGGATTATCTGCGAGAGGCGGGGATCGAGCGGGTCAATCTGGCGTCGAACTCGGTCTCGGTGCAGATCAACTGGGTGCGGCAGGGGGGCGGGATCGGCGTGGTGCATGATTTCTCGATCCCCTTCGTGCGCGGTGTGGTCAAGCTCTTGCCCGAGGCGTTCAGCCTGACGCGGAGTTTCTATCTGGTGCGCCATGCCGATGACCGGCGGCTGGAGCGGCTCAACCGGTTCGCGGCGGCGCTGGTCGAGGGGATGCGCATGGAAGTGGCGCGGCTGGAGGCCGAGACTTGAGGGAAACTTGACAGGGGCGGGGTTATCGTCAACGCTGAAGTTCGGGGCATTCGGAGCGGAGGACTGTTCATGCTCGTTCAGCAAATCCTGAGATCAAAGGGCGATGATGGCGTCATCACGGTAACGCCGGGCACATTGGTGTCGGAGGCGGCGCAGATTCTGGCCGAGCGCCGGATCGGCGGCCTTGTGGTGAGCAAAAAGGGCGACACGGCGGATGGCATTCTGTCGGAGCGCGATATCGTGCGGGCGCTGGCTGTGAAGGGGGCTGTCTGCCTGAGCGAGACGGTGGACGGGATGATGACCCGGAACCCGGTCTGTTGCGTGTTGCAGGACAGTTCGGATTCGGTGTTGGCGCGCATGACCGAGGGGCGGTTCCGGCATATGCCGGTGGTCACCGATGGCAAGCTGGTGGGCATTGTCACGATCGGTGACGTGGTCAAGGCACGGCTGCAGGAATTGTCGATGGAGAAGGATGCCCTTGAGGGCATGATCATGGGCTATTGATGCCAGATGACCTGTACTGATGGCGGCGCGGGGCGTGCTCTGTTCTTTCGGAGCGGTCGAGGCGGGGAGATTGGCCGGAGCCTCTTGCATTCCCGGGCGCATTATTGTTGCGTGACGCGCAATGACTGACACAGGGAGCCGCCCGATGCGCATTGGCCTTTATCCCGGCACGTTCGATCCGATCACGCTTGGGCATCTCGATATCATCCGCCGCGCGGCGATGCTGGTGGATCGTCTGGTCATCGGCGTGGCGATCAACCGAGACAAGGGGCCGCTGTTCTCGCTCGAGGAGCGGGTCGAGATGATCGAGGAGGAATGCGCCAAGCTGACCGAGCAGACCGGCACCGAGATCGTGGCGCATCCGTTCGAGAACCTGCTGATCGACTGCGCCAATGATGTGGGGGCGCAATTGATCGTGCGCGGCCTGCGGGCGGTGGCGGATTTCGAATACGAGTTCCAGATGGTCGGCATGAACCGGGCGCTGGACAACAAGGTCGAGACGGTGTTCCTGATGGCCGATGCGAGCCACCAGGCGATCGCCAGCAAGCTGGTCAAGGAAATCGCCCGGCTGAACGGCGACGTGAGCAAATTCGTCACGCCGCCGGTCCGCGAGAGGTTGCGGGCGAAATTCGCCTGAGAGCGCAGCGCTCAGGCGTATTCGGGCGCCTGTGCCTTGCTGTTGCCCGAGGAGCCTGTGCCCGAGATCAGGGCGCCCATGCGCACGGCGGTGTCGGCCATGCGATTGGAAAAGCCCCATTCGTTGTCATACCAGCTGAGCACGCGGCACATGGTGCCGTCCATCACCCGCGTCTGATCGGTGGCGAAGATCGAGCTTGCGGGGTGGTGGTTGAAATCTGACGAGACAAGCTCGCGCGTGGAGACATCCAGAATGCCCTTGAGCGGACCGTCGGAGCCGGCGGCGGTGATGGCGGCGTTGATTTCTTCGGCGGAGGTGTCGCGCGCGGCCTCGAAGGTGAGGTCGACGACGCTGACATTGGGGGTGGGGACGCGGATCGCGGTGCCATCCAGACGGCCCGCAAGCTCGGGGAGCACCAACCCCACGGCGCGCGCGGCGCCGGTGGTGGTGGGGATCATGTTCAGCCCCGCCGCACGGGCGCGGTAGAGATCCTTGTGAGCGGTATCCAGCGTCGGCTGGTCGCCGGTATAGCTGTGGATGGTGGTCATGAAGCCACGGGTGATGCCGATGGCGTCATGCAGCGCCTTGGCCATGGGGGCGAGGCAATTGGTGGTGCAGGAGGCGTTCGACACGATCCGGTCCTCGGGGCGCAGGCTGTCGTGGTTGACGCCGTAAACCACCGTGCGATCCGCGCCCTTGGAGGGGGCCGAGACCAGCACCGAGCGCGCGCCGTTCTGCAGGTGCAGGGCGGCCTTGTCGCGGTCGGTGAACAGCCCGGTGCATTCCATCACCACATCGACGCCCGACCATGGCAGATCGGCGGGATCGCGCAGGGCTGTGACCGAGATCGGGCCACGGCCCACGTCGATCGTATCACCCGATACGGTGACCGTGCCGGGAAAGCGGCCATGGACCGAATCGAATTCGAGCAGGTGGGCGTTGGTGTGGACCGGGGCGAGATCGTTGATCGCGACCACCTCGATATCGGTGCGGCCGGATTCGACGATGGCGCGCAGGACGTTGCGACCGATGCGGCCAAATCCGTTGATGGCGACTTTGACTGACATGATGACCCCCTGAGGATTGTTAGCGCTAACATAGATGGGCGTCGTATACGTGAAAGTCTGCCTTGCGGTCAAGCCGTGCGGTAGTGGAGTCGTGAGGGTTCAGGTCAGCGCCAGAAGGCCAGCCACTCGATCAGCAGCAGCATCTTGCGAGCCAGAAACAAGGTATTGGCCCAGTCGAAATAAGCATAATCGGCGATCAGCAGGGCCGCGACGATGGCACCGAGAAAGAGGGCGATCCTGTCGGTCATGCTGTGGTTCGGTCCCTGTGGCAATCATACGCTGACCGAGTGATGACAGATTGCGCGGGGCAAGTCATCCCGGTTGAGACGGCGAGACAGATAGGGCCGGGCCGCTTGCGTGCGACCCGGCGCTTTTCGGCAACAGGTGGGCTCAGGCGAGGCGCCCCATGGCGACGGCGACATCGGCCATGCGGCACGAGAAGCCCCATTCATTGTCATACCATGCCAGCACCCGCACCAGCCGCTTGCCGGTGACGCGTGTCTGGTCGGGGGCGAAGATCGAGCTTTCCTCGGTGTGGTTGAAGTCGATGCTGACCTTGGGTTCGGGGTCATAGCCCAGAACGCCCTTCATCGGACCGGCGGCGGCCTCGGCCACGACGGCGTTCACATCGGCGGCGGTCACGTCCTTGCAGGCGACGAAGGTCAGGTCCACCGCCGAGACATTGGGAGTGGGGACGCGGATCGCGGAGCCGTCGAGTTTGCCCTTGAGGTCGGGCAGCACTTCGCCCAGGGCCTTGGCGGCACCGGTCGAGGTGGGGATCATCGACATGGCGGCGGCGCGCGCACGGTAAAGATCGTCATGGCGGCGGTCGAGCGTGGGCTGGTCGCCGGTATAGGCATGGATCGTGGTCATGATGCCTGACTCGATGCCGATGGTCTCGTGCAGCACCTTGGCGAGGGGGGCGAGGCAGTTCGTGGTGCACGACCCGTTCGAGATCATCCGCTCGCCGGGCTGCAGATCGGCGTGGTTCACGCCGTAGACCACGGTGCGGTCCACGTTCTTGCCGGGGGCCGAGAGCAGCACCTTGCCGGCGCCACGCTCAAGATGGGCGCGGGCCTTGGTGCCGTCGTTGAACTTGCCGGTGCATTCCATCACCACATCGACGCCGGACCAGTCGAGGCTGTTCATGTCGTAGGTCGAAAACATCTCGATCGGGCCACGGCCCAGATCCATCGTGCCGTCGCCCAAGGTGATCTCGCCGGGGAAGCGGCCATGCACGCTGTCATATTTCATCAGATGTGCTGCGGTTTCCAGCGGGCCGGTCGCGTTCACCTTGACCACCTTGATGTCATTGCGGGTGCTGGCCGCGATATGGGCCAGGGTGCAGCGGCCGATGCGGCCGAAACCGTTGATGCCGACTGTGATGGTCATGACGGGTGGCTCCTGATTGTACGATGATGCGCGCGGTATAGACGGCGCGGGCGGTGCCCGAAAGACGAAAAACGTCAAAACACAGAGAAAACAGACCTGAATTCAAAATGTTAGCGGTAACTGTTACCGCAAACTCTGGCGGGTCGGCAGTGGTTGCGCTAACGTCCGGCAAGAGGGTCTGCAGGGGCGAGGGGCAGGTATGAGCGGTTTGATGGCGTTGCTGGACGATGTGGCCGGGATTGCCAAGATGGCGGCGGCGTCGGTCGATGACGTAGCGGGACAGGCGGCCAAGGCCGGGTCAAAGGCGGCGGGCGCCGTGATCGACGACGCGGCGGTGACGCCGAAATACATGCAGGGCTTTGCGCCCGCCCGCGAGTTGCCGATCGTCTGGCGGATCGCGCGCGGCTCGCTCATCAACAAGCTGGTGTTCCTGTTGCCTGCCGGTCTGGCGCTTTCGGCGTTCGCGCCCTGGCTGATCCCGCCGCTTCTGATGCTGGGCGGGGCCTATCTGTGTTTCGAGGGGGCGGAAAAGGTGGCCCATGCGCTTGGCGCCGGAAAGGGGCATGGCGGGCCGGATGGCAGCCATACCGAGGGCGATGCCGCGCATCTGGAAGAGGCCAAGGTCGCAGGCGCGATCAAGACGGATTTCATCCTGTCAGCCGAGATCATGACCATCGCGCTGGCGGCCATTCCCGAAAGCAATTTCTGGATGGAGGCCGCGACGCTGGCGATGGTGGCCGTGGGGATCACGGCGCTGGTTTACGGCGCTGTCGCATTGATCGTGAAGGCGGATGATGTGGGGCTTTACATGGCCGAGCGGGGCCGTCTGGGGGCGACGCGCGCGTTTGGGCGGGGGATCGTGCGGGCGATGCCGGTCTTCATGAAGCTGTTGATGCTGGTGGGCACGGCGGCGATGCTGTGGGTCGGCGGCTCGATCATCCTGCATGCGCTGGATCAGATGGGGTTTCCGGCGCTCTATGACTGGGTGCATCACGTGGCGGTCGCGGCGGCGGCAGGTGCTGGCGAGTGGGCCGGGGCGGTGGAATGGGCGGTGACGGCGGGGATAGACGGGCTGTTCGGGCTGGCGCTTGGGCTGGCCTTGATCCCGGTGGGTGTGAAGATCATCAAACCGGTCTGGACGCGGCTGATGCCTGCGCGGTAGGGGCAGGGCCGGTCAGCCCGATGGGGCGCGCCGGGGGGCCATTTTCGCGGCTATTGCGTCCTGTCCGACGCTGCGCAGGCCCGAGATCGCCCCGTCGAGATCCACCGCGTCGCGGTTCTGGCTGAGTTTCGATTTGGCAAGCGTCCGGGTCACGTCGATGCGGAAGGCGACGATGCTGTCGAGCATCTGCGCCATGTAATCCACAGGCGCGTCGGCCATGCGCCATGCAGAGGCACCGTTCAGGCGTCGTTCATGCAGGCGGGTCAGAAGGGCGACCGCGGCGCGCTTGGCATGCGTGTCGTGCTGAAAGTGGATCGCGCCGTATATATGGACCACCTGATAGTTCCATGTGGGAACATGGCGGTGATGCTGGGCCTTGGTGGGATAGAAATTCGGTGAGATATAGGCGTCATCGCCGCGAAAGATGGTCATCACCTCGTGACCATCGGGGATCAGGCGATGCATGTCATTGGACAGCGCCACATGTCCGATCAACGTGCCATCCGCACCGGCCAGCAAAGGGATGTGATTGGCAATCAGCCCTTCGCTGGTCTGGGCGACGATCGAGGCGAGGGGGGCCGCGTCGATGATCGACGCGATTTCGGACGGGTCGATTTCCTGAAAATGAGGCGGGATATACATGGCAGTCATGGGTCCGGGCTGAGTCGTGCGGAGCTTAGCAGCGCGTGGGGGTCTTGTCGCGCCGCGTGCACCCTTCGCACTGGTGCGCGGTAAGGTGGATCAGAACGCGCCCATGGCCAGACCGGCGGCGAGGGCCTGACCCAGATCGCGGCAGGGGGCGAGATCGGCGTCAGAGAGGGTTTTCGGGGCGAGGATCGCCTCGGGGGTCTGGGCGTGGGTGCCGATGATGAGCGGCTCTTGCACGGCGCGCAGGCGCCAGCCGGTCGCGATGCGGGCCAGTTGGCGGGCGGCGTTGGTGCCGTCCGAGCCTGCGCAGATCATCTGCGCATAGGCACGCCCTTCGATCCGGCCCAGAAGCGGGTAATAGCAGCGGTCGAAAAACTCTTTCATCGCGCCGGAGAGCGCGGCGAGATTTTCGGGCGCGCAGAAAAGATAGCCGCTGGCGTTCAGCAGGTCGTCAGGGGTCGCCTCATCTGCGGTCAGAAGGCGGGTTTCCGTCTCGGCGCTGGCGGCGTGACAGGCGGCTTCGGCCATCTGGCGGCTGCCACCCGTGCGGGAATGATAGACGATCACAAGCTGGGTCATGCGGTGACGGTAGCGGGATCGGGAGGGTGGCGAAAGGGGTGTCAGAGACAGCAAAAAGGCCCGGACGAGGGATCGCCCGGGCCTTGATGCGTTGGTGTTTCCCCGATCAGAGCAGGGATTTGACCTTGTCGGCCACGGCCTGCGCTGTGATGCCGAATTTCTCGTAAAGCACCTCGGCGGGGGCGGAGGCGCCAAAATCATGCATCCCGATGAAGCCCGATTTCTCGCGCTTGCCACGCTCGCCGTAAAGCCAGCGATCCCAGCCGAAGCGGATCGCCGCCTCGACCGCGACGCGCACCGGGCCGCCGGGCAGGACGCGCTTGCGATAGGCCTCGTCCTGTTCCTCGAACAGCTCCCAGCAGGGCATGGAGACGACGCGGGTGCCGATGCCCTCGGCCTCGAGCAGATCGCGGGCCTGCATGGCGATGGCCACTTCCGAGCCGGTCGCCATCAGAAGCGCCTGACGCTTGCCCGTGGCGTCGGCCAGCACATAGGCGCCGCGCGCGGTGAGGTTGGCGGTCTTGTGCTCGGTGCGCAGGGTGGGCACGTTCTGACGGGTGAGCGACAGGACCGAGGGTGTCTGCGTCGAGCGCAAGGCCAGTTCCCACGCCTCGGCGGTTTCCACCGTGTCACAGGGGCGGAACACCCATGTGTTGGGGGTCGCGCGGCTGATCGCCAGGTGTTCGACCGGCTGGTGGGTGGGGCCGTCTTCGCCCAGACCGATGCTGTCATGGGTCATCACGAAGACCGACGGCACCTTCATCAGCGCGGCAAGGCGCATGGCGGGGCGGGCGTAGTCGGTGAAGCACATGAAGGTGCCGCCATAGGGGCGGATGCCGCCATGCAGCGCCATGCCGTTCATCGCGGCGGCCATGCCATGTTCGCGGATGCCCCAATGCACGTAGCGGCCCTTGCGGTTGTCCACGTCGAACACGCTCATGTCGCCGGAGCGGGTGTTGTTGGAACCCGACAGGTCCGCCGAGCCGCCCACGGTCTCGGGCATGATCGGGTTCACGACCTCGAGCACCATTTCCGAGGATTTGCGGGTGGCGACACTGGGTTTTTCTTCGGAGATCTGCTTTTTCAGCGCCTTGATGCGGGCCGAAAGGGCCTTGGGCGCCTCGCCTGCGAAGATGCGGGCGAACTCGTTCTGGCGGCTTTGCGACGCCTCGCCCAGACGGGCGGTCCAGGCGTCATGCTCGGCGGTGCCGCGCGCGCCGATGGCTTCCCACGCGGATTTCACGTCGGCGGGGATTTCGAAGGGGCCATAGGGCCAGCCATAGGCTTCCTTGGCGGCGGCCAGCTGGCCCGCGTCGGTCAGCGCGCCATGGCCCTTGGAGGTGTCCTGAGCGGCATGGCCCAAGGCGATATGGGTCTTGCAGGCGATCATCGTGGGCTTGCGCGAGGATTTCGCGGTGGTGATCGCGGCATCGATGGCCTCGGGGTCGTGGCCGTCGATTTCCAGCACCTGCCAGCCGCTGGCGCGGAAGCGCTTCACCTGATCGGTGCGGTCGGCCAGATCCACGGTGCCGTCGATGGTGATGTTGTTGTTGTCCCAGAACACGATCAGCTTGGAGAGCGCGTGGCGACCGGCAAGGCCGATCGCCTCGTGGCTCACGCCTTCCATCAGGCAGCCGTCACCTGCGATCACATAGGTGTAGTGATCCACCAGCTTGCGCCCGAACCGGGCGCGCAGCATTTCCTCGGCCATGGCGAAGCCGACGGCGTTCGAGATGCCCTGACCCAGAGGGCCGGTCGTGGTTTCGATGCCCTTGGCATGGCCGTATTCGGGATGACCGGCGGTGATCGCGCCCCATTGGCGGAAGTTGCGGATCTGGTCCAGCGTCATGTCCGCATAGCCCGTCAGGTGCAGCAGCGAATAGAGCAGCATCGAGCCGTGACCCGCCGACAGGATGAACCGGTCGCGATCCGGCCAGTCGGGCGACGCGGCATGAAACTTGAGGTGTTTTTCAAAGAGCACCGTCGCCACATCGGCCATGCCCATCGGCATGCCGGAATGGCCGGAATTGGCGGCATGGACCGCGTCGAGGGTCAGCGCGCGGATCGCGGCGGCTTTTTTCCAGTGATCGGGGTGAGCAGAACGCAGGGCAGCGATATCCAAGGGGAGCTTCCTTTGAGTTGGCTATCTTTGGGCGCTCAATAACAGGACCGGGTCAAAGATCAAGCGTGGCCCGCCGGATCGCCGCTAAGGGGGCGCATTTCATGGAACCTTTCGCTAGACTTGGCCGCAGTCCGACCGGCCCGCGATTCGGGGTGCCGGGCAAGCAACAGAGCAGGGGGCAAAGAAATGACCGAAATCGAGGAGCTTCAACGCCGGATCGTCGCGGCGCTGGATCGCATCGGGCAGGGACTCGAGGGGCGCGAGGCTGCGGGGGATGCAGGCGAGGTGGCGGCCCTCAGGCGGCAGCTGGAAGACGAGCGGCTGGCCAATGCCCAGCTGGAAGAGCGTGTGCGCAAGCTCAAGGCCCGGCAGGAGGCCGCCCAGACCGAGGCCGAGACGGCCCGGGAGGCCACTGCCGCCCGGCTGGAAAAGCTGGACAAGGAGCTGCAATCGCTGCGCAAGGCCAACCAGCAATTGCGCGACAACAATGCCGCGCTGCGCGAGGCCAATGCGCAAGGCGTGGGCGATGCGCATCTCATCAACAAGGCGATGCTGGCCGAGCTTGAAGGGCTACGCGCCAGCCGAGCCACCGATCGCGCCGAGGCCGATGTGATCCTGTCCGAACTGGGCAGGGTTCTGGAGGCAAGCGAGGGCGAAGACGAAACACGGACGGAGGAAGCCTGATGCCTGAAGTGGAGATCACGATCGGGGGCCGCAGCTTCGAGGTCGCCTGTCAGGATGGCGAAGAACATTACCTGCGCGCGGCCGCCAAGATGCTGGACGAGGAGGCGTCGGTGCTGACGGCGCAGATCGGGCGCATCCCGGAGCCGCGCATGCTGTTGATGGCGGGCCTGATGCTGGCGGACAAGACGGCGGGGCTGCAGGACAAGCTGCGCGTGATGGAAGACCGGATGGCCGAGAAGGAGGCCGAGCTGGACCAGCTGCGCAATGCGCCGCTGCCCGAGGCCGAGCGTGTCGAGGTGCCGGTGGTGCCTGCGGGGCTGAGCGACATGCTGGCCGAGATCGCGGCGCGGACAGAGTCGCTGGCCGATCAGCTTGAGGGCGAGAAGGCGACAGGCTGAGCGCCGCGACAGAGGTGAGGAAGCGATTGACCATCCGGTTGATCGCGTCTTTCATGCGGGCTGGATCAAGGGGAGGATTCCAGATGACATTCCGCATGATGACCGCCGCCGCGATGCTGGCTGCCGTCGCCGCATTGCCGGCGCAGGCCGAGACCCGCGTCACCTACAAGTCGGCGAAGTCCACATCGTCCTATTACCAGATGGCCGTGCAGATCGCCGAGGCCATGCAGACCGCCTCGAATGGCGAGATCAGTGTCACCATCGAGGAAAGCCAAGGCTCGGTTCAGAACGTCATGGAAGTGCGTGCGCGCGGCGCGGATTACGTCTTTACCACGCCGCCATCGCTGGTCAGTCTGGCCCAGGGCGGAAAGGCGATGTTCGAGGGCAAGGGCGATCCGGCCTTCGACGAGATCCGGGCGCTGTTTCCGATTCCGTCGCTGACCATGCATTTCGTGATGTCCGAAGAGAGCGGCGCCCAAGGTTTCGAAGATCTGGCGGGCAAGACGATCCTGCTGGGCAAGGGCAGTTTCGGGGCGACCGAGGGCGAGAAATATCTCGACCTCTTTGGGCTGAAGGATCCGGTCGAGATCGCGGATGTCGAGATCGGCAATGCGGTGCCTGCGCTGAAGAACGGTCAGATCGACGGCTTTGTCACGGCGGGATCATGGCCTGCGCCCAATGTGGTGGAGGCCGCGGCCTCGACCGGGGTGAGGGTGCTGTCGCTCAGCGATGAGCAGATCGCCCAGACCAAGCGCGCCAAGCTGGTGATCCCGGCGGGCACCTATGCGGGGCAGGAGGCCGATATCACCACGACATCGCTGCCGGTGGTGGCCTTCACCACCACCAAGATGGATGACGAGACCGCCTATCAGCTGACGCGGACCTTCTGGGAAAACAAGGACAAGATGGCGCAATCCGCGCCGTGGTGGACTGGTGTCGATACCGGGCTGATGGAGAACATCACCGGCAAGATCCATCCCGGCGCCCTGCGCTATTACGAGGAGGCGGGGATCGCCCTGAGCGACGCGCAGAAGTGAGCATCGCGCACACCGATCT
This sequence comes from Roseobacter sp. AzwK-3b, assembly GCF_000170875.1. NCBI lineage: Bacteria > Pseudomonadati > Pseudomonadota > Alphaproteobacteria > Rhodobacterales > Roseobacteraceae > Roseobacter > Roseobacter sp. AzwK-3b. The sequence continues at coordinate 272,370 of NZ_ABCR01000005.1, forward strand.
GCCCGAGCGATCCGGTGTCGCGCGGGTGTTCTGGGCCAGCTTCGCGCTGGCCTCGGTCGTTTTTCACATAGGATTGGTGTTTTCGGGGCTGGTGCCCAACCTTGTGAGCCGGCCCGTGCACCTGATTTTCGTGCTGCCTTGGGTGCTGGTCTATGGTCAGGCGGGCCTGTCGCTGGTCACGGGCGCCGTGCTGGCGGTGCTGGGGATCGGGGTGGCGGGCTGGGTGGCGTTGAGCCATGACGCGCTGTCGGAGCAATACGGGTTTCTGGAAGGGCCGGGGCAGGTGGCGTTGGCGGCCGTTTTGATCGGTGTCGTGCTGGAGGCCGCGCGGCGCGCGATCGGCTGGCCGCTGCCTGTGGTGGCGGCGGCGGCGCTGGCTTACGGGCTGTGGGGGCAGCATATTCCGGGGCGTTTCGGACATTCGGGCACGCCGCTGGAAAGTTTTCTGGGAACACTGACGATTGCCGAGGGGGGGCTTTGGGGGTCGCTCACGGCGGTGTCGGTCAATGTGGTTGCGATCTTCGTGATCTTCGGTGCGGTGCTGAATGCGGGCGAGGCGGGGCAAGGCTTCATGAATGTGGCCGCTGCCGCCGCAGGGCGGTTGAGGGGCGGGGCGGCCAAGGTGTCGGTGCTCAGCTCGGCGCTCTTCGGGTCGATCTCGGGGTCGGCATCGGCCAATGTTGCCTCGACCGGGGCGATCACGCTGCCGGCGATGGACCGGCTGGGATACCCGAAGCGAATTGCGGGGGCGGTCGAGGCGGTGGCCTCGTCTGGGGGGCAGGTCATGCCGCCGCTGATGGGGGCGGGGGCCTTCGTGATGGTCGAGCTGACCGGGACGCCCTATACCGCGATCATGGCCGCGGCGGCACTTCCGGCGCTGCTTTATTTCTGGGCGGTCTGGGTCGGGATCGACGGCTATGCGCGACGGTTCGATCTGCGGGGTCTTGCGCCCGAGGATCGCCCGCTTGTGCGCGATGTGGCGATCACCTCGGCGTTTTTCCTCGTGCCGTTCACGGTGCTTTTATGGGGCATGTTCGGGCTGGATGTGACGCCGCAATATGCCGCCTGTCTTGCGATTTTCGCGGGCTGCGCGCTGCTTTTGACGGGGGCCGATCTGCGCATCGATCTGGGCCGCGCGGCTCAGAGGGCCGAGCTTGCGCTTCTGACGGCAGGGCGGCAGGTGGCGCTGATCGGGTCGATCATCTTCTGCGCGTCGCTGGTGATTGGGGTGCTGGGGGTGACGGGGCTTGGGGTCAAGATCACGTCGCTGATCCTGTCGGCCTCGGGGGGGATGCTATGGCCGTCGCTGCTGCTGACGGCGTTCGCCTGTCTTGTGCTGGGGATGGAGGTGCCCACGACGGCGGCCTATGTGATCTGCGTGTCGGTGGCCGGGCCTGCGCTGATCGAGCTGGGGATGGATCCGTTGCAGGCGCATCTGTTCGTCTTCTGGTATGCGCTTTTGTCCACGATCACGCCGCCGGTCTGCGGCGCGGTGTTCATCGCTTCGGGGATGATCGGCGAGAACTGGTTGCGGGTCGCGCTGACGGCGATGGCGCTTGGGGTTGGGCTTTACCTGATTCCGCTTGGCATGGTGGCGAACCCTGCGCTGATCGGGCTGGCCGAGACGCCGGTGGCGGCAGGGCTGGCGGCGCTGAAGATCGGGATCGGTCTGGGATTGGTCAGTTGGGCACTCGTGCGGCGCAAGGAGATCTGGATGCGCGGGGCCATGCTGGGGCTCGGGATGGGGGCTATCCTGTGGCCGATGTGAGCACCACCCCAGCCTGATCTGGAAAAGGCCCGGCCGCATCGCGTGCGACCGGGCCGAAGCGTCAGCCGTTCGCTTCGCGGATCTTGTCGGCGGCGTCCTTGTCATAGGATACGCCGTGCTGGTCGAACATCTGGTCCAGCTCGCCCGAGAGGGTCATCTCGGTGATGATGTCGCAGCCGCCCACGAACTCGCCCTTGATGTAGAGCTGAGGGATGGTGGGCCAGTCGGAATAATCCTTGATGCCCTGGCGGACCGTCTCGTCGGCGAGAACGTTCACGTCCTTGAAGTCGACGCCCATGTAATTGAGAACCCCCGCCACGCGGCTGGAGAAGCCACATTGCGGCATGTCCTTGGTGCCCTTCATATAGAGCACGACGTCATTCGCCTTTACGGTTTCTTCGATCTGGTTTTTTGCGTCGGTCATCTGTCGCCTTCTACTTTCGTCCTGGTCCGGCGGCGCCGGAGGGTTTGCTGTCTGATGTGGGATCTTCGTAGCTGGGTGCGGATTCGTCGATCGGAAAGTCTGCGCGTTTGTTGCGGGAGGGACCATAAAGCCACCAGCGGCGGATTTCCAGCCATGCGGCCCACAGAAAGATCAAGATGAAGGGCGTCAGGAGCAGCAGAGCGAGCGGATGTGCGGCAAGATCCTGCGCCTTGGCGAGATCGATGGGAAAGGTTTGGGGCGTTTCGGCGGCTTGCAAGGCGCCTCTCTTTCGGTGGGGTGGCCGGGGCCTTGATCAGGCCCCTGTCTTTGGTTTGCCGGGAGCGGGGGGCGGCACGGTGTCGGATTTCGCATCGCGGCGCCATGCGCTTTGGGGCACGAACCTGCGGGCATATTCCTGCGGATCGCGGGGCACCCGAAGCTCACCCTGATGCCCGCCGCCCGGACCGCCCGAATTATACGAAATGTCGATCACATGGTCTCCCGTGCCCGGTTCGGAGCCGCGCCGTGTCTCGTGCTCGCCTCGCATCCGGCTGCGGGCCAGTGCCACGGTCAGCACGATCAGGGCGACAAGGCCCAAGCTGATGACCCCGAGATCCATCCGGTCAGTCTGGTGCCTTGGTCGTCAGGGCCAGCGCGTGCAATTCACCATGCGAGCCGTCCATCTTGCCCTTGAGCGTGGCATAGACGGCGCGCTGCTGCTGCACGCGGTTCATCCCCTTGAACGCGGCGTCGATCACTTCGGCGGCGTAGTGGTTCCCGTCGCCTGCCAGATCGGTGATGGTGATCTGGGCGTCGGGAAATCCGGTGCGGATCAGGTCCTCGATTTCCTGGGGCTGCATTGGCATGGGGCGTCTCCTGTAAATCCTGTGATAAAGACTTAGAACGCGGTTGCGCCCTCTGCAATAGCAGTGGCGAGGGGAGGGCGCGCAAGTCCCGCTGTGGCGGTGATTTTCAGGACAATGGTGCGCGCCCCGCCGGTGCGATTGACCGGCGGGGCGGGAGGTTAGCCGAAGATGGCCCCAAAAGTCGACCGGTAGGTCTGCGACAGGTCCGACAGCGATGCCTCGGACGATCCGAAGCGCACCGTGTCGCCGGTGAAGCGGCCAACGCTTTGCAGGGTGACGCCTGCGCGGCCCGCTTCGATCATCAGCGCCTCGGCCTGATCGAAATTGCAGGCGATCAGATAGCGCGCCTGATCCTCGCCAAAGAGCGTGGGGGTGTCGTCACTGTCAAGCTGCACGCCGACGCCCGCCGCCTCGGCCAGCTCGAACGCGGCCATGGCAAGGCCGCCATCGGACAGATCGGTGCAGGCGCGGATCAGCGCGTGATTGGCGCGGATGAAATCGCCGTGGCGCTTTTCGGCGTCCAGATCGACGGGCGGCGCGTCGCCTTCGATGCGGTTGTAGACTTCGGCGAGCAGCGCGGATTGGCCCAGATGCCCGGTGGTTTCGCCAAGGACAAGCGCCACATGGCCTTCGCGCACCTCGCCGATGATGGCGGTTTCGGGGTCGCGGATCAGGCCCACGGCGCCGATGGTGGGCGTAGGCAGGATCGCCTTGCCGTCGGTTTCATTGTAAAGCGACACGTTGCCCGACACGATTGGCATGTCGAGCGCCGAGACGGCGGCGGCAATGCCTTTGATCGCGCCGACGAACTGGCCCATGATCTCGGGCTTTTCGGGATTGCCGAAATTCATGTTGTCGGTGGTGGCCAGCGGCACGGCGCCAAGCGCCGACAGGTTGCGATAGGCTTCGGCCACCGCCTGTTTGCCGCCTTCGACCGGGTTGGCCTTGACGTAGCGCGGGGTCACGTCCGAGGTGAAGGCCAAGAGCTTGTCGGTGCCATGCACCCGGATCAGGCCGGCGCCTTGACCGGGGGTGCGGGCGGTGTCGGCCATGACCATCGTGTCATATTGTTCATAGACCCACTGCCGCGAGCAGTAATTGGGCGAGGCCAGCAGCGCACGCAGACCGTCAATCGGATCGACGCCCGGCACGGTGGCGGGGTCCAGCGGTTCGGCCGCCGGGGTCTCCACCCACGGGCGGTCATATTCGGGTGCGTTGCCCGACAGCGCCTTGAGCGGCAGATCAGCCTTGACCACGTTGTTATGCATGATGAGAAAACGGTCTTCGGGGATGGTTTCGCCGACGATGGCGAAATCGAGATCCCATTTGTCGAAGACGGCCTTGGCCTCGGCCTCTTTCTCGGGGCGCAGAACCATCAACATCCGTTCCTGGGATTCCGACAACATCATCTCGTAGGCGGTCATGCCGGTTTCGCGGCAGGGCACCTGTTCGAGGTTGAGCCGCACGCCCAGATCGCCCTTGTCGCCCATTTCAACCGCCGAGCATGTCAGGCCCGCGGCCCCCATGTCCTGAATCGAGATCACGGCGCCCGTGGCCATCAGCTCGAGCGTGGCTTCCATCAGGCGCTTTTCCGTGAACGGATCGCCGACTTGCACGGTGGGGCGCTTTTCCTCGATCGACTCGTCGAATTCGGCGCTGGCCATCGTGGCGCCGCCGACACCGTCGCGGCCCGTCTTGGCGCCCAGATAGACCACCGGCATACCGACGCCGGAAGCGGCGGAATAGAAGATCTTGTCGGCATCGGCGAGACCGGCGGCAAAGGCATTCACGAGGCAGTTGCCGTTATAGGCCGGATCGAACCGCACCTCGCCGCCTGCGCAAGGAACGCCGAAGCAGTTGCCATAGCCGCCCACACCGGCCACCACACCATGCACAAGCTGCCGGGTCTTGGGGTGCGACGGCTCGCCGAAGCTGAGCGCGTTCATCGAGGCGATGGGGCGCGCGCCCATGGTGAAGACATCGCGCAGAATGCCGCCCACACCGGTCGCGGCCCCCTGATAGGGCTCGATATACGAGGGGTGGTTGTGGCTTTCCATCTTGAAGATGACCGCTTGTCCGTCGCCGATATCGACCACGCCCGCATTCTCGCCCGGCCCGCAGATCACCTGTGGCCCGGTGGTGGGCAGGGTGCGCAGCCATTTCTTGGAAGACTTGTAAGAGCAATGCTCGTTCCACATGGCGCTGAAGATGCCCAACTCGGTAAAGGTGGGTTCGCGGCCGATGATATCGAGGATGCGCTGATATTCGTCGGGCTTGAGGCCATGGGCCTCGATCAGTTCGGGCGTGATTGCCGGGTCCTGCATCTGAATGGAATCCCCCTGGGTGGTCCGGTTGCGGCCTCTTTAGTGCATGGCGTGGTCCGGGGGAAGGGGGCGCTGTCGGGGCTGCCGGCTTGACCCCGGGGCCGGTTTGGCGTTCGGATGGCGCAAACAGAGCGGAGAGATCATGCAGAGTTTGGAAAACCCGTGGCGGGGTGTGGGCCTGCCGAAGGATGTGCTGGGAGAGGCCCCTTGGCCCAGCACGCATGCTGCCGCGCCCGAGGCGTTGTTGCGGCAATGTCCGGCGGCGGCGGAAACGCCACTGGTCGAGGTCGAGGGCTTCGGCGCCCCTCTGTGGATCAAGGATGAACGTGGGCGCATGGGGCTTGGCAGCTTCAAGGCGCTAGGCGCGGCGTATGTCATCGCGCATGAGGCGGCTGCCACGGGCAAGGCGCCGATGGCGCAGGCGCTTGCGGGGCGCACCTATGTTACGGCGAGTGCGGGCAATCACGGGCTTTCGGTCGCGGCGGGGGCGCATGTTTTCGGCGCGCGCGCCGTGGTCTATCTGGCGCGGACCGTGCCTGAAGGTTTTGCCGATAGGCTGCGCGCCAAGGGGGCCGAGGTGGTGCGCGCGGGTGAGGATTACGAGGCCAGCATGGATGCCGCCGCGCAGGCGGCACAGGATCACGGCTGGACGCTTTTGTCCGACAGTTCGTGGCCAGGGTATTTCGATCTGCCGCACCGTTTGATGGAGGGGTATCTTGCGATGGCCGCCGAAACGGTCCGGCACATGCCGCAAGCGCCCACGCATATCTTCCTGCAAGCCGGTGTCGGCGGGCTGGCGGGGGCTTGTGCCGCGCTGTTCCGAGAGGCCTGGGGGCAGGGGCCGTGCATCGTTGTGGTGGAACCCGAGGCCGCGCCGGCCCTGACCGCGTCGATCGAGGCGGGTCGCCCGGTCACCACGCAAGGACCGGTGTCCTGCATGGGGCGGCTTGATTGCAAGGCGCCCTCGCTGATCGCGCTCAAGGGCTTGGCGCGGGATGCCGATCTGTTCGTGACGATTTCGGATGCCGAGGCCGAGGCGGTCTTGCCGGATCTGGCGGGGCGCGGACTTGCCACCACCAGTTCCGGCGCGGCAGGCGTGGCGGCGATGCGGCTGATGGGGCTGGAGGCGGACGCGCGGGCCTTGTGCATCCTCAGCGAAGAGGCCGAAACATGAGCCGAGGGTTTGACGCGGGCGAATACAAGGCCCGGCTCGCCCGTGCTCAGGCCGGGATGCAGGCCGAAGGTCTGGGCGCGATCCTGCTGACAACCGAGCCGGATGTGCGGTATTTCACTGGTTTTCTGACGCGGTTCTGGGAAAGCCCGAGCCGACCGTGGTTCGTGGTGCTGCCGGCGGCGGGCGATCCGGTGGCGGTGATCCCGTCGATTGGGGCTGCACTGATGGCGGGGACATGGATCAAGGATATCCGCACATGGTCAGCGCCGGACCCGTTGGATGACGGAGTGAGCCTTCTGGCGGACACGCTACGCGAGATCGGCGGGCCGGTGGGCGTGCCCTCGCATCTGGAGACGCATCTGCGGATGCCACTTGCGGATTTCGAGCGGGTCAAGGCGGCGTCGAGCCAGCCGTTCACCGATGATCGGCGGATTGTGGCGGGCTGCCGCGCGATCAAGTCCGAGGCCGAGATTGGCAAGATCGCGGAAATTTGCGCGATTGCCGGGCGGGCCTTTGACCGGGTGGGCGAGATCGCCGCCCCCGATGTGCAGCTGTCACAGGTGTTTCGCGATTTTCAGCGCGTGCTGCTGGAGGAAGGCGCGGATTGGGTGCCTTACCTTGCGGGAGGCGCCGGGCCGGAGGGCTATGGCGATGTCATCTCGCCCGCGACGGATGCGCCGCTGGCGGTCGGCGATGTGCTGATGCTGGATACTGGCGCCGTGCGCGACGGGTATTTCTGCGATTATGACCGGAATTTCGCGATCGGCAGGGCCAATGACGGACAACGCGCGGCCCATGCCCGGTTGATCGAGGCGACCCAAGCAGGGCTCGAGGCTGCGCGCCCCGGCGCAAGGGCCAGCGATGTCTGGCGCGCGATGGCGGATATCGTCGGCGGTGGCGAGGGGGCGGGGCGACTTGGGCATGGGTTGGGCCTGCAGCTGACCGAAGGGCTGTCGCTGACCGCCCGCGATCATACCGAGTTGTATGCGGGCATGGTGATCACGCTAGAGCCGGGGATCGAGACCGCGCCGGGCCGGATCATGGTGCATGAGGAAAATATCGTCATCACCGATGGCGCGCCACGCGCGCTGTCGTCGCTTTCCGGGCCAGATTTGCGCGTGATCTGAGCCGCCGTTGAAATAGGCGCGCTGCCCGCAAAAGAGGCGGCGCGCAAAGACCTGACGACATCAGGGCGCGTTTGCCCAAAAAAAAGGCCGAGCACTAAGCTCGGCCGAAGTCCAACAGGGAGGTATGATGGTGGGGCGCGAAGCCGCCACCGTCACGACCGGGAGATAGGGGCTGTTTTTAGACCATTCAAGAAAAATAATGCTGCAGGTGCAGCATGCCCGCCATGCACTGAATGCATAGCGCAAACACGATATGTCTGAATTTTCAGCTAACCGCCTGTTCTCTTATCTTTTTTCTGTAGGCGATGATTTCTTCCTGAACGAATTCACGGAACGCGGCGATGCGCTTGGAGTGGCGCAATTCCTCGGGATAGGCGAGGAACACCGGAACTTCGACGGAATGCACATCCGGCAGGACGCGCACGAGATCGGGGAAATCATGCGTCAGGTAATCCGGCAGCACACCGATGCCGAGATTGTGCAGAACGCCCTGCAGCACGCCGAAGTAGTTGTTTACGGTCAACAGCGACGGCACATCATGGGTCATCAACTCATTGACCAGCGTCGCACCGGCCCCGACCTGCGCCGAGCGCGGGTTCTGGCAGATCAGGCGATGATGCTTGAGATCGTCGGGGCTGGCCGGGGTGCCACGGCTTTCGAGATAGCTGGTCGAGGCAAAGAGGCACATATGCACGCTCATAAGCCGTTTGCGGATCAGATCGGCCTGGCTGGGTTCTTTCATGCGGATGGCGACATCGGCCTCGCGCATGGGCAGGTCGAGCACGCGTTCTTCCAGCATCAGGTCGATCTTGAGATCGGGATATTTCGCATAAAGCTGGGGCAGGCGCGGGGCGAGCCACAGGGTTCCGAAGCCGATCGTGGTGGTGACGCGCAATTCGCCGAACACCTCCTCCTCGCTGTCGCGGATCCGGGCGGTGGCTGCATCGAGACGTTTGAGCATCGCGCGGGTCGCGTCGAACAGCAATTCGCCCTGTTCGGTAAGAATCAGTCCCCGCGCATGGCGGTGAAACAGCGTGGTGTTGAGCGATTCCTCGAGTGCGCGCACCTGTCGGGACACCGCGGATTGGGACAGGTGCAGGTGATCGCCGGCATGGGTGAGGCTGCCTGCATCCGCGACGGCGTGAAATATTCTTAGCTTGTCCCAGTCCATGACAGCAACTTTCATTTTAAAAACCACCCGCGCCCCGAAATAGCAGAAAATCATCACATGACCACGGCGGTTCCGTGGAAAAACGATGAAATTCCGCTTTGTAGGTCACTATTTGTGACCTATTATCGATCTATGATATAAGCGAGGTGCATGGCACCGAAAGGGGAACGCGCGATGAGCACTCAAAAAGTATCCCTGAATGACCGATTTGACCTCACAAAGTCATCTGTGCTGCTGAATGGCACACAAGCACTCGTTCGGCTGATGTTGATGCAGGCCGCGCGCGACCGTGCGGCGGGGTTGAGTACGGCAGGCTATGTGACCGGCTATCGGGGCTCGCCGCTTGGGGCGGTGGATATGCAGATGATGCGCGCCGAGCGCCCCTTGAAAGAGGCGGGGATCCTGTTTCAGCCGGGTCTCAACGAGGATCTGGCGGCCACGGCGCTTTGGGGCACCCAGCAGGCCGAATTGCGCGGCGAGGGCAAGTATAACGGCGTTTTCGGGCTGTGGTACGGCAAGGGGCCGGGGGTGGACCGGTCGGGCGACGTGATGCGCCATGCCAATATGGCGGGCAGTTCGCGGCATGGCGGCGTCCTGATGGCGATGGGGGATGACCATACCGGAGAATCCTCGACCGTGTGTCACCAGTCGGACTGGGCGATGGTGGACGCCTATATGCCCGTCCTGTCGCCTGCAGGGGTGCAGGAAATTCTGGATTACGGGCTTTACGGCTTTGCGCTCAGCCGGTTTGCCGGGGTGTGGTGCGGCCTCAAGACGATGAAGGACACCGTTGAGGTGACCAGCGTGGTCGATGGTCGGCCTGACAGGATGCAGTTCGTGACGCCCGAATTCGACATGCCCGAAGGCGGGTTGAACATCCGGCTCAACGATCACTGGATTCCGCAGGAAGCGCGGGTGATAGATTACAAGAGGTTCGCCGCTGAAGCCTTTGCAAACGCAAATAAAATCGACAAGCGTGTCTGGGGTAAACCGGGGGCGAAGATCGGATTTGTCGCGGCGGGCAAGAATTGGCTTGATCTGGTGCACGCGCTGGACCTTCTGGGGATCGACGCCACCGAGGCCGACCGGCTGGGCCTGACCACCTACAAGGTGGGACAGACGTTTCCGATGGACATGAAGGGCTTTCACGACTGGGCCGAGGGGCTTGAGCTGATCGTGGTGGTCGAGGAGAAACGCAAGCTGATCGAGATCCAGATCAAGGAGGCGATTTTCGACAACCGGCGCGGCAGACGGGTCTATGGCTGGTACAAGGGCGGTGCGGGCAGCCTGCATAATGAAGAACTGTTTCCGACACGCATGGCGCTCGATCCGGTGATGATCGCCGAGAAGATCGGCGGCGTCCTGATCGAAGAGGGGCGCGGCACGGACCGTATCCGCGCGGGGCTGGCCGAGATCGCCGAGGCGCGCAAGGCCGACAATGCCGAGGATATTGCGGCGCGCCTGCCGTATTTCTGCGCCGGATGCCCGCATAACACATCGACCAAAATGCCAGAGGGCAGCCGCGCCTATGCCGGAATCGGCTGTCATATCATGGCCTTGTGGATGGATCGTGAGACGAGTGGCTACACCCATATGGGCGGCGAGGGCGCCAACTGGATTGGCGAGGCGCCGTTCTCGGAGCGCGGCCATGTGTTCCAGAATATCGGGGACGGCACCTATAACCATTCGGGGATCCTGGCGATCCGGGCCGCGGTGGCGGCGGGCGCCACCATGACCTACAAGATCCTTTACAACGATGCCGTTGCGATGACCGGCGGTCAGGGCAACGAGGGCGGGCTGACGCCGGACCGGATCGTACGCGAATTGCGGGCGATGGGGGTGCGCGAGATTGCGGTGGTCTATGATGCCAAGGAAGAGCCGGAGCGCGCCCTGTTTCCCAAGGATATCGGCTGGCACGAGCGGGCTGAACTACCGGAGGTTCAAGAAAAATTCCGTGAAATCAGCGGTGTGTCGGCGATTGTTTATGTACAGACCTGCGCTGCAGAAAAGCGGCGTCGCCGCAAGCGAGGCACGTTCCCGGACCCGGACAAGCGGGTGTTCATCAATACCGATGTCTGCGAGGGCTGCGGCGATTGCGGGGTGCAGTCGAATTGCGTGGCGATCGCACCGGTGGACACGCCTTTGGGGCGCAAGCGCGCCATCGACCAATCGGCCTGCAACAAGGATTTCAGCTGTCTCAAGGGGTTTTGTCCGTCCTTCGTGACGCTGGAGGGCGCCACGATCCGCAAGGAGGCGGCGAGCGATCTTGACTTGCCGGACCTGCCCGACCCGGTGCTGCCGGCGATCCGGGGCACGCACAACGTCGTCATCACCGGTGTGGGCGGGACGGGCGTTGTGACTATCGGCGCGGTGCTGGCGCAGGCGGCACATCTGGATGGCAAAGGGGCCAGCATGATGGAAATGGCGGGGCTTGCCCAGAAGGGCGGCGCCGTGCATATCCATTGCCGTATTGCGGAAAAGCCGAGCAATATCAATGCGATCCGCGTGGCTACGGGCGAGGCCGACGCGGTGATCGGCGGCGATCTTGTGGTGTCGGCGGGGGCGAAGACGCTTGGCTTGATGCGGCAGGGGCGCACGGGTGCTGTGGTCAACAGCCACGAGGTGATGACCGGAGATTTCACCCGCGATACCGAGTTTCGGCTGCCTTCGGAGCGGTTGACGCTTGCGCTGCAATCGCGGTTGCAGGATGGGGTGCAGCTTGTCGATGCGCATGAGTTGGCGCGGGTGACGATGGGCGACTCGATCTTTTCCAACATGATCGTTTTTGGGGCTGCGTGGCAACGCGGGCTGATCCCCGTGGGCGAGCAGGCCATTCTGGAGGCGATCGCGCTGAACGGTGCGGCGGTGGAGCAGAACCAGCGCGCTTTCCGGATCGGGAGGTGGGCTGCGGTGCATCCCGATGAGGCCGCGCGGCAGATCACGCCGAACGTGGTCAAGCTGCCCCGCAGTCTGGAGGACGAGATCGCCTATCGCGCGGATCATCTGAGGGCCTATCAGGGCAAGCGGCTGGCCAAGCGGTACCTGCGTCTGCTGGACGGGATCGAGGATGCGCGGCTGCGCGAGGCGGTGGCGAAGGGCTACCATAAGCTATTGGCCTATAAGGATGAATACGAGGTTGTCCGGCTGTTGCTGGACACGCGCGAAAAGGCGCGAGCCGAGTTTGACGGCGATTTCGAGATGACGTTCCACTTGGCGCCGCCGCTTCTGGCGCGCAAGGGTCCGGATGGGCGTCCGCAGAAACGCGAATTCGGTGCGTGGATGGAGCGGCCGATGCGGGTGCTGGCGGGGTTGAAATGGGTGCGCGGGACGCCGGTGGACCCGTTCGGCTATACGGCCGAGCGCAAGATGGAGCGTGCGCTGATCCGGCAATATGAGCGCGACCTTGGCGAGGTGCTGCCCAAGCTGACCGACAAAACCCGCGACGCGATCGTGGCGCTTGCAGAATTGCCGTTGAAGATCAGGGGCTTCGGTCCGGTCAAACAGGCCAACGAGGCGCGCGCGGCCAAAGAGCGGGAGGCGCTTCTGACGGCGATCCGCGCCGGAGGGACGCCGCTGGAACAGGCGGCGGAATAAATGTCATAAAAAATTCATCGTGGCTGGTCACAAGGGTCGTGACTTCCTAACAGGGCCGTCGGAGAGGCGGGGATCGTGACCATGCAGCAGCACAGGCATATCGCGCGGGATATCAGCTATGCGCATTCGGCGCAGACGCGCGGGGGGCGGGCGATGATTCGCGCGATGGAGAACATGACCGGGCGGATCGGCCTTATCAAACGCGCGCGCGGCTATGAGCACGAGGTGGCGGGCGGGCGCGATTTCTGGCAGGTGATGGTGGAGCGCTACGGCCTGACACTGGATGTTGTGGGTGGCAGCCTGCAAAGCATCCCGAAAACCGGCCCGCTGATCGTGATCGCGAACCATCCTTACGGAATTCTGGATGGGTTAATGATGGGCCACATCCTGAGCCAGACCCGGGGCGATTTTCGCATTCTGGCGCATCATGTTTTCCGCAAGGCGGAGGATCTGAACAAGGTGATTCTGCCGATCAATTTCGACGAGACGAAAGAGGCGGTGAAGCTGAACCTCGAGACGCGCCGGACCGCGCTGGAGTATCTGGGGCAGGGCGGGGCGATCGGGATCTTTCCGGGGGGCACGGTCAGCACGGCGGCCAAGCCCTTTGCGCAGCCGATGGATCCGGGCTGGCGCGGGTTTACGGCGCGGATGGTCGCCAAATCGGATGCGACGGTGGTGCCGATCTTCTTTGACGGGCATACCAGCCGGCTGTTCCAGCTGGCGAGCCATTTGCATTACACCTTGAGAATGGGCCTTCTTATCAAGGAGTTCCGCAAGCGGGTGGATACATCCGTGCGGGTTGTCGTGGGCGATCCGATCGACCGCGAAGCCTTGCTGGCGCGCAAGGGGGACACGAAATCCCTTATGGCTTTTTTACGCCACAAGACGTATGAGCTAAGCCCGGGGCCGGTCGATCCGACGATGACCGGGTTCGAATTCGAATGAATTCGCAAGGGCGCAACAGGCTATGGCGGTTGGAATTTTCGATAGCGGGCTGGGTGGCCTGACGGTTCTGGACGCGGTGGAAAAGCGCCTTCCGGATGTGCCTTTCGTCTATTTCGGGGACAACGCACACGCGCCTTACGGGGTGCGCGATGCCGATGATGTTTACGATTTGACGACCAGAGCGGTCTCTCGGTTATGGGATGCGGGCTGCGATCTGGTGATTTTGGCGTGCAACACCGCCAGTGCGGCGGCGCTGCGCCGGATGCAGGAAAACTGGGTGCCCCGCGACAAGCGGGTGTTGGGCGTTTTTGTTCCATTGATTGAAGCACTTACCGAGCGGCAATGGGGCGACAACTCGCCGCCGCGAGAGGTGGCGGTCAAGCATGTGGCGCTGTTTGCGACGCCGGCGACGGTGAGCAGTCGGGCGTTTCAGAGGGAGTTGGCGTTTCGCGCGATCGGGGTCGATGTGGAGGCGCAGGCCTGTGGCGGCGTGGTGGACGCCATCGAAGAGGGCGACATGATTCTGGCCGAGGCGCTGGTGCGCAGCCATGTCGATGCGCTCAAGCGCAAGATGCCCAACCCTGAGGCCGCCATATTGGGCTGTACCCATTACCCCTTGATGCAAAACGCTTTTCAGGAGGCGTTGGGGCCGGATGTGCAGGTCTATAGCCAGGCGAATCTGGTGGCGGAAAGCCTTGCCGATTACCTGACGCGCCATCCCGCGATGCTGGGATCGGGGCGTGAGGCGGCGTTTCTGACCACCGGTGATCCCAAGCGGGTCTCGAGCCGGGCCACGCAGTTTCTGCGCCGGGAAATCATCTTTAGCGCCGCCTGAGCGGGGTTTCGTACGATCCGTACCAAACCTACGCGGGTTTGGGACGAACCGAGGCGCCTCTTGGCATTATTGTGTCCAACCTGTACGCAACTGCCGACAAATTGCAGGAGTCCGACATGACCCGAAAGATCGCCATTCTGGGCGCCAGCGGCTATACCGGGGCTGAGCTTGTCCGGCTGATTGCCACCCATCCGCAAATGGAGATCGTGGCGCTGGCGGCCAACTCGAAGGCGGGGCAGAGCATGGCGCAGGTGTTCCCGCATCTGCGGCATCTGGACCTGCCGAAGCTGGTCACGATCGACGAGATCGACTTTGCCGGGATCGACCTGTGTTTTTGTGCGCTGCCGCACAAGACGAGCCAGGAGGTGATTGCCGCGCTGCCACGCGATCTGAAGATCGTCGATCTGAGCGCGGATTTCCGGCTGCGCGATCCTGCGGCCTATGAGCGGTGGTATGGCAACGCCCATGCCGGACCCGAGTTGCAGAAAGAGGCGGTCTATGGGCTGACCGAGTTCTACCGCGACGAGATCCGCGCCGCGCGGCTGGTGGCGGGCACGGGCTGCAACGCGGCGACGGGGCAATATATCCTGCGCCCGCTGATTGCGGCGGGGGTGATCGATCTTGAGGATATCATCCTCGATCTCAAATGCGGCGTGTCGGGGGCTGGCCGGTCGCTCAAGGAAAATCTGCTGCATGCCGAATTGAGCGAGGGCTATCACGCCTATGCGGTGGGCGGCACGCATCGGCACTTGGGCGAGTTCGATCAGGAGTTCAGCGCGATTGCCGGGCAAGATGTGCATATCCAGTTCACCCCGCATCTGATCCCGGCGAACCGGGGCATTTTGGCCACCGGCTATGTCAAGGGCGAGGCGGGGGCGATCCATGGCGCATTGGCCCAAGCCTATGAGGGGGAGCCGTTCATCGAGCTGTTGCCGATGGGCGAGGCGCCGAGCACGCGGCATGTGCGCGGCAGCAACTTTTGCCATATCGGGGTGGTGGCCGATCGCTTGCCCGGCAAGACGCTGGTGATCGCGGCGCTGGATAACCTGACAAAAGGTAGCAGCGGTCAGGCTTTGCAGAATGCCAACCTGATGCTAGATATTCAGGAAACCGAAGGTCTGATGCTGGCCCCGGTATTCCCTTGATCTGAACGGGTCGCGCCATGAAATCGCTGAAAAAGAAACGCCGTATCCAGATTGTCGCCATTGCGACGGTGGCTCTGGTGATCTCGACCGTGTTGATCGGTTACGCGATGCGCGACGGGATCAATTTCTTCCGCTCGCCCAGTCAGGTGATCGCCGAGCCGCCGAGCCCCACGGAAGTGTTCCGCATCGGCGGGCTGGTCGAAGAGGGCAGCATCGTGCGCGGCGAAGGCGAGACGGTGCGCTTCAACGTGACCGATGGCGGGGGCGTTGTGACGGTGACCTACAAGGGGGTGCTGCCCGATCTTTTCGAGGAGAATCAGGGCATGGTTGGCACCGGAAGCTTGCAGGATGGCGTCTTTGTGGCGTCGGAGATCCTCGCCAAGCATGACGAGACCTATATGCCCAAGGAAGTGGTGGACGCGCTGAAGGAACAGGGTGTCTACAAGGACCCCGAGGGCAATATACGCCCCATCGAGGAGGCCAGCGGAAGCTGATCCGCGTGTAAGGTCGTGCCGGCTGCGCACGGTGCTGCAGGGCGACGTTAACCAATCGTCGCGATCCTTGGCCTGTCGTTCATGACAGGCGCCAAGGAGGGCCAGCCGATATGCCGGATATCTCAAAGATCGCCCGAGAGATCGTCGCCCGAGAGGGCGGATTTGTCGATGATCCCGACGATCCGGGGGGCGCTACGAAACATGGCGTCACCATCCATACGATGCGCCGGCTTGGGCTTGATCTGGATCGGGACGGGGATGTGGATGTGGCCGATGTGCGCGCGATGACGCGCGACCGGGCCGAGGCGATTTTCATCGAGCAGTATTACCGGCGCACGCGGATCGAGGTCTTGCCCGATGTGCTGCAGGCCAGCGTGTTCGACATGTATGTGAATGCGGGCGTCAATGCGGTGCGCATTCTGCAGCGGCTGTTGCAAGAGATGGGGCATGAGGTGGCCGTTGACGGGGTGATCGGCCCGCAGACCGAAGCGGCGGCTCATGCCGCATGGCGCGCGGCGCCGGATTTTCTGGCCGATGCCTACGGGATCGCGCGGCGGAATTACTACCTTCGGTTGGCGGATCAGCGGCCTGCGAGCCGGAAATTCGCGCGCACCCGCAATGGCGGCAAGGGTGGTTGGATCCGGCGCGCGGAAGAGTTCATCACGCCGCGCTTTCATCTGAGCGAGGCGGATTTTCGGGACAGGGTTGCGTCATGGGGATGATCGAGACGATTTTGGGGCTGGTGTTCGGGTCGGGGCGCAATGTGCTGGCCGAGACCGCGCAGGTGTTTCGCGAAAACGCTGAGGCCGGGGCCGAACGGGAGGCGGAGCGGCGGTCGCAGGCTCTGGAGCAGTTCGGGGCCGAGTTCGCGCCGCCCGAGCGCGGGCTGTTCGACCGGATCATGGACGGGGTCAATCGCCTGCCGCGCCCGGCGATGGCGCTTGGCACGCTGGGGCTGTTTGTGGGGGCGATGGTTGACCCGGTCTGGTTTGCGGCACGGATGCAGGGGATCGCGCTGGTGCCGGAGCCGTTATGGTGGCTTCTGGGGGTGATCGTCAGCTTCTATTTCGGGGCGCGGCATCAGTTGAAGGGGCAGGAGTTTCAACGCTCGATCGCGGCGACGATGGCGCGCGTGCCGCAGGTGACCGACGGTCTGGCGCGGCTGAGAACGCTTGAGGCGCAAAGCCCCGGTGTGGCGGCAAGCGGGCCGGATGCAGATCTCGCGCGCGAGGCGGTGCGACCCTCGGACAACCCTGCGCTGGCGGAATGGCGGCGGCATTTTCGGGCGGTGGAGCGTTGAGGCGGCGGGGACCCGCGACAATGTGATCCTGCGCCGTTGTCGAATCCCGTTGGCCCGAGGGCGGGAAAAGGACTATTATAGATCCATGATTATAGAATTTGGCCACTTCGCCCTCATCCTCGCCTTCCTTGTCGCCTGTGTTCAGGCGATTGTTCCACTTGTCGGCGCGCATCGGCGATGGCCAGGCTGGATGGCCGTGGCAGCGCCTGCAGCGAATGTGCAGTTCCTGCTGACGGCGGCATCCTTTGCGGCGCTGACCTATGCATTCGTGATGTCGGATTTCTCGGTTCGGCTGGTGACGATCAACAGCCATACGGACAAGCCGCTGCTCTATAAGATCACCGGAGTCTGGGGCAATCACGAAGGCTCGATGCTGTTGTGGGTGCTGATCGTGACGCTGTTCGGCGCGTTCGCGGCATGGTTCGGGGGCAATCTGCCGCCGACGTTGAGGGCGCGGGTGCTGTCGGTGCAGGCGATGGTGGGGGTGGCGTTCTTCGCCTTTATCCTGTTCACCTCGAACCCGTTCCTGAGGATGCAGGTGCCGCCCTTTGATGGGCAGGATCTCAATCCGCTGTTGCAGGATCCGGGCCTCGCGTTCCATCCGCCGTTTTTGTACCTGGGCTATGTCGGGCTTTCGATGACGTTCTCGTTCGCGGTGGCGGCGCTGATCGAGGGGCGCGTGGATGCGGCCTGGGGTCGGTGGGTGCGGCCCTACACGCTGGCGGCGTGGATTTTCCTGACCATCGGGATCGGGCTGGGCAGCTGGTGGGCTTATTACGAATTGGGCTGGGGTGGCTTCTGGTTCTGGGACCCGGTCGAGAATGCGAGCTTCATGCCTTGGCTGATCGCGGCGGCGCTGCTGCATTCCGCCATCGTGGTGGAAAAGCGGGAATCGATGAAAAGCTGGACCATCCTGCTGGCGATCATCGCCTTCGGCTTTTCGATGATCGGGGCTTTCATCACCCGGTCGGGGGTTCTGACGTCGGTGCATGCCTTCGCCACGGATCCTGAGCGGGGGATGTTCCTGCTGATGATCACGGCGGTCTTCATGCTGGGTGGTCTGACGCTGTTTGCGGCGCGGGCCAATGTGCTGCAGGCCAAGGGCGTGTTTTCGGTGGTGAGCCGGGAATCGTTCCTGGTGGCCAATAACGTGCTGCTGGCGGTGTCGGCCTTTGTGGTATTCGTCGGCACGATCTGGCCGTTGGTCAGTGAAATGCTGTTCGACCGCAAGCTGAGCGTGGGTGCGCCGTTCTTCAACATGGCGTTCACGCCGTTCATGGTGGCGCTTGGCCTGCTCTTACCGGTGGGCGCGATGCTGCCGTGGAAGCGCGGCTCGTTGGGCAAGGCGATCCGGCCCTTGCGGTTGGTGTTCGTGCTGTCGGTGGCCATTGGCGTCCTGGCCTGGGCGATGCAGACCGGGCGCAGCGGGCTTGGTCCCGTGGGTCTGTTCCTTGCGGCGTGGTTGGTGTCGGGCGCGGCTGTCGATCTGTGGAGCCGGACCGGGCGCGGTGAGAACCGGCTTGGCCGTCTGGCCCGTCTGCCAAGAGCGGATTGGGGCAAGGCGGTGGCGCATGCCGGTTTCGGCATCACGATTGCCGGGGTCGCGGCGATGATGGCTTGGGAGACCGAGGATATCCGCGTCGTGCAGGAAGGCGAGGCGTTCGAGCTGTCGGGCTTCACGCTGGTCCTTGAGGATGTGCAGGAGGTGCAGGGGCCGAACTATGTCTCGACCATGGGGCAGGTGAGCCTGTCGCGCAACGGCACCGAGATTGCCACGCTCTATCCTGAAAAGCGGTTCTATCCGGTGGCGCGGATGCCCACGACCGAGGCGGCGCTGGATATCGGGTTCTGGCGGGATGTTTATGTTGTGATCGGCGATCCGCAGAGCAATGGCGGTTGGGCGGTGCGGACCTATTACAAGCCGCTGGCCAACTGGATCTGGGGCGGCTCGATCCTGATGGCGCTTGGCGGCGCGCTGAGCCTGACGGACCGGCGGTATCGGATCGCGGCGGGCGCCCGCAAGACACCGGCTGTGTCAGGCGGGGTGCCGGCGGAATGAAACGCCTGATCCTTGGCCTTGTGCTGTGCCTGTTCTGGGCGCCGGTGGGGGCTGTGCAGCCCGATGAAATGCTGGACGATCCCCGACTGGAAGAGCGGGCGCGCGAGATTTCGGGCGGGTTGCGCTGTCTTGTGTGCCGCAATGAGAGCATCGACGATTCCAATGCAGAACTGGCGCGAGACATGCGGCTTTTGGTGCGTGAGCGACTGGTGACTGGTGACAGCAACGAGGAGGTCGTGCAGTTCATCGTGGACCGCTATGGCGAATACGTGCTGTTGCAGCCCAAGGCGACGGGCGCAAACCTCGTGCTGTGGCTGGCGGGGCCGATGATGCTGCTGGTGGGGGCCGGGATCGGCTGGACCTATTTGCGGCGGCGCTCGCAGGTCGAGGAAGGCCCGAGGGACGTGTTGAGCCAGCACGAGGCGGAGCGTCTGCGCGAGATCATGAAGGACTGACGCGCGGTTCGGCTTTCCCTGAGCGGCGAAATCGGGTTTGACTGGGGCGACATAGCCCCGACACAGCCCCGACACAGCCCGGAGGACCAGACCCGTGACAGAGTATCAGACAATCACCCTCGATATCGTGGATGACGTGGCCATCTTGCGGCTGGACCGGCCAGAGAAGATGAACGCGCTCAACACGCAAATGCGGGCCGAGATCACCGATGCGGTGGGCCGGGCCGGGCGGCAGGCGCGGGTTCTGGTGCTGACCGGGAATGGCAAGTGCTTTTGCTCGGGTCAGGATCTGAGCGATAGCGGGACTGCGGCCAACATGGATCTGGAGCGGGTGCTGCGCGACGAATACGAGCCGATGCTGCGCGCCATTGGAGACTGCCCGGTGCCCACGATCAGCGCGGTGAACGGGGCTGCGGCGGGCGCGGGGGCCAATCTGGCGCTGGCCGCCGATGTGGTGATCGCGTCGGAGAGCGCCTATTTCCTGCAGGCGTTTACGCGGATCGGGCTCATTCCGGATGCGGGCGGCACCTATTGGTTGCCGCGTCAGATGGGAGCGGCGAAGGCGATGGGCGCGGCGTTGTTCGCCGAGCCGGTCAGTGCAAGACAGGCCAGCGAATGGGGCATGATCTGGGAGGCGGTGCCGGAGGAGGGGTTTGCCGATCACTGGCAGGCGCGGGCGGCGCATCTGGCGAAGGGGCCGACGGTGGCTTACCGGCAGTTGAAGGAAGCGATCTGCAGCAGTTGGGCCAACGATTACAACGCCCAGCTTGATCTGGAGGCGCGGTTGCAGGGGGTGTGCGGCACCACCCGCGATTTCAAGGAAGGCGTTGTGGCGTTTCTTGAAAAGCGCCCGGCGAAATACGAAGGACGCTGAGACGGGACTGAGGGACCGGCGGCGGGGTGGCCGCCGGTCCGCAGGTCTTTTGGGTCAGCTGCGCGGCTGCAGGATCACGTCCGCCGCGATGAAGCTGGTGCCGACGCCCTGCACCAGTGCCACCAATTCGCCATCGAGCAGGACGCTGGCATCGCCGGTGATCGCCGTGGCGCCGCTGGAATAGGCGATGGTCAGTGCCGACGTCGCGGCGGGATCGACCGAGATGAAGAGCACATCCTCGGTCACGTCGAAATCGGTGATGGTGATATTGGTGTCACCGGCCACGATATCGCTGGTCACGAAGCTGTCGCCGCCGTCGCCGCCGGTCAGCGTGTCATCGAGCCCGGCATAGATCGTGTCATTGCCCTCGCCGCCATTGAGTTGATCGCCTGCCGTGTCGGTATCGGCCGAGAAATCGAGGGTCGAGGGGGTGGCGAGAGAGCCAAAGGCGCTGCCAAGGATCACATCATTGCCAAGATCGCCGAAGATGATGTCGGCGCCCTCGGTATCGGTGATCTGGTCATCGCCGTCGCTGCCGCGCAGGAAGTCATCGCCGGCACCGCCAAGGATCGTGTCGTTGCCGTCATTGCCGAAGACGCGGTCATTGTCGGCGCCCGCGTCGATCAGGTCATCGCCGGTGCCGCCGCGCAGGATGTCGGCGCCTGCAAGCCCGGTGATCGTGT
Organism: Roseobacter sp. AzwK-3b; assembly: GCF_000170875.1. NCBI lineage: Bacteria > Pseudomonadati > Pseudomonadota > Alphaproteobacteria > Rhodobacterales > Roseobacteraceae > Roseobacter > Roseobacter sp. AzwK-3b. The sequence continues at coordinate 293,608 of NZ_ABCR01000005.1, forward strand.
CATTGCCGCCATCCCCGACGATCAGATCGTCGGCGTCGCTGCCCTCGATGGCTTCGGGCGCGTTCGAGCCGGTCAGGGTTTCGCCGACAAGCGAGCCATCGGTGCCGAAGGCCACCAGCGCCACGTCCGAGGCCACAAGCGTGCTTGCCGCGCCGGTCACGGTGGCGATGGTCACGCCATCAAGCTGGACGAGCGCGTTGGAATTGCCGTCATCGCCGATATCGAGGGCAGGGACAGCCGATCCGCCCTGATAGGCGACGATGATCTGGTCGTCGGAGGCGTCATAATCTTCGATCAGGGCGCTGCGGCCTGTCTGGATCCAGTCGCCGAGCGTGAAGATATCCGAGCCGCCGCCGCCGGTGGCGGTGTCCTCGCTGCCAAGCAGCAGCAGATCGTCGCCGAAGCCGCCAGCGAGCACGTCGCCTGCATCGGTGTCCGCATTGGTGCCGGGCACGCCGAGCGCCGAAAGGCCCGCGTCGGTCTCGCCGTTGGTGCCGAAGGCGGTGGCGATTTCGGTTGCGGTGCCGGAGCCGAAGGTGGTCTGGGTGCCGATCAGAATATCGTCGCCGGTGGAGCCGATCAGGGTATCCACGCCGTCGCCGCCGACCAGAAGATCGTCGTCCGAGCCGCCCCAGATCAGGTCGTCGCCTGCGCCGCCGAAGCCGATATCGCTGCCATCGCTGCCAAAGAGGCTGTCATCGCCTGCGCCGCCTGCGAGCACGTCGTCGCCGGCCAGACCCGAAAGCCGGTCATTGCCTGCCTCGCCGCTGAGGGAATCGGCGCCGGCATTGCCGGTGACGATGTCGTCGCCCGCGCCGGCGTTGACCGTGGCGCTATCGCTGCCTTCGATGGTGTCATCGCCATCGGTGCCGGTCATCATGTCGTTCAGGCTGGTGCCGGGGTCGTCCGGTGTGGCGTCATCGCCGGGGCGGGGAGGTTGGAAGAAGGCGTTGTTGTCATCATCGTCGTCATCCGTGAATTCCGCGATGAGACCTGCCGTGGCCCCGATGCCCAACAGGCTGAGAAGAACAATACCAAGCATAACAACCTCCGCTTGTACTCATTAAACACAAGCCATCATAAGTCGCGAGATCGGTCGAGTCTTGGAGAATGTGGCCTAAAGGTGGCAAAAATAAGGATTATACTGCGCGTTTTTAGCGACAATAGAAGCGTTGCCGATCATTGTCGCAGAAGGGGCGACAATCTGCAGGCCGGGCCGGACCGGGCCGGGACGGGGCGCGCCGGCACGAGTCAGGTGACTCAGGCGGCGTAGCGCCCCACTGCCACGTTGCGCAGTGAAAATTCGGGGCTGGCGTTGCGGAGCACGGCGACAGCCTGACCATCGGCCTTGAGCGTTGTGAGCCCGGTGATCGTGTCGCGTTCGACCGTAAGCTCGGGCGTGGGCTGATCCGAGGCGGAGACGAAGGTGATGAGATCCTCGGCCAGATCGAAATCCTCGATCAGGACAGGGCGGCCGCCTTCGATCCAGTCGCCCATGGCGAATTCATCGTCCCCGTCGCCGCCTGTCACGGTGTCGTCGCTGCCGGCGACGACGGTGTCATCGCCTGCGCCCAGATCGATCTCATCGCCCTGATCGCAGAGGGCGGGCAGGGCGTAGCGGAAGGCGATGTCGGCAAAAGAGCCCAGCCCGTCCAGTGAGGCGACCAGCGCGCTTTCGTCGAGAATGTTGGCGGCTTCGATGAAATCGTCGCCCGCGCCGCCGATCATCGTGTCGCCACCTTCGCCGCCGATGAGCACGTCGCGCCCGGCGCCGCCCTGCAGTGTATCGTACCCGTCGAGCCCCAGAAGCCAGTCATTGCCCGCGCCGCCCGACAGAAGATCGTCGCCCGCCCGGCCCACCAGCAGGTCATCGCCTGCGCCCCCTTGGAGCGTGTCGGGGCCGGAGGTGCCATCGATCAGGGGCGTATCGTCGCCCGTGTCGCCGGGCAGGATGCCATCCTCATCCGACCCGGACAGCCCCACAAATGTCGCGAGCGATGCCCCGACGAGCAGAAGAAGTGCGAAAACGGCCATGACGAGAAACTCCGCGTTGCCAAGGGACCCATGGCAGTGATCGCAGAGGGGCAGTTAAGGCGCGGTGAATTCCCTAAGCGGGGTAAGGCACGATTTGCAGACAATTTTAGGAGTATGGTCGCAAAAATAAGGCCGGGATGCGCGCGCATCCCGGCCTGATGTCGTGCTGGTGAAGGGGTCAGCGGTTCTCGATATCGACGTAATCGCGCAGGGCCGCACCCTTGTAGAGCTGACGGGGGCGACCGATCTTGAGCTGTGGATCGCTGATCATTTCCTTCCACTGCGAAATCCAGCCGATGGTCCGCGACACCGCGAAGATCGGCGTGAACATCGACGTGGGGAAGCCCATCGCCTCGAGGATGATGCCGGAATAGAAATCGACATTCGGGAAGAGCTTCTTCTCGACGAAATAGGGATCGGCGAGGGCGGCTTTTTCCAGTTCCTTGGCGACTTGCAGGGTCGGGTTGTCCTCGACCCCGAGCAGATCGAGCACCTCGTCGGCGGATTGCTTGAGGACCGTGGCGCGCGGATCGAAGTTCTTGTAGACCCGGTGCCCGAAGCCCATCAGGCGGAAATCGTCGTCCTTGTCCTTGGCGCGCGCGATATATTCGGGGATGCGGTCGACCGTGCCGATTTCGCGCAGCATTTCGAGGCAAGCCTGATTGGCGCCGCCATGGGCCGGACCCCATAGGCAGGCGATGCCGGCGGCGATGCAGGCAAAGGGGTTGGCGCCCGAGGACGAGGCCAGACGCACCGTCGAGGTGGAGGCGTTCTGCTCGTGATCGGCATGCAGCGTGAAGATGCGGTCCATCGCGCGGCTGAGGATCGGGTTGACCACGTAATCGTCGGCAGGGACGGCAAAGCACATGCGCAGGAAGTTGGACGCGTAGTCCAGATCGTTGCGCGGATAGACGAAGGGCTGTCCGAGCGTGTATTTGAAGGCGTTGGCCGCGATGGTCGGCATCTTGGCGATCATCCGGATCGAGGCCACTTCGCGCTGCCAGGGATCGGAGATGTCGGTGGAATCGTGGTAGAAGGCCGACAGGGCGCCGACCACGCCGACCATGATGGCCATCGGATGCGCGTCGCGGCGGTAGCCGCGGAACAGGTACATCATCTGTTCGTGCAGCATGGTGTGCATGGTCACGCGGGTCTCGAAATCCTCGAGCTGCGCGGTGGTGGGCAATTCGCCGTAAAGCAGCAGGTAGCACACTTCGAGAAAATGCGATTTCTCGGCCAGCTGGTCGATCGGGTATCCGCGATGCAGCAATTCGCCCTTGTCACCGTCGATAAAGGTGATGGTGCTGTCGCAGCTGGCGGTGGATGTGAAGCCGGGATCATAGGTGAACACGCCGGCCTGCCCATAGAGCTTGCGGATGTCGATCACATCGGGGCCGGCGGTGCCGGCATAGACCGGCAGATCATATTCATTGCCATTGATCAGCAGCTTGGCGGGTGCCTTGGTCTCAGCCATGGGAGTCTCCCTCTTCTTGCCCGCGCCTCAGGCGCCCTTGGGCAGCATATTACAGTCGGCCTTTCGAGACGGTTAACCGGCCTCGGCGGCGGCATCGGACAGGCGGGCGATGGTTTCGTCCCGCCCGAGCACAAGCATCATGTCGAACACGCTCGGTGTGGCACTGCGCCCCGCCAGAGCGGCCCTGAGAGGGCCCGCAAGCTTGCCGAAGGTGGTATTGTGAGATTCGGCAAAGTGCTTTGCGAGCGTCTCGAGATCGTCGCGCGTCCACGTAGCAGTTTGCAGATGCGGCGTCAATTCTTTCAGTATACGACGGGATACATCATCGAGTTGCGCCGCGGCTTTCGGCTCGGGCGAGATCGGACGTTCGGCCAAGATAAATTCCGCTTTATCAAGAAGTTCCGGGAAGGTCTTTGCACGCTCTTTGAGGCAGTACATCCCCGCCTGCATCCGCGAAACTATCGCATCTGTCAGGGACGGCTGACCAGTGGCCGAAAGATAATCCTGCAGTTCATGCAGCAGCGCAGCATCGTCGGAAGTTGCGATATGTTGTCCGCAGAGACTTTCGAGTTTCTTGACGTCGAAGCGGGCCGGGGATTTGCCGATTCCCGACAGGTCGAACCACTCTTGCGCCTGCGCGTCGGTGAAGAATTCGTCATCGCCATGGCTCCAGCCGAGGCGGGCGAGGTAATTGCGCATCCCGGCCGCCGGGTAGCCCATGCGGCGGTACTCATCGACGCCAAGCGCGCCATGACGCTTGCTGAGTTTCTTGCCGTCAGGCCCGTGGATCAGCGGGATATGGGCATAGACCGGCACGGGCCAGCCCATCGCGGTATAGATCATCATCTGGCGGGCGGCGTTGTTGAGGTGGTCGTCGCCGCGGATCACATGGGTCACGCCCATGTCGTGATCGTCCACCGCGACGGCGAGCATGTAGACCGGATTGCCATCCGAGCGCAGCAGCACCATGTCGTCGAGCTGATCGTTGCGGATGGTCACATCGCTTTGCACCTCATCGCGGATCACGGTGGCGCCGTCGCGCGGGGCCTTGATGCGGATGACATAGGGCGCGTCGGGGTGGCTGGAGGGGTCGGCGTCGCGCCACGGGCTTTGAAAAAGCGTCGAGCGGTTCTCGGCGCGGGCGGCTTCGCGGAAGGCCTCGATTTCGTCCTGGGTGGCGAAGCATTTATAGGCCGCGCCCTTGTCGAGCAGTTCGAGCGCCACCTCGCGGTGGCGGTCGGCGCGCGCGTATTGGCTGATCGCGTCGCCGTCATGATCGAGGCCGAGCCACGCCATGCCGTCGAGGATCGCCTGTGTCGCCTCGGGGGTGGAGCGGGCGCGGTCTGTGTCTTCGATGCGCAACAGGAACTTGCCGCCGCGGCCGCGGGCGTAGAGCCAGTTGAACAAGGCGGTACGCGCGCCGCCGATATGCAGAAAGCCCGTGGGCGAGGGGGCGAAGCGGGTCACGATTGTCTGGGACATGGGCGGGATTAACCTTTCGGTAACCGAGTTGGGCCTAGCTTTGGCGCCTGTCTATCGGGGCGGCGAATGGGAGACAAGACTTGGCACCGTGGGCATCACTTCAGGCGGCGTGGCTGGCGCAGCGGGGGCATCTGTTTCCGTGGGTGCCGGTCTGTCTTGCGGCGGGGGCGGGCGGGTATTTCGCGCTGACGGTCGAGCCGGAGCCGTGGGTCTATGCGGTCCCTGGTGCGGTGGCGCTGTTGTTGGCGGTGGGCGCGCGCTGGTTCGGGGCGGTCTGGATGCCGCTTGGCTGGGCGGTGATGCTCATGGCGGTGGGCCTGTGCGTGGCGGGCGCGCGGGCGCATCAGGTGGAGGGGCCGGTGCTGGGCTGGCGCTATTATGGCCCGGTGGAGGGGCGGATCGTCAGCATCGACCGGTCGGCATCGGATGCGATCCGCCTGACGCTGGACCGGGTGACGTTGCGCGATGTGCCGCCCCGCCGCACGCCCGAGCGGGTGCGCATTTCGCTGCATGGGGAGCAGGCGGGCATTACGCCTGCGCCGGGGGCGTGGGTGATGATGACCGCGCATCTGTCGCCGCCCGGTGGCCCGGTGGAGCCGGGGGGCTTTGATTTTCAGCGTCATGCGTGGTTCTTGCGGCTTGGCGCCGTGGGATATACGCGCACGCCGGTCGTGGGGCTGGCGCCGCCCGAGGGCGGGCTGTGGATGTTCAAGGCGCGCATGGCGATGTCGGCGCGTATTCAGGCGGCCTTGCCGGGGGAGACGGGGGCCTTTGCCTCGGCGATCATGACGGGGGACCGGTCTGGCATCGGGCAGGAGGCGCTGACGGCGCTGAGGGTCACAAACCTCGCGCATCTGCTGGCGATTTCGGGGCTGCATATGGGCTTGTTGGCGGGGTTCGTTTTCGGCGCGTTCCGGCTGGGCTTTGCCGCTGTGCCGGTTCTGGGGCTGAGGGTGCCTGCCAAGAAACTGTCGGCGGTGATGGCGCTGGCAGCGGCGGCGGTCTATCTGGGCCTGTCGGGGGGCAATGTGGCCACGGAGCGGGCCTTTGTGATGGTCGCGGTGGCGTTGGTGGCGGTGATGCTGGACCGGCGGGCGCTGTCGCTGCGGTCGGTCGCGGTGGCGGCGGTGATCGTGCTGTTGCTGCGCCCAGAGGCGTTGCTGGGGCCGGGGTTTCAGATGTCCTTTGCGGCGACCACGGCACTGGTGGCGGGCTATGGCTGGTTGAAGGATCATGACGTGCCGCTTGGACCGCGCTGGATGCGGGGGGCGGTGTCGGTGCTGGTGTCGTCCTTTGTGGCGGGAATCGCCACGGCGCCGATCGCTGCGGCGCATTTCAACCAGTTCGCGCATTTCGGGCTGATCGCCAACCTGATGAGCGTGCCGCTGATGGGGGTGATGGTGATGCCGGCGGCGGTGGTGGCGGCATGCCTGATGCCCTTCGGGCTGGAATGGCTGGCGCTTTGGGTGATGGGGCTTGGGCTCGACTGGATCTTGTGGGTGGCGCATTGGGTGGCCGGTTGGCCGGGCGCACGCGGCACGGTGGTCAGCCCCGGCCCGCTGGTCCTGCCGCTGATGGCGGTGGGCGTTCTGTTCGTGATGCTGTGGCGCGGGTGGGGGCGGCTGGCGGGGCTGGCGCCGGTGCTGGTGAGCGGGGTCCTGTGGCTGGGGGCGGAGCGTCCGCAGGTGCTGATCGCCGATAGCGGTGCGCTGGTCGGGGTGATGACGCCGGAGGGGCGGGCCTTGAGCCGGGAGAAGGGCGCGGGGTTCATCGCGCAGAATTGGCTGGAGAATGATGGCGATGCCGCCGATCAGGCGGCGGCCCATGCGCGCTGGTCGCAGGTGATGCCGGGCGAGATCCGCCTGCTGGCGGTGCATGGGCGGCGGGCGGTGGACAGCCTGCGCGATTGCGAGGGCCATGACTGGCTGGTGCTGTCGGTCGAGCCGGACCGCGCCTTGCCCTGTCAGGTGGTGCATCCCGGCACGCTGCGCGAGACCGGGGCGATGGCGCTGCGGACGGGGCGCGATGGGGTCAGGGTGGTGACCGCGCGCGAGATCACCGGCGCGCGGCTCTGGAACAGCCCGGCCGCAAGGCGGGCGCGATCCGGGGGACCGGATCAGTAGCTGCGGATGAGGCCCACCAGCCGGCCCTGCACCTTGACCTGATCTTCGGGCAGGACACGGGTTTCATAGGCCGGGTTCGCCGCCTCGAGCGCGATGGCGTTGCCGCGACGGTAGAATTTCTTCAATGTCGCTTCCTGATCTTCGACGAGGGCCACGACGATATCGCCGTTATCGGCGGTGTTCGTTTCGCGGATGATGACCACGTCGCCATCGTTGATGCCCGCCTCGATCATCGAGTCGCCACGCACCTCGAGCGCGTAGTGCACGCCCTTGCCGGACAGCATCGAGCCGGGAACGGTGACATTATGGCTGGCATGGGCAATCGCCTCGATCGGGACACCGGCGGCGATGCGGCCCATCATCGGCACGTCGATCACGTCCGAGGCATCGACCCCGTAGCTGTTGGCGGGCTGGGGGGCAGAGGGCTTGTCGCCTTCGATCACCCGGGGGGTGAAACCATGGCTTGCCTCGCCGCCGAGGGATTCGGGCAGTTTGACGATTTCGAGCGCGCGCGCCCGATGCGCCAGACGACGGATGAATCCGCGTTCTTCGAGCGCGGTGATGAGCCGGTGGATGCCGGATTTCGAGCGCAGATCGAGCGCTTCCTTCATTTCATCGAAACTGGGCGGCACGCCGTCGCGCTGCACGCGCTTGTGGATGAAGGCCAGTAGATCGAGCTGTTTTTTGGTCAGCATGATGCAAAACTCCGATCGAAGCGTTTCGCTTTGTTCTACGCATGTTCTTGTTTTGTGTCAACCATATCCCGTGGATAACCCGTGCCGTGCCACCAAGGGGCGTTATTGCGGCAGGTAGCGTTCCATCACGATCATCGGGATATGTCCGCGCAGCATCATGTCCGGCAGCACATAGGACGGGGCAAGATCGATCTCGAGCGCCTGCGCCAGATCGCGATGCGTGTCGATGTCCAGAAGGGTGACGCGCAGATCGCGGGTTTCGGTAAGGCGGCGCAGATCGGCTTCGGCGGCGGCGCACTCGGGGCAATCGGGCGCGGTGAAGAGCGCCACGGTCAGAGCGGCATCGGCTGGGCCGAAGCCGGGCAGGTCCGGCGAGAAGAGGGCAGAGCGGCTGTCCGTGAGGCGGGAGAGATCCTGAGCGATGGCGTCGCCCATGATATCGAGCGCAGGCGCGGGGGCATTGGGCAGAATATGGCGCGGCAGGCCCAGAAGTGCTTCGCGGATCTGGGAGTGGAAGACGGCGCGTTCGGTGGGGGTCAGCTCGCGGAAATCGGTCTGGGCCGAGGCGGCGCTGACCCAGAGAAAAAGGCCTGCCGCGAACGGCAGGCCGAGCCATGCAAGGGGCCGGATCAGGGGCAGGGGCATCAGCCGCGGATGTCGGCGGCGATCTGCTGCATGGCGTCGAGCGGGACATAGCCGCGCAGCATCTGGTCCTGCATCACGAAGGTCGGGGTGCCGGTGATGTTCATGCGCTGCGCCAGCGCATGGTTGGCGGCGATCACATCGGTCACGGCGTCGCTGTCCATATGGCCCATGATCGTCTCGACATCGAGCCCGAAGCCGTCCCCAAGGCGCCGCAGAGAGGTTTCGGTGATATCGCCGCTGAAGGTCATCAGCGCGTCATGGACCTGTTTGTAGGCCTCGTCGCCGGCTTGCTGAAGCGTGGCGATGGCAAAGCGCGCGGCCAGCATGGATTGCTCTCCCAGGATCGGGTATTCCTTGACGATCACGCGGATATTGCCGTCAAGCTCCACAAGGTTTTCGACCTCGGGGAAGGCGCGGCGGCAATAGCCGCAGCGATAATCCATGAATTCCACCAGCGTGATGTCGCCTTCGGGATTGCCGCCGACCCACGAGTTTGCGTCATTGAACAGGGCGTCGGCGTTGTTTTCGACCAGCGTGACATCGGCCTGTGCCTGTTGCTGGGCCTGACGCTGTTCGAGAACGGCCACGGCCTCCATGATGACTTCGGGGTTTTCGAGAAGATAGGCGCGTATCTCGGCCTGAAACGCCTCGCGCTCGGCGGTGCTCATGTCCGACAGATCGAGCGCCTGCGCGGGCAGGGCGAAGGCGGCGGCTGTAGCCAGCGCGGCGAGGGGGGCGAATTTCATCTGGGTTATCTCCGTTTCTGTTCGGCGGCTTGCGCGGCTGATAGCACATCCTGCGCCCGCCGCCAGCCTGTCGATCCGCGTGGCAGCATGTCGCTGGCGCGCTGTGCATGCAAGCCCGCATCCTGAAGCCGGCCCGACATCGCGTAGCGCTCGGCGGTCACCAGCGCGGCCATGCCCTTGTTGCCCTGTCGGGCATGGGCCACGGCCAGATCGCGCATGACACGCGAATCGCGCCCGTCGCGGGACCGCGAGCGTTCGAGATAGTCCTGTGCCTGCGACACCTTGCCTTCGGCCAGCAGCGCCCGGCCATAGGAGCCGAGGATCAGCGCGTTTTCGGGCGCCAGACTGACTGCGCGCCCATAGGCGGCGGTGGCGGCGGCGAAGCGGCGGCTTTCCATCAGGATCTGGCCCTTGAGTTCGTAATAGAAGGGATCGTTGGGGCGCTGTGCGATCGCGGCGTCGATGGCGGCGATGGCCCTTGAGGTGTCGGAGCGGCGGTGATGGGCTATGGCCTGGCGCATCAGCTTGATATCGGCATAACCGGTTTCACCGGCGCGGGTGAGGGTCCATTTCGGGGCGCGCTGGAAGGCCGAGAGCTTGCTCTTGGCGCGCGCGAACCAGTAATCGGCGGCGGGATTGGCGCGGGTCTCGCTGGCATAGGCCTCGGCCAGCCGCTGGATCACGCGAAAGCGGTCGGCCGACATGGGATGCGTGCGCGCGTAGGGGTCCTGACGGCCAAAGCTGAGCACCTCTTGGCCACGGAAGATGTCCATCACCTCGACCGCGCCGCGCGTGTCGATGCCGGCGGCTGCCATGTAGCGCAGGCCGGACTGGTCGGCGGCGTTTTCCTCGGCGCGGGTATGGGCGAAAAAGAGACGCTGCGCCGAGGTCTGCGCGCCGATGGCGGCCGCGCCTGCCGCCTCGCCCGCGCCTGCGGCGATGGCCGCGGCTGCCGCCAGCGCCGCGCCGAGCCCTGCGGCGGTACGGGCGTTGCGCATGTTGATGGGGCGGCGCATCAGGTGACCGTTCGAGATATGCGCAGCTTCGTGGGCGATGACCGATTGCAGCATCGCAGGCGTGCGCATCTTGAGCAGAAGGCCGGAATGGATGAAGATGTGGTCGCGGTCCACCACGAAGGCATTGAGGCTGCTGTCGTCGATCAGCAGAATGTCGGTGCGCGACGGGCTGAGGCCGGCGGCCTTGAGCACCGGTTCGGCGAGCTGCTTGAGCGCGTATTCGATATCGGGATCGCGCAACAGCGTCAGCGCCCGCGCCGGGTGGGCGAGGGTGAGGGCCATCAGGGCGCTCAGGGCGCAGAAGGCGATCAGGCGGATAAGCTGCATTGACGGCGGGGCCTGTTCCAAGTGAAAGCTGGGCGTCTCGAGCACCACTCTAGGAAGAAAGACATGCGAAACTCAACCCGATCCGGCGTCGATCCCTTTATTGTGATGGATGTGATGGAAGCCGCGCGCCGCGCCGAAGAGGCGGGCCGGCATATCATCCACATGGAGGTGGGCCAGCCCGGCACGCCTGCGCCGCAGGGTGCCCGAGACGCGCTGGCGCGCGCCATGCAAGAGGATGCCATGGGGTATACGGTGGCGCTTGGCCTGCCGGCGCTGCGGCGGCGGATCGCGGCGCTTTACGGGGAGTGGTACGATCTCGACCTCGATCCGGGGCGCGTGGTCATCACGCCGGGATCGTCGGGCGCCTTCATCCTTGCTTTTAGCGCTCTGTTCGACGGGGGCGACCGGGTGGGCATCGGTGCGCCGGGCTATCCCAGCTATCGGCAGATCCTGCGGGCGCTCGATCTGCAGCCGGTGGATATCGAGACGGCGGCGGAGAACCGCCTGCAGCCGGTGGCGAGCGATCTGGAGGGGCGGGATCTTGCGGGGCTCTTGGTGGCGAGCCCGGCCAATCCGACGGGCACCATGCTGGACCGCGCGGCGCTGGCGGCGCTCATGGAGGCGGCCCGGGCGCAGGGCGCGAGCTTCATCAGCGACGAGATCTATCACGGCATCGAATACGAGGCGAAGGCGGTGAGCGCGCTGGAGATTTCCGACGAGGCCTATGTCATCAACTCCTTCTCGAAATATTTCAGCATGACCGGCTGGCGGGTCGGCTGGATGGTGGTGCCCGAGGATCACGTGAGGGTGATCGAGCGGCTGGCGCAGAACCTGTTCATCTGCCCGCCCCATGCCAGCCAGGTCGCGGCGCTGGCCGCGATGGAGTGCACAGGCGAGCTCGAGGCCAACATGGCCGTCTACCGGCGCAACCGCGCGCTGATGCTGGAGGGGTTGCCCAAGGCCGGCTTCGACCGGATCGCGCCCCCCGATGGTGCCTTTTACGTCTATGCCGATGTGAGCCATATCACCGATGACAGCCGCAGCCTTGCGGCGGAGATCCTTGACAAGGCCGGGGTCGCGGTCACGCCGGGGCTTGATTTCGACCCTGTGCGGGGCGGCGGCACGCTGCGGTTTTCCTATGCGCGCGCAACGGCGGATATCGAGGAGGGCTTGGAGCGGTTGCGGCGCTTCATGGCGGGCCGCGGCGCTGTCTGAGCGCGATCGACCGGGGGGCCAGCCCCCCGGACCCCCCGGGATATTTGGGGCCAGAAGAAGCCGCGAGGTGAAAGGGCCGGTGGCATGAAGGGGGCTGTGCAAGCGGGGCGCAGGTGCTATGCTCTAAGTTGACAAGAGCGACCGGAAAAGCGGCGGATGAGCAGAATGATAAGGATGATTCTGGCGGGGGTGCTGGGGCTGTGTGCGGTCCTTGCTTCGGATGCCGTGCCGGCGCAGGACCGGGCGTTCAGCGGATTGGCGCGGCTCGATCCGCAGGCCAGTGGGATTTCCGACAAGGGGCAGGGGGTCAGGCTGCGCCTGGCGCTGAGCCAGGGCGTGCCTTACCGGGTGTTCACGCTGGATGAGCCGGACCGGGTGGTGCTGGATTTTCGCGAGGTGGACTGGGGCGGGATCGACGCCGATACGCTCGATCGCAGCGAGGCGGTCGAGCGGGTCCGCGTGGGCGGCTTTCGGCCCGGCTGGTCGCGGATGGTGCTGGACCTGGCAGGGCCATTGGCGCTGGACCGGGTGGGGCTCGAGATCGACGCGGTCACCGGGGGGGCCGTGCTTGATATGTCGCTGACGCCTGTGAGCGCGCAGGCGTTTGCGGCAGGCGCCGGGGCGCCGGACCTGCCGGGATGGGAGATGCCGGAGCGGAGCCTGAAGGCCGAGATGCGCCCGCGCCAGCGCGGCGAGAACCCGCTGGTGGTGGTGCTCGATCCGGGGCATGGCGGGATCGATCCGGGGGCCGAACTGGATGGGCTGACGGAAAAGGACCTGATGCTGCTCTTTGCACAGGAACTGAGGGAGGTTCTGGTGCGGGCGGGGGGCTTTGAGGTGGTGCTGACGCGGCAGGATGACAGGTTCGTGTCGCTGGAGCAGCGCGTCGCCATTGCGCACCAGATGCGGGCGGATGTGTTCGTGTCGCTGCATGCGGATGCGCTGAGCGAGGGGCGCGCGCATGGTGCCACGGTCTATACCCTGTCCGACAGCGCCAGCGACGAGGCCAGCGCAGCGCTGGCCGAGCGGCATAACCGGACCGATCTGCTGGCGGGTATCGATCTGAGCGGCAAGGACGATATCGTGGCGGACGTGTTGATGGATCTTGCGCGAATCGAGACCCAGCCGCGCGCCGAGCGGCTGGCGGAAAACCTGCGCGCGGGCATCGAGGCGAAGGGGTTGCCGCTGCATTCGCGGCCGCTGCGCCATGCGGGGTTTTCGGTGCTGAAATCGCCCGATATCCCGTCGGCCCTGCTGGAGCTGGGGTTCATGTCAAGCCCGCGCGATCTTGCCAATCTTGTGGATCCGGGCTGGCGGATACAGATGGCCGAGGCGCTGAGGGATGCGCTGGAGGCCTGGCGCGCCGAGGATGCGGCCATTGCGGATCTGGTGCGGCAGTGACGCGCCATTCCGGAACGTCGCGCAAGATGTGTTTTGACGGGATGTCGAGGGATGCCTATATGAGGCGGTGACAATCTCCGGGGGTGCGTGTGCTCAGAGCGATAGGAACCTTTTTCGGCACGATCTTCAGCCTGATGACCCTGGGGCTGATGATGGTCGCGCTGAGCGTTGGCGCGGTGCTGCATATCTATGGGCAGGACCTGCCGAGTCACGAGTCGCTTGCCAATTACACCCCGCCCACGATCAGCCGGATCTATTCCGGCGAGGGGCGCGTGATCGACGAGTTCGCACGCGAGCGGCGCCTGTTCACCCCGGCGGAGGATATCCCCGTCATGGTCAAGCAGGCCTTCATCAGCGCCGAGGACAAGAATTTCTATCAGCATGGCGGCTATGACGCGCGGGGTATCGCGGCGGCGGTCGTGGAGGCGGTGCAGACCCGCGGCGAGACCGTGAGGGGCGCCTCGACCATCACGCAGCAGGTGATGAAGAACTTCCTGCTGTCCGGTGACCGGCGGATCGAGCGCAAGATCAAGGAGATCATCCTTGCCACGCGCATCGAGGAGACGCTGAGCAAGGAGAAGATCCTCGAGCTTTATCTGAACGAGATCTTTCTCGGGCAGAATTCCTATGGCGTGACGGCGGCGGCGCAGACCTATTTCAACAAGTCCCTGCGCGAGCTGGCGCCGCATGAGGCGGCGTTTCTCGCCTCGATGCCCAAGGCGCCGTCGGATTACCATCCGGTGCGCAATCGCGACCGGCTGCTGCAGCGGCGCAATTTCGTGCTGCGGGAGATGCACGAGAACGGCTATCTGGACGCGGCCACCTATGAGGCCGAAGTCGCACAGCCCCTGCGCTCGGTGCAGAACGGGGATTTCTCGCCCTATTCCGCCGAATTGCCGCCACGCGATTATTTCACCGACGAGATCCGCCGCCAGCTGAGCCAGGAATTCGGCGAAGGCGAGTTTTTCAGCGGGGGCTTGAGCGTGCGCGCGACGATCGATCCCGAGCTGCAGGTCGAGGCGGCCATCGCCCTGCGCCGCCAGCTCGAGGCCTATGACCGCGCGCGCGGCAGATGGATGGGCACAGGGATCACGCTGCCGCAAGAGGTGTTGGCGGACGAGCAGAGCTGGCGCGACGCGCTGGCCCAGGCCGAGGTCGCGCGGGATATCGTGCTGGACGGCACTTGGTATCCGGCGGTGGTGCTGGAGATCGCCGATCAGCAGATGCGGCTTGGCATCGAGGGTGTGGCCCCTGACGAGAACGCTCCGCATGTGGTGCCGCGCGCCGATATCGCCTGGTTGCCCGGTAATTTCTTCGGCACGTTCGAGCCGGGCGAGGTTGTGCATGTCCGCAAGATGACCAACGACGCGGGCGAGTTCACGCGCTGGACCCTGCGGCAGGTGCCCGAAGTGCAGGGCGGGTTCGTGGCGATGGATGTGGACACGGGCCGGGTCCTGGCGATGCAGGGCGGGTTCTCGTATCAGCATTCGGTGTTCAACCGGGCGACGCAGGCGCTGCGCCAGCCGGGTTCGAGCTTCAAGCCCTTCGTCTATGCGGCGGCACTCGACAGTGGCTACAGCCCCGCCACGATCGTGATCGACGCGCCGATCGAGATCGACACACCGCAAGGGCTGTGGCGGCCCCGGAACTCGTCCAACAAGTTTTACGGGCCAACGCCGCTGCGCACGGGGGTCGAGCAGTCGCGGAACCTGATGACGATCCGTCTGGCGCAGGAAGTGGGCATGGATGTGGTGGCCGATTACGCGGAACGCTTCGGGGTCTATGACAATATGGGGCAGTTCCTGGCCAATTCGCTGGGGTCCGAGGAAACCACGCTTTACAACATGGTGGCGGCCTATGCGATGTTCGCCAATGGTGGCGAACGGGTGCGGCCCACGCTGGTGGACCGGGTGCAGGACCGTTATGGCAAGACCGTGTTCAAGCATGATCCGCGCGTCTGCACCGATTGCGACACGCGCGCCATTCCCGAGGCGCGCGGGCCACGCATCGTGTCGGACCGCGAACGGGTGATGGATGCGGTCACGGCCTATCAGCTCACCTCGATGATGAAGGGCGTTGTGGATCGCGGCACCGCGTCGGGCGCGATCAACCTGCCGGTGCCGGTGGCGGGCAAGACCGGGACCACCAATGATGCGCGCGATGTGTGGTTCGTGGGCTTCACCAGCAATATCGCGGCGGGCTGCTATATCGGACATGACCAGCCGCGGGGCCTTGGGCGCGGGGCTTATGGGTCGTCTATGTGCGGGCCGGTGTTTCAGGAGTTCATGGCCGAGGCGATCAAGACATATGGCGGCGGCCCGTTCGAGGTGCCGCCGGGCGGTCACTTCCTGAAGATCGACCGGTTTACGGGCGCGCGGCTGTCGGATGATGCGGAGGGCGATTATGTCGTGGCCGAGTATTTCCGCGACGGGGAAGAGCCGATCTTCGGCTACAGCGTCTCGGGCGGCTTCGCCATGGGCAACGATCTGGAGCTTTTTGCACGCGGCGAGACCGAACAGGTGCGCGAGGTCACGACATCGACCGGGCGCAAGGCGCAAGTGGGCGGCAAGGCAAGCTTTGGTAGCATGAGTTCGGGCGGGCTTTACTAGCAAGACTTGCGCCGGTGGCCGCGGGCGATCTTGCCGGGGGCGCCGGGCTGAGGTATCACCGGCATCCGAGCAGATCAGGAACAGGGTATCATGCGCGCCGAAATCCAGACGACCGTTGCCGAAATCAAGACTTCGCTTGAGCTGTTGCGGCAGCGGATGGGGTGGGAGACCGCGCGCCATCGGCTGGAGGAGTTCAACGCGAGGGTCGAGGACCCGCAGCTCTGGGACGATCCGGCCAAGGCGCAGAAGCTGATGCGCGACAGACAGGGCCTTGTGGATGCGATCACGACCCATGACACGATCCAGCAGGAGATGCAGGACAATGTCGAGTTGATCGAACTGGGCGAGATGGAGGGCGATCCGGATGTGGTCGCCGAGGCTGAGGCCGCGATCAAGGCGCTGGCGCGCAAGGCGGCGCAAAAGGAGCTCGAGGCGTTGCTGAACGGCGAGGCCGATGCCAATGACGCCTTCCTGGAGATCCATGCCGGGGCGGGCGGCACCGAAAGTTGTGACTGGGCGTCGATGCTGGCGCGGATGTATGTGCGTTGGGCCGAGCAGCATGGCTATACGGTCGAGCTGCAATCGGAGACCGCGGGCGAAGAGGCGGGCATCAAGTCGGTCACCTACAAGGTCACGGGGCATAATGCCTATGGCTGGCTGAAATCGGAATCGGGTGTGCACCGGCTGGTGCGGATATCGCCGTTTGATTCGGCGGCCAAGCGGCACACGTCGTTTTCGTCGGTCTGGGTCTATCCGGTGGTCGATGACAATATCGAGATCGAGGTGAACCCCGCCGATATCCGCATCGACACCTTCCGCAGTTCGGGCGCTGGCGGTCAGCATGTGAACAAGACCGACTCGGCGGTGCGGATCACCCACCATCCGACCGGCATTGTCGTCACCAGCTCGGAAAAATCCCAGCACCAGAACCGCGACATCGCGATGAAGGCCCTGAAATCGCGGCTCTATCAGATGGAGCTCGATCGCCGCAACGAGGCGATCGCCGAGGCGCATGATGCCAAGGGCGATGCGGGCTGGGGCAACCAGATCCGGTCCTATGTGCTGCAGCCCTACCAGATGGTGAAGGATCTGCGGACCAGCGTCGAGACGTCCGACACCAAGGGGGTGCTGGATGGTGACCTCGATCAGTTCATGGCCGCGACCCTTGCCATGGATGTAAGCGGCAAGTCCCGCGCCGAGGCGCAGGGCGAGCAGTAATCCGTCAAGGGCGGGTGGGTCAGGGGGCCTTGCCCCCTCTTGGCCTGCGGCCAATTCACCCCCAGAGTATTTGTGGAACGATGAAAGCGGGGCGGATTGTGGCCTGAGCGCGGAGGAAGGTGCAGATGACCGACATTTTGGCCCTTGAGGCGCGCGAACAAGCGGCAAGGATCGCTGCGGGAGAGCTGAGCGCCGAGGCGCTGATGCACGCCACGCTGGAGCGGATCGCGCAGACCAACGGCGCTTTGAACGCGGTCGTGTCGCTGCGGGGGGCAGAGGATCTCATGGCCGAGGCGCGCGCGGCGGACGCGGCCCTGTCCAAGGGGGTCTTGCACGGCTTGCCCGTGGCGATCAAGGATCTGGCCGATGCGGAAGGGTTGCCCACCTCGAAGGGATCGCCGGCCTTTGCAGGGCGGATCGCGCAGGGCGATGCGCCGCATGTCGCAAGGTTGCGCGCGGCGGGGGCCATCGTGATCGGCAAGACCAATACGCCGGAATTCGGGCTGGGCAGCCATACGTTCAACCCGGTGCATGGCGCGACCTGCAATCCCTATGACCATGCGGTGTCCTGCGGTGGCTCATCCGGTGGGGCGGCGGTGGCGCTGGCCGCGGGGATGCTGTCGATCGCGGATGGATCGGATATGATGGGTAGCCTGCGCAACCCGGCGGGCTGGTGCAATGTCTACGGGATGCGACCCAGCTGGGGGCTGGTGCCGGGGGCGGGGGCCGCGGAGGGGGATGCGTTCCTGCATCAGATCTCGACCGAGGGGCCGATGGCGCGCAGCCCTGCGGACCTTGCGCTGATGCTTGGGGTCATGGCCGGTCCGGATGCACGCCAGCCGCTTGGCATTGTGGCGCCCGGTCTGAGCCTTGGCGGCGAGGTCCGGGGCCGGCGCATCGGATGGCTGGGCGATTGGGGCGGGGCATGGCCCATGGAGGCGGGGATTCTGGATCGCGGCGCGGAGGCCTGCGCCGTGCTTGAGGGGCTGGGATGCGTCGTCGAGCCTGTTGCGCCGCCCTTTGATCGCGATGCGCTGTGGGAGAGCTGGACGACGCTGCGCAGCTGGACCATGGCCTGCAAGCTGTCAGGCCTGCTGGAGGCGCTGGAGACGCGCGACCTGCTGAAGCCGGATGCGGTCTGGGAAATCGAGCGCGGGCGCGCCTTGAGCGGGCTGGATGTGCATGCGGCGAGTGTCATCCGGTCAGACTGGTTCCGGCGGGCGGCGGATCTCTTCGACACCTATGATGCGCTGGTGCTGCCCACGGCGCAGGTCTGGCCGTTTCCGATGAGCTGGGACTGGCCCAAGGAGGTGGCGGGCGTTGCCATGGACACCTATCACCGCTGGATGGAGGTGATGATTCCCGCCAGCCTTGCCGGGCTGCCCGCCGTGGCGGTCCCTGCCGGATTTGGCGCCAACGGCCTGCCGATGGGCGTGCAGCTGATCGGGCGCCGGGGGGCGGATGGCGGGCTTTTGCGCCTGGCACAGGCCTATCATGAGGCAACCCTCTGGCCGCAGAGGCGCCCACCGCAAAGCTGATCGGGATTTGCATCTTTGCGCGCGAGCGGTGCTTGGCTAGTCTTCCCTCGGCAGGTCGAGGAGGGAGAGCCATGCAGAAGAGCAAGCCGCTTGGCGTGCCGGATCTGGGGCCGGTGACATTCGCCACATTGGCCGAGGCGTTGCGCCGGGGCTGGTCGGACATGCGGCGCGCGCCGGGTTATGCGATGATCTTTGCCGGGGTTTATGTGGCCGTGGGCTGGATCATGGTATGGATCACCTGGGTGACCGGTAAAAGCTATTGGTTGACCTTCGCGGCGGTGGGCTTTCCGTTGATCGGGCCATTCGCGGCGGTGGGTCTTTACGAGGTGAGCCACCGGCTCGAGCGCGGCCAGCCGCTTCTGGCGGCGGAGATCTTCGGGGTGATCGCCCACCAGCGCACACGGCAATTGCCGTCGATCTGCGCGGTCATCATCATCATGTTCCTGTTCTGGTTCTTTCTTGCGCATATGATCTTTGCCCTGTTCCTGGGGTTTTCGACGATGACCAACATCTCGAGCTCGTTCGAGGTTTATCTGACACGAGAGGGGCTGAGCATGTTGGGCTTCGGCAGCCTTGTGGGGGCGGGGTTCGCGCTGTTGCTTTATATGATCACGGTGGTGTCGCTGCCTTTGCTGCTGGATCGGGAGGTCGATTTCGTGACCGCGATGATCACCAGTTTCCAGACGGTGCTGGCCAATCCGGTGCCGATGCTGGCTTGGGGGGTGTTCATCGCCGTGACGACTTTCGTGGCGCTGCTCCCGGGGTTTCTGGGGTTATTCTTTGTGCTGCCGCTTCTGGGGCACGCGACATGGCATCTTTATCGTCTGAGCGTGGAGGCGGGGGGCTGAGCATGGGGGATGGGGCATTCTGGGACCGGGTGGCGCGGCGCTATGCGGCGCGTCCTGTGCGCGATGCGGCCGCCTATGAGACCACGCTGGAGCGCACGGCGGCACATCTGACAGGTGCGCAGGACGTGCTGGAGCTGGGCTGTGGCACGGGCGCCACGGCGCTGCGGCTGGCGGCGCATGTGGGGCGGTTGACCGGCTGCGATACCTCGTCGGAAATGATCCAGATCGCGGGCGAGCGTCTGGCGGAGGATGGCGCGCAGAATGTGGTCTTTCGGCGCTGTGATGCGTTTGACCCGACCTTCGAGCCAGAGAGCTTCGATGCGGTGCTGGCGTTCAATCTGCTGCATCTGCTCGAGGATAGGCTGGCCACGCTTGAGAGGGTACGCGTCATGCTGCGGCCGGGCGGTGTTCTGATATCGAAAACGATCTGCATCGGGCGCGGGGCGCTGCATTTTCGCCTGTTGTTGGGCGCGCTGCGGCTGGCGGGGCTGGCGCCGGGCGGGTTCGGGTTCATGACGCCGCAGGACCTTGAGGCGCAGATCACCGCGGCGGGGTTCGAGATCGTGGAGACGGGAACCTATCCGGCAAGGCCGCCCGCACGGTTCATCGTGGCGCGAAAGCGCTGAGATCGGTCAGCCCGCGGCATCGCGGTAATGGCGCAGTACAAAGATGCGAATGGCCGAGGCAAGCCCGGTTTCGGTGCCGCGCGCCTCGTCAATTTCGGCGGCCAGCGCGTTGATCGGTGTGCCGCGCCGTTCGGCGATCTCGCGGAACGCCTGCCAGAACTCATCTTCAAGCGATACGCTGGTGCGATGTCCGCGCAGGGTGAGCGAGCGTTTGACGGGGCGTCCGCTCATGCGTCGTCGCGCTTGTGGGCGTCGTGGTCCTTGGTGGTCTTGTCGCTTCTGGCCTTGTCGAGCGCCTTGTCGGATTTGCGGCGGCCATGCAGCACGGCATTTTCATCCGCCCGCGACTTGTCTGCGGAGCGGGCCTTTTGCTTGCGAAACTTGTTCAGGTTGACTACGTTGCTCATGAGGCAAACATATCGCGTTTGCTCTTCGCGTCCAGTGGTTGAGGCCCGGGCTGCCGCGAAGGGCCGCCCGGTGCCGTTTTCCTGTGCAGGATCAGCCCTTGGGGCCGATCATTTGATCGGGCCGGACAACGCGGTCGAAGGTTTCCGCGTCGACGAAGCCTAGATTGATCGCCTCTTCCTTCAGGGTGGTGCCGTTGCGATGCGCGGTCTTGGCGACCTTGGTGGCGTTGTCATAGCCGATTTCCGGGGCCAGTGCGGTGACCAGCATCAGCGACTCGCGCATCAGCTTCTCGATCCGGTCCTCGTTGGCCTGAATGCCATTGAGCATGCGTTCGGTGAAGCTGTCGGTGGCGTCGCCAAGAAGCTGGATCGATTGCAGCAGGTTGTAGGACATCATCGGGTTGTAGACGTTCAGTTCGAAATGGCCCTGGGAGCCTGCGAACTTGATGGCGGCGTCATTGCCCATGACATGGGCTGCGACCTGGGTCAGCGCCTCGGCCTGGGTGGGGTTGACCTTGCCGGGCATGATCGAGGAGCCGGGTTCGTTTTCCGGCAGGATCAATTCGCCCAGGCCCGAGCGCGGGCCGGAGCCGAGGAAACGGATATCGTTGGCGATCTTGTAGCACGAGCCCGCAACGGTGGCCAAAGCGCCGGACATGAAGACCATCGCATCATGTGCGGCCAGCGATTCGAACTTGTTGGGAGCGGTGACGAAGGGCAGGCCGGTGATCCGAGCCATGTTGGCCGCGACCATCGTGTCCCAACCGACCTGGGTGTTGAGACCGGTGCCCACGGCCGTGCCGCCCTGGGCCAATTCATAGATGCCGGGTAGCGCGGCCTTGATCCGGGCGATGCCCTGACGGATCTGATGCGCATAGCCCGAGAATTCCTGACCAAGGGTCAGCGGCGTGGCGTCCTGCGTGTGGGTGCGGCCGATCTTGATGATATCCTTGAATTCCTCGGATTTTGCCTCGAGTCCGGCAAGCAGCTTTTCGAGGCCCGGCAGCAGCACATCACGCACGCTCATGGCGGTGGCGATATGCATGGCGGTGGGGAAGGTGTCGTTCGAGGATTGGCCCATGTTGCAGTGATCGTTGGGATGCACCGGGTCCTTGGAGCCGATTGTGCCGCCGAGGATTTCGATGGCGCGGTTGGCGATCACCTCGTTGGAATTCATGTTGGATTGGGTGCCGGAGCCGGTCTGCCAGACGACGAGCGGGAAGTTGTCATCGAAGCGGCCTTCGATCACTTCGCCCGCGGCCTGAATGATGGCGTCGGCCAAGCGCGGTTCGAGAGTGCCGAGCTCCTTGTTGGCCTCGGCGCAGGCCTGTTTGATGACCCCGAGGGCGCGGACGATGGCAATGGGCTGTTTTTCCCAGCCGATCGGGAAATTCAGGATCGAGCGCTGCGTCTGAGCGCCCCAGTATTTATCGGTGGGAACCTCGAGCGGACCGAAGCTGTCGGTCTCGGTGCGGGTGGCGGTCATGGGCTGGCTCTCCTCGTAAGACGATGGCCACTCTCATACCGGACGAGGCGGAAAGATCAATGATGTATGCAGTGGAATACCAAGGCCGCGATTCCGCGGCCTTGCCGCCGGGATCACTTGCGGAAACTGTCGAGGCTGACCACCTCGGCGTCGGTGCGTTCGCCCTCGGGGACGTCGATGCCGTCGGTGATGTCGTCATCCTCATCGGGATCATCCCCGGAGGGTTCGTCATCGTCGGGGGTTTCGAAGCGAAGGCCGAATTCGACGGAAGGATCGACGAAGGTCTTTATGGCATCATACGGAATATAAAGGTTTTCCGGGGCGTCGCCGAAATTCAGCGTGACCGAGAACCCGTCATTCGTCACCTCGAGATTGTCGAACCAGTGCTGCATCACCACGGTCATTTCCGAGGGGTAGCGCTCTTTCAGCCAATCGGCGAGGCGCGCGTCAGGATGTTTGGTGTCGAAGGTGATGAAGAAATGATGCATGCCGGGCAGGCCATTGTCCTGCACGCCCACCAGCACCCGCTGGATAAGCCCGCGCATCGCCTGATGCATCAGTTTTCCGTAATCGATTGAACGAGACATGTTCCCGAACCTCCTGAGTGGCAGCATAGGGGATTCGATCCAAAACAAAAGGGCTTGATGCGTGCTGTCAAAGCAGGAAATGCAAGGCGCCTGAAATCGCTGCCATGAGGGCAAGACCGGGAATCATCCCGACGCGCAGTCCAAGTAGAAGAACGCCCGCCACAACGGTCAATCCGGCGTTAATCGGCGCAAAGCTTGCAGGATCGGGCAGGGGGCCAAAAGGGCCGCGCGCGACACTGCCGAAGAGCACATGCAGCGCGAACCAGACCGACAGGTTGAGGATCACGCCGACCACGGCTGCTGAAATACCGGCCAGGGCACCTTTGAGGCGCGGGCGCGCTAGAATTGCATCAACATAGGGCGCACCGGCGAATATCCACAGGAAGCAGGGTGTGAACGTGACCCACAGCGTCAGCCCTCCGGCCAGAAGCGCCAAGGCGGGACCACCTTCGGCATGGCCCGCAAGAAGGCCCACGAATTGCGTCACGAGGATCAGCGGACCGGGTGTGGTTTCAGCCAGCCCGAGCGCGTCGATCATCTGCGCCGTGCTGAGCCAGCCATGGGTTTCGACGACCGCTTGCGTCATATAGGCCAGCACCGCATAGGCGCCGCCGAAGGTGACCACTGCCAGCTTGGAGAAGAAAAGCGCCAGATCAACGAGGAATTGGGCGTCCATGGCCCATGCCATGGCGATCGGCAGCGCCCACAGGCTGGACCATGTCGCGATGGTCACGAGCGTTTGACCGAGCGGCACGGGTGCAGCGGCGCGAGACGTGGGTTCGGGGTCTTCGGAAGAAGCGTTTGCTGCACGTATCAGGCCCCAAAGGGCTGCGACGGCGATGATGACGGGGAAGGGCACCGACAGAAAGAACATCGCCACAAATCCGGTGAGTGCCAGAAGCCAGTCATCCCAGCCCGACAGGGCGCGACGCGAGAGCGACAAGAGCGCCTGCAGCACGATCACGATCACGGCGGCCTTGATCCCGGTAAAGGCGGCTTGAACCATCGGCATCTGCCCATAGCTGGCATAGCCAAGCGCGAGGGCTGTGATGACCAGCGCACCCGGCAGCACAAAGAGAAGACCGGCGATCAACCCGCCGGCCACACCGCGCAAGCGCCAGCCGGCATAGGTTGCAAGCTGCATCGCTTCGGGGCCGGGCAGCAACATGCAGAACGACAACGCGCCCAAAAATTGCTTTTCATCCAGCCATGACCGCCGCTGGACCAGTTCGGTATGCATCAGCGAGATTTGCGCCGCCGGTCCCCCGAAGGACAGAACGCCGATCCGGGCGAAGACACGAAAAAGCTGGGCGAGGCTTGGGCGCATGGCTGCGTTGATAAGGCGCTTTGGCCGTCATGCAACATCTAACCCGCCATCTAACTGGCCCGTCATGAAATCTTCATGCCAGCGCACGACGCGATGATGGGGGTAAAGTGCAGGCTTTTCCCTCAATTGAGGTTTTCGAAGGGGTTTCAATACGATACGCTTTTCAGTCGGTCCCGGAACATTCGTGAACAGGCCAAGAACAACTTGGCATCTTGTAAAACGCTTTTCGGCCCTGTTGCTGGCGTGTGGTGCGCAACATGAGCGGGCGTATTGGGGAAATCGCGGCAGGCTGTAAATCTGGCAGAGCGCGCGGCTACATCCGCGACTATCGGCCCTATGCCAAGACTCGCGCGCTACTCGACCAAGTGCAGGCGGTGCTGGATGAATATCGCGATTACGTACCCCTGACTAACCGTCAAATTTTCTACCGTATGGTGGGGGCGCACGGATACGACAAGAGTGAATCCGCCTATGGCCGGTTGTGCAACCATCTGGCCAATGCGCGGCGCGGCGGGCTGATCCCGTTCGATGCCATACGCGACGACGGCGTTACCACCTATCACCGCGATCATTTCGACGACCGCGACGACTTCCTGCGTCATGTACGCCGCATGGGCCGGAGATACACGCGCAACAAGCTGGCAGGCCAAGAGCTTCATATCGAGGTTTGGTGTGAGGCAGCGGGCATGTTGCCTCAGATCGACGATGTATCCGCTCCGTTCTCTGTGCGCGCCTATTCGTCGGGCGGGTTTGATAGCCTGACTGCCAAGAAGGCATTGGCCGACCGAATCGTGAGGATCGAGAAGCCCGCGATCATCTTGCACCTTGGCGATTATGATCCGAGCGGCGTTTCGATCTTCGATAGCGTGGCGCAGGACGTAACCGCCTTTGTCGAGGCCGACCGCCCGCACGGGCACGTCACAGTGGAGTTTCACCGTATCGCGCTGACCAAAGAGCAAGTGGCCGAATACGATCTGCCCACCGCGCCAGCAAAGGCGAGCACCCATTCCAAGAATTGGAACGGCGGCACATGCCAGCTTGAAGCACTGCCCCCGAACATTATCGCGGACATTCTCAAAGAGGCACTTTGGCAGCACATCGACTCTAGCCGATACCTTGAGGATTGCGAGGCCGAGAAAGCTGACCGCGAACAGATAAGTCAGCTGCTTTTGCCAGCGAGGTAACAAAACTGCGCCCCTGCACCATGAGCGCGGTGTCGGAGCGGCAAGAGCACTCAGCGGCGCTCTCTGCGCGTCTGAAAGGGGGGCACAAGCATCACTATTCGGAAGGTCGCGAGTGCGCATGTTGGGTGATCGGGGAAGGTAAATTTCGAAACTTATCGGAGGATATACAAAAATGAACATGCAAGGTCACAACGGGCATTCTTTCCGTCTTCTAGGCGGACGTGGCCACGCCGATGGAGCTTGAGATGTTCGGGGCGGCCGCGTTGAAGCGGATCCAGCGCGCGAACTTCGAACACCGCGCCAGAAAGCGCGTGTTCATGGCCATTTGGGAGACATTCCCCGAGGCCGAGCGCAAGGCGTTCCCTGATTGGGTTCAAAAGGGAGGATGACGACATTGACTTGGACTGTAGTAGAGGTGCGCAGCGTCGTTTGCCCTACGTGCCACGCCCAGAAGGGTGTGGCTTGCAGCTACACTGGCAAAGGGGCGGCGAAATCCATGCGTCTTGGCAGATCACATCAAGAGCGTGTGGATGCGATGGTGGCGGTTAGACGCTCGAAGCCTGTAAGGGGCCCTGGTGTTAAGAAAGCAGCCGCCAGCAGTGCATCGCGCGATAATTTTGACGTAGTGATTTACACCGACGGAGCCTGTGCTGGCAATCCTGGCCCTGGGGGTTGGGGGGCGATCCTTATCGATCAGCGACACGGCGGTGCGTCGAAGCACAGCGAGATCGCTGGATATGACATCGATACCACCGGTAACCGTATGGAAATGATGGCTGCGATCCAGGCGCTAGAGGTGCTTGGGCGAGGCGTGAATGTGCTGATCTGGTCGGACAATCAATACGTCATTCGGAGCATCACCCGATGGATTAAAAAGTGGAAGGCAAATGGCTGGAAGGTCAAAGGCGGCGCAATGGTCAAAAACATTGATCTATGGCAGCGGCTCGATGAAGCGCAGGCCCAGCACAATGTTAGGTGGAGGTGGGTCAAAAGCCACTCCGGGAACGTTGGTAACGAAATGGCTGATAAACTGGCGTGCAAGATGCGCGACGAAGCCATTCGCAAGATGAAATCCGCCAGAGCGAAGGCGGTATAGCGGCTTAGATCGGCCGTGTCGGGCGCGATGGTCCTGACACGGCGGCTGATGGAAACTTGGGAGCGAACCGTGTTGGAGCGGGTATATCGCCAAGCCACCGTCCACCACCATCGTCGCTTCTTGACCGGTGTGCGTAATCACCGGGTTGGCTCCGGGGAGATGACCCGACCCGCGCTGATACCGGCACCGTCTAGGGCAGCGCAGAAACGAGGCGAAAAAAACCCACCGGCGGGTGAGGCGTGATTAGGCGCCATGACTGATCGGGGACCGCGCAAGAGTCCGGAGGGGCAGTGCGGGCCGAGTGAAAAGCTCGGGGGGAAGGCGATTGGCCCACGAAACGGGCACCTCGTGGATACGGAGCTTTGACGGTCTTCTCTCTCTATCTCTGTCCTGTCTGGGCATGAGTAGTAGCGGGGGGAAGGAGCGGGTCCAGGTGACAGAAGGTAGTTCAATGGTTAAACTAAACAACCAAATGGTGAAAATATAAGTTCATATCTGCCATATATTGAAACGCATACTCAAAGCAATGAAGGGCTCACCAGGTCAAGAGTTGGCCTGGTGCTGGTAGAAAAGCTTTGCAGTCCCAACGTCGGTCAACCAATCAGCACTTGGCATAACAACTCACGCTGCCAAGTGCGCATAGGGAGAGATGGCGCCCCATCCAAAGCGAATGCTGTGTAAAAGTGTTGACCGTTCCACACGGTACGGCAAAGGAAGTTGGCTGGCTTGGCGTGAAGATTCAGCCAGTGAGCGAGGATGTCGCTGTTGCTTTCGGGCTAGAGGTCACCAAAGGCGCGATGATCGCTGATATCGTTGAGGATACGCCTGCTCAGGTGGCCGGTATCGAGAAGGGCGATATCGTACTGTCGGTTGATGGCAGGGAAGTGAAAAGCCCGCGGGACCTGACACGGATGATTGCGGGTCAAAGTCCTGGTAAGACCGTTACGCTGAACCTTTTACACAAGGGGCAAGCACGCGAACTGAGCGTGAGGCTGGGTGATCGTAGGGAGCGGCCAGCATGATTTTCGTCTCAAATTAAGCTGCAGCGGGGGGCCGTCGGGCCCCTCGGTACTTTTCTGAAAGGATAATCGTTGAAATTTGCCGGCCTGAAAGTCTTTTTTGTTACTTGCTACGTGTCCGGATATTGCCGGTTGTTCTTTTGCTCTTCTTTTTTCGCCTGCCGAGCTTGAAGCCAAAAATCCAGGCTCCGAAAAGTACTCCCTGTTAACATTGGTCTATATGTTGTGTATAGTTGTCGATGAAGTCATAAATAACGCAATATGTGGATTTTAAGCAATGAGCGCGCAGGGTAATGCCAACAATCAGGCCAAGACCAAGCTGACGGCGAAGCAGGAGCGCTTTGTTGCGGAATACCTGATCGATCTCAACGCAACGCAGGCCGCTATTCGGGCTGGGTACAGCAAGAAGACTGCCCGACAGGCCGGTGCCGAAAACTTGTCAAAACCTGACATTGCAGATGCTGTCGCAACCGCCAAAGCAGAGCGCGCAGAAAGAACCGAAATCAATGCCGATTGGGTGCTGCGCCGCCTTGCGGATGAGGTCACCGCAGACCTGGCGGATCTGTACGATGAGGCCGGTGCAATCAAGCCCATCCATGAATGGCCTTTGATCTGGCGCCAAGGACTGATTGCCGGGCATGACGTCTACGAAAACACCATAGAGGGTGAAAAGGTTGGGGAGGCGGTCAAGCTGAGGCTGTCCGATCGGGTCAAGCGGCTGGAACTGATTGCCAAGCATGTCGATGTTCAGGCTTTCGTCGAGCGCAAAGAGCACACTGGTAAGGGCGGTGGACCGATCCAGACCGAAGGCAATGTGAATGTGCTCATCGTTCCTCAGCGTAAGGCAAAAGAAGTCTTCACCCGCGATATGACGCCGGAAGAAATCATCACTTATCTGGGCGATGAATCTGATGCTTGATGGCTCGACCCATCCTATCAACCCAGTCTGGGCCCCATCCGAAAAGCAGTCGGAATTTTTGTCGTGTTCAGACTTCGAGGTCTTGTATGGTGGCGCGGCAGGAGGCGGCAAGTCGGACGCTCTTTTGATCGACGCTCTGTGCGCGCAAGAGGGCGGCTATGAGAACAGCAACCATCGCGCAATACTGTTTCGCCGTAGCTTCCCCGAGCTGCGCGACCTGATCGGCCGGTCGCAGGAAATCTACAATCAGGTGGACCCCTTCGCGTCATACAACGCGACCGAGAAAATCTGGACATTCCCATCCGGCGCCAAGATCGAGTTTGGCTACCTGCAAAACGATGCGGATCGCCTCAAATATCGCGGCCGCGCCTGGAACTATATCGGCTTTGACGAGCTGACGCTTTGGCCCACGGATGTGTGTTACCTCTACCTGTTCTCACGCTGCCGATCCACCGATCCGACGCTTCCCCGTCTGATCCGCGCCACCACCAACCCTGATGGACCGGGCCAAGGCTGGGTGATGGAGCGTTGGGGGATCAAGGAAGACGGTCAAGCCACCCGCGTGCCCATTGATACTGTTGACGCTGAGATGCGCCGTATCACGACCTCCTATCGCACATTCATCCCGGCCCGCCTGTCCGAGAACCCGCATCTGAGCGAAACCGGCTATCGCGAGGCCCTCTTGCAGCTGGCCCCAGACGAGCGTGACGCGCTTCTCATGGGTCTGTGGCGCCAAGGCAGGGTGCATGGGGCCTATTACGCCAACGAAATGGCTGAGATGCGGAACCGCGGCGGCATCCGCTCGGTGCCTTACGATCCGTCAGAGCCTGTCAACAGTTTCTGGGATCTCGGCTGGAACGACACCACGGCGATCTGGTTCCATCAACAGATCGCCGGCGAGCATCGCTTCATTCGTGCCTACGAGAACAGTGGCGAAAGCCTCGATCACTACGCCACGTATCTCCAGAACTCAGGTTTCAACGTAATGGGCGGCCGCCACTTCCTGCCGCATGATGCGCAGAACAAGAGCTTGCAGACCGGCAAGAGCGCGCTGGAGCTTTTGCAGGAGATGCTGCCGAACCTGCACTTCGAGGTGGTGCCCCGCATCCAGAACATCCTGATCGGCATCAACCAAACGCGCTTGGCTATGCGCGGCAAGGTGTTCATTGACGCCACCGAGTGCGCCGATGGCATCGCGGCCCTCGACAACTACCGCAAAGCCTACAACGAGCGCCACGACGTGTTCACCGAGCGCCCGCTGCATGACCGTTATTCCAACTTCGCCGACGCTTTCCGCCAATGGGGCCAAGCCCTCGAAGAAGGCCTGACGGGCCCACGAAAGCGGTTCCGTCGCAAGCCCAAGCCCCCTGGGGCTATGTGGATATGAGCAACATGACCGAAACACCTAGCGGGCTGATCCTGCTCGGATGTACCAAGCATAAAAAGCCTGGCGCTGAGCAACTGATCTCTCACAAGGTGTAAGCAACCGTTGAGATCGACGGCCAATCATATGATCTAAACGCAATTGGGCGCGAGAGCGCCGACGGCAAATATCATTACGACGTGCCAATGGATAATGGTGCCGAGGCTTTGTTGTCGGTGGCGGCTGATCGAGTAAGCGAAGCCCGGAGCGGCCCAGCCGACAGCCTCGGCCCGATCACCCTAGATTTTGCGGAAAACACTGTCAATCAAGGTGATGGGGCCAAGCAACCGCGTTGTTCAGGACCAGAGGCTTCTGCTTCGTTGAGAGCCGGGGGAGAAACCCGGTTCAGTTCGGCATTGGAAGGCGACCCCGCGACTGCAAAAGTAGAAAACAAAGGCGGTGAACTCAACCTGGATTTTGCAAGGGGCTTAGTCAATTGAAGTGTAGACTTCGAGGCCGCCTCAGCAGACGTGGTTCGGGCCTCCCCGGAGGATCCAGCGCGCTTGACCAAGCTGCGCAAGGACATGCGCAAAAGAACTCCGGTTTTTGACGGCTCAATTCCAGAACCTGCCACCAAAGATGCCCCGCCTTCTAAGCTGGAAAGCAAGGTGCGCGCCACGCGGGACGCGGGACCCGTCGAGCATGTGACCAAGAAGGGCAACACGCTGACCGGTGTTGTTCTCAAAGATGTGACGCGCGACGAAGCTAAGCCGGTCGATCAATACAGCTTTGGCAAAAACGGCGGGTATTTCATCCGTGAGAAGGATGTCATTGCGCTTTTGGACAGTTAGGGCGCGGGTGATGATCCAAGCCGCACCGGCAACTTGCGAGCTATGCGGAAAACTGGGTGACGGGTTTTGAGAGGGTGGCGTATCGTGGCGGGTGCTGAAGCCTGCCAGAACCTCCAAGAGGAACGATACGCCATGGAGAAGACTACAGACATCAGCGCCCTTCGTCAGCCGGAAACTGTCGATGATCCGCTGACTGAGATTGCCCGGGATGGGGCGCGCCGCATGCTGGCTGCCGCGCTGCGGGCAGAGGCCGACGCCTTCGTTGCAGAGTATGCAGAAGACCTCCTGCCGGACGGCCGCCAGCGCGTTGTGCGACATGGTTACGGGCCGGAGCGCAGCATCCAGACTGGGATCGGGGCGCTCGACGTCCAGCGCCCGAAGGTGCGCGACCGCGCCACTGACCTGCCAGCTGACCAGAAGATCCGGTTCACCTCGGCGATCCTGCCGAAATGGGCGCGCCGCTCTCGTAGCCTCGATGCGCTGCTGCCGGTCCTGTATCTGCGCGGCATCTCGACAGGCGACTTCCAGGAGGCTCTGGCCGCAATCCTGGGGAAGGATGCGCCGAACCTGTCGCCGAGCGTGATCTCGCAGCTGACCGGGGAGTGGCAGCAGGACTATGACCGCTGGCAGCGCCGCGACCTCTCGGCCCGTCAATACGTCTACATCTGGGCGGATGGCGTGTATCTGCAGGCCCGGATGGAGCCACAGGCCGAGTGCATGCTGGTCATTCTCGGGGCCACGCCCGAGGGGAAGAAGGAACTCGTCGGTTTCCAGGTCGGCGTGCGAGAAAGTGCCCAGAGCTGGCGGGAGCTCTTGGTAGATATCAAGGCGCGCGGCCTCGCAGTGCCGCCCGAGATCGCGGTCGGCGACGGGGCTATGGGGTTCTGGAAGGCGCTCGACGAGGTCTTCCCGGGCACGCGTCATCAAAGGTGTTGGGTCCACAAGATCGCCAACGTGCTCAACAAGTTCCCGAAATCCATGCAGCCGGCGGTGAAGGCCGATCTGAAGGAAATATGGCGGGCCGACACACGTGCCACAGCGGAAACCGCCATGGACACTTTCGCCGAGAAATACGGTGCCAAATACGACAAGGCGGTCACGTGCCTGACTAAGGACCGCGAGGCGCTTCTCGCCTTCTACGACTTCCCGGGCGAACACTGGGATCACCTGCGCACGGGCAACCCGATCGAGAGCGTCTTCGCCACCGTCCGACATCGGACCGTGCGCACCAAGGGAGCGTTGTCGCAGAAGACGGCGAAGCTGATGGTCTTCAAGCTCGTTCAGGCCGCAGCCAAGACGTGGCGGCGCCTGAAGGGCGCGAACCAGTTGCCTCTGGTCATCGAAGGCGTCACATTCACCGACGGTGTTGCCACAAACGACACTGAAAACCGCGCCGCCTGATCAGGCCGTGTCACCCAAAATCCCGCATAGCTCTTGAGAACGTGCGACGGGTGGAGCAGGCGGTCGAGGATGGCCCCGCGCACGGCTCCCGCGTCCCCATGACCGAAATGCTTGACCAAACTGGTCAAAGGCGACATCACAAAACCACGCTCAGCTGCAACGTCGCGCGGTGACCGGATGATCGTAGCGCGTGACCGGATTTTGTCGGAATAGCTGACCGGATGCGTCGGATTGCGCAGGCTGGTCTAGTGAAGTTGTGCCGTAGCGCTCGGCAATGAACCAAATGGCAAGTGAGGTCCGATTATGTAGGATTTGAGATACGATGGGGCCTTCGATTGCAACCAATGGGCAGGGCTACATCAACGCCACATCAACAGTTGAATGAGGTTTTTTGGAGGTGGCTGAATGCCAATTCGCTCGAATGTTGTTGGATGTGGGATTGAAAATAGCCGCAGTTCAAAGACTTGCGCCTTAAGTGTCTGATTTAAAGTTGTTTTCCATTTGGCGGCCATTAGGGCTCATAACCTGAAGGTCGTAGGTTCAAATCCTACTCCCGCAACCAAATCTTCCTTATAATTCAAACGCTTGTCTGATGGTATTTTTATACCACGGGCGCTTTTGCGTTTTGAGTCAACACCACGTCAACAAATCACGAGTCCCCCTACGGCGCGCGGATTCTAGCCTCTAAAACCGCGCTTGGCGCCGATCCACGGCGACCGGAATTCATTATTTTCAATTCCGGCCACAGCATAGCTTGTACTTGCGGCCTGATCCGCAAGGTCAGGGATCGTTCCGCCTGGGGCGGGGAGCGGCCCTGTGAGGCATACCAGGAAGATTGGCGGGAGCCGCTCCAGCCAGTTCGGGGCGCGATTGGTGCAGGATCGTCGCGACACAGTTCGGGATCAGGTCGGGTGCTTCTCGATCGATGTCGTCGATCTCGTCATCCGTAAACTTGCTGTTGCCTGTGTAGATGTCCTGTAGCGCCATCATGAAGATCATCGTGGCTCGCGTTTCGTCATCGGCCCGGTCGAGGAGGTTTTCCCAGGCCTTCGGGCGCAACCGCATCGCGCGAGTGAAGCCGTCCACCCAAGGCTCCCAGAGGGTCTCGTCACTGTTCGGATCCACCTCGTAGATCGGCTCGATCCAGAGCGACCGTGTCATGGTTTCCCCCACGGAATTGTAATGCGCCATCACTGCACCGATCGTTTCTTCCGCCGACTTTTGATCCGCGAATTGCGCCTCGCCAGTTTCGCCCCACACCTCCGGGAGCCATTCCGAAGGTGAAATCATATCGGGGCAAGCCAGCACGCCGGTCACATAACCATCGAGTTCGCTAAGCGTCATTGGCATATTATCGACTGGCAGCGCGAACAGGAGTTCGTTCAGGCGATCCAGCCGCTTTTCATCTTTGGTCATGATCTGCCCCTTCTGTGTGCTGCCCTGATAATCAACGCGCGCATGAGGGTGAAGCCTTGGGCAGCGGCATCGACGGTCATGCCAGCCACTCATCGAGTTTCGACCAGCGCCGCCGCCCTGAGATATTCTTCACCGCGATCGCCACGGCCTTCTTTTGGCCAACG
Source organism: Roseobacter sp. AzwK-3b (assembly GCF_000170875.1). NCBI lineage: Bacteria > Pseudomonadati > Pseudomonadota > Alphaproteobacteria > Rhodobacterales > Roseobacteraceae > Roseobacter > Roseobacter sp. AzwK-3b. The sequence goes on from NZ_ABCR01000005.1 coordinate 326,825, forward strand.
AGCACAACCAGCTTCTTGCCACGCGTGACGCCGGTGTAGATCAGGTTGCGCTGCAACATGGCGTAGTGCTGGGTCATCACGGGGATCACGACGGCGGGGTATTCCGACCCCTGGCTCTTGTGAATCGTGGCCGCATAGGCGGGGACCAGCGTGTCGAGTTCGCCAAAGAGGAATGTCACAGTGCGGCCATCGAAGTTCGCGGCCACCTCGCCATCGTCGAGGTCGACGTCCTCGATCATGCCGATGTCCCCGTTGTAGACGTCCTTGTCGTAATCGTTCTCGATCTGCATGACCTTGTCGCCCGGCGCGAAGGTCCAGCCAAAACGCTCGACCTTCTTGTCCCCGGCGGGGTTCAGCGCTGCCTGCAGCTCAATGTTGAGCGAGCGCGCACCGACGCCACCACGGTTCATCGGGCAGAGGACTTGGATGTCCTTGATCGGATCGAAGCCAAAGCGCCGTGGGATGCGCTTGGCGACCAGCTCGACGATGCGTGGCACGGCTTGCTCCGGATCTGCGGCCGGCACGAAATAGAAATCCGCCTCGCCATCGGGCTTGCCGAGATCGGGCAAGCGGCCCGCATTGATGGCATGCGCGGTCGTGATGATCTTGCTCTGGGCCGCCTGCCGAAACACCTCAGTTAGCCGCACCACGGGCACCGCGCCAGAGCCTATGATGTCGGCCAGAACCTGGCCAGGCCCGACAGAGGGAAGCTGGTCGATATCGCCGACAATCAGTAACGCCGCGGTGCTGGGCACGGCCTTCAGGAGCGACTGCATCAGCAGCACGTCGACCATCGAGCTTTCGTCCACGACCAGCAAGTCGCAGTCGAGCGGGTTTTCTTCGTTGCGCTTGAAGCCGAAGGCCTTCGGGTCGAATTCAAGCAGCCGGTGGATGGTCTTCGCCTCCATCCCGGTGGCCTCGGTCATGCGCTTGGCCGCGCGCCCCGTCGGCGCGCAGAGGAGCAGCTTCACGGCCTTGGCTGCCAGGATGCGCAAGATCGAGTTCACGATTGTGGTCTTGCCAACGCCGGGGCCGCCGGTGATCACCATCAGCTTGGAACGCAGCGCCAGTCGGATCGCCTCTGCCTGGCTTTCTGCAAGGGTAAGACCCGTCTTCTGCTCGATCCATGGCAGCGCCTTGTCTGCGTCGATCTCCGGCCAGGGCAGCACGCCCGCACGGATGCGCTTCACATGCTCGGAGATACCGCGTTCGGCGAGATAGAGCCCGGTCAGGAAGATGCAGTCCGCGTCGCCGACGCGATCGGCCGTCACGGTCTCCTCGGCCAGTTCTTCTGCCAATGCGCTGTCGATCAAAGGGGCAGGGACCTCGAGCAGCTTGCCGGCCAGCCCGATCAACTCAGTCCGCGGCAAGCCACAATGGCCATTGCCCATCGCCTCGGTCAGGGCGAAGGAAATCCCCGCGCGTACGCGGATCATCGCGGTCTTCTCGATGCCGAGTTTCTCGGCAATCATGTCCGCCGTCCGAAACCCGATGCCGCGGATGTCCTTGGCCAGCCTGTAGGGGTTCTCGCTCATGACCTGTACGGCATCCGTGCCATAGGTCTTGAAGATCCGCACCGCGCGCGCCGTGCCCACCCCGTGCTGGTGCAGGAAGACCATGATCTCGCGGATCACCTTCTGATCCGCCCACCCGGCCGTGATCTTGGCTGCTCGCATGAGGCCGATGCCGGTAACTTCGCGCAGACGTTCAGGCGCGGCCTCGATGATGTCGAAGACGTCCTTGCCAAAGGCCTTGACCAGCCGCTTGGCATAGACCGGCCCGATCCCACGGATCATGCCGGAGCCGAGGTATTTCTCGATCCCTTCAGTCGTCGACGGCGCATGGGTTTTCAGGAAGTGAGCCTTGAACTGCAGGCCATGATTGCGGTCGTTCAGCCAGACCCCGGACGCCGTGATCCATTCGCCCGCCGAGATCATCGCGGCATGGCCCACCGTGGTTACCAGGTCCCGGTGGCCTCGCGCTTTCACCCGCAGCACGCAGAAGCCGTTCTCGGAATTGTGGAAGGTCACCCGTTCCACAAGACCCGCGAGGACTTCCGTTGTGCTCTCGGCGGGCGGCTTCATGGCAGGCGCTGCCCCCTCCGCCACTCCCATGGCATCACGAATTGCCCGGCCCAGATATTGTACCCAGCGCGGCGGGCTTGATCTTCCGCTCCGATGTAATCCCGCGAGTACCGCCTGTAGGCGACGGCCCACCCTTCGCTGACGAGCCAGCGGTTCAGGTCCTGATTGTCTTGGGTGCAGACAGCGATCGCACGATCGTACCGGTCAACATCGCGCACCGCGCAGTTCACCGTCCGGCGACCAATCCGGTCGGACAGCGCAAATGCAGCCTGTTGGCCACAGCCCCACTGCTGTCCGGAGGGATTGGTGCAGAGCTGTTGGCTCTCTGGCGCATCTATTCCGTGCGAACGGATCCGGACGCCGCGGATTTCAAGGGTGTCAGCGTCAATCACGCTAGCGACACCGACAAGCTCATTCGCCGTGATGGGCGCCGCAGAAAGCATCAGTGCAAGGACGGCAACAATTTGCAGCATCGGCATTAGACCCTCAACAGATCCAACAAGGGATCGAAGGCATAGAGCGCAGCCCTGCGCCCGGCTGCAGGCTGCAACGTTCTGAGGAGCCCTGCCTCGACAAGCCGTCGGGATAGCGACCGCGCAGAAGTAGCCGGAATGCCCGATCTTTCCACGAACCGATCATTGCGAAACACCGGGCTCGCGAACACGAAATCCAGTGCCTGATCGTGAAACTGCGAGTTCAGCACCTCACGGAAACGCTCGCGCATTTCGCTGTGCAGACTGAAGATCGCATCAGCTGTCTGGATGTTCACCGTAGCCTGCTCATGCATGGCCTGCAGGAAGAAGATCACCCATCCGGTCCAGTCTTTCTCTGCGGACACCGCCCGCATCCGCTCGATGTATTCGTCCTTATGGGTCTCGAAATAGCCCGAGACAAAGAAGTTGGGCTGGCTGAGCACACCTAGTCGCCAGAGCATCAGCGTGATTAGCATGCGCCCGATCCGGCCATTTCCATCCTCGAACGGATGCAGCGCTTCAAATTCAACATGTGCGAGCGCCGTGCGGATGAGCGGACGCGCCTCGCTGGTATTGATGAACTGCACCAAAGCCGCCATGGCAGGTTCAAGCTGTTCTGGCGCAATGGGGACGTAGTAAATCTTTCCGCGGCGCTCATCCCCGATATAGTTCTGATCGATCTTATAGCTGCCAGGGCGCTTTGTAGCGCCACGCCCGGCGGAGAGCAGTTGTTGATGCGCAGATCGGATCAGGTGTTCCCCAAGCGGCATGCCCTCGGCAAGGGCATCTTGCGCACTTCGGAGGGCGCGCGAATAAAGGTAAGTCTCAATGTCGTCGTGGTGGGCGTCGCGGTATAGATCCGTGCTTCCGGAATCTTCCTCTGCTTCCAGGCGATAGAGGTCCTCAATCGTCGAAATCGTGCCCTCCATCCGCGACGAGGTCACTGCGTCCTGGCGGCGCAATGGAGCGAGGAACAGTTCGCAATTCACCATTCCTGATATCTTGGCGTCATAGCGTGCCAGCGAAGCTGCAGCCTCTTCCAGTGGGCCAAGTAGCCGTTCATAATCCAGCGACTTGGGCGGAAAAGCACCCTCATGGTAGCGCACTGCATCTGCAAGATCGTAAGTTTTGGTGACCATTTTCCAGCTCAAACTGTCGTCAACGCGGTTTGATGGCACCCTAGTCACATCAATCCCTTTTGGCAACGGAATGTGGGCAGGTATTGCCATCAACGGCTTTTGGTGCTTGTCGACTGCCATCAAAGCGTCTTGGCGACAAGAAAACAGGGCAATTGGTTGCCAACCAGCCTTCTGATCGGCACTGGAAGGTATGGAACTACTGCGCGTATGGTCGTGTTGGCCCCACGGTACCGGAAGATGGATTTGCCTGACATTTCGGTGTAGGGGCGCATCATGGATTTTGTCTTCTACGATCTGGAAACCACCGGCATCTCGCCGGAGTTCGACCAGCCGCTGCAGTTTGCGGCGATCTGGACGGATGAGAATTTCGTGGAAAAGGATCGGGTCAACATCCGCTGCCGGTTGGCGCCTCATATCCTGCCGTCACCGCAGGCGTTGGTTGTGACCCGCGTCAGCCCTGATCAGTTGACTGACCCAAACCTGCCGTCGCTGTTCGAGTTCTCGCAGCAGGTGGCCGAGTTCACCGAGCGATGGGCGCCAGCGATCTGGGTGGGCTACAACACGATGAAGTTTGACGAGGAAGTGCTGCGGCAGACCTTCTATCAGAACCTGTCCCCGAACATTTACGCCACGCAGTTCAATGGCAACACGCGCTTCGACATTCTGCCTGCCGTCTATGCTGCTTATGCTCGGCAGCCTGATCTGTTCGTCTGGCCCACCGATGACACTGGCCGGCGGAGCTTCAAGCTTGATCGGTTGGCGCCTGCAAATGGCATCAATGCCCACAATGCGCATGATGCCCTGGGGGACGTTGAGGCGACCATCCACATCGCACGCCTCATCGCAACGCGCAGCCCGGCGCTTTGGTCCGAGTTGATCGACAACGCCCACAAGGCACGTGTGCAGGCAAAGCTTGAAAGCTTTCGGCCCTATGAGCTGGTGACGCGATTTGGCGGCGGTGAGCCGCGATCCTATATGGGCTGTTTTTGCGGATATTCGCACGGCAACAGTGCGCGGGCCGCGTTTTTCGATCTGGATGCCGCAGACCCATCAGATTTCCTCGAGGCCTCGGATGAGGCGATCTTTGCCGCCGTGGATGCCACGCCGAAAATCATCAGGGGTGTGTCCACGAACAAAGCACCCGCGATCCTAGAACACACAGCGCCCAGCGCGGAGCATCTGCGCCGGGCAGCAGTCATCGCCAACGCGCCTGAGTTTCGTCAGCGTGTCGGCGCGGCATTGGCAGCTCGCTTCGTTGAAGATCCCGACGCTCCGCCGAAGCCAGTTGAGCGGCAGATTTATGGGGAATTCTACTCCAACGCCGACAAACAGCTCTTGCAGGAGTTTCAGCGTGCGGCTTGGCCGCGACGCCAGGAAATCGTCGCGAGCCTTTCAGATCCTCGGCTGCGTCAGCTTGGTCGGCGGTTAGTGGCGTTTTACAGCCCGGAGCTGTTGAATGCTAAAGAGGCGGAGCTGTTCAAATGTTATCTGCGTGAAAAGTGGTCTGCCCCAGATGTGCCGGAAACCGAGTGGATGACCTTCGAAAAAGGGGAGGCTGCACTGCGTGATTTGCGTGCTGCCGGTGCAGCAGAGACCACCGAGCTTGACGCGATAGCGTCATTTCTGTGGGCGCGGTGCGCAGGTGATGCGTAGGAACCCCAACCTACACTTGCCGTAATCTGGAGCGCTTTATCTCGACTCGGTTTACCGGCGGGAAACGAAAATTCCACCGTGCGAATGCCGCATCTGTGGAGAGGTGAAGGGGGCAACTCAATGTGGATACTTTACGGTAGCTTTGCACTGGCAGCATCTGGCAGGTTGGGCGGAGAGTGGACGCTCGCCGTGCCTGCAAACCGATTGGGTCGCGAAGCAAACAGCTGACATTCAAACGACGATTGAAGTGGTGTTTATGCTGCGTCACCGCATGACGGCTTCGAGCCCTGACTGTGAATTCTATATTTTCGCTGCATGCGCACGCAGTAATGGTGGTGCTGCAATTGCCGTCCACTTCTTCGCCTTCAAGGTATCAAGACCAGACATTCACGGTCACCGTTGCAGAACCATCTGGGTAGACCCATTGAACGATCATGAGTTCTCGGCAAATGGCCCGCAAGCGAACAAGCCCTTGATGCTTTGCTAGCGTGTTACCGTAGCGCGGTGCTGACCTACGGGTGCGGAGGGCAGAGGCCGGATCGGAGGGCAATTCATGCCAAGATTCCAACTTCCCGCCATCTCCTCGAAGCGCAGAGCCTGAAACATGTGCCGGATTACCGGACAAAAACATCCATTGTTACCTAGACAGGTCTGAGCGATCCGAGGGCGACTCGATCTCGCGAAAAACCTTGGTGATCTGGCGCTATTTAACGTAGCCATCAACAGCAAATTACGTGGATGTGATCTGGTCAGGCTCTCAGTCATCTGTTCCAGTACTGTTCGCGAAGCCGGCGTTTATAAAGCTTGCCTGTCGCGGAGCGTGGAAGCTGAGCTTTGAAATCAATGCTGCGCGGACACTTGATCGGGGACAAATGCTGACGGCAATGATCGATCAATGACTGAGCCAGTGTTTCGGAACTGGCCACGGAAGGCATCAATTGGACGATGGCCTTCACCTCTTCGCCGAAATCCGCGTTGGGAACACCGATCACTGCCGTATCCAGCACCGCCGGGTGCGAAAGCAGCACGTTTTCGGTTTCCTGCGGATAGATATTCACCCCGCCCGAAATGATGACAAAGGACTTGCGGTCGGTGAGATAAAGGTACCCCTCGTCGTCCAGGTGGCCGATATCGCCCAGCGTGGTCCAGCCTTGCGCATTGGTGCAGGCGGCGGTCTTGGCCGGGTCCTTGTGATAGGAAAACTGGTGGCCGTTCTCGAAATAGACCTCGCCGGTTTCGCCGATGGGTAGCTCAACCCCGGCTTCGTCGCAGATATGCAAATGGCCCAGCTTGGCCTTGCCCACCGATCCGGGATGGATCAGCCATTCGGCGCTGGTGATGGCGGTAAAGCCGTTGTTCTCGGTGCCGGCGTAGTACTCGTGAATGACCGGACCCCACCAGTCGATCATCTTCCGCTTGATATCATGCGGGCAAGGGGCGGCAGCGTGGACGGCCATTTCCATCGACCCGAGATCGAAGGCCAGACGATCCGCCTCGGGCAGTTTCAGCAGGCGGACGAACATTGTGGGCACCCATTGGCTGTGGGTTACCTTGTGCCGCTCGATCAGTTCCAACGCGCCCTTGGCATCGAAACGGTCCATGATATAGGCCGTGCCACCCATCTTGATGGTGACCATAGCATGGCGCAGCGGTGCCGCGTGGTAAAGCGGCGCGGGGCTGAGATAGCGCGTATCGGCAGCATAGCCGAACAGTTCGGTCAGGAGGTCGATCAGCATCGTGCGCCCGCCCGGCGCGTCCTGGGGAAGGGGCCATTTGATCCCTTTGGGCCGCCCCGTCGTGCCTGAGGAATAGAGCATGTCGAGCCCCTGTCGTTCATCCGCGATGGGCGTCCGTGGCATCCCCGCGGCCGCGGCGGCCCAATCGGGCACGTCCTGCGGGCCTTCGCCCACCCGGAAAAGCGTGCAGTTGCTGGCGCGCGCGGCGCCCTGCACCAGCGGCAGGTAGCGGTCCGAGGCGATCACCAGCCTGGCGTCGCAATCGCCCAGGATAAAGGCGATCTCCTCTTCGGTCAGGTGGGTGCCGATCGTGGTGTAGTAGACCCCGCAGCGATCGGCTGCAAAGCACAGTTCAAGAAACTCGCGTCGGTTCTCCATCACGATGGCGATGTGGTCCCCGATACCGACACCCTGCGCCCTGAGCAGCTGCGCGCTTTGGTTGGCGCGTGTCTCAATCTCGGCAAAGGTGACGGCCTCACCCGTTGCGCACATCACAAATGCTGGCTTGTCTTGTGGCTGATGGCGCGGCTGATAGGGATGGGTCGGTTCGGTCATGGCGGTCAGAACTCGATCAACGTCTTGCCGAAATGCCCGCCCTGGCGCAGGTGGTCCAGGGCCGGTTTCAGATCCTCGAAGGCAAAGGTTTTCCCCAGAACCGGGCGCATCTGGTGCTGTGCCATGGCGGCAAGCATCGCTTCAAACCCGTCGCGATGGCCGACGGTCACCCCTTGCAGACGCACCTGCCGCGCGACGATGGGGCCAAGCGAGGCCTTGATATTCAGACCCGACAAGACGCCGATCATCGACAGCGTCCCACCCGGGCGCACCGCGCGCAGCGACAGGGGCAGGGTTTCGGCGCCGCCCAGTTCGATGATGTTGTCATAGCCACCACGGTCAGAAGTGATGGCGCGGCTAGCGCGGGCCCAGTCCTCGGTTTCGCGGTAGTTGATGGTCTCATCCGCGCCCATGGTGCGCACGTGCTCCAGCTTGTCATCGCTGGAGGAAATCACCGTCACATGCGCGCCGTGCATCTTGGCGAAAGCCAGCGCAAACAGCGCCACGCCGCCAGTGCCCTGCACCAGAATTTGGTCGCCCGCGCGGGTCTGGCCATGGGTGACAATCGCGCTCCACGCGGTGAGCGCGGCGCAAGGCAGCGTGGCGGCCTCGGCATCGGTCAGGTAATCCGGAACCTTTACAACGCCTTCTTGAGACAGGCACACCAGGTCGGCCATCACCCCATCCAGCGGCCCGCCAAGCGCCGAGGCGAACCGCTCGGGCGTGGGCTCGCCCCCGATCCAGTTCTGGAAATAGGTCGTGCACACGCGGTCGCCCACGGCTACCCGAGTGACCCCCTCGCCGACCTCCACGACCTCGCCCACCCCGTCCGAGACCGGGATCAGGGGCAGATCACCCGTGGCCTGGCCATAGCCGCGTTCCGGCACGATCAGGTCACGTGAATTGAGCGAGGCCATGCGCATGGCGATCACTACCTGGCCGGGCCCGGATTTCGGCTCGAGCCTCTCGGATAGGTTCAGGTTGTCAAAGCCCCAATCGCCTTCGATCTGGAAAACACGCATGGATTACCTCTTGGGATTGTCGGCGCCCGCCCGGGTCAGCCGCGCAACGCGGTCGCGCAAGATGCTGGTGGCGCCATCGGTGAAACCTGCCATCTGGGACGCGGCCAGATGGCGGGTGAATGGGTAGTGCGGCAACAACCCCGCCGCGCCCATGGCGTGCAGCATCGCAGGGATGTGGCGTTGCGCGGCCTCGGTTGCGGCGATCTTGGCCTGCGCGGCGGTGAGCTGCGCGTCCTGCCCAGTTGCGATCAAGGCAACCGCCCGTGACGTCAGGGCTTGTGATGCGGCCAAGTCGGTCTGAGCGCTGCCCAGCGGTTGCCGCCAGGCGGCTTGCTGATTAAGCGGCTTGCCAAAACTCTGCCGCTCCGCGCCATAGTCCGCCGCCTCCGCGATCGCCGCGCCCAGCATGGCGTTACACATGGCGGCCACGTATGTGCGCGCAGCATTGATTTCGGTCAGGATGGATTTGAAGGCGGTGCCGGGCGGCAAGAGCGGCTGGGCCTGTGCATCGGTCAGGGTAAAGCTGCCGGTGCCCATGGACCCTTGGGCAAAGCCCGATGTGAGGGCGCTCCGCCTGGCCCCGGGCTGTGCAAGATCAACAAGAAAGCCACCGATGCTGCCCGCATCGCCCACCGTGCCGCATTGGGCAAAGACCACGGCCAGACCGGCATGGCGTCCATTCACGATCCATGTCTTTTCGCCTGTGATCCGCCAGCCATCTTCGGTCTCTGCGGCGCGCGTGCTGATGGCGGCGAAATCCGTGCCGGTGCCCGGTTCCGTCAGCGCCGTGCAGGCGCTGATCTCGCCCGAGAGGATCCGGGGCAGATAGGCATCGCGCAGCGCATCAGTGGCCGAAAGGCACAGGCGTGCACCCACATTCTGCGTGTTGATCAACGCCATGGCAAAGCCGAAATCGACCGCAGCCAGCGCCTCGCAAGCGTCCACCAGCGCATTGAAGCTCAGCCCCAGTCCTCCATTCTCTTGGGGCGTGGTGATACCCGTCAGCCCATGCGCCGCAGCCTCTTGCCAAAGTACGGGATCCGGCGCGCCGCCCAAGGACCAGCCGGGCGCTGCCCTTGCCACGGACCCTTCCGCAAAGGCCCGAACACGCGCCAGAAACGCCGCCTCACTCATGACCGGCGGGCCTTGATGCGGGCCCAGAGGTCTCCCGCGACGCCCACGATGCCGCGCGGCATGAAGATCGTCGCCAGCACCAGTACCAGACCGTAAAGAATCAGGCGGAAACTGTCGGCAAAGCGCAGGTATTCCGGTAGGAACACCACGAAGAACGCCCCGATCACAGGCCCCGCGATGGTGCCAGAGCCGCCGATGATGACGGCCAGAATGGCATCCAGTGACTGCGCCACACCAAATATTTCGGGGTTGATGAAGCTCTGGTAATGGGCATAAACCGCCCCGGCAAGCCCTGCATACATCGCCGAGGTGACAAAAGCGAAAAGCTTGTATTTCCATGCCGGAATGCCAAGCGCGCCGACCAGGTCCTCGTTCTGGCGAATGGCGATCAGGTTCTGCCCGATCCGGCTCCGCACGATCAGCGCGGCAAGCCCGGTCATCAGGGCTGCGATGATCAGCACAAAATAGTAGTAGGTCTCGCGATCGCGCCAGTTGAACAGGCCATCCTTGCCGCCAGGCTTGGGAATGCCGGTGATCCCTGCCTCGCCCTGCGTCAGGTCGTGCCAGTTCATCAGCACGATGAAGATCACCAGGTTGAAGGCCAAGGTCACGACGGCAAAGTAATGCCCCTTGACCCGGAGGCTGGGATATCCCGTGAAGACCGCGAAAACGGCGGTCACGCAAGGCGCCAGCAGGATGGTCAGCCAGACGGGCAGATCGTAATGCAATCCCATCAGGGCGGTGGAATAGGCCCCGATCCCCATGAACCCCGCCTGCACGATCGAGACATAGCCGGTATAGCCCTGGATCAGGTTCTGGCCCTGCGCCGCGATCACCCAGCACAGCGCGAGTATCGCCAGATGCAGGTAATACTTCACCGAAATTAGCTGCGGCAGCAGGATGAAACCCACAAGCGCTACCATCCAGAGGATATGTTTGCCGGACAGTTGCATCATGCTTTCCCCATCAGGCCCTGTGGGCGCACCAGAAGAACAAGGATCATGGCCACGAAGGCTATCACGTCCTTGTAAGCGGAAGAGATGAAGCCGGCGGCCAGTGCCTCGGTAATCCCGAGAACCAGACCGCCCACCACCGCACCGGGGATGGAGCCGAGCCCGCCGAGGATCAAAACGGCAAAGCCCTTCACGACCAGCCCCTCGCCGATGCCCGGCGCAATGGCAAATAGTGCGCCCACCATGACCCCGGCGCACACGCCCAAGGCGGTCGATATCGAGAATACGACCAGCGGGATCGTGTTGACATTGACCCCCATCAGGATCGCTGCATCACGGTTTTCGGCTACCGCGCGAATTGCCTGCCCGGTCTTGGTTTTTTCCACAAAGATCGTCATCGCCGCGATCAGCAGCGCGGCAGCCACGATCACATAAAGCCGCAGCTCTGGAATGGTCACGCCACCGATGCTGAAGACCCGGTTGAAATCGGTGGGGATCACCACCTGCTCATGACCGAAAAATTCAAGGTTCAGCCCTTCGACCATCATGGTCAGGCCAAGCGCCACTATGAAGGCGTTGATGTGACTTGCGTTGCGCACCGGCCGATAAGCCAGAAGCTCTATCAGGACGCCGAGGATCAGCCCCACGATCAACGCCACCAGAATGGCCGCCAACAACGGCAGGCCCCACATCACAACAAGGAAAAAGGTCAGATAACCGCCGAACATCGACACCGACCCGTGCGCGAAATGCGCGATGCCAAGGATGCCGAACACCGTGGTCAGCCCAAGCGCAATCAGCACATAGACCCCGCCGATGGCCATCCCATTGATGATTTGCTGAAGAATCTCGATCATGTCCGCCATCCCCAAGCGCCGCTAGGCGGCGGCGCGGAAGCATCCCCCGCGCCGCCGGAGTTTCATCAGTCGATAGTGCTCAGGAAGGCCGAATAGGCAGCGGCATCTGACGGCAGGTCCTGCACGAAGACCCAATTGCCGCTCTGCCACTGGAACGCCCCGTTCGAGGTATAGGCCTGACCGTTCACATCGAACATTTTGCCGTCCACCGGCAGGTATTGCATGACAACCTCGTCCGGCACTGCCAGTTCGCGCAGCGCAGCGGCCACGGCTTCGGTATCCTCGACCGTGCCTGCCGCCTCGATCGCATCCTTCAGCGCGTAAGTCTGATCATAGGCATAAGGAGAACTGGGCGACGGCGCGATATCGTATTTTTCGGAATAGTTCTTGTGATAGGCGATGCCGTTCTCGCTGGCCGACAGCAGCGTCAGCTCCGTCGGGCGCAGATCCCAGACGCCTTCCATCTGCTCGGAAGTCGCCACGCGCAGGAACTGCTCTTCCGATCCGCTGGTAAAGCCGTAGCGCGGCACGTCGATGCCCAGTTCCACCGCTTGGCGATAGATGAAGGCTGCCGGTTCCACATAGCCCACTACAAGGATCGCATCGGGCTGCAACTCGCGTATCTTGGTCAGTTGCGGGGACATGTCGCGATCTTTCAGGCCAAAGCTTTCGCGGGTAATGAGCTCACCGCCTGCTTTGTTCAGTTCTTTCTCGAACGCATCGACATAGCTGGCATAAAAGCCCACATCGAGAGCTCCCAAAACGGCAACCTTCTTGTGGCCCTTTTCAGCCACGAAAGTGCCGGCTGCCGCGCCGGTATAATCCGCTGGCGGGCGTGTCCGGGTCAGGTTCGGAATTTCGCGCGTGGTGATCGACCGTTCGGCGGCGTTGCCCACCAGCATCACCGCGTCTTCATTCTCGATGAAGGACGCCACCGCGCCAGTGGCCCCCGAACAACAAAAGCCCAGGATGTATTTCACTCCGTCGCGGTCGATCAGCTTGCGCACCGAGTTCGACGCCTCGGTCGGGTTCGCCTTGTCATCATAGGCAATGACGTTCAACATGTAGGTGTCGTCGCCGACTTTGATGCCGCCGGCGGCGTTGATTTCATCCGCAGCCAACTTGACTGCGTTGGCCTGCGGCAAGCCATAGACCGCCGCACCGCCGGTCAGCGCATCGCTGACCCCGATATCCAGTTGTTTATCGGCGGCGAAAACCGCCGATCCGGTCAGCGCCAAGGCCACCGCAATAGTTCCCAGTCTCATATCATTTCCTCCCAGTTGACGTTTCGCCGGCTAGTGACCCAGATAAGCCTTGACCACCTCCGGATGTGATTGCAGTTCTTCTCCAGTACCGCTCAGCACGATCTCACCAGCCTCGAACAGATACGCCCGGTCCGCCAAACGCAGCGCCATCAGCGAATTCTGTTCGACCAGCAGGATGGTTTTTCCCATCTTTTTGATGCTCTCGATCGTTTCGCCGACCTCCGCCACGATCTTGGGCGCAAGGCCCAGCGAAGGTTCGTCAAAAATGCACAGCTTTGGCCGTGCCATCAGGGACCGGGCAATAGCCAGCATCTCCTGTTCGCCGCCCGACAGGGTGCCCGCCGCCTGGCTGGCCCGCTCCCGCAGGATCGGGAACATGTCCATCATCTCTTCGAGATCGCTGGCCTGTTTACTGTCGGTGCGGGCATAGGCTCCCATTCGCAGGTTTTGGACCGTGCTCATTTGTGGGAACACCTGCCGCCCCTCGGGGCACATGGTGATCCCAGCCCGCACGATGGCATGGCCACTTTGGTTGGTAATGTCGGTCCCTTCAAAGGAGATCGTGCCCGCCTTGGCTGGGACAAGCCCGCAGATCGCCTTTAGGGTCGAGGATTTGCCCGCACCATTCGCCCCGATCAGCGCCACGCATTCGCCTTCCTGCACCTCGAGGCTGATGCCGTGGATCACCTCGATTGGCCCATAACTCACCCGTAGGTTCGAAATCGTCAGCATCACGGCGCCTCCCCCAGATAGGCGTCAATCACCGCCTGGTCGTTGCGGATTTCCTCGGGCGTGCCCTCAGCAATCTTCGAGCCAAAGTTCAGCACCACGATGCGGTCACAGACCTCCATGATCAGCGCCATGTGATGCTCGATCACCAGAACCGATATTCCGGTATCGCGAATAGCTTTGATCAGATGTGACAACACCTTGCGTTCGTGGCTGACCAGCCCCGCGGCGGGTTCGTCCAGAAGCAGAATCTTGGGCTGCGCAGCCAGTGCGGAGGCGATCATCAGAAAACGCTGTTCGGCGGCCGTGATCGTGCCCACCGTGTCATCGGCAACGGCCACAAGCCCGGTCAGTTCGAGGATGTCCTCGATCCGCTGGTTCACGGCCTCGTCCTCGCCGGGGTGCCGCCCGATTCCGAAAACTGAAGACAGCGGGTGCGAATGCAGCGTCACGTTACAGCCCAGACGGATTTGCTCACGCACGGTGAACTCGGAAAAGACGCTGGCGGTCTGGAAGGTTCGCGCCAACCCCATCGATACGCGCTCGTATTCCGGCAGGGTCTGGATATGCCCACCCGCCAGCAGGATTTCACCCGAGGTCACGGAGAAAACGCCCGCCAGCGCGTTCACCGTCGTCGACTTGCCAGACCCGTTGGGCCCGATCAGCCCAAGAATTTGCCCCGGCTCGACCGAAAATGACAGTTCACGTACCGCATGCACGCCGCCGAACGACTTGCACAAACGATCCACCTGCAAAATGGCCGTGGTCAAGATGTCCTCCCTTCTGCTTTTGTCAGCAGTTGGCAACAGCGTAGCCCGCAATCCGCGAGAGACGAAAATACAATCATTTTTCCTTGCTATCTAAAATTTCGATGATCAGAATTCGAAAACCCTTTGTCGAGAAAGTGTCAGATGTCGTCCGAAATCCGAAATTTGAAGTCAATTCATGTATTTAGTGTAGCTTCAGATGTGCTCAACGTAACCCGTGCAGCGCAGGTCCTGAACACTAGTCAAAGCGCCATCAGCTATCACATCAAAAAATTGGAAGCTGAGCTCAACATAGCGCTGTTCCGGCGAACCTCCACGGGGCTGGAGTTGACCGAGGCGGGAACAATCCTTGCCGGGCATGTTGCGCGCGGCCTCGAAACCATTCGCACCGGGATCGCGCTGTCGGCCAGCAGGGCAGGTACAATCGAACTGGCTCTGCTGCCAATGTTCGCAAGCCGCTGGTTGTCCTCGAGGCTCGGTGGCCTGCTCGAAACCAACCCAAGCCTGCAACTGTCGATCAAGAATCACAACAACAACTACGCGCATCTCGACAAGCCCGAGCGATTTGCCGATCTCGGGATCCAGTGGGGCCGTGGAAACTGGAGCAAGTTCAAGGTGACCAAGCTGTGGCCAGAGCGGCTCGTCG
Source organism: Roseobacter sp. AzwK-3b (assembly GCF_000170875.1). Classification (NCBI taxonomy): domain Bacteria; kingdom Pseudomonadati; phylum Pseudomonadota; class Alphaproteobacteria; order Rhodobacterales; family Roseobacteraceae; genus Roseobacter; species Roseobacter sp. AzwK-3b. The sequence continues at coordinate 341,838 of NZ_ABCR01000005.1, forward strand.
TGGTGTGCAGCCCGGACTACCTTGCGGCGCATCCGATCCAGCAACCATCGGACTTGACCAAATGCACTTTGCTGCATGTCGACGACACGCGGATGTGGAAGGAATGGTTTGTCGGCAACAATGTCGCCATTCCCGCCACCCCGTCGAGGATGATGCTTGAGGATCGGCATTTCCAACTCAGCTCGACAATCAATGGGCTCGGCGTCTCGCTGTTCGCGGCTTGGGCGGTACGCTCCGAACTCAAAAGCGGCGCGCTTGTGAACCCGTTGGGCTCCACCTTTCCAACGTCCTTCGCCTACCACCTGATCGTGCCGCTGAATGAAGAGATGTCGCCATCGGTCCAAAAGTTTCACGACTGGCTGCTGGACATAAGCGGGTCTGCCAACGCGCCAGTGCCCTAGCCACCGCGCTATCACGGTCTTCAACTTACTGTATGAAGGATGGAACAAACGGCGCCATTGCATAGAGCTCGAAGAAAAGAAATGGGCGGCCCGTGTGCTATTCAACGCGAAGTTCTGAAAAGTGGACGGATGGCCCCTTGGCGCTGAGGTAGCGAAAGCTCACTTTTCCCGCCTCTCGACTGTCGAAGCCGAGTACGGCAAAAGGACGGGTTGATTTCCACCAGTTCTTGATAGGTGTGAAGGTCCGGTCTGAGGACATCCGCTGCAATGCAATAAAGAGTGTTTCGCACCTGCAAACTGTTGCTGCGTCAGCAAACGTACAGAAGGACAACGGCAGGTTTGTCCCGCACAGCCGTCATCCAGTCGGTGAAAATGCTGCGCGATGAACGAATGGCCGGTCTCGTGACGCTGCTGCGCAGTAATCAACACCTCGGCCAAGGTCCGCTCAGGGCCGATCGCGTTGTGAAAAGGGGCCTTGCCTCAAAGCTGTCCTCCACTGGCTCTCCAAGAAGCTGTCTTGTTGATCCTCGCCATAACCGTTGAAGGCTCAGAGATCGTCATAGTGGGTTTTGTCAGTAACCCAGCTCACAGATATCGCTCACTTGCCCTTTAGAATGGCGGCGATGACCAAGCCGATAGGGCCGAGAAGGGCACCCCAGACAGCGCCCTTGCCGCCGTCGATGAAGAAGCCAATGATCCCGAAGACAATTGCGCCGATGATGATGAATTCCATGGTGATATCCTTTCTCTGGTGGAAAAGCTGCTTAGCCCTGTTGCTGGTTTTCCGTTTTAAGGTGCGCTGCTAGTCGCTTGGCGAAACACCCAGCGCCTCAAGCGTCACACGATCCGGCGCACCTGTGGCTGGCAGACCATTCTGTTCCTGAAAAGCACGCATCGCTTTGCGTGATCCGTTGCCCCAGACGCCGTCGGGTGTGCCTGCATCAAAGCCACCTGCGTTCAGCATGGTCTGGATGGCGCGGTAGTCATCACGGGATAGGTCCAGCGTGGACCAGCCGCACGCGCCAGCCACGGCCTCGATCGCGTCTTGAATTCCGGCGAGATCAAACTCGGCGTCATAGCGTTGGCCATTGCCATCTGTTAGCCGGATGAAGAAGTCCTCTGCATCGTAGAGGCCGCGCAGGAAGTCTTCGGATCCTGAACCGAAGAGACCAGCGCCTTTGTTGTTGGTCAATTCGTTCCAACGAGTGGATTGCGCACGTTCGCTGTCGATCCGGTACGTGATGTCGAAAGAGTTCCGCCGGATGGCGCTCATGATGAAATCATCCTGAATGAACACAATCGAAGTTTCACCTTCGCGGCACTGGGCAAGAAGGGCCGTCGTTCCACTGAAGCTGCGCGCGTCATAGGCCGAGTAATTGACCGCGATCACTTCGGGGCTGTCGTCGATCGCTGCGCGTTCTTGGCTGATCACCCACCAGCCTGAAATCCGATCCCCTTCGTTATGTGCCTGCTCAAAAGGGGCAAGGCTGTAATCGATGTCGGGATGTTCTGGATCGGCCCAAGGCATTGTTGCAGCAGTGACCTCGTTGCCTTCGGCTGTGGCGGCGGGGGCTGATGCGTCTTTACTGGGCGGTGCTGATGTCGTCACGTTTGGCGTTATTGGGAAGGCGATCCCATAGCGGGCCTGCAGATAAGCCATTTGCAATTGGGCAAGGGTGAGCTTTTCGGTTTCAACACGGCTAAGGGCCACCGCCTGGATCAAGCCGCCTGCGGATTCTGCGTCGCTTTCGGCGGCCTCAACGCGTTGCTGCTGGGCGGCCATTTCACCGAGCAGTTGCTCGGCGCGCTGAGGATCAGGCTCGACAGCCGGCACGGTGACTTCAATCGGCGCGCCGGTGGCCTCAGCCTCTTGCCGGGCCTCTACGATCGTGCGTAACAGAAGCAGCGCTTCCCGGCGACTTTCAGCGAGAATGCGGATCAGCCCGCCATCGTATCGGGTGATCGTGGCCTCGACCTCTGTGATCTGGTTGTCGATCGCCGCGATCTCTGTATCAAAGGCAGAACTTTCCTGCGCCAAAGCGTTTCCCGCCAGACATGTGCTGATCAGCAGGGATGTTGTGAGCTTGCTCAGTCTTGTCATATCGAATGTCCTCTCTGCGGTTGGCCCTCGCCATGCCTGAAGTCGGAACGCGTCGGCGCTCCTATCGACGGCAATAGCTGGCGCGGGGAAGGCGGCTTCGCGCAGCTTGCGTCTCAAACCTGCTGTAAGCACCGCCAGAATATCTCGGGCAGTCCAAGGCATGCCCCTGCGAGATTGCGATTGCTCCAATGTCCTGACCATCAAGGTAGCAGACGCCGACCCAACGATCGTAGGTGCGCGCGCCGTTCAGATTACATGTGACGGTCTTGCCTTCGACCAATCGCCGCATGAAGGCCCGGGCATCGCGACCATAACGGTTGGAGGTTTCAGGGCCATCGACGCCGTTGAGACGCACAGCTGTGCCAGCCACCACAATTGTGTCAACGTCCCGAACTTTGGTCACACGACCTTCAATTTGGCGAGCTTGAGCATTGGCCGTAGCTACGGTGCAAAGCAAAAGGCTCACACTGAAACCCGCCAAGGCGATGCTTTTCAGACGCCAAAGAGCGCCAGCGCCCCGCGCACCAGTAAAAACGCGATCACGAACCATATTGCGAAACGAACCAATTCTATCATGGAAGCGCGCCATAGCTGATCTGTGCATTTGCATCAGCATTCCAGCTTCACATCAACGGGGTTCGGCACGAGGTCTTGAGAGGCGCCAGTACCAGCATCAACGGCCAGGCCGATAACACCCCCGACCAATACGTTTCCGGCGACGCCCGCTGCGCCACCGCCAGCCGTCTTGTGCGTCACATTCACCCGCATGGGCTTGCAGCCCGGCTTTGTGATGTCGACCACGAATTCAGAACGACGCGGCATCTTGATCGCACATGGTGTGCTGCCGCAGCTGAATCCGTTGCTGGTCTGCACCTCCGCACCAGCTGGATCGGTTCGGATTTCAAGAACATCTTTTGAGCCCCGGGTAATCGTCGCGCAGTTGGCAACAAGCAGCAGAGATGCTGTCGCGAGGATAGTGTTGCGTGTTTTCATGGTCAGGGCCCTAAATCTTGTGTTAAGAATCATTATCGATCATCCGCAGCGTGGATGGGGCGCTTTTATGAGTCAATCAACAAAATAGACTCTATCCGCTGCATGGCATATAAATGGGGTGGCGCGGTGAGTCGCAGACCGAGAAAAAAGAGCCTTAACTGGAGCGTTGAACGCCGTTACGAATTCATTGAATTTCGTCTATACTGGCAGGGGCGAATAAACCGTGGAGATCTGATGCAGGCCTTTGGAATTTCGCAGCAGCAAGCGTCAAAAGATCTCAACGTGTATATCGAGGGCCGCAAGTCCAACCTGTACTATGATCGCCAGGTCAGGACGTATTGGCGGGGAAAAAACTTCAAGCCGCGATATCTTGAGCCGGATGCGACAGAGTATTTTGCGCAGCTGCAGGCTGTTGAGCAGGGGCTGGTGGATGAGGATCACAGTTGGATCAGCGTGTTTCCAAGCTATGCGAGCACGCCATTTCCCGCCCGGGGTGTTGATCCAGAAGTGCTGCGCGACGTCCTGGCTGCGATCCGCGAGCCGGCTGCCTTACAGGTAACCTATCAGTCCATGTCGAGGCCTGAGCCCAGCGCCCGCTGGATTGAGCCACATGCGCTGGCCTTTGACGGGTTTCGCTGGCATGCCCGTGCGTTTTGCCAGAACGACCAGGTGTTCAAGGATTTTCTTCTGTCGCGGATTGTCGAGGTTGGCGAGCAGGGGCCTGTGACCGCTGAGCCCAGTGCTGATGAAGCCTGGCACACGGAAGTCGTACTCGAGATCGGCCCGCACCCGGACCTCTCGGAGAACCAGCGCCGTGCGATCGAGATGGATTATGGCATGGAAGAGGGTAGGGCGCAGATTTCAGTCCGCCGAGCGCTGCTCTTCTACGCGCTTAAGCGGTTGGGGTTGGATACTGATCCATCTGCGCGAAGACCGCAGGACCAGCAGATTGTGCTGCTGAATGCCGTGAGTAACGAGCCGACAAACTTCTCGAAACCAGCAAACGCACCCGCTTCCCAGGCAAATGCTAAGGGCGAATGAAAGATCGGATACCCAATGTCTTTTTTCGAAAAGCCCATTCTCAACTCGCCCTATACCATGCCGGATCAGCATTGGGAACTTGATGGCGAGGGAAGGCCAACGGATCGAGTAATCCACTCGCGTCGGCGTTCCGACCTCATCTCGGCGATGCCGCAATTGAGAAGCCGGAAAGGAACGCAACAGGATGAGTTGGACCTGAGCACCGAGGGGCTTGGCGGCCTCGGCATTGATTTCAACGTCACCGAGTTCGTGAACGAGATACGGCGCGAGGTGGACGTCTGGCGAATGCTGCCGAACCCTGCTCAATGGCAGGTATCGCCCACAACGCAGCGACTCCTGCAGCACTGGCGCGCTCTGCAGCGCGACGAGAGCCAGACGATCCGCCCCTTCTTCTGCCAGCTTGAAGCGGTCGAGGTTGCGATCTGGTTGGCTGAGGTTGCGCCGAAGCTGGGCGCACGTGGCAAGCGTTTCAAAGCTCGCCTCGAGGCTGCGAACGATGCCGCTAACCCAGATCTGTTCCGTATCGCTTTGAAACTTGCCACCGGGGCGGGCAAGACGACCGTGATGGCGATGATCATCGCCTGGCAGACTCTGAACGCCGTGCGAAGTGCCAACTCGAAGAGTTTCACACGAGGCTTTCTCATCGTCACGCCGGGTATAACGATCCGCGACCGTCTGCGCGTGCTGCTGCCCAACGATGCAGACAATTATTACCGCCGCATCAACTTGGTGCCAGGTGATCTGATGCAGGACATGCAGCGCGCCCAGATCGTTTTGACCAACTATCACGCGTTCAAGTTGCGCGAGAAAGTTCAACTGAACAAAAACACTCGCGCAGCGTTAGAGGGCCATGGTGAAGACTTGGTCACACTGGAGACCGAGGGCCAGATGATTCAGCGCGTCATGCCTGAATTGATGGGTTTGGGCCGGATCATGGTCATCAATGACGAAGCCCACCATTGCTACCGGGAAAGACCAGCCGACGAACAAGAGAAGCTCACAGGCGACGACCGCAAAGAAGCCGAGGAGAACCGCGAAGCTGCCCGTCTATGGATTTCCGGAATTGAGGCGGCCAAGCGTAAGCTCGGCCTGCAGGCAGTTTATGACCTCTCGGCTACGCCGTTTTTCCTTTCCGGTTCAGGCTGGCCTGAGGGCGTGCTTTTCCCATGGGTGGTCTCGGATTTTTCGCTCATGGACGCCATTGAATGTGGCATCGTTAAGTTGCCGCGCGTGCCAGTGGCCGATAACGTGCCCGGCCAACCCGAGCCGCTCTATCGCAATCTGTGGAAAGCAATCGGGAAAAAGATGCCCAAGAAGGCGAAGGGCACGCCACCAGATCCCCAGAAATTGCCTATCGAGCTGAAGTCCGCAATAGATGCGCTTTACGGGCACTATGAGAAAACGTTCAAGCTTTGGGAGGCCGAGCAGGTGGGCATACCGCCGGTCTTTATCGTGGTGTGTAATAACACGGCGAACTCTCAGCTTTTGCGCGACTACATGGCAGGTTACGATCGCGAAGACGCCGATGGCAACATCGAGACCGTTCCCGGCAAATGTCCTCTGTTTTCAAACTTCTCAACAGATCTCGAACGTCTTCCGCGCCCGCGCACGGTCTTGATCGATAGCGCCACGCTCGAGGCAGGCGGTGACATAGATAAGTCCTTTCGTGATGCGAATGCCGATGAAATTGAGGCGTTTCGCCGTGAACAGGCAGAACGCGGCATGGCGACTGAGAACATCTCCGACGCCGACATCCTGCGCGAAGTGATGAATACCGTGGGCAAGAAGGATCGCTTGGGCGAACAGGTGCGCTGCGTCGTCTCGGTTTCCATGCTGACCGAAGGCTGGGATGCCAACAATGTGACGCATATCCTTGGCCTGCGCGCCTTTGGCACCAAGCTGATCTGTGAGCAGGTCATCGGGCGCGCCCTGCGCCGTCTTTCCTATGACACCGACGAAGAGGGGCTGTTCAGAACAGAATACGCGGATATCCTCGGGATCGATGGGCTCAACTTTTCTGACGGACCGCGCGTCGCCCCACCTCAGCCCCCGCGCGACGTGGTCAATGTCCGAGCCGTCAGCCCAGAGCGCGACGCGCTCGAAATCACTTTTCCCAGAGTGCAGGGCTACACGGCGGATCTTCCGCCGGATCGGCTTGACGCCGATTTCTCCGGGCTTGAGCCCTATGTCCTGACACCTGAAAAAGTCTCGGCCACCGTAGTCACCATGCAGGGGATTGTTGGTGCCTCCGAAAAACTGACGCTCGATTACCTGAAGGCGCAGCGTCTCTCGACCATTGCCACTCATATCGCCAAGCACATGATCTTCGAAAAGCTCCGTGACGCAAATGAAGCGCCTCGGATGCACCTCTTCCCAGCGGCCAAGCGTATCGTGAACCAGTGGCTCTCCGAGGGGCATCTGGACTGCCGCGGTGACACTGTGCCGGCACAACTGCTCTATCGCGAACTGGCCGACGAGGTCTGCGACATCATCTTCGGCGCTCTGATCGACAGGCCGGGTGGCGACAAGATCCTCCGCGCTGTGCTCGACCCCTATAACCCCACAGGCTCTACCTCAGGCGTCAATTTCAACACCTCGAAAGCCACTCGCTACCATCCTCGGTCTGACAAATCCCACCTCAACTGGATCATCACCGACAGCGACTGGGAAGATAAGCTGGCCGCGCGTATCGAGGATCACTCCCGTGTCGTCTCATATGCCAAGAACCACAACCTGGGCTTCGAGGTCCCATACCTCATGGAGGGCGAGCCTCGCACATATCTGCCGGACTTCCTGATCCGGCTGAACACGCCTGAGCTCACAACGCTGATCGTCGAGGTCAAGGGCTATCGCGGTCATGACGCCATGCTCAAGGCCGACACGATACGCAACAAATGGATACCGGCGGTGAACCGGCTGGGCCGCTTCGGTCGCTGGGGGTTTGCCGAGCTCCGCAGCGTTCACGATTTTGGCCCCGAACTTGACGCAGCGATCAATGCCATGCTGGAGGGAGAACCCGCATGACGGACATTCAGTTCGACCGCCTTGTAGACCTGCCCCTGCGCGACGCCTGGAAGCATGAGGCACACGAGTTTACCCCCTGGCTTGCGCAGAACATCGACCACCTCTCAGAGGCTATCGGCGTGCCCCTGGAACTCACCGGCACAGAGGTCGCGGTCGAGACATTCAGCGCGGACATTCTCGCCCGCAACCCGATGGATGACAGCATCGTCCTGATCGAGAACCAGCTCGAGACGACCGACCACACCCATCTGGGCCAGATCATGACCTACCTCGCAGGGCTTGAAGCGCAGACCGTGATCTGGATCGCTCCCGCCTTTCGCGAGCCACATCTTTCGGCCATTCGCTGGCTCAATGAACATACCGCTGACGGGTTTTCCTTCTTCGCGATCAAGGCCCGCGTCGTGCGCATCGGCGACAGTCCTTTCGCGCCGATTTTCGAGGTGGTCGAGAAGCCCAACGATTGGGAGCGGGGGATCAAGCAGAAGGCAACCGGCGAGGGCGCTGCCTATTACGACATCAAGGAAAAGTTCTGGCAGGACTTCACCAGCCGTTATCCTCGACAGGCCGAGGCCGGTATGCGCGTCTGGCGCTACCCCAGCAATTACATCGAACTGAACACGTCGCCACAGATCGATCTGGCCGTGTGGATAGGACGCACCGAAAGCGGGATCTACCTGCGAAGTGGCTGGGGTGAGGGGGCAGGGCCGGTCTCAACGCTTCTGGCACCTCATCAGGAGCGGCTGGAGACGCAGCTGGATGCGCCGCTTGGTCCGTCCGGGCGTGGCAACCACTTCCTGGCCAAACGTCTGTCACAGGGTCACGAGGCGGCCGACTGGACGCCGATCATGGACTGGATGAACGAGCAGATCGAAAGCTATCGCAGCGCATTGGCGCCTGTGCTGAAAGCGAGCATGACATGACCGACAAACGCACCCCCATCGATCCCATCACGCACCCTGACGACCGGGTGAACATCCCCACGCCGGAACTGGCGCCGATGATGGATCCCGAGGATGCAAAGCCCATCAAGGCCGCATACAACCTGCGCAACCCCGACCTTGATCCGCAGATCATCTGGCGAGGCAAGGATATCGATCAGGCCGCCGTCACCGCCGATGCGCCCCCCATTTACCTGCAGGAACAGGTGCACCCCAAGGCCATCATCGAAGACCTGCGTGCAGGAAACAAACGCAATGGCGAAGGGGCGGGGGCAAGCCTGTTTGACCATTTCGGCATCACGGATGAGGACCGCGAGGCCGAGGTGGAGTTTTACCGCCATTCCACCCGCTGGTCGAACCGGATGATCCTGGGCGACGGGTTGCAGGTGATGGCGTCGCTGGCGGAACGCGAGGGGCTGAAGGGGCAGGTGCAGGCGATCTATATCGACCCGCCTTACGGGATCAAATTCAACTCCAACTTCCAGTGGTCCACCACCAGCCGCGATGTGAAGGATGGCAATCTGGACCACCTGACGCGGGAACCCGAACAGGTAAAGGCCTTTCGCGACACATGGCGCGATGGCATCCATTCCTATCTGCAATATCTGCGCGACCGTCTGGTGGTGGCGCGGGAATTGCTGACCGATAGCGGGTCATGCTTTGTCCAGATCGGGGATGAGAATGTCCACCGCGTGCGCGCGCTGATGGATGAGGTGTTCGGGGAGGAGAATTTTTGTTCGCTGATTGCTTATAAAACCTCTGTTGGCCTTGGCTCTCAAGGGCTTGATAATACTGCAAACTACCTTGTTTGGTATTGCAAGGACATCGGCAGCAGAAAGTTTCGCGGCCTGCTCCGCCAGACAGTAGCCGGTGAGGAAGGCGCAAGCCGATACAAGACTGTCCGACTTCCTGATTTGACCGAATATCGTGTTTCTGATCCATCTTCGGAGCACTTGCCCGAAGGTGCCCGTCTTTTCCGTGATCAAGGAATGACTTCTCGATCCGCGTCAGCGACTACATTGTTCCCTGTAGAATTCTTTGGTCGGAAATACCGACCAAATTCGGGAGGCTGGCGCACAGCTCAAACAGGTTTTCGGCGTGCTATCCGTTCAGACCGAATTATGCCTACTGGGAAATCACTTTCTTACCGTAAGTTCTTCGACGATTTTTCTGCGATTTCTATGGATAACTTTTGGACTGACGTATCGGGCGGAATAACCAGCCGTGCCGATCCCAAAGTTTATGTCGTTCAAACTTCAACCAAGATAATCGAGCGCTGCCTCCTCATGACCACCGATCCCGGCGATCTGGTGCTCGACCCCACTTGCGGCTCTGGCACCACCGCTTATGTTGCCGAACAATGGGGGCGCCGCTGGATCACGATTGACACCAGCCGCGTGGCCCTCGCCCTGGCCCGCGCCCGCATCATGGGCGCGAAATATCCCTGGTATCTGCTCAAGGATTCCGAGGGGGGGCAGAAGAAAGAGGCCGAGGTGACGCGCTCCGCCCCGTCCACCCACGCCACCTACAACGACATCCGCCACGGCTTCGTCTATGCTCGTGTGCCCCATATCACGCTGAAAAGCATCGCCAACAACACCGAGATCGACACGATCTGGGAGGCGATGCAGCCCGCCGTCGAAGAGGCCCTCGCGGCGCTCAATACCGCGCTGGCCGGCCACCCCACGCCGTTCGAAGTGCAGACCGGCGGACGCAAGGGGCAGGTGATCGATTTCACCGCCTCCGGCGAGGTCGAATTGCCCTCCGGCGAGATGGCCCCGGCGAACGGATTCATGGAATGGGAGGTGCCCCGCGAGGCGCCGGGCGGCACCGACGACATACCGACGCAATACCGACGTGATACCGACGCCCCAAAATGGCCCGATGCGGCCCATCAGGCGCTCGCCCGTTTCTGGGAAGCGCGCATCGCCCGGCAACGCGAAATAGACGCCTCGATCGCCGCCAAGGCCGATCACGAAAACCTCTATGACAAGCCCTATGAGGACAAAAAACGCATCCGCGTCGCAGGGCCGTTCACCGTCGAAAGCCTCTCGCCCCACCGCACGCAGGCGGTCAACGAATATGGCGAAATCATCGACGAACATGACGCCGCAAAGGGCCGGCGCGAACCCGGCGCGCAAGAGGCTGATAACTACCGCGAGGCGATCCTCGAAAACCTGTCCAAGGCCGGCGTGCAGCAATCAGGGCGCGAAGATGCTATTTCTTTCAATAGCTTGACCCCATGGCCCGGCGACTGGATCAGTGCCGAAGGGCGATACATGGAAGGCGAAACCGAGCGCCGCGCAGGTGTTTTCATCGGCCCCGAATACGGCACCGTGCAACGCGCCGATCTGGTCGCCGCCGCGCGCGAGGCAGCTGATGCCGGCTTCGACATCGTCATCGCCTGCGCCTTCAACTTCGACGCCCACACCGCAGAATTCCGCAAGCTCGGTCGCGTGCCGATCCTGCAAGCCCGCATGAACCCCGACCTGCACATGGCGGGCGAGTTGAAGGCCGGCGGTGGCAATCTTTTCGTCGTCTTCGGTGAGCCGGATATCGAGTTGCGCGAAGAAGAGGGCATGTATCGTATCCACTTGAAAGGCGTGGATATTTTCAAACCCGCCACCGGCGAAGTGGTGGCGAGCGAGCCGGATGACATCGCCTGCTGGTTCATCGACACGGACTACAACGAGGAGTCTTTCTTCGTCCGCCACGCCTATTTCCCGGGCGCTGAGGTGCCTTACAAGCAGCTCAAGACGACACTCAAGGGCGAGATAGACCAGGAGGCATGGGACAGCTTGAAGCGGACAGTCTCAAGGCCGTTCGCTCATCCGAAATCGGGTAGGATCGCCGTGAAGGTGATCAACCACCTGGGGGACGAAGTGATGAAGGTGATGGGGGTTTGAATGTCCAAGAAACTGAGCCCGCGTTCAAGGACTGTATTAGAAGCGATCGCATCCGGCCTTAGCTATGCGCAAATCATTGAGCGCAACCCGAGTGTTACCTATCCGGATATATTCGCTGCAGCAAAAGAGGCGCTCGATCTGGAGGATTCTGTGCCATCTAAAGCTGCAAACCATATCGACGCTGCAAGAAGCCAGTATCCGAATGCTTACCAGCCTTGGTCGTCCGAGGATGATGTCGAATTGGTCAAGAAGGTCAGGAATGGTGATTCTGTCGAAACGCTTTCGGTGCATTTTGGTCGTCAGCCGTCTGCCATCAGGTCGCGTATTTCGAAGTTGCTTCCTCCCGAAGACACTTTTGACCTGATCGAACGATGACCTTCCGCATCGCTGAAAGCTTCTCGGATGCCCTTGCTCGCTTGACCCCGCAAGAGCAGAAGGCGGTCAAGACCGCGGCCTTTGACCTACAAATGAGCCCGGACAACCCAGGCCTCAGCCTGCACCGGGTTGATCGGGCCCGCGACAAGGGGTTCTGGACCGCTCGGGTCAATCGCGACATCCGGCTCGTGCTTCACAAGACTGGAGGAGACACCCTGTTGGCTTGGGTCGGCCACCATGACGATGCCTATGCTTGGGCCGAGCGGCGGCGCCTTGAAAGCCATCCGCGCACCGGAGCGATGCAAATCGTGGAAATCCGTGAGACGGTCGAGGAGGTGGTCATCCAACGCTATGTCGAAGAGGCCGTGCGCAAGCCGCGCCTGTTCGAAGGGGAGGCCGACGACGCGCTCCTGTCCTGGGGTGTGCCCGAGGATTGGCTCGACGTGGTGCGGGATGCCACGGAGGACACAGTGCTCGATATCGCAGGCCACCTGCCGGCCGAGGCGGGCGAGGCCCTCTTGCAGGCCGCAACTGGCGGACGCCCTCAGCCTGCTGCACAGGTCGAGGGCGCGGATCCTTTCGCCCATCCGGATGCCGGTCGCCGCTTCCGCGTGATGGAGAACGTGGAAGAACTGCGCGCCGCGCTGGATTCCCCGTGGGAACGCTGGGCCGTCTACCTGCACCCTGCGCAGCGTGAATACGTTGATCGCGATTTCAATGGTCCGGCGCGAGTGATCGGCTCTGCAGGAACTGGCAAGACGGTGGTCGCACTTCACCGTGCGGTGCGCCTCGCACAAGACCAGGGCGCGCGCGTGCTGCTGACGACGTTTAACGCGGGGCTAGCTGAAGCGCTGGCACGGAAGCTGCCCTTGCTGGCAGGCGAAGAAGTGCGGTCGCGGATCACTGTCACCGCGCTAGGTCCCTTAATCGCGGATCTGCATGCAGCGCGGTTTGGTGAAACAGTCATCGCGTCTGAGAGGGATATACGCACGCTTCTCCACGAAGGAGCTGCGGCGAACGATGCCGTATTCAACACCGATTTTGTGTATGACGAATGGAGCCTCGTCGTAGATGCGTGGGACGTCCGGGATCTCGATACCTACCGCGACCTGCCACGCCTCGGCCGCAAGGTCCGGATGCCCGCCGCGCGGCGCGATGCGGCCTGGGCGATTTTCGAGGGCGTGCGCACTGTTCTGAGCACACGAGGTATGAAGACCGAGGCGCAGCTGGCCCATGACCTCACCGAGGCCGATGTGCTGCCTTTCACACACGCTGTCATTGATGAGGCACAGGACATCTCTGTGCCTGAGCTACGATTGCTGGGCAGAATACTTGGAAAAACGCATAATGGCCTGTTCTTTGCGGGAGATATCGGGCAGCGCATCTTCCGCGCGCCATTCCCTTGGGCCGCGACCGGGGTCGAAATCCGGGGCCGCTCCCGCAGCCTCAAGGTCAACTATCGCACCTCCCATCAAATCCGCCGCTACACCGATGATCTTTTGCCGGAAACATTGGTCGAGCCGGATGGAACTGAGGACAACCGTCTAGGCGTGACGTCCCTATTTAATGGAACTGCACCGGAGGTGCACAGCTTTGACACACGCAGCGATGAGGTGGCGGCGGTCAACGCATGGCTAAAGAACCTCGCGCAAGCCGGTGTTTCGAGTGACGACGTTATCTGCCTTGTCCGGACCTCCAGCCTAGTGGCTGAAGTCGAACCGCTTGTGCCTGTCCGGGTGAGTCTTATGCATGAGGCCAAGGGTGCCGAGTATCGCGCCGTTGCGGTCTTGGCTATTGATCAAGATATGGTGCCGCTCGAGGAGCGTTTGCTATCTGCAAATGATGAGGCTAGGCTCGACGAGGTTGTTAATACGGAAAGACATTTACTTTACGTTGCGGCTTCCCGCGCTAGAGACCAACTTTGGATGTCAGGAGTGGCGCCTATATCTGAGTTTCTGCAGGATCTTTTGTAATGGTGCAGAAAAACTCGGAACGGGGATTGATCGTAACGCTCCGGCGAGGGCCGTCTGACGTGGTTCGTTCGGTGATGGTAAGTCCGACTTTATGGTCGACCTTACGTTCACACCGCACATCGAGATCCTGTCCGCCGAGGACGTGCCGCGGCGTCGGCAGTGGAGCGATGCGGACAAGATCCGGCTGGTCGAGGAAAGCCAGCGAGTTCAAGGCGATGGGGATGTGAGGACATGGCCCGCATCGATGAGGAAATGTACTGGGAGCTACGCGAGCACTTTCTGGCCGCAGAGGACAGGTTCTGCGATCGCCACACTATGTCTTTCGAGGACGCCCTTAACTCGTTCAGCCAGGGGTTGCGCCGCGTGGTGCGCGACCATGGTGAGGATGTCGATATCGTCGAGGCGAAGCGCTACTTCCGCGTCCTTCTGGAAGAGCAGTTGTATGCTCGGGAAATCCGGGGGTCGGAGGAAGAGGGAATCCCGATTGCCCGGATGTTGATGGACCGCGCGGACCTCGTCCCGGATCAAGAAATCCTCGCCCTCGGGCGAGCCTTCCAAAAACCGCTTGCGGCCGCTGAGCGGGATCTCTTCGATGCCGCGGATGAAGCTGACGAAGAACGAGATCGGGCGCTCGTAGACCAGCTGATCGCTGACACGCAGCTTTACGACTCCGCCAAGGCCGTGAAGGAGCTTCTGGAGTTCACGGCGCGCCTCCGTCACATCGCGCCATTCAACGCAATGCTCCTGCACATCCAGAAGCCGGGTCTGAGCTTCGCGGCTCGCCCGCGGGATTGGTGGGAACGGTTTCGCCGGCGCCCGAAACTTCATGCTCGGCCGTTGGTGGTCTTGCGGAACTTCGGACCGGTCGAGTTTGTATATGACATCCTCGATACAGAAGGCGAGCCACTGCCAGAGGCCGCGTTCTCGTTTCCGACATCGGGGGACGTGCCCAAGGGTTGGATGTCGGCGGTCGAGCAAAAACTTGACCGGGCCGAGGTCATCGTTACCTGGCTGGATCGAGGAGACTATACTGCTGGGCATGCGCGCCGCCTAACCAGCCATGGCGAGAAAGAACGCCTTGAACGTTTCGAAGTCGGCGTGAATCGAAACCATCCCCCAGCCGCACAACTGGCCACGCTCGCACACGAGCTCGCTCACATATTCCTTGGTCACTGCGGCAGTGACCAGAAGCGCGGCGTAAAGTTCAATCGGCCGGATGACCTTGCATTGCGCGAGGTTGAGGCCGAGACGGTCGCATACCTCGTGGCCAAAAGAACCGGTGTTTCTCCACACAGCGAGAGCTATCTTGACCATTACAAAGGTGCATTCGATCAACTCGATCTGCACCGAATTCTCAAGGTTGCGAGCGCTGTCGAGAAGCAACTCGATCTTCCTTTTCAAGAAAACCGGATATTCAGATGAAGGTTGAATCGCCCCAAACCTTTGTCACGCGTCAGGAATGCGAGAAGGTGGCCTTTCAAAACGGCTAGCGCCGCGCGCATCCCGAGGAGGGCGGTTGGGCACGATTTTCATCAACCACCGCGCAGGGATCTATCTGGCTGGCGCATGGGACAGGGGGGACGTGGCTATTGGCTGAACTGCCCCGGGTTTACCGGAGATTAAAACACTCCAAAGGTGAGCCCTATGACGAAGAGAACTCATACCCCCACCTATCCTGCCGAGCTGCGTGAACGCGGCGTGCGGCTTTTTCGAGAGAACCGTGTCAATTATTCCAGCGATTCAGCTGCCTACAAAGCGATTGCCCCGAAGCTCGGGTGTTTTCCTGACAGCCTGCGTGTCTGGTGTCAGCAGGCGGAACGTGATGACGGACAGCGTGCGGGCCTGACGACTGAAGAGAAGGATCGCATCAAGGATCTGGAGCGCGAGGTTAAAGAGCTGCGACAGGCCAATGAGATCCTGAAGAAGGCCAGCGCATATTTTGCTCAGGCGGAGCTCGACCGCCCGTTCCGCAAATGATTGCCTTCATTGAGGATCACAGAGAGGTCTACGGGGTCGAGCCGATCTGCAAGGTACTGCCGATTGCCCCTTCCACCTTCTATGCTCATGCGGCCATTGCCCGTAATCCTGATCTGGCGTCAAACCGGGCCAAACAGGACGCCATTGACCGCAAGAAGATCCAGGAAGCTTTTGAGAGCAGTGGCAAACGATATGGCGCGCGCAAGATCTGGCATGATCTCCTCCGAGATGGTCATGATATTGCGCGGTGCACAGTGGAACGTCTGATGAAAGCCTTGGCAATACAGGGGGTTGTACGTGGCCAGAAGCCGATTACGACCAACCCAGATACCTCTCAGCCGTGTCCGGACGACAAGGTCAATCGTGACTTCACAGCCGATATGCCAAACCAGCTCTGGGTTAGTGACTTCACCTATGTCTCAAGCTGGCAAGGCATGGTTTACGTCGCTTTCGTCATCGATGTCTTCGCCCGCCGCATCGTCGGTTGGCGTGTATCAACATCAATGACGGCGGGCTTCGTGCTGGATGCCCTTAATCAGGCGATTTGCCAACGCGCTCCCGCCGAGGCTGATGGCCTGAGCCGCAACAGCCTACTCTGTGTTTGTTATGGGAGAGACTGTCGTTGACCAAATCGCCGAACTGAGCCAATTTATGTGTATCAAGATGGCGTCGGTCAGGCTCTGGATCGAATTCTATGAGTCGGCTGCCTACGTTACGCGGCGATCAGAATGGGCTACCGCGATCACCTCGGACCATATGCGAGCGGTATGCTTCGAGTTCTTCCTCAGCTTCAGCGACCCATTGGCGCAAGGCTTCTTTGTCAAGAGGCTCGTCGTGCAGACTTAATTTGAGCGACGTTAGGGCATGGCTAATGATGGATAGGTGAAAGTCTTCTGGGAACTTGTCTTCTAGCGCCGCAACAATTTCTGCGTTCATGCTCCGGTTATTCGCCTTCGCCGCTGCTTTCACACGCTCTTTCAGGCTTGGCGGCATCCGCAGACCATAAGGCGGCTCTTGTTGTGTTTTTGGTGGTGAATAGGCCATGGTTTCTATTAGTAGAAAAAAGTGCTTGTGCGCAATAGCTACTAATAGTAGTTTTATCGAATGTGAGCAGAGGTATCCATGACAATACAACTAAAGCCCTATGGACTGCGCATTCCTGACGATCTGAAAGCGATCGTGAAAGACGCAGCGGCGCGCGAAGGTCGTTCTATGAATGCGCAAATCGTTCATCACCTTCGCGAAATCTACCAACCAACCCGAGATGAGGCCGAAGCGTGAGTATTCAGGACAAATGCAGCGAGATGGTGGGCGAAATCGAGCGTAGCGCCCTCTATCGTGAGCCAGTACCTGATAATGCGCGTTTGAAGTTGGCGAGAAACAATACGCCAGACGCTACTGACAGCGGCTTTGGCGCTACAATCGAGGTGGCTCAGCGGATGATTGACAATCTGGACTGCAAGGTAAGCCCATAACATGCCCAATGGTCGTACCACCATAATCGGACCACGCCCCCCGTCTTTTGTGTCCAAAGCCACTCTGGCGGCGGAATTGGACGTGAGCGAGGCCACAGTGGATAGCTATGTCCAGCGTGGGCTGTTGCGTAAGCCGATCAGGCTTGGCGGTTCGGTTCGCTGGTGCTGGGCTGAGGTTGAAGCAGATCTGCGACAAGTTAGCGTGGGCCGCGAAGATCAATTCATGATCGGGCTGGATAATGTCTAAGGTTTCACTACCCCGCCATGTGCATCGTGTCGTTTCCAGAGGTCGTGAATACTTCTATTACCAAGAGCGCAGGGGCACGCTCCATGCAGGCGAGCGGATACGCCTCCCCAACGATCCGCAAACCCCCGAGTTTTGGAATGCTGTGAGACAGGCGCAGGGAACATTCGGCCCGACACCGACCGACACAATCGGCGCACTCATTGATGCTTTTGAGGTTTCATGGGCGACCCGACAGAGAAAGATCAGCAAGGGCACCCAAGAGCATTACCGGCGCTACCTCAAACCAGCGCGGAAGGCGTGGGGCGATCTGCCTGCGCGCGAGCTGCGTCCCCGGCATGTGGACGCGCTCATTCGCAAGATCGGCGCCGATAAGCCCGGCGCGGCCAACAACATACTGGACGCGCTCAAAGCGATGGTCTCATGGGCGAACGGGCCTGTCGAACTGTTGACTCATGATCCGACGCAGGGTGTTGAGCGTTTCTCAAAGGGTGAAGGACACCGGCCATGGACGTCTCAGCAACTGGCGTTCGCTGAGCAGGTATTCACCGGCACGATACGACGTTTCTTTTTCCTCAGCCGCTACACTGGTCAGCGGATCAGCGACGTGGTGCGCCTCAGCCCCAATGATGTAGATGATGGCGGCTTTAGCCTGCCCCAAAAGAAAACTGGCGTAAAACCGTGGTGCCCGATCTTCCCTGAGTTGGAAGCCGAAATGGTGACTTGGGAGCGCCGCCCCGGGCCCTATCTTTTGCAAAGCAGCGGCAAGAGCGCGGGCAAACCATTCAGCACGAACCAGATGTGGAAGGCGTTCGACCGTGAACGCAAGAAATACTCGGTTCTGTCTGGTGCAGTGCCGCATGGGCTGCGGGCAAACGCTGTGATCCGACTGCGGGGCGAAGGATACACAGCTCTGCAAATATCGGACATGGTGGGCATGTCGGTTGAGATGGTCGAGAGTTACTCGCGCCACGCTGACCGCAAAGCCAGCGGCCAGGCTGTGCTGAGGGAATTTCAGGAACGTGATGCGAGCCAAATTGTAAAACGTCTGGAAAGTGGAAAACGGAAATGATGGCAAAACAGGTGCTTAGGGGCTTGGGAATAAAGTGCAGGCTTCTGTTGCCAGGTGCCTGCGAACCCCGCCAGACCTTGCTAGAGGCCTGGGCTTAGATTTCGGTCAAGTTACCGCTTACGCGGCAACGGCGACCGGAGCACGATTGTCGTTGGCAATTATGCTTTATGAACCGATAACGGTGGTATCTCACCGGGACAAAGCCACACCTTTACACGTTCGTCGATCCTGTTTCGGCCCCTTGTTCCCCCAACGAGGGTTTATGGTGGAGCCGCCGGGTACCGCCCCCGGGTCCGATCCGCTTATTACGAGCGCGTTTATGCCCATAGTCCCCGAGGGGACACGGTGAATATAGGCGTGTGGAGCGGCTTTGCAAAGGGGGCATCGACAGGATCAAGCGAGCGCCGATCAAGAGCAGGGGCTAAGGCGCAGATTGGGCGAGAAAGCACAGGATCACGGCCTTCGCCCCGGTGCATCCCCGGTCAGGTGGATATTTTGCGACTGTCAAAATGCCAATAAAACAAGGGCGGAGTCCGGGTGAGTGCCGCATTCAAAAGAAAAAACGGCGCAATTGGTTGCTATCCGTCAAAGGGCCTTGTTACCCTCGGGGCCATGAGAGTGAACAGGGCATCATGCCTTCTCTGGGTGTAACTCGAGGGAACAGGGGACGCTTGTTTGCGGTGTCCCTGAATGTCAGGGAGCAACGGGCCGTGCCCGGATTGATCCAAGGATTGCCGCGGTTGCGCGGCATTCCGGTCCGGTGTGACTGACCCGATTTGCCACAAATGAAAAAGGGGGCCTGTTTTAATGGCCGAGGAAGTCACAGAGTCACAAGGGATTCCGGCGCCCGAAGGGCATTCGGACCTGATTGAGACCGATTACGAGATCGGTCAGGATAACATTGTCGCCAGAGTTGGACCGTTTGGTCTGGATATTCACAATCCGGTTTTCGTGATCTCGGGGCTGGTTGTGATCGCGTTCGTCGCCTATGCGCTGATCGCACCGCAGCATGCGTCGGATTTCTTCGGCTGGCTGCGCCCGGCGCTGACCAGCACGTTCGACTGGTTCTTCCTGTCGGCGGCGAATATCTTCGTCATCTTCTGTCTTTTGCTGATCATCAGCCCTTGGGGCTCGGTCCGTCTGGGCGGCACGGAGGCGACACCGGATTACGGCTACCCGGGTTGGTTTGCGATGCTGTTCGCGGCCGGTATGGGCATCGGCCTGATGTTCTTCGGGGTGCTGGAGCCGGCCTATTACTTCGGCACACCCTGGGGCGACGAGCCTATGGGGGCTGTCCGTCCGTTCACGGAAAACGGCGAACTTATCGCGGCAAATGTCGAAGAGGCACGGCGCATGGCGCTGGCGGCGACATCCTATCACTGGGCGCTGCATCCGTGGGCGATTTATGCGGTCGTCGCACTGGCGCTGGCGCTGTTCAGCTATAACAAGGGTCTGCCCCTGTCGATCCGCTCGGCCTTCTATCCGATTTTGGGTGAGCGTGTCTGGGGCTGGTGGGGCCATATCATCGACACTCTGGCGGTCTTCGCCACGCTGTTCGGTCTGGCCACATCGCTTGGTATCGGCGCGCAGCAGGCCAATGCCGGTTTGAACTATGTCTACGGTGTGCCGAATACCACGACCGTTCAGGTGATCCTGATCTGTGCCATCACCGCGGTGGCGCTGATATCGGTGCTGCGGGGGCTTGATGGCGGCGTCAAGGTGCTGTCCGAGATCAATATGGTCATTGCCCTGCTGCTTTTGCTGTTCGTGCTGTTCACTGCGGGTGCGGTGGCGATCCTGACCGAGTTCGTGTCGGGGCTTGGCGCTTATGTGCAGGAGGTGATCCCGCTGTCCAATCCGTTTGGGCGTGAAGATACCGGTTATATGCAAGGCTGGACAGCGTTCTACTGGGCATGGTGGATCAGCTGGTCGCCTTTTGTGGGCATGTTCATCGCCCGCGTCAGCCGGGGTCGCACGGTGCGAGAGTTTCTGATCTGTGTGTTGATCATACCGAGCCTCGTCTGCATCCTCTGGATGGCGGTATTCGGCGGTGCCGCGATCAACGACATCATCGCCAATCCCGACAGTTCGGCGGTGAAGGCCAATGTGATCGACAGCTACGCGCCTGAATTGTCGCTCTTTGCGATGCTGGAAAACCTGCCTCTGAGTGCGATTACCTCGACCATCGGGATCGTGCTGGTCATCGTGTTCTTCGTCACCAGCTCGGACTCGGGGAGCCTCGTGATCGATACGATCACCGCGGGCGGCAAGGTGGATGCCCCGGTGCCGCAGCGGGTGTTCTGGTGCACCTTCGAAGGGCTGGTGGCGATCGCGCTGCTGCTTGGCGGTGGCCTGACGGCGTTGCAGGCGATGGTCATTTCCACGGGGCTTCCGTTTACCCTGATCCTGCTGGTGATCTGCTACGGGATCGTGCGGGGGCTGATGTCGGAAAAACGCTGACCGGGTGACACACGGTCATGAAAAGGCCCCGGCGCTGTCCGGGGCCTTTTTGCATGCGGGCGGCGCGATATCGGGCCTGCCGCAACGGCGCGCTTGACGGGCGCGGAGCGTCAGGCTTTTTTACGCGGCATGACCCTTGATACAGATTTCGTGCGGGCGCAGTTTCCCGCCTTTTCCGAACCTTCGCTGAGCGGGCAGGCGTTTTTCGAAAACGCAGGCGGCTCTTATGCCTGTGGGCCGGTGATCGCCCGGCTGGAGCGGTTTTACCGAAGCCGCAAGGTGCAGCCCTATGCGCCCTACGAGGCCAGCCGTCTGGCGGGGGGCGAAATGGACGAGGCGCGTCAGAGGCTGGCCGCGATGCTGAACGTGGAGAGCGACGAGGTCAGTTTTGGCCCGTCGACGACGCAGAACACCTATGTTCTCGCGCAGGCCTTCCGGCAATGGATGCGCTCGGGCGAGGCGATCGTCGTCACCGATCAGGACCACGAGGCCAATTCAGGCCCGTGGCGCAGGCTGGCGCAGGACGGCATCGAGATCCGCGAATGGCGGCTCGATCCGGAAACCGGGATGTTGCGGCTGGAAGACTTGGAAAACCTGCTGGATGAAAACGTGCGTCTGGTCTGTTTTCCGCATTGCTCAAATGTGGTGGGGGCGGTCAATCCGGTGGTCGAGATTACTGCGGCATCACATGCGGCAGGCGCGTTTGTCTGCGTTGACGGAGTGTCTTATGCGCCGCATGGATTTCCGGATGTGGGCGGGATGGGGCCGGATATATATCTGTTTTCCGCCTACAAGACCTATGGCCCGCATCAGGGGATCATGGTGATCCGGCGCGCGCTTGGTCAGCTCTTGCCCAATCAGGCGCATGTCTTCAATGCTGACGTCCTCTACAAGCGGTTCACACCGGCCGGTCCGGATCATGCGCAGGTGGCCGCAAGTGCCGGGATGGTGGATTATTTCGACGCGCTGGCGGCGCATCACGGCATCGAAGGCACCGCGGCCGCGCGAGCGGCGGGTGTGCACGATCTGATGCGTGCGCATGAAGCCCGGTTGCTGCAGCCGCTGCTCGATGCCGTGCAGGCGCGCAATTCGGTGCGGCTCATCGGGCCGAGCGATGCGGCGAACCGAGCGCCAACGGTCGCGCTGGCGTTGAACAGGCCGGGGGTCGAGGCGGCGGCGCAGCTGGCCGAGCGCGGGATTATGGCGGGGGGGGGGGCGATTTCTATGCCGTTCGACCGCTGACGGCGCTTGGTGTGGATCCCGACAAGGGCGTGTTGCGGCTGAGTTTCGTGCATTACACCACCCGTGATGAGATCGACCGGCTTTTGAACGCTTTGGACGATATTCTTTGATCCGGGCCGTGGTCGCCGCCGTAAACCGCTAAAAGAATTGGAAGGCAGACTATGGGCGAGGGCACCGCGACACTTCTGTGGTTGCGCAGGGATTTGCGGCTGAGTGACCATACGGCTCTTGGCGCGGCGATTGCGCGAGGCGGACCGGTGATCCCGGTTTTCATTCTCGATGATCTGGCCGAGATGCTTGGGGCTGCGCCCAAATGGCGCTTGGGCCTTTCGCTTGAGGATATGTCTCGGCGGCTCGAGGCGATGGGCAGTCGTTTGATCCTGCGTCGAGGCGATGCCACCCAGACCTTGCGCGCGCTGGCCACCGAGACGGGGGCGGGGGCGGTCTATTGGTCGCGCGCTTATGACCCCGAAAGCGTTGCGCGCGACAAGGCCGTCAAGGCCGCCCTCAAGCAGGACGGGCTGGATGCCCGCAGCTATGAAGGCCATCTGATGTTCGAGCCGTGGACGGTCGAAACCGGGGCGGGGGGCTTTTACAGGGTCTATACGCCGTTCTGGCGCACGGTGAAGGAGCGCGACGTGCCAGAACCGGAACCGGCCCCGTCGCACATCCCTGCGCCAAAGGACTGGCCACTGAGCGATGCTCTGGAGGATTGGCGCTTGGCGGCGGCGATGGACCGCGGGGCTGCCATCTGCCGCCCTTATCAGCGGGTGGGCGAGGAGGCGGCGCAAGGTCGGCTTGGCTGGTTCACGGGCCACGCGATCGGCGCCTATGACACCGCCCGCGATCTGCCCGCCGAGGATGGCACTTCGGGTCTGTCGGAGAACCTGGCGCTTGGGGAAATTTCACCGCGGCGCTGTTGGCATGCGGGCATGCGGGCGATGCACGAGGGAAAGCCGGGTGCCGAGACATGGCTCAAGGAGTTGGTCTGGCGCGAGTTTGCCTATCACCTCGCATGGCACACCCCCCGGATCGTCAACCGCAACTGGCGCGAGGACTGGGATGCCTTCCCATGGAACGAGGATGAGGACCATCCGCAGGTCATCGCCTGGAAACAGGGACGCACCGGCATTCCCTTTGTCGATGCGGCCATGCGCGAGATGTATGTGACGGGCCGGATGCACAATCGTGCGCGGATGATCGTGGCGAGCTACCTGACCAAGCATCTGCTCAGCCATTGGCGGATAGGTCAAAAGTGGTTCGAGGCGTGCCTGACCGATTGGGACCCCGCCAGCAATGCGATGGGTTGGCAATGGTCGGCTGGATCGGGGCCGGATGCCACGCCCTATTTCCGGGTGTTCAACCCCGAAACCCAAGTGCAGAAATTCGACCCCAAGAGCAGGTATCTGGATCGTTGGATCGCGGAAGGCCGCCGCAACCCGACCGACACGGCGCTTTCGTATTTTGAAGCGATACCGCGCAAATGGGGCTTGAGCGCCGATGATATCTATCCCGAACCGATCGTAAGCGTTAAGGACGGTCGGGCAAAAGCGCTGGCCGCCTATGAGAGACGAGGGTTTTGATATGACCACAAAACCCCTTGCCGCCGCGCCGCCGACCACCATAGCCTTGGAAGAAAACGACAGGGACGACAGACGCATGATCCTCACCGAGACGACCGGACAGACCGGCCTGCCGAGATATTTCGCGCAATGCTTCGCGGCAGCCAAAAGCCTGAAGCATGGCCGCTTGGACATCCGGCTGCCCGATGACCGGGTGTTTCGCGCCCAAGGCTCGGCTCCGGGACCGGTGGCCGAAATTGCCGTGCATAACCCGGATGTCTTCGCGCGGATGGTGCGCGAAGGGTATCTGGGATTTTGCGATTCCTATCTCGAGGGCTGGTGGTCGACACCGGACCTGCAGGCGTTCATGGATATGGTGAACGCCGATAACGACGATATGTACAACAGCTATCCCGGCCAGAGCATCGTGCAGTTCTACGAAAAGATCCGCTTCTGGTTTCAGCGCAATACCAAGGCGCAGGCCCGCAAGAACATCAGCTATCACTATGATCTGGGCAATGACTTCTATGCGCTTTGGCTGGACGAGACGATGACCTATTCCAGCGCGCTGTTCGAGACGGGGCAGGAAAGTCTGGAAAAGGCGCAGATCGCGAAATATGCCAGCATGGTCGATCAGATGGGTGTGAAGCCCGGCGATCACGTGCTGGAGATCGGCTGTGGCTGGGGCGGTTTCGCCGAATATGCCGCCGCCGAACGCGGGCTCAAGGTCACAGGGCTGACGATCAGTCGCGAACAATATGACTATGCGGTCGCGCGCATCGAAAAGGCCGGGCTGTCGGATCGGGTCGAGTTCAAGCTGCAGGATTACCGGGATGAGCGCGGCACCTATGACGGGATCGCGAGTATCGAGATGTTCGAGGCCGTGGGCCAGAAATACTGGCCGACCTATTTCAATACGGTGCGCGACAGGCTGCGTCCGGGCGGGCAGGCCACCTTGCAGATCATCACCGTGGCTGACGCGCGTTGGGACGTCTATCGTAACGATGTGGATTTTATCCAGAAGTACATCTTTCCGGGCGGTATGCTGCCCAGCCCCTCGGTGCTGCGCGAGGAGGTCGAGCGCGCGGGGCTGACGGTCACGGGATCGATCGAATTCGGTCAGAGTTACAGCCAGACGCTTCGGCGCTGGTATGACACGTTCAACGAAAAATGGGCTGATGTTGCCTGTCTGGGCTTTGACGACAGGTTCCGCCGCATGTGGAATTTCTATCTCACCTCTTGTGCGGGGGCCTTCCAAGGGGGTAATTGCGATGTGACGCAGATCACAATCGCCAGGCCAAGCTGAATGCCCGCCACGTATAACATGCCGACTGCCGCCTGCGCCGTCTCTTCCTTGCTGATGGCCGGGCTTGCGTGGATCGCCTCCGAGATGATCCGGCCGCTGATGCCCGAAGCGACGTCCTTCGGCATCTTCAATTACGTGAATGTCGCGCTTGCGCTGTTGTGTGGATGGCGCGTGACGGGGAAACGTCTTGGATTTGGATGGATGACCGGGATCAGTGCCGGGTTGTCCGGTGTCGCGGCGCTGGTGTTCTGGGCGGTCTTTCTGCAGAGCCTCTACAAGATGCTTGATATGGCGATGGATCGGCGCTTCGACGGGTTGATGGAAGGGCTGACAAACATCTTCGAGATCGGCGTAGATTATTTGCTTATCCTGGCTGATGGGGCGCTCATCGCTGTTTTGGTGGCAGGCGGTCTGTTGGTCGGGTTGATCGGGGAATGGGTCTCGCGCCGATGGTCGTGAGATGACCAAGGCAGTCTTTCTTTACGGTCCTCTGGCTTGGCGGCCTTTGCTCACCTGCATGACCGGACAGGAGGTTGGCGCGCTTTTGCCGGACATATTACCCGATCATGGCTTGGGGGAGGCCGAGGTGCCGGTCTTTCCTGTGGCGTTTCGTAAAGCTGATGCCGCGCTGGACGGGGTGGCGATCACGGATATTTCCGCCGATGCGTTCGAGCGGCTGGTGTTTTTTGCACAGGGTCTCGGGCTTGAGTGCAAAGATGTGATCCTCGGATCGGGTCGGGAGGCCGTGAGCGTCGTTGCGGCGGAAGGATCGGACCTTGCGCCAATGGATCTGTCCGACTGGCAGAGGGATTTTGGCGATCTTGCAATCGAGGCCTGTCATGAAGCGATGGGCTATTACGGGAGCGTCACGGCGGATGGGCTTGCGTGGCGCATGCCGATGATCCTGTCGCGGGCCGCC
The DNA here is from genome assembly GCF_000170875.1 of Roseobacter sp. AzwK-3b. Classification (NCBI taxonomy): domain Bacteria; kingdom Pseudomonadati; phylum Pseudomonadota; class Alphaproteobacteria; order Rhodobacterales; family Roseobacteraceae; genus Roseobacter; species Roseobacter sp. AzwK-3b. Next base: position 367,847 of record NZ_ABCR01000005.1, read on the forward strand.
GCGCGTCAGGCGGCACAGATCGGCAAACCGGCGGATATGCGCAGCACGACCGCGGCCGCGCAAGTCGAATGCATCCGCCGTCATACGCCGCATCAGGGCTATTTCCTGACGCGCGCATATCAGTTGCGCTATCCCGGCTTTGACGGAGGGATAAGCCCGGTGGTGGATCGCGAAGTGTTTGTCGCGACAGATGCGGCGATCGTCTTGCCTTATGATCCGGTGCATGACCGCGTGCTGCTGGTCGAACAGTTCCGGATGGGGCCATACGGGCGGGGCGATCCGCGTCCCTGGATGCTGGAGCCGGTGGCCGGCCGTGTGGACGCCGGCGAGACGCCCGAACAGACAGCCCGCCGCGAATGCGTCGAAGAGGCGGGGCTGGAGCTGCGCGAATTGGAGCTGATTTCAAGGCATTATTGCACGCCCGGCACCTCGACGGAGTATTTCCACCTCTATCTTGGGCTGTGCGATCTGCCCCAAGCCGGGCATGGGCTTGGCGGGCTGGCAAGTGAAAACGAGGATATCCGCACGCATGTGATATCCTATGAACGTGCCATGTCGCTGCTCGACACGGGCGAGGCCGATAACGGCCCGCTTGTTCTGGCGCTGATGTGGTTGTCGCGCGAGCGTGAACGCTTGCGTTCCGCGGCTTGAGTTCCAGTGCCTCGGGGTCTAAGTCTGACCGAAACCTGACAAAAGGAGCCCGTCGATGCGAGTTGCAAAGGATCTGGCCGATGCGGTCGGCAACACCCCTCTGATCCGGCTGAAACGGGCCAGCGAGGCGACGGGGTGCGAGATTCTGGGCAAGGCGGAATTCATGAATCCCGGTCAATCGGTCAAGGACCGCGCGGCTTTGTTTATCATCCGCGATGCGATCCGGCGCGGAGAGCTGAAGCCGGGCGGCACGATCGTCGAGGGCACAGCCGGCAATACCGGGATCGGGCTGGCGCTGGTGGGCGCGTCACTTGGGTTCAAGACGGTGATCGTGATTCCGGAAACCCAAAGTCAGGAAAAGAAGGACATGCTGCGTCTGGCCGGAGCCGATCTGATTCAGGTGCCTGCCGCACCATATTCAAATCCCAATAATTTTGTCCGATATTCCGAGCGATTGGCGCAAGAACTTGCAAAAACCGAACCCAATGGGGTGATTTGGGCCAATCAATTCGACAATGTCGCAAATCGTCAGGCCCATATCGAAGGAACCGGCCCGGAAATCTGGGAACAGACCGGCGGCAAGGTCGACGGCTTCTGCTGTGCGGTGGGATCTGGCGGAACTTTGGCGGGTGTCGGCATGGCGCTACAACCCAAGGGGGTCAAGATCGGGCTGGCGGATCCGATGGGCGCGAAGCTTTATTCCTATTACACGACCGGCGCCCTGGAGGGCGAGGGCAGTTCGATCGCCGAAGGGATTGGACAGGTGCGGATCACCCGCAACCTTGAAGGGTTCACTCCGGATTTCGCCTGTCAGGTGCCCGATGAGGAAGGCCTTCCCATCGTGTTCGATCTTCTGGAACACGAGGGTCTGTGCATGGGCGCATCGAGCGGCATCAACATTGCAGGCGCCATGCGCATGGCGCGCGAGATGGGGCCGGGCCACACCATCGTGACCATTCTGTGCGATTATGGCACGCGCTATCAATCCAAACTCTTCAACCCGGATTTCCTGAGGGAAAAAGGCCTGCCGACGCCGGACTGGATGATCGAGGCACCGCGCAGCATTCCGGGGGTCTTTGTCGAGTGATGCGTCTGCTGCGGACCCTTCTTCTGTTCCTGACGCTCATCATGGCGTCGGGACTTGCGGGTGGGCCTTTGCAATGGGCTGCCAATGCGCAGCAACAACAAGCTGAACCGATCGACTATGACGCGTGGGAGCGCACGGCCCTGCGAGCCGAAGAGGCGGTGGAAGCGGAACGTGCCTCGACCCCGGCGCTTGAATCGCTGCGCTCGGACTTGGTGACATGGCGGCAAAGGTTCCAGCGCGAGGAAGATGCCAACGCCAACACGATCGCGACCGTGCAGCGACAACTGGAGGCGCTTGGACCTGCGCCGGAAGACGGCGGCGAGTCGGCTGAAATCGCACAGGAGCGCGAGCAGCTGACCGCGCGGCTGACAGAACTGCAGGCCCCCGGAAAGCGGGCAGAGCTTGCCTATAGCCGCGCGGACGGGTTGATCCGGGGCATTGATCAGATCGTGCGGGATCGTCAGGCGGAGGCACTTCTGGAATTCGGCCCGTCCCCGGCCAATCCGACACTTTGGACGGATGCCGCCAAGGCTCTGATCGCCGGTGGGACGGAACTGGTGGATGAATTCCGGTCGGGCTTGCGGAATCAGTTTCAGCGCGAGCAGGCAACGGGCCGGCTTCCGGCTTTGGTGACCTTTGGGCTTCTGGGTTTGCTGTTTCTTGCGCGGGGCAGGGCATGGAGCCGCAAACTGTCGAACCGCATCCTGAGAGACGGTCAAACCACCGGTCGCTGGATTGTCGGCTTTCTGGTGTCGCTTGGCAGTCTGATGGTCCCGCTGCTTGGGTTCATCATCATCATGCTGGTCATTCAGGCCTCCGGTCTGACAGGAAGCCGGACCAGCCAGCTGTTGAACCAACTTGTGCTGGCCGCGGTGATCTTCATGGCGGCGCGTTGGCTTGCGACGCGTGTCTTTCCGGTGGACGAGATACGGGGTCTGCCGCTCAACCTGTCCTCTGAAGGTCGGCGGGCCGGTCGCTGGTATGGCGCCTCGCTGGGGCTGGCGACCGCGGTGCTGCATGTGCTCGACCGGATGACGGATGTGTTCGGATGGTCGGCGGCCTCGGCCAATGTCATCCTGTTCCCGATCCTTGTCACGGTGGCGTTTCTGCTATGGCGTCTGGCCCGTCTGCTGAAGGCCCATGCCGATGCCGGCACCGATGACAGCGGGGACGAGACTTATCGCACGAAAACCACACGCATATTGGTCAGGGTTCTCGTCGTTCTGGCCGCGGTCGCGCCGGTTCTGGCGCTGATCGGTTATTTCGCCTTGGCCAAATTCCTGCTCTACCCGTCGGTCTTATCGCTGATGCTGTTGGCCGGTCTACTGATCCTGCAGCGCGTCGTGGTCGAGCTTTATGCGCTGGTCACGGGCAATCTGGAAGGTGCGGCCGAGTCGCTGGTCCCCGTTCTGATCGGTGCGGCTCTGGTCGTTTTGTCCTTGCCTGTCTTTGCGCTGATCTGGGGCGCGCGCGTGACCGATCTGACCGAGCTGTGGACGCAGTTCGTGGACGGTGTCTATATCGGTGGGACGCGGCTATCTCCGGTGATCTTCCTGACGCTGGCCGCTGTCTTTGCAGCAGGCCTTGTCGCCACGAGGCTGTTGCAGGCAGCGTTGAAAAATACGGTCCTGCCCAAGACCCGGATCGATATGGGCGGGCGCAATGCCATCGTCTCGGGTGTGGGTTATATCGGCATTTTCCTTGCGGCGCTCATCGCGATCACCAGTGCTGGCATCGATCTGAGTTCACTGGCCATCGTCGCGGGCGCCTTGTCGGTTGGTATCGGTTTCGGTCTTCAGAATATCGTGTCCAACTTTGTGGCCGGGATCATTTTGCTGATCGAACGTCCGATTTCCGAGGGCGACTGGATCGAAGTGGGCGGCCAGCACGGCTATGTGCGGCATATCTCGGTGCGCTCGACGCGGATCGAAACCTTCGACCGGACTGACGTGATCGTACCGAATGCCGATTTCGTGTCGGGCACCGTGACCAACTACACCCGGGGCAATACGGTTGGTCGTGTGATCGTGCCGGTCGGCGTGGCCTATGGCACCGATACCCGCAAGGTCGAGAAAATCCTCCATGAGATCGCCGAGGCGCATCCGATGGTGTTGGTCAATCCGGCGCCTGCGGTGGTTTTTCAGGGGTTTGGCGCAAGCTCCATGGATTTCGAGATCCGTGCCATTCTGCGTGACGTGAACTGGGTGCTCGACGTGAAGTCGGACATGAACCACGAGATCGCCCGACGCTTTGCCGAGGAAGGGATCGAAATTCCCTATGCGCAGCGCGATATCTGGCTGCGCAACCCCGAAGCTCTGCGAGGCGGGGGCGTGGTATCGGCGCATGCGCAGCACAAGGACACCAAGGGGTCTCATGAAGCAAGACGCGACCATGATGTGTCCGACGATGCCGGCGACGGGGACGCGGACGGGGGTGGGGATGGAGGACCGACATGACGACGCCGCTCTTTCTGACGGATCCTTATCTCGCGGATGTCGGCGGTCAGGTCGTTGGACATACCCCGGAGGGTGGGGTCATCCTCGATCGAACGATCTTCTATCCGACAGGCGGCGGACAGCCCGGCGACAGCGGCACGCTGGAATGGGACGGCGGCCGGCTCGAGGTGGCGACCACGCTCAAGTCCGAGGGGGATGCGATCGTGCTGGTTCCAGCAGAGCCCGAACCCTTGCCGCCTGTGGGCGCGCATGTGCAGCAGTCGCTCAATTGGCGGCGGCGCTTTGGACATATGCGTGTTCACACGGCGTTGCACCTGCTGTCCGTGGTGATCCCTCTGCCGGTTACGGGCGGCTCGATCACCGAGACGAAGGGGCGTCTGGATTTCGACATGCCAGAGGCGCTCGAGGATATCGCCGCCATCGAGGCTGCACTGAACGACCTTGTTGCGGCTGATCTGCCGGTGACCGAGGCTTGGATCACCCAAGAGGACCTTGCGGCGACACCGGGCCTTGTCAAAACCTTGTCGGTCGCGCCGCCTAAAGGGGCAGGGCGCATCCGGCTGGTGCGGATAGGTCAGGGCAGCGATCCGGTCGATCTGCAGCCCTGCGGCGGAACACATGTCGCGAGCACCGCGCAGATCGGTTCCTTGCGTCTTGGAAAGATGGAAAAGAAGGGCCGCCAGAACCGCCGTGTCTATCTGCATCTGGCTGATTGAGGCGGCGTGTCAGAAAGCGCTTGAATTGCCGGATATCCCGGCGTTAAAGAAGGCGCCACGGAGAGGTGGCCGAGTGGTCGAAGGCGCACGCCTGGAACGCGTGTAGGCGGGTAACCGTCTCCAGGGTTCGAATCCCTGTCTCTCCGCCACAGAATTCATTTGAGAGTTTGTTTTTTATGATATTTTGTAGCCGATCTAAGGGCTCAGATACGATTGTGGATACAGTTTTAATTTTGTGGTGTGATTGCTCCCGTTTTCGATGGAAATTGGCCCAGTACTCAAGTCTGTCTGGATTCGCGTCAGCAAAAAACCGCATGTGTCAAGAGACACCCAGTTTTACGAGGTGTCGC
>NZ_ABCR01000004.1:0-373700 GCF_000170875.1 Roseobacter sp. AzwK-3b
GCCATTTCATGGGCGAAGAGCGATTTGACATAGGCTTTTTGCGCGTCGGTGCGCGGTTCGACCAGTTTCTTGCGGGTCTTGATCTCGACCGGGCCGCCCTTGAACATTTCGAGCTGGTCGCCGTCGCGGGTGGCGGAGCCATCGAGATCGGCGCCCATGCGCAATTCGCGGTCCACATCGCCCGGGCCGACGGGCTTGCCGGATTCGAGCCGCTGATAGAGCGCCTGCAGCACCTCGATCGTGTCACGCGCGGCAATGGCGGCGCCGACCACCACGAGCTGATTGCCACGGCGCAGGATCTGCACGCTCATTTTCTGTTCGATATCAGCCAGATGGCGGTCATATTCACCGCACAGATCGATCAGCAGCCGATTGTCGGGAAATTCCACAACCGCTTCATGCAGCGCGTCGGGATCCGGGGGGGTGGGCAGCTGGGTGGTAACCAATAACATCTCCTGCGGGCGAGGGTCTGGAGGGATCGTGCCAAGAGCCGGGGGCAGGTGCAAGCGCCTTGCGCAAAATGTCATCGAACCGTGACGAAAAAAGCCGCAGGCGGGGGCCTGCGGCTGGATTTCGCGGCACGATCGCGCCGAGGGGCTTGTCAGACCGGGTCGAAGAGAGGTGAGCCGCCCTTGAAATCGCCGGTGGCGACCGTGGGCGGGGCCGAGCCGGAACAGACCGGCTTGCCGTATTTGTCGAGCCGCTGCGACAGGTAGCCTTCGAGGCCGTCATCGATGATCCAGTGGTCACAGCCGTTGGGATCGACCCAGATGCCGGCCTGAAGCTGGCTCAGGGACTTGCGGTCGAAGAGGCCGGTGTCCCGCGATTTGTCGGGGCCGACAGCGCAAGCCGACAGAAGGCACGCCACGGGGATCGCTGCGATGAGTTTGAGTTTTGTCATTGGTCCGCCTCCTTCAGCGCCAGCACAGGATTTCGACGCGGCGATTGGCGGCCATGCCCGCCGCCGTATTGTTCGACGCCTTGGGCGCACGTTCGCCCATGCCGCGCACATCGGCGATCCGGGCGCCGGTGCTGCGCGCGACAGAGGCCACGGCGTTGGCGCGGCGCAGCGACAGGTCCATGTTGTATTCATCAGAGGCGCGGCTGTCGGTATGGCCGACGATCGTGTAGGAGACAGCGCCGGTGCTGGCGAAGAAATTCGCGAGGTTCTGGCGGGCCGAATGGCCCAAGCGGGCGCTGTCAGTGGCGAAATACTGGTCGGTGTTGACGGTCCCGCACAGATTGGCCGTGCGGCAGACCGGGATGCCCTGACGGGTGACATGCGGGGTCATGTAGCCTTCGGCGCCATCATCCATCACCCAATGCTCGCAGCCATCGGGATCGACCCAGATGCCGGGCTGATAGACCTCGCCCTTGACGATGCGCTGGCCCTGTTGCGCCAGGCCTGCATCGGTGAAGACCAGCAGCGCGAGTGCTGCCGCGGCCAGACCACCGACCATAGATTTAATATTTTGCGGAAACTGTCGTGTCACAGCCCTGTCCCTCTTTAACCGGGTTCCCGAGACCGGGAACGCACTCACACCCAAAACGGCTATCACAGTAGTCAATTTAGGGAGATTACCAACTTTGCGGACAAAGTGAAGTGAAAAACCCCATATATTGTGTTGAATTTGGAAACAGTGCCTGAAATCCGCCACATTTGCCCGCAAGGCGCGGCACCACTACGCCCTGCGGTTGTCCGGTGGAAAACGGGCGAGGCCAGCGCCGATGGGCCAGACGGCGGCGCGGATCAGGCCCCGGAGGGCGCAACCAGCCTGCCGGCGAGCGAATTGGAGCCGCTTTCGGTGATCTCGACCCGGGCCAGATCGCCGGGCTGGAGCGGGCAATCGGCGACATGCACGGCATGCAGGTAGTCGGATTTGCCGACCATCTGCCCCGGCAGGCGGCCGGGCTTTTCGAAGAGCACGCCCACGGTGCGCCCGACCATCGCATCCTGGATGGCGCGCTGGTGATGGGTGATGCGGGCCTGAAGCCGGTGCAGACGGTCTGTCTTCACGTCTTCGTCCAGTTGCGCGCGTTCGGCGGCGGGGGTGCCGGGGCGCGTGGAATATTTGAAGGAATAGGCGTAGCCGTATTTCACCTCTTCGATCAGGTCCATGGTGGCCTGAAAATCGGCCTCGGTCTCTTCGGGGAAGCCGACGATGAAATCGCCCGACATCAGGATATCGGGGCGCGCGGCGCGGATGCGCTCGATCAGGCGCAGATAGCTTTCGGCGGTATGCTTGCGGTTCATTCGCTTGAGGATGCGGTCGGAGCCGGATTGCACGGGCAGATGCAGGTAGGGCATCAGCTTGGCGCAGGAGGCGTGGGCCTCGATCAGGTCATCGGCCATGTCGTTGGGATGCGAGGTGGTGAAGCGGATACGCTCGAGCCCGTCGATGGCGTCGAGCGCCCAGATCAGCCGGGCGAGCGACCAGTCCGAGCCGTCGGGGCCAGTGCCGTGATAGGCGTTGACGTTCTGGCCCAGCAGGGTGATTTCGCGCACGCCGCGATCCACAAGCTCGCGCGCCTCGTCGAGGATGCGGGCGGCGGGGCGACTGGCTTCGGCGCCGCGGGTATAGGGCACGACGCAGAAGGCGCAGAACTTGTCGCAGCCTTCCTGCACGGTGAGAAAGGCGGTGGGGCCGCGGCTGGCCTTGGGGCCACGGGTTTTCAGCGCCTCGAACTTGTCGTCGAGCGGAAAATCGGTGTCGAGGGCGCGCGCGCCGGTGCGGGTCTGCGCCTCGAGCTGCGGCAGGCGGTGATAGGATTGCGGCCCGACCACCAGATCGACCAGCGGCTGGCGGCGCATGATCTCGTCGCCCTCGGCCTGCGCCACGCAGCCGGCCACGCCGATCTTGAGATCGGGGCGGGCGTCCTTGAGGGGGCGGAAGCGGCCGAGTTCGGAATAGACCTTTTCCGCGGCTTTCTCGCGGATATGGCAGGTGTTGAGCAGGATCATGTCGGCGTCGTCGGGCGTATCGGTTTCCACATAGCCCGCGCTGCCCATGGCCTCGGCCATGCGCTCGCTGTCATAGACGTTCATCTGACAACCATAGGTCTTGATGTAGAGTTTCTTCGCCCCGGACATGGACCGCGCTCCCGCGTTGTTACAGGGCGCTGACCTACATCAGATCAGGGGTGTCTTGCAATGGAGGACGAATTGACGGAGTCTGCGCGCAAAACGGATGAGTGCGATGCGGTATACTGGTCTGAACGATTTTTTGAAACGTGGGGCGGAGGCGCTGGCGAAAGGTCCGGTGGCGGTGGTGCTGGTCGAGGACCGGGTCGAGGTGGGCTCGACGCTCAGGCATCATCTGGCTCTGGGGTTTCGCGAGGTGCTGGTGGTGATGCCGGCGGAATTCGATCTGCCGCCTGATGTGGAGGCGCTGGTGCACCGGATCGACCATAGCGTGATGGCGATGGGCGATCATGTGGAGGTCATCAACAGGTTGATCGCGGCGGCGCCGGGCATCTGGATGTATTACTGCTTCAATGCCGAATATCTGTTCTTTCCGTTCTGCGAGACCCGCAGCGTGGGCGAGATGCTGGCCTTTCATACCGAGGAACGGCGCGACGCGATGCTGAGCTACGTGGTCGATCTTTATGCGGGTGATCTTGCGGCGCATCCAGATGCGGTGTCGCTGGAGGATGCGCATCTGGACAGGTCGGGATATTATGCGCTGGCGCGCAATGATCCGGCCAATCACAACCATCCCAAGGAACGGCAGCTCGATTTCTTCGGCGGGCTGCGCTGGCGCTATGAGGAGCATATCCCCGCCGCGCGCCGCAAGATCGACCGCGTCGCCTTGTTCCGCGCCAAACAAGGCGTGAACCTGCGCGCCGATCACACCTTCACGGACGAGGAATACAACACCTATGCGTGCTCCTGGCATCACAACCTGACGGCGGCGATCGTGTCGTTCCGCACCGCCAAGGCGCTCAAGCGCAACCCGGGATCAACCTTTGATATCCACACCTTCAAATGGCACAATTCCACGCCGTTCGAGTGGCATTCGCGCCAATTGCTGGACCTTGGCCTGATGGAGCCGGGCCAGTGGTTCTGAGGGGCTGAGGCAAGGGCGCGGGTGGCCGCGAGCGACGCAATCGGTCGCAATTGCGCATCCAAGCGGCGCTGTGGCACGGACAGGCGGCGCGCATCGGGGTTACGCCGGGATCAGGGAGGAGACCAAAGCGGCCACGTGATCTGAAAGGATGCGCGATGATCCAGGTCTTGTCAGGTGTCTGGTCCTTGTTGCTGGGCATTGTCTTCATCATGCTGGGCAACGGCATGCATTTCACGCTGATCGGCCTGCGCGGCGGGATCGAGGCGTTTTCCTCGGCGGAACTAGCGATTGTCACCTCGGGGTATTTCGTGGGCTTTCTGTCGGGCGCGCGGCTGGCGCCGGGGCTGATCCGTCAGGTGGGGCATGTGCGGGTCTTCGCAGCGCTTGGCAGCCTGATGTCGGCGGGGTTGATCGCGTTTCCGCTGCTGACCGAGCCATGGGCCTGGACCATCCTGAGGCTGCTGGTGGGGTTCTGCATTTCGGGCGTTTACGTCACCGCTGAAAGCTGGCTGAACAATGCCGCGACCAACGAGACGCGGGGCGGCGTGCTGTCGGCTTACATGATGGCGCAGACGCTTGGCATCATCGGCGCGCAAGGGCTGCTGAACCTTGGGGATGCGGCGGGTGCGGGGCTGTTCATCGGGGCGTCGATCCTTGTGTCGCTGTCGCTGACGCCGATCCTGCTGGCGGCGACCCCGGTGCCAGCGGCGGCGGTCACACGGCCCATGGGGCTGAAGGCGCTTTATGCGGGATCGCCGCTTGGGACGGTGGGGATTTTCCTGCTGGGCGGGGTCTATGCCACGCAATCGGGCATGGGGGCTGTCTTTGCCACGCAGATCGGGATGAGTGCGGCGCAGGTATCGCTGTTCGTGGCCATGCTTTTTGCCGGGGCCTTGGTGCTGCAATATCCCATCGGCTGGCTGTCGGACCGGATGGACCGGCGGCGGCTGATCCTTGGGTCGGCGGTGCTGGGGGCTGCGGCCTGCGGGCTGGGCTGGGCCACGGAGGGCGATTTGTGGGCGCTGATGGCGTCGGCGTTTCTAGCGGGTGGCGTGACGACGCCGCTTTATGCGCTGCTGCTGGCCTATACCAATGATGCGCTGGATGCCGAGGACATGCCGGCGGCGTCGGGCGGTCTGGTCTTTACCTTCGGGCTGGGGGCGATCGCGGGGCCGCTGATCGCGGGCTGGGCGATGCAAGGGGGCGGGCCGTTCGCCTTCTGGCTGGTGCTGGCGGCGGTGTTCGGGGTGATCGCGGGCTATGCGCTTTACCGGATGACGCAGCGCGCGCCTGGGCCGGTGGACGAGACCGAAAGCTATCTGGGCGTGTTGCCCACGGCCACACCCGTGGCGGTGGAGGCGGCGGGCGCATGGGCCGCCGAGCAGGCCGAGGCCGAGCGGGAGGCCGAGGGGGTGGCGTAAGGACGCCCTGCCCTACGGCGGCCCGGTCCGGTGCGGCGCGTTACTGGCGCAGCTTGCGCACCAGCGTGCTGACCGGATCCATTTCGCCGTCATTCATGGAGGGCAACGTCGTGGTCGCCATGGACAGATAGGACTGGACATTCTGCGAGCCGCCGAGCGCCGAGGAGGCGAGAGCGGCCACATCCTGCATCTTGTCATGGACCGGAGGGGCGAGCGCCTTTTCCTGCCAGATCGCGGTCAGGACGCAGGCGAAGAGCGTCAGTTTCACCCAGCCTGCCAGACGTCTGGCGCGGTGGGATCGGGCCGCGTAAAGATCCTCTCGGGGAATGGGCGTCTGAAAAATGACTTGTGGTTCCATGCGCCGAGGATCACCGCGAAGCGTGGCGATTCCATGGCTCAATCCCGGCAAAAAGGAAGCGGTAGGCGGGCAGGATGCCCGCAAACCGCGGCGGTCACAGAGGTTTTCGGTCTCAGAGATTTTCGGCTTGGGGCATGCCCAGCACGTGATAGCCGCCATCGACATGGATCACCTCGCCCGAGGTGCAGGCGCCGGCATCCGAGGCCAGATAGACCGCCGTGCCGCCAATCGCCTCGAGCGTGGCATTGGCGCGCAGGGGGGCGTTGAGATCGGTGTGCTTGTAGGTCTTGCGCGCGCCGCCGATGGCCGCGCCGGCCAGCGTCTTCATCGGGCCGGGAGAGATCGCGTTGACGCGGATGCCGTCGGGGCCGAGATCATTGGCGAGATACCGCGTCGCGGATTCGAGCGCCGCCTTGGCCACGCCCATCACGTTGTAATTCGGCACGACCTTGTTGGAGCCCTGATAGGTCAGCGTCAAGAGCGTGCCGCCGTTCTGCTGCATCATCGGATAGGCGCGGCGCGCCACGTCGATGAAGGAATAGGCCGAGATTTCAAGGCTGTGCATGAAGTTGGCGCGGCTGGTGTTCATGAAGCGGCCGGTCAGTTCGGACTTGTCGGAATAGGCGATGGCATGGACCACGAAATCGATGGTGGGCCATGTCGCGGCCAGGGTCGAGAAGGCCGCATCGAGAGAGGCGTCATCGGTCACGTCCACGTCGAGCAGCAGGTCCGAGCCGACACTTGCGGCCAACGGCTCGACGCGTTTGCCAAAAGCCTCGCCCTGATAGGAGAAGGCCAGTTCCGCGCCGGCCTTGTGCATCGCGTTCGCGATGCCCCAGGCGATGGAGCGGTCATTGGCCACTCCCATGACGAGGCCGCGCTTGCCCTGCATCGAATTGCTCATGTGACGATACCCTACCCGTGAAATTTGCTGAGAAGCATGGAGCCGTTGGTGCCGCCGAAGCCGAAGCTGTTGGTCATCACCGTGTCGAGCCCCGCATTGTCGATGCGCGCGGTCGCGATTTCGGAGGCGTGCAGCGCGGGATCGAGGGTTTCGACGTTGATCGAAGGAATGATGAAGTCATTGTCCAGAGCCAGAAGGCAATAGATCGCCTCTTGTGCGCCGGTGGCGCCCTGGCTGTGACCTGTCATCGACTTGGTCGAGCTGATCGGCGGGGTGCTGCCTTCGCCGAAGATGCGGCGCACGGACTGAACCTCGCCCACATCGCCCACGGGGGTCGAGGTGCCATGCGCGTTGATATAGCTCACCTTGCGGCCTTCGGGCAGGGTGCTGAGCGCAAGGCGCATCGCGCGCTCGCCGCCCTCGCCCGAGGGGGCGACCATGTCGGCGCCGTCAGAGGTGGCACCGTAGCCGGTCACCTCGGCATAGATTTTCGCACCACGGGCCAGGGCGTGGTCGAGATCCTCGAGCACGACGATCCCGCCGCCGCCCGAAATCACGAAACCGTCGCGGTCGGCATCAAAGGCGCGGCTCGCCCGCTGGGGCGTGTCGTTATATTTGGAGCTCATCGCGCCCATCGCGTCGAAGAGGCAGGACAGGGTCCAGTCCAGTTCCTCGCCGCCGCCGGCGAACATCACGTCCTGTTTGCCCATCATGATCTGTTCGGCGGCATTGCCGATGCAATGCAAAGAGGTCGAGCAGGCCGAGGTGATCGAGTAGTTGATCCCCTTGATGCGGTAGGCGGTGCTGAGATTGGCCGAGATCGTGGAAGACATGCATTTGGGCACGGCGAAGGGCCCGATGCGCTTGGGGCTGCCCTTTTCGAGCACGGTCTGATGCGCCGCGAGCATCGCCGAGGTGGACGGCCCGCCCGATCCGGCGACAAGCCCGGTGCGCGGATTGACGATGTCGGCCTCGGTCAGGCCGGCATCGGCGATGGCCTGCCCCATGGCGATATGGGCATAGGCCGCGCCCGGCCCCATGAAGCGCAGGGTGCGCTTGTCCACATGCTCGGTCACGTCGATCTTGAGCGTGCCCGCCACCTGTGAGCGAAAGCCATGTTCCTGCATTTCGGGGCTGGCCTCGATGCCCGACGTGCCCGCCTTGAGGGCGGCCAGCACCTCGGAGGCAGTGTTGCCGATGGATGAGACGATCCCCAGACCCGTGACGACGACGCGACGCATGTTGCGCACTCCTTGTATTCAAGCGTGGGTTCAGTTTTCCGACAAGGCGACTTTCATGTCCTTGACCTGATATATCACTTCGCCGTCGGCTTCGACCCGGCCATCGGCGACGCCCATGGTCAGGCGTCTGGTTTGCACGGCTTTCGTGAAATCCACGTAATAGGTCAGCATCTTGCGGTCGGGGCGAACCATGCCGGTCAGCTTGACCTCGCCCACGCCAAGCGCATAGCCGCGCCCCGGCCAGCCGCGCCAGCCCAGATTGAAGCCGGTGAGCTGCCAAAGCCCGTCAAGGCCCAGACAGCCGGGCATGATCGGGTTTCCGGGGAAGTGGCATTCGAAGAACCATAGGTCAGGATGGATGTCGAACTCGGCCACAACGTGACCCTTGCCATGCGCGCCGCCATCCGCCGAGATATCGGTGATCCGGTCCATCATCAGCATGGGCGGTTCGGGAAGTTGGGCGTTGCCGGGGCCGAAAAGCTCGCCCCTTGCGCATTTGAGCAGGTCGTCGCGGTCGAAGCGGCTCGGATAATCGGCCATGCAGGCGGCCCCTTTCGTAGCTTTAGGGTTCGGTTGCAAACCCTGTATCACCGGGCCAAAGCCCGTTGCAAGCCTGTCAGAGCCGTGCGACAGCGTCGCGGGGTGATGGAATTTATTTGAAATATGGGGGGATGCCGCCCTATATTCCGAAATGACGAGACGAATTGAGGCTTACATGACACATCAAGCAACAGGCCGGGAGATCAGGTGGCTGACGGATGCCGGCCTGCGACCGACGCGGCAGCGCATGGCGCTGGCCACGATGCTGGTGGGGGATGGGCATCATCGGCATGTCACGGCAGAGAGCCTTTTCGCGGAAGCGCAAAAGCGCGGTGAGCGGGTGTCGCTGGCCACGGTCTACAACACGCTGCGGGCGTTTTGCGATGCGGGGCTTATTCAGGAAGTCACCGTGGACGGCTCGAAAAGCTATTTCGACACCAACACGCATGACCATCCGCATTTCTTCTGGGAAGACGAGAATCGTCTGACCGATGCGCCGTCGGATCAGTTGCAGATCGCGCAATTGCCGCAAGCGCCCGAAGGGGCCGAGATCGCCAGTGTCGATGTGGTGATCCGTCTGCGGCGCAAGAGCTGAGATTTCAGGACTGACGAACCGGGCCGAAGGGTCGAGGGATCTGGGAAAGGATGCCGATGCGCGCCGTGAGCTATTCGCATTTCGGGCCGGCCGATGAGGTTCTGGCGCTGGAGGACGTCGACACGCCCAAGCCGGGACCGGGAGAGGTGCTGGTCAGGCTGACCTTTTCCGGGGTGAACCCGTCGGATGCGAAGGCCCGCGCGGGCGGCCGGCCCGGTATCACGAAACCGCCCTTTGATCGAATCATTCCCCATTCCGATGGCGCGGGCGTCATCGAGGCGGTGGGCGATGGTGTGGACCACGCCCGGATCGGCGAGCGGGTCTGGATCTGGAACGGCCAGTGGCAGCGCGCTTTTGGTACCGCCGCCGAGTATATCGCCCTGCCGCAAGCGCAGGCGGTGCCCCTGCCCGAGGCGGTGAGCCTTGAGGTCGGGGCGAGTTTGGGTATTCCGGGGCTGACGGCCTGTCAGACGGTGTTCGGCGGTGGCGATGTGGCGGGCAAGACGCTGCTGATTTCCGGCGGCGCGGGGGCTGTGGGGCATAACGCGGTGCAACTGGCGGCATGGGCGGGGGCACAGGTGATCGCCACGTCTTCGGCTGGGGCCATGGACCGGGTGCGCGACGCGGGGGCTGCGCATGTGTTCGACTATGCCGATCCCGACCTTGCCGCGAAGATCATGGACACGACGGGGGGCCAGGGCGTGGCGCGCGCCATCGAGGTGGAGTTTGGCGTGAACGCCCCCCTTCTGGCGCAAGTGATGGCGCCGCTTGGCACGATTGCGGCCTATGGGTCGGGCAAGGACATGGCCCCTGCCCTGCCGTTCGGGCCGTACCTCTTCAAGGCGCTGAAGATCGACATCACGCTGATCTATATTCTGCCCCTGCCCGAGCGTCAGGCGATGATCGCCAAGCTGCATGAGGCGCTTGAGGCAGGCGCGCTGAGGCCCGAGATCGGCGCGACCTTCCCGCTGGAGGCCTGCGCAGAGGCTCAGGATGCGGTGATGACGCCGGGGCGCGCGGGTGCCGTGCTGCTGGAGCTTGGCTGAGAACCGGGCGCGGCGCAGCGGTCAAAGCGTGCCGGTCACGGCTTGGGGCCAAGGCCCGACAGACCCGGACGGGTGATGTGCTGGCGCGCGGCGGACAGCCCGGCCTCGAACCCTTCGGCATCGCCGTAATCGACGAATTGCGCGTAATAGGCGTGATAAGAGCCGATGCGGGCGGCGTGTTTTATCGGGCACCAATAGGCCTCGGTGCGGCCTGCGACCTCCTGCACATAGCCGATCAGCCCGTTGCAATAGCCGCAATAGATGCAGTTCAGCTTTTGCAGCGCATTGAGATAGGCAAGATGGTGGCGGTCGATGCGGATGAAATCGCGGCGCCGGACCTTTTCGATACCGTAGACCGGAAAGCAGAGCGCCTGATAGAGCGACACCAGCAGATCGAGCAGCACGAACGGCACGATCAGGCTGTAGATCGCCGGTGCGGTGAGCAGCACCATGGGTCGCGTGCCGCGCAGGAAGGTCGCGAGCCCGACGCGCAGGGCGCGGTGCCGCGCGCGGATGTCTTTTTCGAACACGACACGGCCATTTTCGAGCCGGTAGCGGAACGCCTCGCGGCGGCGGTGGAGGTCCTGCTCGAGCTCGTCCTGAAGCTCGCGGATGCGGGCGAGCAGGGTTTCGGCGGGCGATGTCATGGGCGGCTCTCCGGCTGGGTGCGGGGAGCACAGGGTAGCGAGGCACGTGGGCCGTGGCCAGCCTTTTGGGCGGCGGTCGCGCCGGTTGCTCGAAAGGCTGCGCGGAGCGCCGAAACGACACCGGCGCGCGCAGCTGACTGCACGCGCCGGGACGAAACGGTTGGTGCCGCGCCGTGATCGCCGGGATCAGGCGATTTCGACCAGTTCGATGGCGAAGGTGAGGTCCTTGCCGGCAAGCGGGTGGTTGGCGTCGAGCGTCACTTGGTCTTCGGTCACTTCGATCACGGTCACCGGCATGACCTGTCCCTGAGGGGTCTGCACCTGAAGCTGGGTGCCCAGATCGAGCGGGATGTCGGCGGGGATGTCGGCGCGCGGCACCGCCTGGCGGGCGTTGGGATCAGGATGGCCATAGGCCTGATCGGCGGGCACTTCGACGGTTTTCTTGTCGCCCACGGCCATGCCGGGAAGGGCTTGATCGAGACCAGGGATGATCTGACCGGAGCCCACGGTGAATTCCAGCGGATCGCGACCTTCGGAGCTGTCGAAGGTGGCGCCATCGGTCAGGGTGCCGGTATAGTGAATGCGGACGGTATCGCCCTCTTTGACTTGCGTCATGCGTTTTTCCAATCTTGTTCGTGAAGGGGGGTGGGTTTGCAAGGCCGCGCATCTGGCGCGGGTGCTTGTGCGTTTCAACCGCAAGCCTAGTGACTCGCGCCACGGATTGCAAACCATCTGCTGACGGGAACAGATGGGCTTTCGGCGCGCGGCGATCCATGCCAGTCTCGGCCCGCAACACCGGAGGGCTCATGGCTATCACAACCTGCATCTTCGACGCCTATGGCACGCTTTTCGACGTGGCCGCCGCCGCGCGGATCGCGGCCAATGAACCGGGCCGAGAGACATTCGCCACGCACTGGCCGAAAATCGCCGCGGATTGGCGGCTCAAGCAATTGCAATACACCTGGCTGCGCGCGGTCATGGATCAGCACACCGATTTCTGGGATGTGACGCAAGACGGGCTGGACTGGGCGTTGGAGGCCAGCGGGCTGGAGGGCGATGCCGAGCTGCGCGCGCGCCTGCTGCAGCTTTATCACGAGCTGGCGGCCTATCCGGAGGTGCCCGAGATGCTGAGCGCGCTGAAACTGCAGGGCAAGGCCACGGCGATCCTGTCGAACGGCTCGCCGGGGATGCTGCAGGGCGCTGTCGCGTCGGCTGGCATCGGCGATCGCTTGGACGATGTGCTGTCGGTCGAGGATGTGGGCGTCTTCAAGCCGGCGCGCGCGGTCTATGACATGGTGGGCGCGCGGTTCGGCTGTGCGCCGGGCGAGGTGCTTTTCGTGTCGTCGAACGGCTGGGATGCGGCGGCGGCGGCGGAATACGGCTTTGTGACCGCATGGGTCAACCGCGCGGGCGAGCCGGTGGACCGCCTGCCCGCCCGCCCGCATCACATCCTGAAGGATCTCACCGACATCCCGAAGCTGACGGTGGGCTGAGCATGGCACGTTTCACCACGAGCGATGGGCTGAGCCTTTATTACGAGGACGAGGGCGACAGAGGCGCCCAGGCGGCGCTCTGCCTTGCGGGGCTCACGCGCAATGCCCGCGATTTCGATTTCGTGGCCCCGCATCTGCGCGACTGCCGCCTGATCCGGATGGATTACCGGGGGCGCGGCCTGTCGGACCGGGATGCCGATTGCATGAATTACAACATCGTGCGCGAGGCGCAGGATGCGGTGGAGCTGCTGGATCATCTTGGGCTGAAAAGGGTCGTACTGATTGGCACCTCGCGCGGCGGGCTGATCGCGATGGCGCTGTCGCTGAGCCATGCCGAGAGGCTGGCGGGCGTGGTGCTCAACGATATCGGCCCCGAGGTGAGCGCCGAAGGGATCGCACGGATCATGGACTATGTCGGCAAGACGCCGGACCTGCCCGATCTGAATACCGCCGCCGAGCGGCTGAAAGCCGTTCATGCAAGCGATTTTCCCGGCGTGCCGCTGGAGCGCTGGCGGGCGCAGGCCGAAGCGATGTTCGAGGAGCGCGCAGGCGGCGGGCTGGCACTGCGCTATGATCCGGAGTTGCGGCGCGCGCTGGTGGGACAGGCGGGCGCAGGCGAAGGCCCGGATCTGTGGACGCTCTTCGATCATCTGAGCCACACACCGCTGGCGGTGATCCGGGGCGCCAATTCGGACCTGCTGAGCGAGGCGACGCTGGAGAAGATGGCGGCGCGCCATCCCGGCCTGATCGCGCGGACCGTGCCGGATCGGGGCCATGTGCCGTTTCTGGATGAAGAGGAAAGCCTGGCCGCGATCCGCGCCGTTCTGGAGCAGGCAAAATGAGCGATATCGCGATGATCCGCGCCGCCGCCGCAAGGCTCGAGGGGCATGTGCGGCGCACGCCGCTGTTGTCCTCACCGTTTCTGGACGAGATCGCGGGACGGCGGGTTCTGGTCAAGCCGGAATGCCTGCAACATACGGGCAGTTTCAAGTATCGCGGCGGGCGCGCGGCGGTGTCGGCGCTGGAGCCGGAGCTGCGGGCGCGCGGGGTGATCGCCTTTTCCAGCGGCAATCACGCGCAGGGCGTGGCGCTGGCGGCGCGCCAATTCGGCGTGCCGGCGGTGATCATCATGCCCGCCGATGCGCCACGCATGAAGATCGACAATACCCGCGCGCTTGGTGCGGAGGTGGTGCTGTATGATCGTGCGGGCGGCGAGAGCCGCGAGGAGATCGGTGCGGCGCTGACCGAGGCGCGGGGCCTCACGCTCATCAAGCCCTATGACGAGCCACAGGTGATCGCGGGGCAAGGCACCTGCGGGCTGGAGATCGCCGAGCAGGTGCGCGCGGCCGGTGTGGAGCGGGCCGATGTGCTGGTGTGCTGCGGCGGTGGCGGGCTCACCTCAGGCGTTGCGCTGGCGCTCGAGGCCGAGGCGCCGGGCCTGCGGGTGCGGCCCTGCGAGCCGGAGGGGTTCGACGATGTGGCGAGATCACTGAAAGAGGGCCGGATCGTGGAGAACGCGCAGACGTCGGGCGGGATCTGCGATGCGATCGTGACGCCACGCCCCGGCGATCTGACCTTTCCGATATTGCAACGGCTGTGCGGTCCGGGTCTGGTGGTCAGCGAGGACGAGGCCCTGCAGGCGATGGCGCTGGCCTTTGCAAGGCTCAAGCTGGTGGCCGAGCCGGGGGGCGCCGTGGCGCTGGCGGCGGCGCTGCTGAGACCCGAGGCCGTCGAGGGCGACGCGGTGATCTGCGTCATTACCGGCGGCAATGTGGATGCGGCGCTGTTCCGTCACGCGCTGGAGCGGCACGGGGACGCCTGACGGGCGGCGGAGGCCGCGGATCGGAGGCCGGGGGGTCAGCCCCCCCGGGGACCCCCGGATATTTGCCGCCAGAAGAAACAGGCGGCCTGTGCAGGCCGGGGCGCGGATTTGAGCCAGATCATCGACATCAATGCGACAAGCC
Source organism: Roseobacter sp. AzwK-3b (assembly GCF_000170875.1). Lineage (NCBI taxonomy): Bacteria > Pseudomonadati > Pseudomonadota > Alphaproteobacteria > Rhodobacterales > Roseobacteraceae > Roseobacter > Roseobacter sp. AzwK-3b. The sequence goes on from NZ_ABCR01000004.1 coordinate 14,277, forward strand.
GGCTTTCGTTGCGCCTGTGCGGTGATGACGTGGAGGGGCTCATGCGCAAGATATGGCAAGGCGCGGGCATATGGCCCGGCGAGTGGAAGCACGCGCCATGCTGAGCATGGCCCAACATATCGAGCGGGTGCTCGGCACGCTGTCGTCGGGGTCAGCGGCGGCGTGATCCCGGCTGGCCGCGTCCTGGCACCGGTCGTTCCGGGCGCATGGGTTTGATCCGGCGCATCGGCGCGAGGTGCGGCAGGTGACCGGGAAGGAGCTGCGCGACCGGCGCGATGCGCAGGGCGCGTTTCTGGAGCTTGCGGCGCCGCAGATGGACAGTCTTTTCGGCCTGATCGGCCGGTCCGGCTGTGGCGTGCTGCTGACCGATGCAGAAGGCGTGGTGCTGGAGCTGCGCTGTGCGGAGGGCGATGCGCAGGTGTTTCGGGACTGGGGGCTGCGGCCCGGCGCGGATTGGAGCGAAGCCGCCGAGGGGACCAATGGCATCGGCACCTGTCTGGCGGAGAACCGGCCGCTCAGCATTCACCGGGACCAGCATTTCCAGGCGCGAAATATCGGCATGAGCTGCATGGATGCGCCGATCAGACCGAGGGGTTCAACGGCTTGATCGCGGCGAAACTCCGGCGTCGGTCTGTTCCCGTCTCCCTTAGAATACCTCATAGTTCCTCAGTTGGTGCTCTCCACTGTTCCAGGGCAAGTCCGAGTCCAGGCTTTTTCTGAGGCACGGCTGAAGCAAGACAAGGATCGGGTACGGCGCGAGGCGGGCCGCGCCCGATTGCCGTTCGGGGGGATGCCTCCGGCGGGAGTATTTGAGGAACGATGAAAGTGCGGGCGGGTCGGGTCCGGACCTGTGGCGGCTGCGCGAAGGGGAAGATGGGGAGGTGCGGCTCGAGGGCCAGTGGCTCGACCCTGTGGCGTGACCCTGTGGCTTGACCCTGTGGCGCAGTCTCGGCCATGTAGGCGGCGCACCCAAGAGGAGACCTGCCCCATGACACTGGCCGATCTGGGAGATCTGCGGCTGCATTACCGGGAGGATGGAGATCCGGCCGGAGCGCCGGTGGTCTTTGCCAATGCGCTTGGCACCGACCTGAGGCTTTGGGATGCGGTGGTGCCGCGCTTGCCGGAGGGGCTGAGGATCATCCGCTATGACAAGCGCGGGCATGGGCTGAGCGAGTGTCCGCCGACGCCTTATGCGATGGGCGCTCTGGTGCGCGATGCGGAGCGGCTTCTGGATCATCTGGGGGTGCGCGACTGCGTCTTCGTCGGGCTGTCCATCGGCGGGCTGATCGCGCAGGGGCTGGCGGTCAAGCGGCTGGACCTGGTGCGCGGAATGGTGCTGTCGAACACGGCGGCGAAGATCGGTCACCCGCGGATGTGGCAGGAGCGGATCGAGCAGGTCCGGCAGGGCGGGCTGGAGGCGCTGGCGGATGAGGTGATGGAGCGCTGGTTCTCGCGCGCCTTTCGCGAGCACGATCCGGATTTTCCGCTGTGGAGGACCATGCTGACACGCTGCCCGGCGGAGGGATATATCGGCTGTGCGGCGGCGATTGCGGGCACGGATTTCTATACGCCCACCAGCGGGCTGCGCCTGCCGACGCTTGGCATTGCGGGATCGGAGGATCGGTCGACGCCGCCTGATCTGGTGCGCGAGACCGTGGAGTTGATCCACGGCGCGAAGTTCGAGCTGATCCGAAAGGCGGGACATCTGCCTTGTGTCGACAGCCCAGAGGTTTATGCCGAGGTGTTGACGGAATTTCTTGGGGAGATCGGCCATGGCTGAGATCGTTTTGGTGCATGGCTCGTGCCATGGGGCGTGGTGCTGGCGCGACCTCAAGCCGGAGCTTGCCGGCTTCGGCCACCGGGTGCGGGCGATCGATTTGCCGGGGCATGGGCAGAGCCCCTGCCCCATCGAGGAGGTCACGCTGGAGGCCTATGCCGACGCGGTTCTTGCCGCAGTGGACCGGCCGGCCCTCGTGGTCGGGCATTCCATGGCGGGTTTCGCCATTGCGGCGGCGGCCCAGAAGGCGCCCGAGAAGATCGAGAGGCTGGTGTTTCTATGCGCTTATGCGCCGCGGGACGGGCTGTCGTTGGTGGATATGCGGATGGAGGCGCCGCGCCAGCCGCTGCTGGCCGCGATCGAAAAGACCGAGGATGGTCTGGGCTTTGTCTTTCGCGAGGACCGGATCCAAGATGCGCTCTATCACGATTGTCCGGAGGGTACGGTCGCCTATGCCGCCGAGCATCTGTGCGTTCAGGCGATCCGCCCGCAGGCGACGCCGATCCGGCTGGGGGCCAATTACGAGGGCGTCAGGAAATCCTATATCCGCTGCACGCAAGATCGCGCGATCCCGCCCGAATATCAGGAGGCGATGACGGCCGGCTGGCCCAGCGAGGATCTGTACGCCCTGCCACTTGGTCATTCGCCGTTCTTTGCCGATCCCAAAGGGCTGGCGGCCCTGCTGGACCGGATCGCGCGGGAAACCTGACGGCGCGGGACTTGCGAGAAGCGGCTTGCACCTTGGGTCGCAAGGGGTAACCCTGAGCGGGGCAGATGCGGGAGGATATCATGCAGACCATCAAGGCGGCCGTGTGCCACCGGTTCGGAGAGCCGCTCACCATAGAAGAGGTGAGGCTGCGCGCGCCGGGCACGAGCGAGATCGAGGTGACGCTGGATGCGGTGGCGATCTGCCATTCGGATATCTCGTTCGCCGATGGCGCATGGGGCGGCAGCCTGCCTGCGGTTTATGGCCACGAGGCGGCGGGGCATGTGAGCGGCCTTGGTGCGGATGTCCCGGGGATCACCCTGGGCGATCCGGTGGTGGTCACGCTGATCCGGGCCTGTGGGCAATGTCCAAGCTGCGGCGCGGGACGGCCCACGGGCTGCGAGATGTCACATGACGGCGATCACGGCCCGCTGAGCACCATGGGTGGCGGTATGCTGCATCAGGCGATGGCCTGCGGGGCGTTTGCCGAAAAGGTGGTGGTCCACCGCTCGCAAGTTGCGCGGATTCCCGGGGACATGCCGATGGATGCGGCCTGCCTTCTGGCCTGCGGGGTGATCACCGGGGTTGGTGCCGTGGTCAATGCGGCAGGCCTGCGCGCGGGGCAGGATGTGGTGGTGATCGGCGCGGGCGGCGTCGGGCTGAACGCCATTCAGGGCGCGCGGATCGCGGGCGCACGCCGGATCGTGGCGGTGGACATGGTGCCGGCCAAGCTGGAGGATGCGCGGGCCTTCGGCGCCACGGATACGGTGATGGCGAGCGATCCAAAACCATGGCGCGCGGCCAAGGCGGCGATGGGGCGCGGCGCGGATGCCGTGCTGGTCACCGTGGGGGCGGCGGCGGTCTATGACGCGGCGCCCCGCTATCTGGCAGGGGGCGGCAAGGTGATCATGGTGGGCATGCCGCCAAGCGGCGCCACGGCAGAGTACGAGCCGGTGAGTTTCGCCTATACCGGGCAATCACTGATCGGATCGAAGATGGGCGAGGTGGTGATCAGCCGGGATATTCCGTGGATGATCGACATGTATGGCCAGGGGCGCCTGAAGCTGGATGAGCTGATCTCGAGGCGGTGGAGCCTTGAGCAGATCAACGAGGCCATTGCCGACACGCGCGCCGGCACCGCGCGCCGCAATGTGATCGTCTTCGGGTAAGTTCGGGCCTGTGCTGCGGCTGCGATCGTTTGTAGCGTCTTGAGGGAGAGCCTTTGGGGGCCATGGCCCGCCTTGCATGTGACGCGTCCTGACGGCACCGGACGCGGGGTGGTGGAAAAACCCCGGCAGGGCGGTATGCTGGGCCTGTGCGGGGTGTGTTTTGGTGGGTTTGGAGTTGCTGGGTATGGATGTTGTCGAGGCGCTGCCATGGGGGCTTAAGGGGCTGGCGGCATGAGGTGGGGTGTGATCATTGTGCTGGGTCTGGGGCTGATTGCCTATGGTGTCTACAAGCTCAACTATCCCACCTATTCGTGGCGCCAGAAACTGACCCTGGTGGTCGAGACCCCGGAGGGTGTCAGAACCGGCAGTGCTGTGGGGCAGGTCACACATTGGTTTCACCCCGCGATTCCAGTGGATGCCGGGTCCCGGAACAGCAGCCTGCGCGGCGAGGCGGTTGTGGTCGATCTGGGAGACGGGCGCTATCTGTTCGCGCTGTTGGACGAAAGCCCCAAGAAGCTCAAAGCCGCCTTCGCTGACCGGTTGCCAGAGTTCACCTATGGATTAAACGATCTGAAGCGATTTTTCCGCGCAGTGGAGCGTCTGCGCGGTGCCGCCGCCCCGGTGCCATTCGCGGCCTTGCCGCGGCTGGTGACCTTCGGCGATATCTCCGATCCGACAAGCGTGCGGCTGGTGGACCCCGACGATCTGGCGGCGGTGTTTGGTGAGGGCTACGCCCTGCGCGAGGTAACGCTGGAAATCACCGACGCGCCGGTGACATCGGGCGTGGTCGAGGGGGTGTTGGGGTGGTTGGGGGAATACCCGGAGCCGGGTTTATGTCCGCCAACCGGACAGACAACCGATATCCCTTTCTGTCGAAGAGTGCACCATGGTGATTTTAGTAGGAGGCCGAGGTAATGGCTGATCAGAAAATTTCAAAAGACCTATTTCTCGCTGTTTTGGCGATGGATTCCTATAACCGGGGATACAACGCAGGGATTGCCGATGGAGAAGGCACAACCGATGCAAACGGCGACGACGCTGACGGTCTCGGCGAAGCTGGCGAGAAAATTGGTGCTGCTACAGTTCTAGACTTTGATCTGCCCGCCAACTCCCAATCCGCCGGTTTCTACGCCCTCGCCTACGACATCGGCGCGGATGGCCCCGAGGGGCTGGCGGGGAAAACGGTCATCTCCTTTCGCGGGACGGATACATCTCTTGACCACTCCACCGGCTGGAGCGTCGGGGCGGGCAATATCGACGACTGGACCCAAGCCCCGCGCGCGCTGGAGGTCCACACCGCCGCGACCGGACACTCCTATCGCAAAGGCCAGGCCAACGCCGTTATCCTGAGGGGTCATGCGCCTGCCTTCGGGTCGGCGGCATGAGGGCGCTGGCACGAGAGAGCGGATGACGGTGGCCCCGGTGGTGGGCTGCGGCAGGGCCTATTCGCGAAAGGCCCTGTCGCGCACGCGCACGACGGGCTGCAGCAGATATTCGAGCACCGTCTTGCGCCCGGTCAGGATATTGGCTTGCGCCACCATGCCGGGCATGATCTCGACCGCGACGCCATCGGCATCGAGGATCGTGCCCGTGGTGCGGATCTCGACCATGAAAAACTCTTCTTCCTCGCGTTCGGAGCGGGTGACGGCATCCGCCCCGATCCGCAGGATTTCACCGTCCAGACTGCCGTAGCGGGAGGCATCATAGGCGGTGATCTGCACCTTGACCGGCTGGCCGGGATAGAGGAAAGCGATATCGTCGGGGCGGACATGGGCCTCGACCAGCAGGGTGTCATCGAGGGGCACGATCTCGATCAGTTCCTCGCCCTGGCGCGCCATGCTGCCCAGAGTGGAGCGGTGTATCCGGTTCACGATACCGCGCACCGGCGCCACGATGCGCGATCGGTCTGCCCGGCTCTGGAGGGCGGGCAGCGCAGGACGCAGCGCCGCAAGTTCGGCGGTGGCGAGCGCCAGATCGGACAAGGCCGTGGCGCGGAACCGTTCCTGCTGGGCGCGAATGCGGTCGTCGATTTCATCGAGCGCGCCCTGAAGCCGCGCCAGCGACGCCTGCGACCGGGTGGCGCGGCCTTGCCATTCGGCCTCGGACCGGCGCAGGGTCAGAAGCGTCGTTGCAGGCTCCATCCCGCGTTCGACGAGCGGCGCCATCATCTCGCGTTCCTCGGACAGAACCGCGAGGGTGGCTTGCGCGGTCTGGTTGTCGGCGAGACCTTCCTCGTATTCCTGCTGGCGCTGCTGACGCTGGCGTTCGAGGATGTCGATCTCGGCCTGCAATTCGGCCTGACGGCCGCGATGGAGCGCGGTTTCGGATTGAACCACATCCAGCGCACGGGCGACGAGCTGATCGGAAAAGCGCAAGGGCTCTGCGTTTATCTCGGCCTGTAGTCGTTCGATCCGGGCCATCAGACCGTAGGCGCGCTGCTGTTCCTGGTCCAGTTGGCTGTCCAGAAGGGTGCCGTCCAGCTCCATCAACAGATCGCCGGCAGCCACGACAGTGCCTTCGCGCACATGCAGCGCGTTCAGAACGCCGGGTTCGGTGGCTTCGATCACCTGAACCGAGGCCGAGGGCACGATCCGCCCCAAGGCCCGGGTGATATTGTCGATTTCCGTCCTGGCCGCCCAGATGAAGATGGCGACCAGAAAAACGAGGATCGTCAGGAGCAGGATCGAGCCGCGCAGCGGAGACCGGCCCCGCATTTCGGCGGCCAGTCGCTCGAAATCCATGTCACGCGCCATGACCGCCCCCCGACCCATGCGCCGCGGCGCGTTGGGACAACAGGCTCTTGTCCCCGTCGACCGCGACCTTGCCATCCTCGATTACGATGACGCGGTCAACGAGGTCCAGAAGGCTGGTTCGGTGGGTCACGATCACCACGGTCTGATCGCGCATATGCGTCTTGAGGCTAGCGATCACGTCACGTTCGTTCTGCACGTCCATCGCGCTGGTCGGCTCATCCAGCAGCAGGATGGGTGGTTTACCGACAAGGGCGCGCGCCAGAGTGATCGCCTGACGCTGCCCGCCCGACAGCCCTTCGCCGCGTTCGGCCAGCATCAGATCGTATCCCGAAGGGTGGCGCGCGATGAAATCCTCGACCCCGGCGATGCGGGACGCGTCCAGAATGTCAGTATCGCGCGCGTGGCGCGCGCCGATGGCGATATTCTCGCGCACGGTGCCGGAGAACAGCCACACGTCTTGAAGAACCGAGCCGATATTGCGCCGCAGATCGCCCGGATCGACCTGCCGGATGTCGGTATCGTCCACAAGGACTGCGCCCTGATCTGGGGCGTAGAGCCCGAGCATCATGCGCGCAACGGTGCTTTTTCCCGATCCGATCCGACCGAGGATCGCCACCTTTTCGCCCGGCTGAATGGTAAAGCTGACCCCTTTGAGGGTCGCCACCATTTGATCGGGATAGGTGAAATGCACATTCTCCAGCCGGATCGCCCCATCAAGACGGGGGCGGCTGAGCCATGATCGGCCCTCGGGACGTTCGCTGTCGGACCGCATCAGGGCGTCCAGACTGCGATAGGAGCTGCGCGCATGGTTGAGCCGGGTCATGGTCTGGGCCAGTTGCGCCAGAGGGGCAAGTGCACGCCCGGTCAGAATGACGCTGGCGATCAGCGCGCCCATGCTGACGGTGCCATCCGAGATCAGGAACACGCCATAGAACACGATCAGGATCTGGGCGGCCTGCTGCGCGAAGCCGGTGGCGTTCATCGCGAATTGCATGACAGCACGGCTGTGCAGGCTGTGTTCGGACTGACGGGAGATGGCCTCTTCCCAGCGAGCACGCATGCGGTACGCAGCACCGGTTGCCTTGATCGTTTCAAGCCCGGACACCGTTTCGACCAGCACGCTTTGTTTGGACTGGCCGTCGGCAAAGCTTTTGTCGGCGATGCGCGACAAGACCGGCTGCACCGCGATGCCGATCAGAAGAACAAGCGGCACCGCCAGCCCGGGCACCAGTGCCAGCGGCCCGCCGATCAGGTAGATCACCCAGACGAACAGCAAGATGAACGGAAGGTCCACCACCGCCACGAGAGTGGCCGATGTGAAGAAATCACGCAGTGTTTCGAATTCCCGCAAGGTGCTGGCCAGAGCGCCGGTCGACCCTTTGCGCGCCCGCATCTGAAGATCGCGCAACTGGTCGAAAATGCGTCGGCCCATCAGCAAATCGGCCTTTTGCCCGGCCCTGTCGATGAAACCGGCGCGCAGGGTTTTAATGAAGAAATCGAACAGCAGGGCGATGCCGACCCCAAAGGTCAGGGCGATCAGGGATTCGGTCGCTTCGTTCGGCAGGATGCGGTCATAGACCACCATGATGAAGATCGAGGTGGTCAGGCCCAGGAAATTCGCCACCACCGCCGCCATGAGCACCTGTGTGTAGGACCATTTGTTCGCCGCCAGAGCCGACCAGAACCAGTGCCCCTGCCGGCCCATGGCGGTGGCGGCCATGTCATCGCGATGTTCAGCCCGCAAAAGGATTGCATAGCCGGTATATGCCTGTTCCAGCTCGGCCCGAGCGATCTGTCCGGTACCCTCGCCCAGAAGCGGGTCGTGGATAAGGAGGGTATCGCTCTTGCCAAGGCCATAAAGGACCACCGCCCGGTCGTCCCGTAGCAAGAGGATCGCAGGGGTCAGCATGGCGTCGAAACCGCGCAGCTTGCGGGCGCCGAATGCGGCCTGGATCCCGGCACGTTGCGCGGCTGTCATCACGTCGCGCACGCCAAGCCGGTCAGAGCCATCGGAGGATTGCGCGGCATGAAGGGCCGCAAGTGTGATCGGCCTGTCAAGATGTGCCGCCGCATGCAGCATGCAGGCCTCGAGTGGTGTCATCGCGTCCGGGCGACTGTGCTGTCCGGGGTCGAGCGCGACGATGTTGCGATCGACGGCCCCGGCCTGATCCGAAGAGGTATCCTGTCGGCTCATGGCGACACACCGGCTATATCAATGGAAAACACGTCCAGAATGTCGCCGGTCAGGGCCAGCACGGCGTAATCGGTCAGGAACCTGGCTTTCTCGGCGGAGATCAGTACTTCCTGCGCGCGCACGTAATCGCGCTGCGCGTCCAGAAGGTCGAGCAGGCTGCGGCGGCCGATGCCGAACTGTTCACTGGCTGCCGCGACCGTCGCCTTGTTCGACGCGACAGCGGCGCGGGCGGCCGCGACACGGGCATCGCCCGTGCGCTGATCCGAGCGTACGAAAGTCAGCGCCTCGCGGATGTCGCGCACCAGTTCGTCACGCTCCGACCTGATCCCGTCAAGACGCGCCTGTGCCGCGTCGATGGCAGCGGCGCGCTGGCCGCGCGTGTCGAGGCTGTAGTTGAGCGAAAGATCAAGGCCCAGATCCCCGCCGCCACCAGACGCGCGGCGGCCGGTGGCGCCCAGCTCGATGCTCGGGTTGGTTCTGGCCTGCGCTGCGATCAGATCAGATTCAGCGGCACGCAGCCGGGCTTCAATGGCGCGAAGGCGCGGGCTGAGCCGGAGATTTTCATCATCCCGGTCATGCAGGGCGGGCGCAGGTCTTGCTGCTGGCAGGCTGGCCGGGACCGCGACGAAAATACGCGCGTAGCCCGCCTTGGCACGGTCCAGATTTCCCTGCGCATCGGCCAGCCGGGTTTCGGCATCGGCCAGACGGCTTTCGGCGGTCAGTTGGTCGGTGGTCGATCCCGCCCCTCGCGCCGCACGCTCGTCGATATTTGCGGCGATCTGCTGCAAAGCGCGAATATTGTCCTGCGCCAGCGCCATCAGCTTTTGCCGGCTGAGCAACTCCTGATGGGCCTCGACCGCCGACAGGGCCGCCGAGGATCCAGTTTCTATCCGCCCTGCCCGGCTTTCGAACACGCGCGCCTGTGCGGCGGTCTGATCGGCCTGCGCCGCGCCACCGTCATAGACAAGTTGAGACACGCGGACGAAGGGCGACAGGGTGCTGTCGGTACTGCTTCGAACAAGACGCGTTTCTCCGCCGATCCCAACCGAGAGATCCGGTTTGAACGCCGCGTCGGCAGCACGCTTTTCCGCAAGGGACAAGCGGATGGCGGCATTGGCCCGTCCGAGCGCCGGATTGTCCAGGGTCGCCGCCGCAATGGCCTGTCCATAGGGCGTGTCGGCCAGAGAGCCGGATATCCGTTTGGCCCCAAGCCCCGGCGTGCCGGGGGCGATGCTGGCCTCGATTGCCGTAAGATCCGGCGCTTCGGCGCAGGCGCCCAGCAGGGCCAAGGCACACATGGCAAGCGGGCGGCGTGTCATGGTCGCTGATCCAGGTCCGCGGCCTGCGCATCTGACAGAGCCGACAGGAAAGAGGCAATATCGCCCGATGGGTCCATGGGTTGAGGATAAGCGATTTGGGCCTTGGGTGTGGCGGTCCCGGCCGCAGCGCACCGCGCGATCCAGCCAAGATGGTGCAATCAGACGAGTTGCGACTGTGCCAGCCGCAAAGCGCCCGCCTGCCACAGCTTGGCCAGCTCATTTTGAGGCACCGCCCCCAACGCGGCCTGATCCACCGACCAATAGCCTGACGCATCGGCCTCGGACATGCCATGCGAGGGCGTCCACCGGGTCAGCAGGCCCGCCTCGGCAAGCGCGCCCGCTGCTCTCAGGGTTTCTTGCCGGGATGCCGCGCGGGTTTGGAAAAAGGCGATAACCTGTGCCAGCGCTTCGGAGGGTTGCGCGGCGTCCTCGAAAAACGGCTCGTCGGCGGGATCGTCGGTGATCAGGCCGCTGGCTTCGTCGATCATCAGCGTCGCTTTCCCGTCCGCGCCGCTGTCATCCGCGACAAAGGGATAGGCCCGCAAGGCAGAGGGCACATAGGTGCCGCGCCATGTGCCCGAGGCGGTGACGAAGAGGCCGCGCGTGGCCGGGGAGAGGCTGAGCAACGCGACAACCTCCCAGCCCGAGGGCGTTTGGCGAAACACCAGAGGCAGGGCGCTGGCGGCTGGTTCGAGCTCGGCCATGACAATCGGCACGTCCTGCAGTGGGCGCGCGAAGGCATAGGAGGAGAATCGGCGCCAGCGTCGGGGGCCGTGCCGCCCGGGCGTGACCGGAACAATCGTGTTCTCACGCTCTGTGCTTGCAGTCATGGACATGAGGACCGGGTCTTTCTGGTGAAACCACGGGCCGGACCCGGCCCATGGCTTCAGTTTCATTGGGCGCTACGTCAGCACCGCTTGGCCTGTGGGGTCGGACAGGATGATCTGCGACGGGGCGAGTTGACCCAGCGCGCCGATATCCTGGAAATCGGCCATCACTTCGGCGGTGGGGCTGCTGTTCGCATCGGTCGTCACCAGCGCGAGTTGCGCATCTGTGCCGTCGCCGACCATAAGGTAGAACTGTTCGTCCTGGGCAAAGCCGTTGAGAGTGGTCAGCGCGTCGGACACAGATGGGGTCGTCTGTGCGGTGGTGAAGATCACAAAGCCGGTATTGGCGCCGATCGTGCCCCCATCGGCCAGGGCCTCGACAATGGTTCCGTCGCCCCTGAGGTCGATCTGCCCCTGAAAGAACATCGTATCATCGACGGCGTCGCCGAGGCCGATGGTGAAACCGGTGACTGTATCGACGCCGTTGGCCAAGGGCGTGGTCTCGAACACCAGCACGTTTGCGCCCGGATCGGAGACATCGATCGCATCATCCCCGCCCCTGCCGCGAATGAAGCTGTCGATATTGTCGCCGGTCAGAGTGTCGATGCCGTCGGTGCCGATGAGGAGTTCGGCAGATCCGCTGGCGACATCATCCACTATGTGGTCGAAGCGCAGCGTGATCGGATTTTGGCCGTCGGAGGCCAGATTGAAGGTAAACAGCGGAGAGAGTGGCTGCAAAGGCGTGGTGAGTGTGCCGCCACCGACGAGCAGCGTGCCGTCGCCTGTGCCTGCGTCATTGGCCAGGAAGAAGAACAGGGACGGGTTCCCATTGCTCGAATTTGGAACATAGGGGTTCTCAAGAGGGTCGAACGAAATCTCGGTTTCGAACCCGTCGTTGGAATTGAAATCCTCCCCGGTGAAGGACACGACCGTGACGGACTGGCCGGTATCGGACACAAGGAAGTAGCCGAATTCGGAGGGCAGATAGCCGGTGACCGTCTGGCTGACCGTGTCCGCCGCGCGCCCATCCGCGTTGCTGACATCAGCATTGACGGTATAGACCTGACCGGCTGAGATCTCTTCCAGCAGGGCGGCGTTGACCGGGGCTGTCCATGTGCCACTCGTCACTATGGCGGTGGTGGTGCCGATCACCGCTTGCGTGTCGCTGTTCACGAATGTCACGGTCACGGTCTGGTCATCGGCGCCAAGGGCGGTGCCGGTCACAGCGGTAAGAGCCGCCCCGTCAAGGTCGATCGTGCCATCCACGCCGACCTCGTTCAGGGTCAGGGACGGTTTGAAATCCGTCGTCAGTTCGAAACTGTCGCTGGCCGTGTTGCCCGCATCATCGGCAATCTCGACCGTGACGGTATAGGCGGTCTGATCCGACAGAGCGTCGAGCAAGTCGGCATCCAGGAAATCGATCACGAACGTACCGCCATCCGACACCGTGTCTTGAACGCGGAGAGCGGCGACGCCATTGCCATCTTCGAAAGTCAGGGTGACGGGCGTGCCTTGAGGCGAATTCGTGGTCACCTCGGCGCCGCTGTCGGGATCTGCCGCCAGTTCGGCAAGCGTCAGCACATAGTCGACCGGCACGTCATCGACAAAGGAAATGGTCGGCGGGGTCAGGTCGATATCGAGGCTGGCAGCGGCCTGGTCGGCGTCGTTTCCGGCGGCATCGTCGATATCGGCCCTGATCGTGATCGTCTGACCATCTATTTCGGAGAAGCTCTCGAGATCGTCCCTTGTCAGCACCAAGGACCAGGCCCCGTCGGTCACTGTCGCGGAGTACTGGATGTCTTCGATATCGACCACGACGGACCGGCCATCTTCAACACCCACGGCGGTGCCGCGGATTGTGATCGAACTGCCCTGTTCGGCGATGTTCAGAAAGCCGTCTTCGGCGACCGGTTCGGTGATCGTGACGGTGGGCGCGGAGAGGTCCGCCGTAAAGCTGGCGCTGGCCTGTTGGGCGGGGTTGCCCGCAAGGTCAGACACATCGGCGGTGACCGTGACGGTGTCGCCGTCGGATATCCCGGCCAGATCTTCCGATGTCAAATCAAGCGACCAAGCGTCGCGTTCCACGTTCGTGGTGAATTCGCTATCGCCGATCATGATCGTGACGGTTTGATTGTCTTCGACCCCGGTGGTGTTGCCATTGATGGTGAGTCCAGCGGCCTGTTCGGCAATGTTGAGCGTTCCGTCATCAGCCACTGGACCGTCGATCGTGATCGTCGGCGCGCTCAGATCGGCGTCGAAACTGGCCGTGGCCCGCTGTGCGGTGTTGCCAGCCACATCCTCGACATCGGCGGTGATCTCGACGGTGTCGCCATCGGCGATGGTCGGCAGATCGGCGTTGGGGATCGTCAGGGTCCAGGCGCCGCCCTCGGCTTGGGTGGTGAACTCGGTCCCGGCGACGGTCACGGTGACCTCTTGGCCGTCTTCCGCCGTGGTTGCGCCGCCAAGCGTCAGATCCTCGGTGCTTTCGGCGATGTTCATGACCGCGCCCACGGAAATCACGTGTGCGTCGATATCGATGGTCGGCAGGGTCACATCCCGCGCAAGCTGCACGGTGACCGTGGGGGCGGCGGTGCCGTCGGCGTCCGAGACATTGGCCACGACATCGACGCTGCCGCCATCGGGTATGGAGGTGACATCCATCGGGCCAAGCGTGGTCTCCCAGGTTCCGTCTTCCTCCACGGTCGCCGATACAAGCGGCGTGTGGTTCACGGTGACAAATACCGCTTGGCCAGCTTCCACGTTGTTCGTGCTGCCCGAGATGGTGACGGCGATGCCGTCTTCGTCGAAGTTGATGATGTTGTCGGTGGAGATCGGGTCGATGGTCAGCGACGGACCACGGAAATCGACGTCGATACTGCGCTCGGCCTGTTCGGCGGGGTTGCCGGCGCTGTCCGAGACCGAGGCGACGATCTGGATCTGTGCCGGCTCTTCATCGCCGATCTGTTCCTGCAGCGCCAACAGATCGTCCTGCGGTATGGTGACCGACCACCGGAATTCCAAGGGCTCCGGGTCCCTCATCGGGCCGTCGCCATTGTTCATCGTGGCCATATCAAGAGCCCTGACGGCTCGAAATGCCACCTCGCCCTGATACTCGGTTCCATTGAACAGAACCGTCACCTGCTGACCGGGGTCGGCGTTGGTGGTGCCGGTGATCGTCAGATCGCCTTGCAGGTCGATCAGACCGACCACGTCATCGGCGGACACCGGGTTGATCGAGATGAACGGAGCTACAAAATCGATGGCGAGGGTTGCGGCTTCGCCCGTGGTCTCATTGCCGGCGGCATCGCTGACGACGGGAGATATGAAATAGAACACCTCGGCGTCGGGCAGGTTGGCAAGATCGGCGGGCGGGATCTCGATGCTCCATTCGCCGCCACGCACCTCGCCGGTATACTCGACGTTGTTGAGGGTAATGGTCACAAGCTGGCCGTCCTCGGCATCCGAGACGCCGGAGATCGTCACCGGCTCGGCACGCTCGGCGATGTTCACCGTGAAGTCATCGTCCCCCGGCGAGGAGATATCGGTCACGGCCACGGTGGGTGGGATGGTGTCGATCAGGATTTCAGTGATTAAGGTTCCCAGCTCTTCTCCGTCTTCATCAAGTGCGACGAGGGTCAGCAAGGAGAGGCCCTGCGGCAGATCCGTGGGACCCTGCTCGAAGAGCGGGAGGACCCATGCGCCTTCCTCGTCGACGTTGACCGTCGGGTTGGGAGGAACTGGGGTGCCGTCATCGAAAGTGATGCGCAGTTGTGTCGTGCCTTCGGGCAATTCGGTCGGGATGGCGTTGCTGCCGATGCCTCTGACCGCAGTCACCATGGCATTGTTCACGATGGTGGGCGGGATTGTCGCGGGCTCGGAGGGTGTCGTCGACTGGAACAGAAGCGGCGACGGACCGTCCCCCCCTCCTCCTCCGGCGCCGACGGCAACAGCGCCCGCGACCCCGGCCCCCGCAACTGCCGCACCGAGACCAATGCCGCCAGCGGCGCCGGCCGCCATGGCCTGAGCCGCAAGCTGGGCGATCTGAGGCGCGACCATGACCTGACCACCGGCCAAGACACTGAATTGCCCTGCGGGGATCGATATGACCGTTCCATTGGCCATGGTCATGCTGGCCGTGCCATTGGCGAGGGTCTGCACGCTGGTGACGCCGTTGATCGAGCTGGCGCTGACGAATTCCGCGACCTGGGCCTGCGCGATGGCGGGCAAGGCCATGATCGTTCCGGTCAGGGTGCCGCCCGATGCAATCTTTCCGAGATGCCGTTTGAACCAATTATGCTGATTCGCGAATTCCGCGCGATCTGATTCGGATGTCTCAACGTGGGGCGTCAAATTATTGACGCCTTGTTTCTCTGGACGATACTGCACAACAACCCCCAACACGGTATACTGATACTTCACGCAACAGTGATGACGCTTGCACAGCAGTCCAGATTTGAGAAGTACTGATTCACTTACCTTGTTTTGATTCGAACATCGTGCTTCCCTTGCGTCAGTGTGTTTCCGAGTGTGGGGGTTGTTGTGAGCACGTTTTCCATTTCCGGCGTTCTGGTTGGACGCGATCCTGATGACAACGCACAATTCGCGCAGCCGGTGACGCTGGTCATTGCCACGCCAGATACCAGCACAACCGTCACCTATTCCATCATCGGACAGGGCAACGATCTGCCAGTGGTCGAATTTGGCGCCGATGAAGCGCGAACACAGCTTTTCACAGAAACGTCGGGACAATTCGTGTTTCCCCTTGGTGCGATCAGCTTTGATGCCGAGATATTTGGTTCTTCGGGACAGGGCTTCGAGCCGGACACGATAGCTCTGGGACAGGCGACCACGCCGCAGGGGACGCATGTCATTCTTGAGTTGGAATATTCCCTGATGGGTATGGGATTTGCCGACGCGATCTTTGTGATCGGTGGCGATCCTGCAGTGTTCGACGCTACAATCGAGGGCTTGACCGCATTCGAGAACAGCATCACGGCGTCTGGACCGATCGACGCGACCGATCCGTTCGGTCCCGGACAGGCTCTGGACCTGACGACATGGGCCAACACGGTACAAGGCCCGCTTTTGATACAAGGCACGGATGGGGGCGATCTGTTGTACGGCTCGATCGGCGATGATTCCATCGTGTCGGGCGATGCCGATTCGGACAACATCACCGCGTCCGAAGGCAACGATACGATAGATTTGTCCGGGATGAACCTGAACGACGCCTTCGCATTGCTGGACTACAGGCGGCTGGACGCCGGTATCACCGCAACGATCGACGGCGAGGCCAATACCGGGACCATCGACAAGGGCATCAACGGCGTCGACACTCTTGTAGGGGTCCAGAACCCGATGATCGCCGGGTTCAATTTGGGCGGTCTGAGCCTTACAGGTACGGGTTTTAACGATACGTTCGACATCACTGTGCCCGACGATCAATGGATTTCCGTGTCCGGCGGTGGCGGGGCGGACACGTATATCGTCAGTGGTGATGGCTTGGTGAGGCTGGATTTCCGAAACGCAGTCACCGTTGAGGAAAATGGAAACGCGCAATTTTCCTCGGGCGTTTCGGTCGATCTGGCCCAAGGGCTGGTTCTGGACGACGGCTTCGGCAATCAGGAGGTGATTTCCGGAACCGGCAAGATCTGGGAAGTTCGCGGGACAGATAGCAACGATCTCATCATCGGGTCGGCCGCGAATGAAAGCTTCATTCTCGCGCGTGGTCTGGACACGCTGGACGCAGGCGACGGTTTCGACCGGCTCCGCTATGACCGGTTCGGCGTGGACGGGATTACTGCTGACATGGAAGCCGGCACCGTCGCGGGTATCTGGGATAACAGCTTATTCGCCCACAAGATCACCAACGTGGAGTATCTGCGCGGATCCAACGGCGATGACGTGATCGGCGACAGCAGCGGCAACGATGTGCTGGAAGGCCGGAGCGGGTCGGATTTCTTCATCCTGTCGGGCGGGCAGGATATCATCAGGGATTTCCAGATCGGCGTGGACAATCTGGAGGTGTCGTCACCGGGACTGAGCACCCAGCAGGTGCAGGATGCCTTTGCCGCGGCGATAAACAGCCCCGACGGTGCCTTCGTCGATTTCGGCAATGGCAGTTCGGTGGTGTTTCGGGGTCTGAGCGCCGACCAAGCGCGCGCGCTGGACCCGGTCGAGGCGACAAACCTGGGCGGGCCCATTCCGATCGAAGCAAATCAAAACGTGTTCATCGGAACGCGACTGAACGATTTTATCGATACGGCCACATCCTTTGGGTTGGGCGAGGCGGTGATCGGCACGGCCGGAAATGACACCATCGACATGGCCGGCAACGACGCGAACGACGAATTCGTGACGTTGGACTACAGGGTACTGCAAGACCCCGTGACCGTCACCATCGACGGGCAGGCCAATACCGGATCAGTCGACAAGGGGCTGGCAGGCACCGACACGCTGGTCGGGGTGGCTACCCCCCTTGCGGCGGGATGGACCAATGGTGGTCTGGCCATAGTGGGCACGGCGGGCGACGATGTTTTCAATCTCGCGCCGGAGGGCGAGCAGTGGATCAGCGTCAGTTCGACAGATGGCTTGGACAGTTTCACGCTGAACGGCACCGGGCTTGTGCGGATGGATTTCCGCGATGCCGACACCGGGATCAACGTGAACCTTGGCCTTGCCAGCGGGCAGATCATCGATGACGGGTTCGGCAACACCGAAACGATCGGCGGCAGCAATCCCCTGTGGGAGGTCTATGGCTCGTTCGGCGATGACAGCTTTACCGGATCGGCAGGCAACGAATCCTATCGCTATGCCGGCGGCAACAACACGTTGGACGGCGGCGACGGCTTTGACAGGCTGCGCTATGATACACCCTTGGTATTCGGCGTGGATGCCAACCTGGAAACAGGCATCGTCGAAATCAGCGCGTTCAATCTGAACGATCAGCGGATCTCGCTCGGAACGATCAACTCTGTCGACACTGTCCAGGGGTTTGAATATGTGCGCGGCACGTTCGGGTCCGATACGCTGACGGGCGATGCGAATGACAACCGGCTGGAAGGCCGCAACGGCAATGACATCCTTGTCGATGGTCTGGGCAGCGATATCCTGATCGGTGGAGAGGGTGCCGACTTCTTCACCATCGTCGGTGGTGGGAATGACGTGATTGACGATTTCGAAATCGGTGTCGATATTCTGAACGTTGTGATCGGCGGACTGAGTGTGGCGGATCGGAATGTCGCCCTTACAAGCGCGACGGATGATGGCGACGGCAGTGCCGTGGTCGATTTCGGAAATGGCAATATCCTGACATTTCGTGGCCTGACCACGGAAGATGTCGCCTCTCTGGCGCAGGACGGGCCGCCTCCGTTGCCGCCCTCAACCACGCCTGTGGCCTGGACGGTGGGCGATCCGCATCTTCTGACGCTGGATGGGGTGGGCTATGACTTCCATGCCGTAGGGGAATTCGTCCTGCTGCGCGCAGTGCCGGGCAACGGCTTTGACTGGTTCGAGGTGCAGGCGCGCACCGCGCCCGTTGAGGACGTAGAGAATGTGTCGGTCAACGTGGCCGTTGCGGCGCGGCTCTCCGACGGCTCGAGCGTCATGTTCGACGCAACCGACACCAACCCGGTCTCCATCGATGGCGCGGTGCGTCTGCTGGGCGATGGCAGTGTCCTCACCCTCGAGACGGGTGACCAGATCATCCGCGACGGAAATATCTACACGCTGGTTTTTGCTGGCACCGATGGGGTGCCGGGCGTAACGGCTGGCGATGCGCGGCTCAGTGTAGCCTTGCAGGACGGACGGCTTGATCTGGGTGTGCAGATCTCGGCCAACATGTCCGGCAACGTCGAGGGGCTTTTGGGGGATGGCGATGGCAACGCAGCGAATGACATCGCGCTTGCAGACGGGACCGTGCTGGAGCGTCCCTTGGCCTTCGATGATCTGTACGGGCAATATCGCGACGATTGGCGCGTGACCACGGAAGAGCAGAGCCTGTTCACCTATGACGCGGGCGAGAGCCTTGAGGGCTTCTATGATCCCGATATGCCCGGCGCGATCGTGACCGCGGACAATTTCGATCCCGCCGATGTCGATGCGGCGCGGGCAGCGGTCGAGGCGGCTGGCCTGACCCCCGGCACGGTGAACTTCGACAACGCGGTATTGGATTTCCTGCTCACGGATGATCCGACATTCATCGAGTCCTCGGCCTCCGAGCTGGTCCGGGCGCCCGAAACGGCGACCGTGCCGGGCAAGCTGGATGTCGGTGAAACACGGGTGACGCTGGATGTCACCCTGACCGATATCGCAGGCAATGCGATCGGCGATGCGGTTGTCGGCTTCACAACCGGGGTCAGCACGGCAAGAACGCTGGCCGAAGAGACCGAGGGCGTCGGTGGCAGCTATAACATCCGGCTTGGGTCGGGAGCTGCGGGGCGTGTCGATGCCACCAAGGCCTATGACGCGCAAACCGATCCCACTATCGGCGTTGGCGATGCGCTGGATGCACTGCGAATCGCGCTGGACATCAACCCCAGTTTTGGACCTGCAACGCCCCAAAACCTGATCGCGGCAGATATGAACGGGGACGGACGCGTCGGTGTAGGAGATGCGCTGGATATCTTGCGCTTCGCGCTCGACGTGGAAACCGACGCTGTCCCGCGTTGGGTCTTTGTGGCACCGGATGCCGCCCTGCCGACTGATGCGGACAATGTCTTCTATGACACCGGGATAGATGTGGCCAGTGTCACGGCGGGCCCTGTGGAACTGACCGGGATCTTGTTGGGCAACATCGATCAGCCAGTTCCTGCGTAAGCACTGACCTTTGACTGCCAAGAGTGTCAGGCGCCGGTGCAAGCCGGCGCCTTCGTCGTGCTGGATGCCCCGGTCATGGGCCAGCGTATCAAAACCTTCACCGGGGCGTTTTGCCAGCCGCACCATTGCAACTTGCATCTGGCCAAAGACGCCCGCACCATCGCGCCGATACCCGGATCGGCCCGCGATCCGCGCAACTGACCCGGAAAGGCCCGATATGAAACTGCAGGATCTCGAGATCATCGTCACCGCCCCGCCCGCGCCGGGTTGGGGAGGGCGCTATTGGATCCTTGTCAAGCTGACCACAGATGACGGGATCACCGGTTGGGGCGAATGCTATGCCGCCGCCGTGGGGCCGGAGGCGATGCGCGCGGTGATCGAGGATGTCTTTGGACGGCACATGCAGGGGGAAAACCCCGAGAATATCGAACTGATGTTTCGGCGCGCCTATTCGGCGGGGTTCACGCAGCGGCCCGATCCGACGGTGATCGGCGCGTTTTCGGGGCTGGAGATCGCCTGCTGGGATATTCTGGGCAAGGCGCGGGGGCGGCCTGTCTGGGCGTTGATGGGCGGGCGGATGAACGAGCGCGTGCGCGCCTATACCTATCTTTATCCCCTGCCGCATCACGATCTGCGAGGCTTCTTCAACTCTCCCGAGATGGCCGCCGAAAGTGCGGCCGATTACGTGGCGCGCGGCTACACGGCGGTCAAGTTCGATCCGGCGGGGCCTTATACGATCCGGGGCGGGCATATGCCGGCGCAGTCGGATATCTCGCTGTCAGTCGCGTTTTGCCGGGCGATCCGCGAGGCTGTGGGCGACAGGGCGGATCTGTTGTTCGGCACGCATGGGCAGTTCACCACCGCAGGCGCCATCCGGCTGGGCCGGGCCATCGCGCCCTATGATCCGCTGTGGTACGAAGAGCCGGTCCCGCCCGACAACGTGGCGCAGATGGCCGAGGTGGCCGCCGCCACCGGCCTGCCCGTGGCCACCGGAGAGCGGCTTTGCACCAAGGCCGAGTTCGCCCCCGTCCTGCGCGAAGGCGCGGCGTCGATCCTGCAGCCGGCCCTGGGCCGGGCGGGTGGACTTTGGGAGACCCGCAAGATCGCCGCCATGGCCGAGGTCTATAACGCGCAGATCGCCCCGCATCTTTACGCAGGCCCGGTGGAATGGGCGGCGAATATTCAGCTGGCGGCGTCGATCCCGAATATCCTGATGGCCGAGACGATCGAGACCCCGTTCCACGAGGCGCTCATCAAGGGCGGGCTGCGGGTCGAAAACGGATTTGTGACGCCACCCGATGAGCCAGGATTGGGGATCGAGGTTGACGAGGCGCTGGCGCGGGCCCATCCTTATAAGGGCAAGGGGCTGCATCTGGAGATGCAGGAAGCGCCATGTGATTACAAAAACGGCAATGCGTTCCTGGGGGGTGCCCCTCCGGAGGGGTAGCGCAAGGCTAATACTCGCAGTTTTCGAAAACACGTGCTATGAGACGCCGATTCATCGCTGAGGAAGTGAAACCGAATTGACCACCAAGGATATCACCGTCACCCCGACCGAAATGCAGGAAAACGCCAAACTGGCGGCTGCATTTCTCAAGACCGTCGCCCATGAGGGGCGGTTGATGACCTTGTGTCATCTGGGGTCTGGCGAGAAATCGGTGGGCGAGTTGGAGCAGCTTTTGGAGATGCGGCAGGCCGCCGTGAGCCAGATCCTCGCGCGGCTGCGAGAAGAGGGCCGGGTCAAGACGCGGCGAGAGGGCAAGACGATCTTCTACAGTCTGGCCGATGAAAAGACCCGCGAACTGATCGATCTGCTTTATCGGCAGTTCTGTAATCCGGGCAAGTGACGGCGAGGGGGCGACAGCGCCAGCATCACGGCAGGCTGCCCAGCCACATCCAGACCGTCAGGATCGACAGCGCCGTTGCCGCCAGCACCGAACTGGCCGCAACCCGGCGTGCACGGCCATACATGTTGGCGAAGATATAGGCGTTGACCCCCGGCGCCATAGCCGCCGTCACCACCGCCGAACGCAGCGCGGGATCGGGCAGGGAAAACGCGCTGCCAAGCCCCCGCGTGATGAGCGGATGCGCGACAAGGCCCACGAAGCAGACAAAGAGCACGATCCGCAGATCGCCATCCGGCCGATAGCGCAGCAGCACCCCGCCAAGCGCGAAAAGCGCCGCCGGAAGGGCCGCACGCACCATCAGATCGAGCCCCTGATCCAGCGCGCTTGGCATCGCGATCCCTGACAGGTTGACCAAGAAGCCCGCCGCCACCCCAAGGATCAGCGCGTTCGAGAACATCGCCTTGAGCACCCGCCCCACAAGGGCCGGCCCCGCCCGGCCCCGCGAACGGGTGATCTCCATCACCGAGATACCAACCGCGTAACAGAAGGGCGAATGCATCGCGACGATCGCGTAATTGGCATCGAGCGCATCCGGGCCATAGGCACGCTCCATGATCGGCAGGCCCAGCAGGACCGAGTTGGAGAAGAGACAGCAAAAACCGATGGCGACCGCATCCTCCCAATCGCGCCCGAAGAGAAAGCGCGCACCGAACAGCCCCAAAAGAAACCCCGACAGAGCACCGATATAGAAGCTGGCCAGAAGCCAGGGATCGAAATAGCGGTCGAGATCAAGCCGGGCGATAGCGGTGAACAACAGGCAGGGCACAGCGAAATTCTGCACGAACTGCATCACGCCATCGACCGAGGCTTCGGTAAACCAGCCCCGCCATGCCGCGATATATCCGAAACCGATCACCATAAAGACCGGCAGGATCACATCGATCAGCGCTTGCATGTCATCAGGCCGGATATGTCAGGATCATGCCGTCATAGGCCGGTGTCACATGTGCGGGCGTTTCATCCGCAACGGTCTGGTAATCCAGGTCGATATGCATGTTGGTCAGCACCGCGCGCCGCGGCGCCACCCGCGCGATCCAGTCGAGCGACTGTTCGAGATGCGAATGCGTGGGATGCGGGGTGCGGCGCAGCGCGTCAAGAATCCAGCAGTCCAGCCCTTCGAGCATGGGCCAGACATCGTCCGGGATCTGCGCAACGTCGGGCAGATAGGCCAGATCGCCGATCCGGAAGCCGAGCGACTCGATCGAGCCGTGATTGACCTCGAACGGGGTGAGGGTGATCGGCCCCCCTGCCCCGTCGATCGTCACATCACCGCTGATCGTGTGCATGTCGAGGATCGGCGGATAGGGGCTGTCCTCGGGTTGGATGAAGGCATAGCCGAAGCGCGCGTAAAGCGCGTTCTGGGTGTCGCCATCGGCCCAGACCGGCAAGCGACGGCGCATGTTGAACACGATCATGCGCAGATCGTCGATGCCGTGCACATGGTCGGCATGGCTGTGGGTGTAGAGCACCGCGTCAAGCTCGCCCACGCCGGCATCCAGAAGCTGCGCACGAAGATCGGGCGAGGTGTCGATGAGAGCGCGGGTGATGCCGCCCGGCCCTTCGCGCTCGATCAGGAGCGAGCAGCGGCGACGGGTGTTGCGCGGGTTCTCTGGATCACAGTCCCCCCAATGGCCACCAAGCCGCGGCACGCCCCCCGATGAGCCGCATCCAAGGATGATGAACCGCATCTCGCCCATCAGGATGCCGCCTTGTAATTCGCGGCCTTGCTGAAGAGGCGGTTGAAATTGGCCTCGGTCTGCGCCGCGAAATCGGGCCAGTCCATGCCGAACAGCTCGGCGCCGACCTTGGCGGTGTGGACGGTATAGGCGGGCTCGTTGGTGCGGCCACGATGGGGCGGTGGCGCTAGATAAGGCGCATCGGTTTCAACAAGGATCCGATCCACCGGGGCGGCGGCGAAAATCTCGCGCAGATCAGCGGACCGCGGGAAAGCCGCAATCCCCGACATCGAAAGGTAAAAGCCCAGATCAAGTGCCGCACGCGCCAGCCCGGCGCTGGAGGAAAAGCAATGCATCACGCAGGAAAACGCACCCTTGGCATGTTCTTCGGACAGGATGCGGGCCATATCGTCATCCGCGTCGCGCGCATGGATGATGAGCGGCAAGCCGGTTTCGCGGGCCGCGGCGATATGGATGCGCAGGCTTTGCTGCTGCACGGCCTTGCTGTCGGCGGTGTAGTGATAATCAAGCCCGGTTTCCCCGATGCCCACGAATTTGGGATGCCGGGACAGTGTCACCAGTTCATCCACACTGGCCATCGGCTCGTCCGCGGCGCTCATCGGGTGGGTGCCTGCGGCATAGAAGACCGGCGCATGGGCCTCGGCGATGGCGCGCACCTGCGGCTCGAGCCGGAGTTTGGTGCAGATCGTGACCATGCGGGCAACGCCCGCATCGACGGCCCGCTGCACCACCTGATCGCGGTCGGCGTCGAAGACGTCGAAATCAAGGTGGCAATGGCTGTCGGTGATCTGGATCGTCTCGGTCATGTCGCCCCTGATGCGGACCGGTCAGCCCGCCGCGGTCTGCTGAATCTTGAACACGGTATCTAGGACCAGCGCGGCAGGGTCAAGGTTGACCGCTCGGCCATGACGCGCGCGCGCGCCGATCATCTGGGCGCATTCCGCCCAGGCCCGGCCCGCATGAGGCGATGGCGAGAGGCGCGCGATCAAGGCGCTTTCGCCGGGCACCGCTTCGGGCGGGGGGCCAAGTGCGCCGCCGCGCGCCAGCCGCGCCAGAAAAAGATCAGTCAGCCCAAGAAGAAGATCCAGCTTCTCCTCGGCGCCACGGGTGGCGGCGGCCTCGGCCAGTCCGAGGGCACGGGCGCGGTCAAGCCGGGGCATGGTGGCCGTGATCTCGACGATTTCGCGATACATGGCCACGCCGCCAAGATTGATGAGGCGCACCGCCTCGCCCACCGATCCGGCGGACAGCTCGGCCAGCGCCGTGGCGTCGGCGTCGGGGGCAATCCCGGCCTGTTCGAGTGCGGTGGCCATGTCCTGCGCGCCAAGCGGGGCCAGGCGCAATTCGCGGCAGCGCGAGCGGATCGTCGGCAAAAGGCGCGAGGGCTGGTGACTGACCAGCAGAAGGACGGTGCGGGCGGGTGGCTCTTCGAGCATCTTGAGAAGAGCGTTGGCGGCCTGGGTGTTCATCTCGTCGGCGCTATCGATCAGCACCACGCGACGCCCGCCATCAGTGGAAGACAGATGCAGGAAGTTGTTGAGGCTGCGCACATCGTCGGCGACGATGCGATCGCGCAGGCGGCCTGTCTTTTCATTCACACTGCGGGTGATGTGGAAAAGACCCGGATCGGAGCCCGCCGCGATGCGCCGGGCCACAGGATGATCGGCGGGAATGGCCAGACTGTCGGGCATGGGTGCTGCATCCCCGAAAAGACCCCCGTCATCCGAGCCGGGATCGGGGGTGGCCAGCAAGAAGCGCGCGATGGCCCAGGCCAGCGTCGCCTTGCCCACGCCACGCGGCCCGGTGATGAGCCAGCCATGATGCAGCCGGCCCGAGTTGAACGCCTCCAGAAACGCCCCCTCAGCCGCCCGCTGCCCGATCAGCCGGGGCGTTTCACGCGGGTGTGGCGCGCCCTCCACGCGGTCCGGCTCGGGGGCGTTGGCGGCGTCGCTCATGGCAGCCAGCCTTCGGCGATCTGACGGATATCGGCGGCGACGGCATCAAGCTGGCGGTTGCCATCGACGGTGACGAAACGCGCGCTGAATTCCTGCGCAAGATCGAGAAACCCCTGGCGGATCTTCTGCTGCATGCTGTCACCGAAGGATTCGAAGCGTTCCTCGCCGGTCCCGCGGGCAAGAGCGCGGCCCAACCCGGTGGCGGGGTCCATGTCGATCAGGATGGTCAGGTCCGGTTCGCGCCCGATCATCAGGCTGTGCAGCTGGTCCACCAGACCGCGCAGATCGGCGCGGGCCAGCCCCTGATAGAGCCGCGTGCTGTCGGCGAAACGGTCGCAGATGACGATCTGCCCGGCCTCGAGCGCCGGGGCGATCGTGCGTTCCAGATGGTCGCGGCGCGCGGCGGTGAACAGCAGCAGCTCGGTTTCCGGCGACCAGCGGTCCCCGTCGCCTTCAAGCACCAGCGCGCGGATTTCCTCGGCGCCGGGGCTGCCGCCCGGTTCACGGGTCAGCACCACGTCACGGCCCGTACCGCGCAGATGATCGGCCAGAAGCCGGGCCTGGGTGGATTTGCCCGAGCCGTCTATTCCTTCGAAGCTGATGAAATAGCCGCCAGCCGTCAAAGCGTACCCTCGGGGCCTTGCCGCAACCGCGTGATGAGCAGCCCCGACACGGTGCGCATCCGGGCCATGAACCCGCCGCGCGGCACATCCTCGGCCGCCACCAGAGGCACCCGGGTTTCGGGCAGGCCTTCGGGGGCGAACACCAGTTCGGCCAATTGATCGCCGGCCTTGATCGGGGCATGCACCGGACCCTGATAGACCACCTCTCCCTCCACCCGATCCTCTGCCAGCACCGGCATCAATGTCGAGATATCCGAGGCCGAGGTCAGGCCGACGCTGGTTGCATCGCCCATCCAGACATCGGCGCGGGCCACTTCGACCCCGGCTTTCACAACGGATTTCTCGACAAACTGGCGAAAGGACCAGTTGACGATCGCCTCGGATTCCTCGGCCCGGGCCTGCCGCGTCTCAAGGCCCGATATGACGAAGATCACGCGGCGGTCCCCCTGTTTGGCCGAGCCGACCAGACCATAGCCCGCTTCTTGGGTGTGGCCGGTCTTGAGCCCGTCTGCGCCGATACCGAGCCCGAGGATCGGGTTGCGGTTGCGGGTATTCTGAGGGGCGCGGCCGTCAAACTCGAATTTGGTTTCCGCGAACATCGGGTAGAATTCCGGAAAATCCTCGATGATGTGACGCGAGAGCAGCGCGAGGTCCCGCATGCTCATGCGATGGCCCGCCGCGGGCCATCCGCTGGAATTCATGAAGGTCGAATTTGTCATGCCCATTTGCTGGGCGCGCTGCGTCATGTAGCGGGCGAACCCCTGCTCGGTGCCATCGGGGCTGAGCGCCTCGGCCAGAACGACACAGGCATCATTGCCCGACAGCACGATGATGCCACGCAAGAGATCCTCGACCCGCACACGATCCGTGGTATCGAGGAACATGGTCGATCCACCAAAGCTCATGGCGTGCTGAGATACCGGCAAGCGGTCATCGAGCGACAGGCGGCCATCGCGGATCGCCTCGAAGGTGACATAGAGCGTCATCAATTTCGACATCGAGGCCGGGGGCAGCGGCGCGTCGGCGTTCTTGGACAGAAGGACAGTGCCTGTCTTCATGTCGAACACGAAGGCGGAGGTGGCGCGCGTGTCGAAAGCCGCCGCCGGCGAAACCAGCACGATCACCAGAAGAAGCGGCGTCAGAAGTCGGGACAGTCGGGGCATGATCTCTCGTTGTCTAATTGGTTACCGGATAGGCGTCTTCAAAGCCGACGCCCTTGATCTTCTCGAGCAGGACCGACCGTTCCGAGGCGCTGGTCGCCGGACCCACGATCACCCGCCAGAAGGTCTTGCCCTGGCTGCTTTGCTTCATGACGGTCGGCACCAGGCCGTTCTGGCGCATGGCGGTGGCGGTGTTCTCGGCGTTGTCCTCGATGCTGAATATGCCGATCTGGATGAAGGGCTTTTCAAGGCTCGAGGCCGCGGTGCGCGGCGCTGCTGCGGGTTGCGGCGCGGGGGCCGGGGTGGCTGCGGCTGTGGTGGCGGTATCATCTGCGGCTTCGATGGCGGCGGCGGCCCCTGCGACGGGATCCAGCGCGCTTGTCTGCACCGCCTCGGGAGCTGCGACCGTGTCTGCGGCGTCCTCTGCGGAGGCGTCGGGTGCGGGCGCTTCTTCGCGGCGCAGGGCCGTGACATTCAGCTGAACCGGCGCACCGGCCAGCATGCCAAGGGCGGCCGCCGCATCCGAGGAGACCTGAAACACGGGGCCGGGGTTGTCACGTTCGCGCCGGAACAGGGCACCGATGACGAAATTCGAATTCGACATATTCCGGATGATGACGCGTTCCGGTTCCCGGACGTCGGGATGTGCGACCCAGACCCCGCCAAGCGACGGCCGTCCATCCCAGAGCCCCATGTCGGTTTTCTGGAACACATCGGGCGCTTCGACATCCCGCTCGACCAGCCGGACCGAGGTTGCATCGGCGCTGGTTGCGGTGCCGGAGCCCGCCTGATTGGCTCTGAACGGGTTGAACTCACCTGCGGTCTGACAGCCTGTCAGGACAAGCGTCATCCCGCTCGCCACGAGCATGGCTTTCCAGCCCCGTCCGCCACTTTTGATGAACTGCGTCATTCCCTGCCCCTTGCCTGTGTCGCGCGTCTTGCCGCGCCGCCTGATCGTGACCGGTTTGCCCGGCGTTATCATGGATGCGCCAAAGCTAAGGCCGCCCGACGCGCGCACAGTCTAGCGCCTTGCTTGCGTCAAGAAAAGCGCACAGGTGCCATTCGGCGGAAATCCCCTGAGATCAGCGTCTTCCAGAATCGGAAAACAGTCTTTACGGAGATCGGGCTGGAGGAGTGGCAGAGTGGTCGATTGCACCGGTCTTGAAAACCGGCGTGCGTGAAAGCGTACCGTGGGTTCGAATCCCACCTCCTCCGCCAATAAAAAGTAATTATTATATATTTATCAAATACTTGAAGAACAATTGAACTGAACTTTTCGCACCCTACCCGCCTATCCATGAAGCGGGTCACCAAGATTAGACCTTGGCGTCTCTATCGTTTATGCTGACGTACTTGACAGTTGACGAAAGTCAAGGGGCGGCGATCAAAGCGATTTCGCCGAAGACCGGCCGCGGCCGCGACAAATTGCGGCGTTGGGTCTAGCACAAAGAAACTGACACGGGCTGTCGAGATGCCGTGACGCCAGAGGGACGGGCCCGACTCAAGGATCTGGGGCGTAAGGTGCGAGAACTTCGGCAAGCGACGAGAGCCTTCATGTTGTCATTTGTTTTCAGCCGTTGCGCGCCATTTTGGATCAGCTCTCACAGAAAATCCTTGTCATCGCTCTTGGCGATCTCGTCAGGAAGGTCGATAATGGTCTCGGTCATCCTGTTCTCCTGCTTTGTCGTCGGTCTTTGAACAACCTCAGACGACGAAGAAGCACGGTGGCCGCCAGCCTGGCCGCGCGCTGCGCCAAAAGGCGCCGCGCTCGGCCTCTTACACCACCGCAGTGGCACTACCGCATAAGGTCATCGGCGAACCCACCTTCCCCGACGCTATCCGCGACCAAATCGTTGAAAATGCTTACCGCATCGATGTCGATGTTGCGACCATGCGAAAATGGTCCAGCGCAGCCCAGCACGGGGTCGAGCCGATCTGGAGCTATGCGGGATTTTGGGTGACGCGGCCTGATCAGGCGGCGCGGTTTTCAGTGTCGTTTGAGGCAACACCGTCAGTGAATGTGACGCCTTCGATGATCAAAGGCAACTGGTTCGCGCCCTTCAGGCGACGCCATGTCTTGGCTGCGGCCTGAACGAGCTTGAAGACCATCAGCTTCGCCGTCTTCTGCGACAACGCTCCCTTGGTGCGCACGGTCCGATGTCGGACGGTGGCGAAGACGCTCTCGATCGGGTTGCCCGTGCGCAGGTGATCCCAGTGTTCGCCTGGGAAGTCGTAGAAGGCGAGAAGCGCCTCGCGGTTCTTGGTCAGGCACGTGACCGCCTTGTCGTATTTGGCACCGTATTTCTCGGCGAAAGTGTCCATGGCGGTTTCCGCTGCGGCACGTGTGTCGGCCCGCCATATTTCCTTCAGATCGGCCTTCACCGCCGGCTGCATGGATTTCGGGAACTTGTTGAGCACGTTGGCGATCTTGTGGACCCAGCATCTTTGATGGCGCGTGCCCGGGAAGACCTCATCGAGCGCCTTCCAGAACCCCATGGCCCCGTCGCCGACCGCGATCTCGGGCGGCACTGCGAGGCCGCGCGCCTTGATATCTACCAAGAGCTCCCGCCAGCTCTGGGCACTTTCTCGCACGCCGACCTGGAAACCGACGAGTTCCTTCTTCCCCTCGGGCGTGGCCCCGAGAATGACCAGCATGCACTCGGCCTGTGGCTCCATCCGGGCCTGCAGATACACGCCATCCGCCCAGATGTAGACGTATTGACGGGCCGAGAGGTCGCGGCGCTGCCAGCGGTCATAGTCCTGCTGCCACTCCCCGGTCAGCCGCGAGATCACGCTTGGCGACAGGTTCGGCGCATCCTTCCCCAGGATTGCGGCCAGAGCCTCCTGGAAGTCGCCTGTCGAGATGCCGCGCAGATACAGGACCGGCAGCAGCGCATCGAGGCTACGAGAGCGGCGCGCCCATTTCGGCAGGATCGCCGAGGTGAACCGGATCTTCTGGTCGGCTGGCACGTCAGTGGCGCGGTCGCGCACCTTCGGGCGCTGGACGTCGAGCGCCCCGATCCCAGTCTGGATGCTGCGCTCCGGCCCGTAACCATGTCGCACAACCCGCTGGCGGCCGTCCGGCAGGAGGTCTTCTGCATACTCTGCAACGAAGGCGTCGGCCTCTGCCCGCAGCGCGGCAGCCAGCATGCGGCGCGCCCCTTTGCGTGCGATCTCGGTCAGCGGGTCATCGACAGATTCCAGCTGACGAAGGGCGATGATGTCTGTAGTCTTCTCCATGGCGTATCGTTCCTCTTGGAAGTTCTGGCAGGCTTCAGCACCCGCCACGATACGCCACCCTCTCAAAACCCGTCACCCAGTTTTCCGCATAGCTCCCTGTCGCAAATATTCGGACGTAATGGACACGGTTTTTTTCATAGCCTTAAAATTTGTCGGAGCGCTTATACGGCCGGATACATGGATTGTTATCATGGCAGGTGTGAGCGTTTTTGCGTTTTGGAGGCGCAAGATCAAACTTGCGGTAATGACCATGCTGGGGCTTTTTTTAGCTTTGTCCCTCATGGCGGTCATGCCAATCGGGCAAGCACTCGTGGCCCGCATCGAGGCGCAATACGCGCCGCCGTCTTCTCTTGATAGTCTCGCCGGTATTGTCGTGCTTGGCGGCGGTGAGAACCTGCCTGCATCAAGTCGCTGGGATACTGTGGTTCTCGGCGATGGAGCGGAGCGTCTCACGGCAACGCTTGAACTGGCGCGGCGTTTTCCTGACGCCAAAATAGTATATGCAGGTGGTAGCGGCCGGGTGCGAGATGCATTTGGAGCTCAGCTGACTGAGGCCGATATAGCGCAGCACTTTCTGTTGAATATGGGACTAGCGCCTGAGCGCCTCCTGACCGACCCGACGTCTCGCAACACTGCAGAAAACGCCGCGCGTGCAATGGAATTGGCCACGCCCGAAGTGGGCCAGACTTGGGTGCTCGTCACGAGTGCATTCCACATGCCCAGAGCGATAAGGAGCTTTGAAGCTGCAGGTTGGAGCGAGCTTGTGCCTTATCCGGTAGACTATCGCACGGGTACGTTTACAAATGGTTTGGGCTGGGATCTCACTGGCAACCTTGCCATGTTGCAAATTGCGATCAGGGAAGCTGTCGGCTCGTTTGCGTACCGGCTCACAAATAGGTAAGGCGCGAGAATTCATGAAAAAAGTATTCATCACCGGTACGGCAGGCTTCATAGGCTTCCATCTTGCCCAGCACCTTCTGAAGGAAGGTTTTGCGGTACACGGCTTCGACGGCATTACGGATTACTACGACGTAAGGCTAAAGCAACGCCGCCACCAAATGCTGCTTCAGAACGCTCATTTCAAAGCGACCCAGGCCATGCTGGAAGACAAAAATGCTGTGGATAGGGCCATCGATGAGTTTGCACCGGATGTCATTGTTCATCTCGCAGCACAAGCCGGGGTGCGCTACAGCCTCGAAAATCCAAGGGCCTATCTAGACGCGAATGTGATCGGCACATTTAATGTTATGGATGCTGCGAAGCGTCACGAAGTTGAACATCTTCTGATGGCATCGACGTCGTCAGTTTATGGCGCAAATACAGAGATGCCGTTTGTTGAGACGGAAAAAGCGGACACGCAGCTTACGATTTACGCTGCGACCAAGAAAGCAAACGAGAGCATGGCGCACGCCTACGCGCATCTTTACGATTTGCCGACGACTATGTTCCGCTTTTTCACAGTATACGGTCCTTGGGGGCGCCCAGATCTTGCTCTCTTCAAGTTTGTCGATACTATTTTGGAAGGCCGGCCAATCGACATTTACAATCACGGCGATATGTACCGCGACTTTACATATGTTGATGATCTTGTGCATGGCATTCGTCTGCTGATCGATGCCGCACCGAAATGGCTAGAGCCGAGTGAACCTATCCCGGAAGGGGACAGTATTTCTCCGGTAGCACCTTATCGTGTGGTTAATATCGGGAATTCCCAAAAGGTCAGACTGTTGGATTTCGTGGACGTGATCGAGGCTGAACTCGGTATAAAAGCCAACAGAAACTACATGGATATGCAGCCTGGTGATGTGCCCGCAACTTGGGCGAATGCAGATCTGTTGCAGCAGTTAACAGGGTATAAGCCACAAACCGATATCCGTGACGGCATTGCAAAATTCGTCACTTGGTTTCGTGACTATTACGGCAAGTAAATTCTAATATCAGGAGCAGTCATGCAAAAAGCATTCGAAGACCGCGTGATTGCGGTCATCGGCCTCGGCTATGTCGGCCTTCCACTCGCAGTAGAGTTTGGAAAATCTCGTCCCGTCATTGGGTTCGATATTCAATCATCTCGCATATCGGATCTCACTAATGGGCATGACGTTACTCTTGAGGCCAGTCGAGACGAGTTGTCGTCGGCTGAACACATCAGGTTTACGGATGATGCCAGTGAACTTAACGCGGCCAGTATATTTATTGTTACTGTTCCGACACCGATCGATAGCCATAAACGCCCGGATCTAACGCCACTTATTAAAGCCTCAGAAACGGTGGGTGCTGCGCTCAAACCGGGTGATGTGGTCGTGTACGAGTCGACAGTTTACCCAGGCGCTACGGAGGAAGTTTGCGTTCCTATCCTGGAGCGAATTTCTGGTCTGCGATTCAATCAAGATTTCTTCGCTGGCTATAGCCCGGAACGCATAAATCCGGGAGATAAAAAGCATAGGCTTCCTGATATTAAAAAGGTCACATCAGGTTCGACGCCGGAGATGGCAAAAGCGATCGACGCTCTTTACGGTGAGATTATTAAGGCGGGTACGCATCTGGCGCCGTCCATTCGCGTGGCGGAAGCAGCAAAGGTTATTGAAAATACACAGCGCGACTTGAATATCGCTTTGATTAATGAACTCGCGTTGATCTTTAACCGTATGCAAATCGATACGCAGGCCGTTCTTGAAGCTGCTGGCACAAAGTGGAACTTCTTGCCATTTCGTCCGGGATTGGTTGGCGGGCACTGCATCGGTGTTGACCCCTATTACTTGACCCACAAAGCTGAAGAGATTGGCTACCACCCCGAAATCATTCTTGCCGGACGTCGCCTGAACGACGGTATGGGCGCTTATGTCGCCGGGCAGCTCGTCAAAGCGATGATGAAGCAGAAAGTTCAAGTCAACGGTGCAAGGGTGTTGGTTCTTGGTCTTGCCTTCAAAGAAAACTGCCCAGACTTGCGTAATACGCGGGTGATAGACGTTATACGCGAACTGGAAGATTTTGGAGCAGTGGTTGACGTTTGTGATCCGTGGGTAGACGCGGCTGAAGCAAAGCACGAGTATGGAGTGACCATGGTCACGTCGCCTGAAACCGGCACATATGATGGAATTGTCTTGGCCGTGGCACATGATGATTTTCGAGAGCTTGGGGCGACTGGTGTGAGAGCTTACGGTCGCGCCCCGCATCTCTTCTACGATCTCAAGCATGTTTTCAGCAGGGATGAAGCAGACTTGCGGCTTTGAGCTGAGGCTAGCGCTATGCACATCGTTCTAACTGTCAACGCCGCCTGGAATATTCTGAATTTTAGGCGTCCGTTGTTTGAGTCCTTGATCAGTGATGGTCACGACGTGACGGTGCTGGCTCCCAAGGATGAGGCCGTGGCCACGCTCAAAGCTTTGGGCTGCCAATTTGTGCATCTTGAATGGACGCCAAGGGCCTGTCACCTGTCCACGACTTGGGTTTGGTGCGCCGAATGCGCGCGGAATTCAAGCGTCTGAAGCCTGACGTAGTTTTGAGTTTCACGATAAAAAACAATATTTATGGGGCAGTTTTATTCATTGTGGGCTCCCAAAGGAGGGCGCGAGGACTGAAGACGTCGGTGAACAAGCTCTGATGCGCGGGTTGGATACCGCATGACCGAATGTGCGTCTCGGGGCTATTCCTATCTTACAGCGGGCGTCAACTTGTGTTGGCCTCAAAGCGACTGTCGGATATTCCCCTGCCGTTGCCCTCGCGCCCGCCATTGGGCGCATGTAGACCGCATCTAACCGGCGGGCATTGTGCGGCGGGCGATGTCCCACATGAAGGCAGCCATTTCCCTTGCGATAGCCGTGGTGACGACTGTCGATTTCTTACCCCGTTGGCTGAGTTTGCGATACCGCGTCGTCAGACGAGATTGTGCTTTCCAGGCAATGTCCTGAATCTCAGCAGATTGTTCCTGAAGGATGTAGAGTTTCCTCGCTCCCGGGCGTGCTGGCAACCGATAGGTCCAAGCACCTTCGATCAGCTTATGACGAACTCGGGAGTTGCCCGCTCTGGTAATCCCACCACGTTTGGTCGTTTTCCCGGTCGAGTATTCGCTTGGCACGAGACCCAAATAGGCCATCAGTTTCACCGGCGTCTCGAAACGACGCACATCGCCAATCTCAGCCATGAACGTGACGGCGCTGATCAATGCGACGCCCCTCAAGGCCTGGAGCGCAGTCACAGCCGGGGCGAGGTCCCATTCCGGCACGAGAGCTTCTATATGTCCGGTCAGCCGGTCATGGCGTTCAGTGGCATTCCGCTCAGCTTGCAGCATCTCCTGAAGAGCGAGCTGATGGGCCGGATGAGCGAAGCTCTGGCTTTGCAGCCATCGACGATATCGCATCGTCCACGGCTTGGTCCGATGATAGATCCGACCGTGGCGCAGCATGAACGCTGAAACGAGCTGGCGTTTGTGCCTCTGGTCCTCTGCCGCGCTTTCTCGGGCACGAACCAGGTCGCGCATCGCTTCATGCCTTGCATCAGGAACCCAGATGGGTACCAGCTGCCCGGCGCGAAACAGGCGGGCCAGTCGAATTGCATCCAGCCGGTCTGTCTTTACGCGATCACCGGCACGCACAGGAATCAACGAGGGCGCAACAACACAGCATTCGAAACCGAACGAACGCACCTGCCGATAAACGCCATATCCGGTAGGTCCCGCTTCATAGCATACCGAAACAGGCAACCCACGGCCGGAAAGTTTTTTGAGCAGTCGGTCAACGCTGGCAGGGGTGTTCTCAAAGGTGCCCAAGCTGAGCACCTCATCGCGCACCCCACCACCGGCAATTGCAACTGCCAGCTTGTCTTTCGAAACGTCGATCCCGACATGGATCGTCAGTTGTTCTTTTGTCATGCCTTCCTCCATCGCAGATCGACGGCACTTGCCGCCATGCGATCAGAATACAGGCTGAACCGTCATGCGCGCGCAGCTGGAAAAAGACATGCGGTCTTACCCAGGACCTGTCTCGTCTTCTGGTGAACAGCCTCCATGACTGGCCGCTGGCAGAGCGCGCGAAACTCTCCCGGCACAACAAGGTGGCCAAGGCGATCAACTACATGTTTGAGAAGCATGGTCGTTGGCAGGCCTTCACGGCATTCCTCGATGACGGGCGTATCTGCCTGACGAATAATGCGGCCGAACGCGCCCTGCGCGGCGTGGACTTGGGCCGAAAGTCGTGGCTCTTCGCGGGTTCCGAGCGCGGCGGTGAGGCCATTGCGGAAAGCCGGGAATTGGTGCCAATCCATACGCAACCGCCCAGCGTCTTTCACTTTGCAAATAGATGCCCACCCTCGCCGCCCTGTAGATGGTAAATAAGGATGTCACTGATTTAGTGACGGACAGGCAGGCGTGGCAGCGCTTTTCGTCACCGTTTTTGTGACGCCCTGTCACTGCTTCGATGACGGCCGACATTTAGTCATCACCATTTTGATGACGTGCCGTCACCAATTTGATGACAGGGTTTTTCTTTCCCCGGCTGCCGCGCGAGTTGTGAACGGTTGCCTTGTGCACCGGGTAGTCTGCGCCGTCCCTCCAGTCATTGAACAGCTTGCGTCCGTCGCGCTTTTCACCATGCGGCAATGGGATCTCGGTTAGTTCAAAAGCCGGGCAGGTCGCTTGCCCCTCGACGCCAAGGCGTGCGTGCTCCGTTACGACGATGAAGCCCTTGGCTTGCAAATCGTGAAACGCACGCGCCGCCGTGTTGATACCTACGCCTAGCCGATCAGCCGCTTGCCGAACGCTCAGGCGTATCTTGCCATTGTTATTGTTTTGCGGCCCCCGCCATTCCAGTTTTAGCCAAGGATAGAGCGCCTGCGCTGTCGGCCTCAGCGCGCGCCATGCAGGCGTTTCCATCGTGTTGCGCACCAGCTTAGTGAAATGCTCTACACGGGCTTCATTGCGTTTGTCTCGACCCATCAGCATACCTCCTGAACGAACTGCCGGATAAGGTCGCGCTCTCGTGCTTCAATGTACTTCAAGTGTTCCAATTCATGCGCAGGCAAATGCCGCTCGATTGCGCTTCTCACCATGTCGCGCAGAGCGCCGGGCGGGATTGCGTCCAGCTCGGCAGCATATGGATACGGCCAGCGCCGATCTGCCGCCGACTTCGATTTCGCCGGGCGCGTAGGTAGGCGCATATCCTCCACTTGGTCGAGCGTTAGGCCCAGAGAATGAAACTCGACACTGACGGCATATTCCGCACCGAACCTTTTGACCTTCTCACACAAGGATTGTTCTGCATCCTTGCCGGACCGGTCGAAGTCATAGAGCGCGTAGACCACCAGTGTTTTGCCGGTGCCGCGTAGAGCTTCAACAGCCTCATGCGCGAAAGTCTCGGATGTGTAACCGCCGGTCGGCATGAGCGGCACATCATATTCTGCGGTCACCGGGTAGACGACACCGGCCAACGCCGATTTTTCAATCCAGATTTCAACCTCTTCTGGAGAGTCGGACCACAAAGCCTTGCGATAAAGCTTTGCGGTGCTTTGAAGCGCATCCTCGATCCCGTCAAAGGTGCGCGGTTTGCGCATGTAGCGGGTCGCATCGGCAATGACGCGATAGGGCATTTTGCCTTCGCGTCGGAGTTTCAAAATCTGGGCTTGAACCTTGTTATAGCCACTCTCCGATTTCTCGATCAGACCGGCCACGGTTGCCGCGTAGAACTCTTGACGGACCGTTACCGGCCCATGCCGTTCGGCATAGTCGATAAGGAACGCGGCGCGCTCGGCCATCTCCGCTTTGGTCGCCCGGTTCCGTTTTATCGGGCTGGCCTGATAAACGTCCGTCACGGCAAGACCTCAGCCTTGGCAACCTCCCACGCGGTGAGTTCAGACAGCTTCCACCGCGTGCATCCCGGCGAGAGGCGCACCGGGCTCGGCATGTCGCTGCGTTCGCGCTGCCAGCGCCACCACGTATTACGGCTGATACCGTATCGCGCGGCGCAGTCTGTATCGCGTAGAAACGTTTCGGGCATTGTCGGCTCCTGTTGTTACAGGAACAAACAAGCCAGAATTGAGAAGCTTAGTAATCGACACTTGCGCCTTATTCGCCGCCTATGTGTCTACTTCATGGTCCCCGATGTGCTTTGCCCAAGCACGAAATGCAGATTGAGGATTGCCCTCAATCTCTAGCTTCTCAAATAAATCAGACAGAAACTTGCCGAAGCGCGAAGCCGGGTTAGGATACTTTCTTGGAGCGGGACTACCTGTCTGCGCCTTCCAGATACCTCTACTGTAGTCCACGAGTTTTATTGCCGGCTCATTCATTCTAGAAACTTTGTCTCTAGTTAGCTCAGAGGTATTGACAAATTCGCGTGCATTTCTGGCGTCAGCGCACAAAGAATTTGCATTTTCCAGAAATGACCCAAGACCGTGTCCATAACTAAGGCCAATTAGAACGTCGCTTGCCCTTTCTGACATTTCGTCTTCGATGGCAGTCAGAGCTGCGCGAAGCGATCGTTCAAATTTTTCTAAAGCGGCGATGTCTCTTTTCCGATCAAAGAACATTCCGTAGTTGAGATATATGCCGCACCAGAGGCTTGAAGCCATAGACATGGCGGAAGCTTCATCAAGGGAGAATTTATCGACATATAAATCTGCAACCCTTCTTTGCATCTCACTGGCGCTGGATTTCTCATATTTATAGTCGCCGCTCATCTCACTGCGCCCATCTGGACTATCTTGGTACCGGCCTCACCTTTGAGGAACCGCGCCCAAGCTGCCATCATCTGACGCCGCTTTTCAATCATGTCGCCCCTGCGATAAGCCCGCTCTACAGTGCTGCCCACGTTATGCGCCAAGGCAATCTCTGCAATGTCCCGCTCAAATTCGGTGCACTCCGCCGTCCAATCGCGGAACGTGCTGCGCAGCCCGTGAGGCACGGCAGGACGGCCCGAACGCGGGTCGATATACCCATCGTCCCGCGCCTCATTTATCCGCTTCATGCAGGCGCTCAGCGCCATGTCGGACAGCGCACCGCCGCGCGCGGCTGGGAATACGTAGTCGCTGCCCTTCATCCTCGGCAACGCCTTCAAAAGCGCCACGGCCTCTGCCGTGAGTGGGACGCGGTGTTCCCTCCCCGCTTTCATCCGCTCGGCCGGAATGACCCACATGGCCGTGTCCAAGTCGATCTCGGTCCAAGTCGCCCCGCGAACCTCGCCGGATCGTGCCGCCGTGAGCGCAACAAACTCCAGCGCCCGCGTTGCCATGCCTTCACGATTGCGCAGATCGGAGAACCAGTCCGCCGCATCGGCCAGCGAAAGCGCCGGGTTGTGTTTGACCTTCGCCACCTTGCCGGGCTTGGGCAGCACTGCGTCAAGATTTCCGCGCCAGCGCGCAGGGTTGTCGCCCGTGCGATGTCCGCCCACCGTTGCCCAAGATAGAACTACCTCGATGCGCCCTCGAAGCCGGGATGCCGTCTCGGTCTTCGTGGTCCAGATCGGCTCTAGCACGCGTAACACGTCAGACACGCCAATGTCCGACACCGCCATGCTGTCCAGCACTGGCACCGCGTAGGTCTCCAAGGTGCTACGCCATTGCTTTTTGTGTTTCTCGTTTTTGAACTCAGCCGTTCGAGCCTCAAGCGTTTTTTCCATCGCCTGGGCAAAAGTAAGTCGGCGCTTTTCGGCTAGTGGGTCGATACCCTGCCAGATCATATCCTTCACGCTACGCGCCCTTTCGCGCGCCTGCGCCAAAGTCACATCGGGATAAGAGCCAAGGCCGATCTGGCGGCGCTTGCCTTTGACAGTGGCCCGCAAGAGCCATGAGCGCGCCTCAGTTGGTGTAACCTGCAAGAGCAGCCCATCAACGCCGCCGACCGCAACATTGCGATTTCCGCCGGTGCCAGGGTGAACAATTTTGCGCACCTCCGCCGCCGACATTTCTTTCGCTTTCCTTGGCACAATCCAATATCCTTCCTACCCTCCTTAAAGTAGTGGCATGGGGCGGTATCTGTTGCAACAGAATGTTACATAAATTTGATTCAAGCCATTGTTATTTATTATTTAAATGATGTGTATTGTTACATACTGAAACACTGACATGGTGGCCACCTCCTCCGCCAGATTCCCCAGTGTTAGCTTGGGACGGCACAAAAATGCCCACGATTTGCTGGATTTTGGCAACTTCCAATCAACATCTGGCCTCAAACCCCGCACATAAAATGTGGGACAAAATGAGGGCCAAGAGATGGACGGCTTTTCCTATCCTGAATCAGATCGGCGCATAAAGTCCGGACCCCACGTAGAGAAGAAACTGAACGCGGCTTTCGTCCGGAAAGCTGGTCCCGGTCGGCACACGGACGGCGGTGGGCTATACCTGAAAGTTGATCCTTCCAGCGCAAGGCGTTGGATACTGCGAACGGTTGTTCGCGGGCGTCGCCGGGATTTCGGTCTTGGGTCTGCCAATCTGGTTTCGCTGGCGGAAGCTCGCGAGAAGGCTTTCGAGCTTCGTCGGGTCGCGAGAAGCGGGGGTAACCCCAAAGTTCGCACCCGCGAAGATGAGGGCAAGGCCACCACCTTCGAAGAGATTGCTCGCCAAGTTCATAACCGCAAGTTCAAAGACAACAAGAACAATGGCAAGCACATTGCGCAATGGATTCGAACACTTGAAACCTATGCCTTTCCAACGCTTGGCAACCTGACAGTTTCCGAGATTCATCAAGACGACATCGAGGTTGCCCTCGACCCCATTTGGACCACCAAGCCAGAAACTTCGCGCCGGGTGCTACAACGCATCTCCACGGTGCTCGACTTCGCGTGTGACCGTGGCTACCGCACAACTGGTAACCCAGCGACCGGGATGCTTAGCTCTATGCGCCCCCAAGGGAAGAAGTCGGAGCACCACGCAGCGGTTCGCGCGAACAGCTTGAAACGACCCGGATTATGCCCACGCTTCAAGCTCCGAGCGATCTTGTTCAGGCCGTGACACGGCTCATGGCGTCGGTATTTCTGCCACCATCAAATGGGGATCTGGCCATGCGATGGGCGGCAAAAATTGCACCCGCGTCAGTTCGGCCCCGGGCTGATGCGCCAGTCCCCCTCTGCCGTGCGGCAACGCCATATGCGAAACGTGACTGGCTCCGGCCGTTTCACGGTGCTGAAACGATGCACCAGCTCGACACAATTCCCTTGTTTCTGGCCAAGCGTCACAAGCCCCGTCGAGCGGCTTCTGGAATTGCTCCAGCGCCGCGCATCGTCGGTGCGCCCCATTGGCTCATAAAGTTGTCGCGCGGCGTTTTCCATACCCCAGATATCCTCCGGGGAAAGACCTGAATCGTTCAAAATACTGCCTAGGCTGCGCGCCTGAGCCTCCCCTGCCAACGTCAATGGCAGCGCGAGAAGAACAGCACACAAAAAAATCTTCTTGTTCAACGGGAAATCCTTTCGCAATCAATCTATCAAGGGCTTCAGGGTACCGTGGGTTTTTCGAGACGCAAGGCCCGTGCCGACCGCCCCGTGCAACAGCCTGGCAATGTCAGAGGAAACCGGGTTGAGGCGCAATCGGCGCCGCCTTAGCCTGCCCGATGACAAAACGCGATCCATTCAAGCATTTCAAAACCGGCCAGGACAGTATCCGGCTGGCCTTTATGCTTAATGTCCCGTTTCTGCTGTCGCTGCGCAACGTCGAGGACCTGCTTCACGAACAAGGTATCGATGTCAGTCACCGTACGGTGCGGCATTGGTCGCAACGCGTTCGCCCCCTCTTCGCGGCGGAGATCAAACAGCGCCGCGTGGCCGGAATGAAATCAGCTGTTGGCGCGGGCATCTCGACGAGATGTTCGTGACGATCAACTGCGAGAGGCACGACCCCTGGAGGCATGCGTGGTCGTGGCGCTCCCGTAACGAACTTGTCCCACAGTGCTTCCGTCCATTCATGAGAAAGGATCGCACCATCAAACCATGGGATCAAACACCTAGTCTGACAGCACCCTCGAGAGCATTCGCCACACAGTGATGCCATATGTTCGATGTCCGCCAAGGCTGAGCGGTGTGGCGGGTCTGTTCTGAGCCCGCGGCACTAGTCAGCCGTGCCTCGCGTGGCTTCAGTTGGCACGGATCTGACCCCGAATGCGCCAATCAGGTTCAGCGGCGCCATGCCCAGAATGCGCTTCACCTTGCGCCCCATGTGTCAGACAGCCGATAGCCCTCGGGCCAGGGATCGGACGGGTCCAGCATGTGCTGATGTATCCCGGTGATCCACCCCCGCCCCGAGATTTCCGGCAGGATCGCCGGGCGATTGCCCACCCGGGTCTCACCCAGAATCGTGCCGGAGAAGGTCGAACCGATCACGGAACGCGCAGTCAGGCGATCACCGATCCGCATCTGGCCGCACGAGTGCAACACGGCCATGCGGGCCGATAGCGCGGTCCCTGTCGGGGACCGGTCGACCTTGCCCGGCTGAATGGCGACCGCCGCCGAGGTTTCCAACCCCTGTGCGCCCTGTTCCAGAGGACCGGCAAAAAGACAAAACGAGATATGCCGCCAATCGGGATTTTCGGGATGGGTAAAGCCAAGCTGTTCATTCGCGGCATTGGTGATCCGCACACCGAGCGTCGCGATGTCATGCGCCTCGCTTTGGGTCAGTGTAAAGCCAAGCGCTGTGGCGTCGACCATGACGAAACTATCGCCGCCATAGGCGGTATCGACCGCCAGCGTGCCAATCCCCTCGACCTCCAGCGTCAGGTCGAGGGCCGCGGCAAACGAAGGCAGGTTCTGCACGTGAATGCGCTCGGCCTTGCCATCGCGGCAATCGGCCCGCACACGCACAAGCCCACCGGGCGCCTCGAGCACGAGATGCGTCCGGGGCTCTTGCATGGGGATGATGCCCCCATCGAGCAGAACGGTGGCTACGCAGATCGAATTCGAGCCGGACATCGGCGGCGTGTCCTCGGGCTCCATGATGATGAAGGCGGCATCCGCCTCGGGGTGTTTCGGCGGCACCAGAAGGTTGACGTGGCGAAAGACCCCGCCACGTGGTTCGTTCAGCACGAAGTTGCGCAAGCTTGCGTCCTGCGCGATCCACCGGCTTTGGTCCCAGAGCGTCTCGCCGGGCGGCGGCAGCACACCGCCGACGATCACGTCGCCCACTTCGCCTTCGGCATGGGCCGAGATGACATGAACCGTGCGGGATGCGCGCATGTCAGATGTCCTTCATCAACCTCAAAGCATCGTAGATCGCGGCATGGGTGTTGCGCGCGCTGACGGCGTCACCGATGCGATAGAGGGCAAAAGCCCCCTCTGGATTGCGCGTCACATCCTGCGGCTGGCCATCGATCAAGGCGTCATAATCCACGGCACCTCCGTTCGATGACAGCGGTTTGAGCTCGAAATAGAGATCATCCATCGGCAAGGTGCCATAGTTCACAACCACCTGATCATAGGCCTTTTCCGTCTTCAGGTCGCTGTAATCCGTCCCGATCACCGCCTTGAGCCGATTGCCGTCGCGTACCACGTCCTTGAGGCGGCGGGTGACGGTGAAAGTCACATCCTTATCCTGCAGCGCACGCATGTAAGGAACGAGGTTCATCCCCATGATATCGGGCGCAAAAGTGCGGTCGGGGGTCATGATCTCGACGGTGCTGCCCGCGTTCGCGGCAATCTCGGCGGCCATGACGCCGGGGTGATCGCCGCTTTCGTCGTAGATCAATATGTTCTGGCCGGGTTTGACGTCGCCTGCGATGATGTCCCAGGCCGTAACGACGAGGTCCTGCTCGTTGCGGTTTTCGAAAAGCTGGGTATTCGGCAAGCCGCCGGTGGCGACGATGACCACATCCGGATTGAGGCCCGTCACATCCGCGGCCTCGGCCCAAGCGTTGAAACGGAATTCGACATCGCGCGCCGCGCATTGCGCCATACGCCATTCGATGATCGAGATCATCTCGCGGCGGCGAGGGTTCTGCGCGGTCAGGCGTATCTGTCCACCCGGATCCGGCTGGGCCTCGAAGACCGTCACATCATGGCCCCTTTCTGCGGCGACGCGAGCTGCCTCGAGCCCGGCAGGCCCGGCACCGACGATCACCACCTTCTTGCGGGTCTCGGCCGGCGTGAT
The DNA here is from genome assembly GCF_000170875.1 of Roseobacter sp. AzwK-3b. Lineage (NCBI taxonomy): Bacteria > Pseudomonadati > Pseudomonadota > Alphaproteobacteria > Rhodobacterales > Roseobacteraceae > Roseobacter > Roseobacter sp. AzwK-3b. The sequence goes on from NZ_ABCR01000004.1 coordinate 57,480, forward strand.
CTCGTGCGGCATGGTCAGTTCGCGGCCCGTCGCGGCGTTGTGGATGCACAGCGCCTCACCCGCCTGATAAATGCGGTCAAGGCAGTACGTCGCGCCAACACAGGGGCGGATATCATCCTCACGCCCCTCCATGATCTTCCTGACGATATGCGGGTCGGCCATATGCGCGCGGGTCATGCCCACCATGTCCAGAAGCCCCGCCGCCACGGCATGCCGGGCGGTCGCGACGTCGGGGATCTTGGCTGCGTGGAAGGTGGGCATGCCGGTGGCCTTCTTGACCTCGCCCGCGAAATCCAGATGCGGGGCGCTTTTCATGCCCTGGATCGGGATCACGTCGGTCATGGCCGGATCGGTATGGATCCGCCCACGTACGACATTCAGGAAATCGACCATGCCGGTGGCCGCCAGCCGCTTCGATATCTCGAGGCCTTCCTCGGCGGTGATCCCGCCTGCCTCGGCCTCGTCTGCGGTATAGCGCAGCCCCACGATGAAGTCGTCGCCCACGCGTTTGCGAATGCCATGAAGCACATCCATCAGCAGTTGCATCCGGCTGTTCAGCGACGCGCCGCCATAGGGGCCGTCGAGATCATTGGTCAGGGGCGACCAGAATTGATCGAGCAGGTGGCCATAGACCTGCAATTCGATCCCGTCCATGCCCCCTGCCTTCATGCGCTCAGTGGCATCGGCGAAATCGGTGATGATGCGCTCGATATCCCAATCCTCGGCCAGCTTGGGAAAAGCCCGGTGCGCCGGTTCGCGGTGTCTGGACGACGACACCGACGGCAACCAGTCCCCCTGGTTCCAGGTCGTGCGACGACCAAGATGGGTCAGCTGGATCATCACCGCGCAGCCGTGATCGTGGCAGGCATCGGTCAACTTTTTGATCCATGGCACCACCTCGTCGCGATAGGCGAGGATATTGTTGAACACGGGCGGGCTGTCCTTCGACACCGCAGCGGAACCTGCCGTCATCGCCAATGCGACACCTGCCTTGGCGCGTTCCGCGTGATAGGCGGCATAGCGGTCCTTGGGCATCCCATCCTCGGGATAGGCCGGTTCGTGGCTGGTGGTCATGATGCGGTTGCGCAGTGTCAGATGCTTGAGCTGATAGGGCTGCAACAGGGGGTCGTTGGACATGGCATGGCTCCGGATGGCTGCAGGGACGATTCCAGAAATGTTCATTACTGTCAATTTATTGTTCATTCGCGACGATTTTCTTGCCGTATGGGAGGGGAGCCTGTAAGCTCGCGACATGGAGACAAAGACGGAAAAAACCGAAAAGACAGGGGGTTGGCGCGGCTCGCGAGAGGTCTGGCTTGACGCCGCGCGCGAGGCGTTCTTGTCCTCGGGGCTCGATGCGGTGAAGATCCAACCGCTGGCCACGGGCCTCAATCTGTCGCGCACCAGTTTCTATTGGTTCTTTCCGGATCGCGCGGCACTTCTGGATGCGCTTTTGGCGGATTGGGAGGAGACCAATACCGGAAGCCTCGAGCGCGCGACGCAGGCCTATGCAGAAACGATCGCCGAAGCTGTGCTGAACCTGATCAGCGTGTTTCTGGACGGAGGCCCGTTCGAGACGCGGCTGGACCTTGCCGTGCGCGGTTGGGCCCATCAGTCCGAAGAGGTCGCTGCGCGGGTGCGCGCGGCCGATGCCACCCGCCTGAATGCCATCCGAGGCATGTTCACCCGGTTCGGATACGCCGAGGGGGAGGCCGATGTTCGGGCGCGCACCGTGTACCTGACGCAGATCGGCTATATCTCGATGCAGGTGCGCGAGGCCATGGAAGACCGCCTCGCGCGCGTGCCGGACTACGTCATGACATTCACGGGGCAAGCGCCGACCGAACGCGACATCGCCCGCTTCCGTGCCCGCCACGAGGCCAGATGAGCAGATCCGCCTCGTCGGCGCGAGGGTCCGGAGCGGGTGCGCCATAGGCGCCAAGTATTTAATTTAAAAGCATTTTGACCCGTTGCGAAGACTCGATCCCGCCCTGCCCTGCATCATGTCCTGAAGGGCTGATCGCCGTTGAGCGCACGATACCAAAAGGCCGTTCGGTCGGGGCGCAAGCTGTGATCCGTGCCGAAGAGGTGCTCTCCGGGAGCGTTCGGGCGCGGATTGCTCGGACGGGTTTTGCGGCTCGAGGTGGACACGGCGGAGCGTCTTGTCCATGGCCGGATTTTGCAGGTGTCGACCGATCGCTGATCGGTTTCGAGCCATTGGAAAAACGGTACGGTTCGTACCAAAGAGGTGGCACTTTCGTACGAACCCGAAAACAAAACGGGCGCAGAGGATTTCTGCGCCCGCGGCTTGTTCGAGAGTGGGCCAGACAGAGGCTGCGGCGTCAGGCCTGCGCGGCAAGGAATGCGGCGATGCCGGCTTCGGCCACTTCGATATCCTGAGCGGGTGTGCCGGAACTGACGCCGATCCCGCCCACGACGTCTCCGTCCACAATCACGGGCAGGCCACCGCCCACCACCATGAGCCGCCCGCTGATCGCCGAGGCGATGCCGTAAGCCGGTGCGCCGGGTTGGCTGGCCGTGCCGTACTCATGCGTGGCCTTCTTGGCCCCCGAGGCGGTGAAGCTTTTGTCGATGGCGATGGTGATCGAGGTGACCTTGCCGCCATCCATCCGCTCAAAGGCGACAAGATTGCCGCCCTCATCCGTGATGGCGATGCACATCGGAACCCCGATGTCCGAGGCCTTGGCGCGCGCGCCCGCCAGAAGGATGCCCGCATCCGCGAGATCGAGCCGTTTGACTGTCATCATGGATCGTTCCCCCTCAGGCGGCCTTGGCCGCGCGGCGCGCGGCGTGAAGAAGCGGTTCGGTATAGCCCGAAGGCTGTTCCGCACCCTTGAAGATCAGGTCATGCGCCGCGCGGAACGCCACACCATCGAAGTCCGGCGCCATCGCCGTGTAAGCCGGATCATGGGCATTCTGCGCATCGACCTTGGGCGCCATGCGCCGCAGAGACGCCTCGACCTCTTCGGGGGTGCAGATGCCATGCAGCAGCCAGTTGGCCAGATACTGCGAGGAAATCCGCAAGGTCGCGCGATCCTCCATCAGGGCCACATCGTTTATATCCGGCACTTTCGAGCAGCCGACCCCCTGATCGACCCAACGCACCACATAGCCCAGGATCGACTGACAGGAATTGTCCAGCTCGCGCTGAATATCCTCGGTCGACAGGTTGCGCCCGATCATCAGCGGCGGGGTCAGAAGATCCGTGCGCGATGCCTTCTGCCGGGTCTTCAATTCCTCCTGCAGTGCGGCCACATCGACCTTGTGATAATGGGTCGCGTGCAGGGTCGCGGCGGTGGGTGACGGCACCCATGCGGTATTGGCGCCCGCCTTGGGATGGCCGATCTTGACCCCGAGCATTTCGGCCATGGCATCGGGTTTCGCCCACATGCCCTTGCCGATCTGGCCCTTGCCGGACATGCCCGCGGCCAGACCCGCATCGACATTGCCCGCCTCGTAAGCGGCCAGCCAGAGCTCTTTTTGCATCTCGCCCTTGGGGACGACGGGACCGGCCTGCATCGAGGTGTGGATCTCGTCGCCGGTGCGGTCGAGGAAGCCGGTATTGATGAACACGCACCGGTCCTTCACGGCCTTGATGCAGGCCAGAAGGTTGGCCGATGTGCGGCGCTCTTCGTCCATCACGCCCAGCTTCACGGTATGGCGCGGCAAGCCCAGCAGATCCTCGACACGGGCATAGAGCGTATCGGTGAAGGCCACCTCTTCGGGGCCATGCATCTTGGGCTTGACCACATAGATCGAGCCGGCGCGCGAGTTGCGCGGCCCGGTGTTGGCCAGATCGTGCATCGCGGCGGCGACGGTCACGGCGGCGTCGAGCATGCCCTCGGGCGTCTCGGCACCGTCCATCAGAACGGCGTCGGTGGTCATCAGGTGGCCCACATTGCGCACCAGAAGCAGCGCGCGGCCCGGATGGGTGACGCTGTTGCCCTGCGGATCAAGATAGGTGACATCGGGGTTCAGGCGGCGGATCACGGTCTTGCCGCTCTTGTCGAAGCGTTCTTCGAGGTCACCCCGCATCAGGCCCAGCCAATTGGCGTACACCACGCATTTGTCCTCGGCGTCCACGGCGGCGACGGAATCCTCGCAATCCTGAATGGCCGTAAGCGCGCTTTCGAGCCGGATGTCGGATATGCCCGCGGGGTCATCTTTGCCGATGGCCGACGAGCGGTCGATCACCACCTCGATCAGCAGTCCATTGGCGCGAAGGAAGACGTTGCCACCCTCGGTGTAGCCTGCGAACTGCGCCGGATCGGCGAGGGTCGTTTTCTCTCCGCCAACGGTGATGCCGAGCGCGCCATTCGCCACGTCCAGAGCCGCGACATTGGCCCATGAGCCTTGCGCCAGCGGCACGACCTCATCGAGATGCGCACGCGCCCAGCCGATCACCTTGGCGCCACGGCGCGGATCATAGCCCTGTCCTTCGGGCGCACCTTCGATCGCGTCGGTGCCGTAGAGCGCATCATAGAGCGATCCCCAACGCGCATTCGCGGCATTGAGCGCGAAGCGCGCGTTCATCACGGGCACCACCAGTTGCGGCCCTGCGATGCTCGCGATTTCGGGATCGACATTGCGCGTGCTGACGGCAAAAGGCGCGGGTTCGGCTTCCAGATAGCCGATCTCGGACAGGAAGTCGCGATAGGCCTCGCCGTCGAACGGTTGGCCCCGACGGGCCTTGTGCCACTCGTCGATCTGACGCTGGAGCGCCTCGCGCTTGGCGAGCAGATCAGCATTGACGGGCGCCAGATCACGCAGCATCGCGGCATAGCCGGACCAGAACGCATCGGGCGTGATGCCGAGCAGGATGTCATCTTCGATCAGCCGGGCCAGCGGGGCTGCCACGGACAGGCCATTGCGGTCTACGTAATCGGTCATGTCGATCCTCCGGATTAATGTTCGGGAAGGGGCTAGCGCACAGCCCGTAAACTTGTAAGAAACAGAAAAATATTTTCCATTGTATGGAAAGGTATACCAAATGGACACTCAGAAAAGCCAAGGCGTGCAATCGGTTGTGCGCGCGCTGAACCTGCTTCGCATCCTCAGTCGGCATGACGAGGGCCTGCGGGTGAGCGACGCGGCGCGCGAAGCCGGTTTGGCCGTATCGACGGCCCACCGGCTGCTTACGACGTTGGAATTGCAGGGGTTTGCCCAGTTCGAGCCGGAAAACGCCTTGTGGCATGTGGGGCGCGAAGCCTTTGCCGCGGGTGCTGCCTTTGGGCGTCGGCACAATTTCGTGGCCCCTGCCCTGCCGTATTTGCGCCGGCTGCGGGATGCGACTCGTGAGACGGCCAATCTTGGATTGCTGGATAATGACGAGCTGGTGACGGTCAGTCAGGTGGAAAGCCGCGAGATCATGCGCGCGATATCACCGCCCGGCGGCCGCGTGCCGGTGTTCTGTTCGGGGATGGGCAAGGCCATTCTTGCCACATGGACGGACGAGGATATCAAGGCCTTTGTCGCGCGCACCGGGTTTCACCCTTTGACCGCCCGGTCGCATCGTAACCTGAAGACCGCGTTGCAGGATATCGCGGATATCAGGCGGCGTGGCTATGCGCTGGATGATGAGGAACATGTCACCGGGCTGCGCTGTTTGGCTGCGGTTGTGTGGTCTCCGCAGGGAGAGGCGGCCTGTGCGATATCGGTGTCGGGGCTTGCGGCGCGATTGCAGGACGACAAATTGGACAGGATCGGCCAGATCGTGGCCCGGGCGGCGGCAGAGCTGACCGAAAATCTGGGGGGTGTGCCGCCAGAGAGCCACCAGGCGCGTGCGGATGCAGGGTAATCGGGGCGGGTAAGCCGGGGCCACGCGAGAGGCGTGTCAGAGGTGGCCCAAAAGGATCAGCCGGCCGCCCAGAGGACGACCGGCCTTAGATTAAATAGCTGCCTGAAACGGTAAGTCTTCAAACGACACACCCTACCGCTAAAACGCGGCCACTCGTAAGCCTATGCGCGGGCCGAACCGGCCTGTTCCACGCGTTATCTCGTTGAGACCAGATCCTTGTCGAAGGCGTCTGCCGACGTGCTGTCGCCAAAGATCACTGGCCTCATGTGTCTCAATATGTGCATGAGTGCAGCTATTCTGTCAATATAATGCTCTTTTTTAGCCACATTTACCGTGACTTAACCGCATCACTGTTGCCGATATGGAAACAGAAGGGGAAAAACGACTTTTTTATAGGCGAAGCGCACATAATCCGGGGTGCCCGGCGACACATTTGCGCCTTATTCACGATTCGCAAGACGAGGCGGACAAGAGGCCGTGAGACGGGTCGCTGGTGGCAAGGTGCCCTGAAAGACGCGGCGACGGATGGACGATGTGCCGGGTCAGTCTATGTCTTGGGAGGCTGTTGTGCAGTCAAGGGAAAGGCGCGTAATTTGATCCGGTTTGTCGTCTTCATCGTGGCAATCTGTCTTTGGCAGGCCCCTGTCTCAACGGTTTTTGCCAATGAACCGGTCACACAAGAGATCAACGTGACCATGACGGGCGACGATGGCGATGTCAGGATCATGACGCGGATCATGGCGCCGCAGGGAGCGATCCTCCTGCCTCGGGAAGACTGGCTGCGGGTGACAGAGATGGCGCTGGCCGGCGAAACCACGCATGAGCCCGATACCGGGGAGATATCAGCCGAGCGGCATGCGGGAAAACCGGTTGATGTCACGCTCGAGGGTCGGCTTCCGCCGCTTGAGCGGGCGCCGCGCGCCGTCGCGTTCAGCCCGGAGGGCAGCTATCTTATAGGGTCGGACTGGCTGCCGACGGATGAGCGCGCGCTGCATGTTTTCGCAATCACGATCGACACGCCCGCGGCGCAGACCGCTGTCGCCACCGGATCGAGGATCGCCGCGAGGACAGAAGAGGGCCGATATAGGACCTCGTTCAGCTTCGAGGGCCGCGCGAGCGGCATCGGGATTTTCACAGGCCACTACGACATCCAAGAAACGCAACGCGATGGTCGCGATCTGCGCACCTATTTCGCCGCGACCGATGCGAGCCTGTCCGACGCCTATCTGACTGCGAGCGCGGGCTATATCGAGCAGTTCGAAAGCCGGATCGGACCGTATCCCTACGCGTCGTTTTCAGTCGTCTCCGCGCCCATCCCGGTCGGGCTTGGCTTTGCCGGGCTGACCTATGTCAGCCAGTCGATCCTTGCGCATCCCTATATGCGCGGCCGGTCGCTGGCGCATGAGGTGCTGCACAGCTGGTGGGGCAATGCGGTGGCGGTGGATTACGCCAGCGGCAACTGGGCCGAGGGGTTGACCACCTTTCAGGCCGATCATGCGCTGGCCGAAGCCGAGGGCGGCGATGCGGCGCGCAAGATGCGGCTGGACTGGCTGCGCGCGCTGGCCGATCTGCCGCCCGATGAAAACCGCCCTTTGACAGCGTTCCGATCCTCCTCGCATGACGGGCAGCAGGCGGTGGGCTATGGCAAGGCGGCGCTGGTGTTTCACATGCTGCGCGACGAGATCGGCGCTGCCGCATTCGACAGCGCGATCCAAGGGTTCTACACCGCGCAAATGCATCAGGTTGCCGGATGGGATGATCTGAGGGTGGCGTTCCAAGAGGCCGCAGGGCGTGACCTTGGGTGGTTTTTCGATCAGTGGCTCACGCGGTCGGGCCTGCCGGAAATCTCGTTGTCCGGGGCGGCGGTTCGGGACGATGGCATGCTGCGCCTGACGCTGGAGCAAACCGCACCGCATTACCGGCTGCGTGTGCCGGTGCGGGTCGACACGAAAACGGGCGCGCAACTGCGGATGGTCGATCTGCGCTCGGGCAGTGCCAGTCTGGACATTCCGCTATCGGGAGAGGCGACGAAAATCACCGTCGATCCGGATTTCGATCTTGCGCGGCAGCTTTTGACGGCCGAAACGGCGCCGATCCTTGCGGATGCGATGTTCGATCCCGGTCTGCAACGGCTTGAGATGGCGGTAGCGCAAGGCTTTGATGAGCCGGCCAAGCGGCTGGCCGGGCGCATTCCGGGACTGGCGAAGGACAAGGCCGGTGTCGCGCCCGAGGACATGACATCAGACCCGGTCGCCGTGATCGGGGATACTGCCAGCGTCGCGGCCATGCGTGACCGGCTGATCGCGGCACCCAGCCCGCCCGAAAGCCGCGCGGGAACGGCGCGAGGATGGGCAGAACGCACGCCATCAGGGCAGGTTTTCCTGTTCATATCCGGCGACACGCCCGAAGATATGGGCGCAAACCTTGAAAAGCTCGCCTATTTCGGGCAACGCAGCTTTGTCGCTTTCGAGGATGGGCAGCAGGTCTCGGCGGGCAACTGGCCGGTTCTGAACAGTCCGATGGTACGCGACTTAAAGTAGATTCACATCCCGCATGAACGCACATTGCGTGTTCGATAGGGGTCATTGTTATATGTGAGGCAGACCTGTCTAAGGCCTGCACGAGATGACATGCATTGCACCTGCGCCGTGACGACGGTTCGCAATCCGAAAGGGCCAAAGATGACAGTTTCAGCACGTATTCCTTTTGCTTTGGCGGCCTGCCTGTTCATGGCGCTTCCGTCCATGATGCTGGCACAGCAAGGCGGGCAGCCCACCGCTGTCACCGTCGTCACGCTGGAGCCTCAGACCGTCACCCTGACATCGACGCTTCCGGGCCGCGTTGCGGCATCGGCGCAGGCAGAGGTGCGCCCGCAGGTCAACGGGATCATCACCGAGCGGCTGTTTCAGGAAGGCGCGCATGTCGATGCAAATGATCCGCTCTACCGGATCGACAGCGCGACCTATGACGCCGCGGTGCAGCAGGCGCGCGCTGGCGTCTCGCAGGCACAGGCGCAGCTTGGCGCGGCGGAACGCGAGGCGGAGCGGCTGAAGGAATTGCAGGCCCGCAACGTGGCCAGCGAACAGGCTTTGGATGATGCGCAATCGGCCCGCGACTCGGCGCTGGCGGCGCTGGAACTTGCCCGCGCGCAATTGAACGCTGCCGAAATCGAGCTGTCGCGGACAACCATCCGCGCCCGCCTGTCGGGCCGGATCGGCCTGTCGCAGACCAGCGAGGGGGAATTGGTGACCGCCAGTCAGGCGCAACCATTGGCGGTGATCCGCAAGATCGACCCGGTTTATGTGGACGTGACCCAATCCGCCGCTGACCTGCTGCGGTGGCGGCGCGGCGAAACCGAGGACGCGCTGGCGGATGCGGATGGCACCGTCCGGCTGACGCTGGCGGATGGATCGGACTACGAGCACACGGGCCGCCTTCAGGCCGCCGAGCCGAAAGTGGACCCGCAGACGGGGGTGGTGACGCTGCGCATGCAGTTCTCGAACCCGGATACGTTGCTGTTGCCGGGCATGTATGTGCAGGTCCTGCTGCCGGTCGAGGTGGTGAACGGGGTCTTTCTGGTGCCGCAAGAGGGCGTGGTGCGCGACCGCCGGGGGCGGCCAACCGCCTGGGTGGTGAACGCGGAGGGGGTCGTCGAGGAGCGCGCGCTGTCCATTTTGCAGGATCGTCAAAGCGATTGGGTGGTCGATGACGGCCTGATGCCCGGCGACCGCGTGATGGTGGCAGGGTTTCAGAAAACGGCGCCCGGCGCCACGGTCTCGCCGCAGGAACGCGGCGGTGACGCGAACGCAGCCCCGGCTGACTGACCGGCGCAGAGAGGGACGTAACGCATGGCACGCTTCTTCATCGACCGGCCCGTTTTTGCCTGGGTGATTTCGATCCTCATCATGGGCATCGGCATTCTGGCGATCCGCACGCTTCCGGTGGCGCAATATCCGCAGATCGCGCCGCCTTCGGTAACGATCACCGCGACTTATCCCGGCGCGTCGGCCAATACCGTGGCCAATACCGTCACGCAGGTGATCGAACAGCAAATGACCGGGCTTGACGGGCTGCGCTATTTTTCCTCCAGCTCCACGGCGGACGGGCTGTCCGAGGTGACGCTCACGTTCGAGACCGGCACCGATGCCGATATCGCGCAGGTCCAGGTTCAGAACAAACTGAGCCAAGCCACGCCGCTGTTGCCGGAAACGGTGCAGCGTCAGGGGCTGACGGTGGAAAAATCCTCGGCCGGGTTCCTGATGGTGGTCGCTCTGATTTCGACCGATGGCACGCTCGAGCAGGTGGATCTGGCCGATTACATGGTCAGCAACCTCGTCGATGAGCTGAGCCGGATCCAGGGGGTTGGATCGGTCAATGTGTTCGGCGGGCAATATGCCATGCGCATCTGGCTGGATCCGGCGAAACTCGCGGCATTCGAGTTGACGCCGGCGGATGTGGTGGCGGCGGTTTCGGCACAGAACGCGCAGATCTCGGCCGGGGCCTTTGGGGCGCGCCCGACGCTTGAGGGGCAGCAACTCAACGCCACGATCACCGCGCAATCGCTGCTGCGCACGCCCGAGGATTTCCGCCAGATCGTGCTGCGCGCCGAAACCGATGGCGGGCTTGTGCTTCTGGATGATGTGGCGCGGGTCGAGATCGGGGCCGAGAACTATGCCACGATCGCCCGGTTCAACGCCGATCCGGCCGCGGGCATGGCGATCACGCTGGCGCCGGGGGCCAATGCGCTGGACACCGCGTCCGCGATCAAGGAGCGGATGGAAGATTTCTCCCGGTTCTTCCCGACGGGCGTTGATTACGTCATTCCCTATGACACCACGCCCTTTGTCGAAATCTCGATCAAGGAAGTGGTCAAGACCCTGTTCGAGGCGATCGGCCTGGTGTTTCTGGTGATGTTCCTGTTCCTGCAGAACCTGCGCGCCACGCTGATCCCGACACTGGCGGTGCCTGTGGTGCTTCTGGGCACGTTCGGGGTGCTGGCGGCGGCGGGCTTCACCATCAACACGCTGACGATGCTGGCGATGGTGCTGGCGATCGGCCTGCTTGTGGATGACGCCATCGTGGTGGTCGAGAATGTCGAGCGCATCATGGAAGAAGAAGGCCTGCCCCCGCGCGAGGCCACGCATAAATCCATGGGCCAGATCACCGGCGCGCTGATCGGGATCGCCATGGTTCTGTCGGCGGTCTTTGTGCCGATGGCGTTCTTTCCCGGCTCGACCGGGGTGATCTATCAGCAATTCGCCATCACCATCGTCTCGGCCATGGCGCTGTCGGTGGTGGTTGCGCTGACGCTGACCCCGGCGCTTTGCGCCTCGTTGCTCAAACCCAAAGGGCACGCGGCAAAACGCGGGCCGTTCGGCTGGTTCAACAGCGGCTTTTCGGGACTGACCAACGGCTATACCGGCACCGTACGCTGGAGTGTGCGCCGACCCTTCCGGGTGGGCATCATCTATCTTGTGCTGGCGGCGGTGATGGTGGGTCTGTTCATGCGCACGCCCACCGGCTTTCTGCCCGAAGAGGATCAGGGCATCCTGTTCACGTTGATCCAGACCCCCACGGGCGCCACCGCCGAACGGACGCTGGAAGTGGTCAAGCAGGTCGAGGATTATTACCTCACGCAAGAGGACCAGGTCGTGGAATCGACCTTCGGGGTCGTCGGCTTCAGCTTTGCCGGACGCGGGCAGAACATGGGTCTGGCCTTTGTTCAGCTGAAGGACTGGGACGAGCGCCCTGCCCCGCAACAAAGCGTGCAGGCGCTGGCGGGACGGGCCTTTGGCGCCTTCAGCCAGATTCAGGATGCACAGGTCTTTCCCATCGTGCCGCCCTCGGTGATCGAGCTTGGCAACGTGTCGGGCTTCGATTTCTACCTGCAGGCCCGCGACGGGCAAAGCCACGAGGATCTTGTCGCCGCGCGCAACCGTCTTCTGGGGGCCGCCGCGCAAAGTCCGCTGATCGCCTCGGCCCGCCCCAGCGGGCTGGAGGATGCCGCGCAGTTCAATCTGGATATCGACTGGCGCAAGGCCGGTGCGATGGGTCTGACGCCCACCGATGTCGGCCAGCTTCTGCAGATCGCATGGGCCGGGACCTATGTGAACGACTTCATCGATCAGGGCCGCATCAAGCGCGTCTATGTGCAGGGCGAGGCCGATGCCCGCGCCGTGCCCACGGATATCGACAAGTGGCGCGTGCGCAATGCCAGCGGGCAGCTGGTGCCGTTCTCGAATTTCGCCGAAGGGCGATGGGATTACGGCGCGCAGGGGCTTTATCGCTACAATAGCGTGCCGTCGATCCAGATTCAGGGCTCACCCGCGACGGGTGTCACCACCGGCGAGGCCATGGCCGAGATGGAGCGGTTGGTGAGCGAGCTTGGCACCGGCTACAGTCTGGCCTGGACCGGGCTGTCGCTGGAAGAGCGGCAATCGGGCAATCAGGCGCCGCTGCTTTATGCGCTGTCACTGGCGGCGGTGTTCCTGTCGCTGGCGGCACTCTACGAAAGCTGGTCCATTCCCTTCGCGGTGATGCTGGCCATGCCGATCGGCATTCTGGGCGCACTCACCGGTGCGTGGCTGGGCGGGTTCGAAAACGGCGTGTTCTTCCAGGTGGGGCTTTTGACCGTGATCGGCCTGACCGGCAAGAACGCCATTCTGATCGTGGAGTTCGCGCGCGACAGATACGAGGCGGGAGAACGCGTGATCGACGCCGTGGCCGAAGCCGCGCGCCAGCGCTTTCGCCCGATCATCATGACCTCGATGGCGTTTTCGCTTGGCGTGCTGCCGCTGGTGCTGAGTTCCGGCGCAGGCTCGGGCGGGCGCAATGCCATTGGCTCGGGCGTGCTTGCGGGGACGCTGTCGGCCACGATCCTGGGGGTGGTCTTTGTGCCGCTGTTCTTCATGATCGTCACCCGGCTGTTCCGCCGGGGTGGCGACGAGCGCGGCAAAGACAAGGTGTGATCCGGGGCCGCGCGCCCTTGGCGGGGCGCGGCGGTCAGACCACCAGCACGGGGACGGTCGAAATACCCGTGACCTTGTGGGACACGCTGCCCAGAAGATACCCTTCGACCGAGCCCAGCCCACGGCTCCCGATCACGATCAGATCCATCCCGTGCTCTTGCGCGAATTTCACGATGGTGCGCGAGGCAGGCCCGGATTTCACGAAAGCCCGCACATCGGTGCGGCCCGCGTTATGCGCGAGGGTCTTGGCGTATTCGGCCACTTCCTTGGCGTGGGCGCGCATGATGTCATCGAGATTGCCGGGATCGTCGGGGCGCACCATCGACAGCGATGCCTCGAGCATCGAATGGTGCCGATAGACTGTCAGGATCGTGATCTTGATGTCACCGCCACTGCAGGCGCGCGACAGCTCCAGCGCGGTTTCAAGGGCTTTCTCGGCATTGGGCGAGCCGTCGAACGGGACAAGGATAGATTTGAACATCCGTCTCTCCTGCCTACTTCGCGAAGGCCAGATCGCGCAGGAAAAGGGCGATCTGCGGGAAGAAGATCAGCGCCACCGCGACCGACAGCAGAATGAAGATGAAGGGCGGCGTGCCGCGGATCACCTCCATGTAGGGGCGTTTGAACACGGCGATGGCGGTGAAGATATCGCAGCCGAAAGGCGGGGTGGCCGATCCGATGGCCACCTGCAGCGTGATGATCGTGCCCACCAGAACCGGATCGAGCCCTACCTGATCCACCACGGGCGCGAAGATCGGCACCAGCACGAGGATCACCACGATGGGATCGACGAACATGCAGCCCACGAAAAACGCGATGGAGATCACGAAGAGCACGCCGATCTGATCCATCTGGTCGATGCCGATCCCGCTAAGGATCTGCTGCGGGATTTGTGCAAACGAGATCACCCAGGAAAATGCCGCGCCCACGCCTACGAGGATGAACACCACCGCCGTGATGAGACCTGTGGATTTCGCCGTGTCATAGACCCCCTTGAGGTCCAGTTCGCGGAAGATCACCACCTCGAGGATGAGCGCATAGAGCACGCAGGCCGCCGCCGCCTCGGTCGGGCTGAAGATGCCGCCATAGATGCCGCCGATGATAATCAGCGGAAACCCCAGCGGCCAGAGCGCCTTGCGCCCGGCGCTTAGGCGTTCCGGCCAGCTGAATTTCGGCTCGGTGGGCACCTTGTTGCGGACCGCGTAGATCCAGGAATAGACCGAGAACAGGAACAGGATCAAAAGCCCCGGCCCGATCCCGGCGATGAACAGCTCGGCGATCGAGGTGTTGGACACGACGCCATAGATGATCATCCCGATCGACGGCGGGATGAGAAACGCGATATCCGACGCGTTCACGATCAGCGCCAGGATGAAGCTGTCGTTATAGCCGGCCTTCTGCATACGGGGCCGCAAGGGCGAGCCGATGGCCACCACCGTGGCCTGGGTCGAGCCCGAGACTGCGCCAAACATCGTGCAGGCCGCCGCCGTGGACACTGCGAGGCCCCCTTTCAGATGACCGACGAAGGCCATCACGAGGTCGATCAGCCGGTTGGCCGACTGGCCGCGCGTCATGATATCGGCCGCGAAAATGAACATCGGCACCGCGATCAACGAGGCGGGCCGGATGCCCGCCATGATCTGCTGGATCATGGTCTCAAGCTGGCTGAAGCCTCCGAAGAGCGTGTAGAAGCCGACAAAGGCCCCAACGATCAGCGGGATCATCATCGGAAAGCCCAGCAGAAGCAGGACGATCATGATCGAGAAAATCGTGAGCGCCATCCGTCAGACCTCCATCTCGTCTTCGTCATAGCCTTCCAGAACGGCGGTCGAGAGGAAGATATCCTTCTCGAGGATGTTCTTGATGGCGGTCAGCAGATACTGCATCCCGGTCATGAAAAAGCCGACCGGAACCCAGACCAGCGTGATCCAGACGGGGATCTGAAGCGAGGGAAGCACGCGCCCGCGCCCGGCCTGTGTCATGATGTAATTGAAGGCATACCAGCACAGCCCGAACATAAAGACGGCCGTGACCAGCGTGATCACGATCATCATCAGCTTGCGCAGTCGCGGCGGCATCGCGTCATAGATGGCCGACATGCGGATATGGCGCCCGTGACGCGCCGCATAGCTGATACCGGCAAAGGTGATCATGATGATCAGGATGCGGTTCAGTTCCTCGGAAAAGAACAGGCTGTTCTGAAAGACGAACCGCCCCACCACATTGGCGATCGTGTTGGCCGCCATCAGCAGGACGCCCACCGCCAGAAGCACCGCCTCGATCCGGGCGATCGTGTTGTCGATGCCGCCAAGCACCCCCGGCAGTGTCGAGCGGTATTCGCCAAGCGCCGCATCGTCTGCAGAGGTGGTATCCGTCTGCGACTGCGTCTGAGACTCGCTCATCCCCGTAATGTCCTCAAATGACCCTTGGAAAATATCCGGCGGCTGCGGTAGGACCGCGGCCGCCGGCCGTCATGCTCAGTTGGTCACGGCGTCGAGATCCGCTTTCAACTGCTCGAGGATCGCAGCCCCGCTTTCGCCGGTCATTTCGAGGAATGTCGCTTCGACATCCGCCGCCGCTTCGACAAAGGGCGCGCGCTCTTCCTCGGTCAGGACATTGACCTGCATTTCGGGCTTGGCCGCCTTGATCTTCTCGATGCTCTCTTCGTGCAGCCCTTTCTGGTAGTCGATGATATGCTCGAAGGCGACATCCATCGCGTCGTCGATCATCTGCTGCTCGTCTTCGGACAGGCCGTCATAGAAATCCTGATTGGCCATCACGGCGGTGGTGAAATTGTTGTGACCCGCGCAGGTGATGACCTCGGTCACCTCGTACATCTTGGTCGACTCGATGAAGAACATCGGGTTTTCCTGACCCTGGATGATGCCGGTCTGCAGCGCGCCATAGACCTCGCCCCATGGCAGCGGGGTGGGTGTTGCGCCGAAGGCCTTGTAGCTTTCCACCAGAAGCGGGTTGGTCATCACCCGGAACTTCACCTCGTTGAGATCGGGCGGACCGCTGACAGGCTCTTGCGTGGTCATGCAGACCTCGCCTTCGGGGAACATCACCAGAAGCTCGAGCCCCTGTTCGGCATAAAGCTCGGGGAACATCTCGTTGATGGCCTTGGAGGTGCGGAAGAACTCGCCCAGTGCCTCGGTATCCTGCGGCAAGAGGTAAGGCACGAAGAACACCTGTGCCTCGGGGATCAGAGAGCCAGTGAAGCCCGGGCTTTGATCCACGAATTGCAGAATGCCGGCCTGCGCCTGCTCCATGGTGTCGGCGGATTCGCCGAGCGTGCCATAGGGGAAAAGCTGCACGGTGTGATCGGAATTGGCTTCAATCTCTTCCTTGAATTTCTGGGCGAAAACACCCTGCACTTCGTCGATGGCCTCTTCGAATGCGTAGCGCCAGGTATCGGCGCTGGCCATGCTTGCGGTCATGGCCATGACACTCGCGGCAGTGGCAGCCACTGCGGTTTTCGTCATGTAGTTCGCCATTACAATGCTCCCTAGTTTCAACATTTATGCCGAAAGCGTGGGGGTCATTGTAATGCATGTCAAACCATTAATTGCATCATTACATTATTAGTAGCCAACCGGATAAGCCCCCTCG
Source organism: Roseobacter sp. AzwK-3b (assembly GCF_000170875.1). NCBI lineage: Bacteria > Pseudomonadati > Pseudomonadota > Alphaproteobacteria > Rhodobacterales > Roseobacteraceae > Roseobacter > Roseobacter sp. AzwK-3b. The sequence continues at coordinate 73,878 of NZ_ABCR01000004.1, forward strand.
GGCGGAGCGCTCAACAATGCGGCAAGCCGCTCGAGGGCGCCACGAAACCGGGTCGCGTCCGGCTCTCCGCCAACGGAAAGGCGCACCGCGTCGAGGGCCGGGGCCTGCGGCGTCAGGAATGGACCCGCCGGGGCCAGCGCGATGTCCTGATCGCGGGCCAGACGGACGAAATCCCGGGCGTCCCAGCCCTTGGGCAAAGGCAGCCAGTAATGCAACCCGCCGGGATGACCCTCAATGTCATGCGGCCCCAGAACGGCGCGGACGATATCGAACCTTTCGGCCAGACGGTCGCGCTGCCACTGCGCCAGCTCGGCGGCGGTGCCATCGCGCACCCAACGCGCGGCAATCTCGCAGACAAGCGGCGTGGCGGCCCATGAAAACACCAGCAAGCGGCTCAGCAGCGCCGATTGAAGATGCGCCGGGCCGACCATGTAGCCCGCCCGCAAACCGGAGACCGTGCATTTGGTGAAGGTCGTGAGGTAAATGCTGCGCTCGGGCGCCAGCGCCGTGATCGGCGCCGGACCGCGCGACAAAATCGGTGCATAGGCATCGTTTTCCACGATCACCAGATCATGCATCGTCGCGATCCGAGCGATCGCGGCGCGGCGCGGTGCGTCCATGACACCCGCCTGCGGCAAGGTCAGCGTGGGCAGCGTGACCAGAACCCGCGGCCTATGCGTGCGGCAGGCCTGATCCAGCGCGTCGGGCAGCATCCCCTGCCCATCACCGGCCACCCCGATCAGGGTCAGTCCCAGATAGCGGCACAGCGATATCACCAGATGATGGGTCACCGCATCCGCCAGCACCACATCGCCCGGCGCGGTGACCCCCGATAGCGCCGCCGCCATGCCATGCGTGACACCATTGGTCAGGATGACCCGGTCCGCATCGGCTTCCAGACCCAGACCCGACAGCCAGAGCACCCCGGCTTCGCGATGGTCAAGCTGGCCCTGATTGGGCCGGCAGGACAGGATCGTCGCGGGATCGGCCTTGTCGGCCATCTCGCGCAGGGTGCGCCGCATGGCGATGTCGTGACGTTCATCGAACAAAGGGCGCGACAGCGCCAGATCACAGACCTGCGTCTGCACGGGCCTGAGCGCATAGGGCGGGCGGTCCTGCATTGCCTGATCGACCACGAAAGTGCCGCGCCCGACATGGCCTTCGATCAGATTGTGCTGGCGCAGCCGGTCATAGGCCTTGCCGACGGTCTGCACGCTGATGCCAAGCTCGGCCGCGACCGCGCGATGCGTCGGCACCTTTGCCCCGGCAGGCAGCCTGCCCTCGCGGATCTCGCGCTCGATGGCGGCGGCGAGGCTCAGGTACAAAGGCTCGGATAGGGTCCCACGGTCAAGAAAATCGAACGTCATCTGGGCCTCGTGAAAGCTGTGCGCCAAGACAGGCGCCTGTCCTGTATCGGGCACATAAACGCAGGGTTTGACAAGACAGCACGCCAAGGGCGCCCTGACGCAAGCATCGCCGGACAACAAAACATCCCCGCCGCTTTCGCGGCGGGGATGCGTGTCAGACCGGAGGGGTCTTACTTGTGGTTCTTGTATTTGGCCGCTTCCTTGGCCTGTCCAAGCACCAGCGCAAGCACACAGACCACGATTGCGATCAGCGTGAACAGACCCGGCAACGCGCCGCCGGCGCCCATGAAGATCGCGCCGCTAGCCGCGTCCCATGTCGGTGTGTCGAATGGATATCCCATATGTCAGTTCCTCCTTGTTCAGCTGGCCGCCGGCGGTGACGCGGCGATCCCTTCGGGATAGGCCTGTGCGGGCACCTTGACGGTGTCCAGACCGGCGATTTCAGCAGCTTCAGGCACCCGAAGCATACCCACCATCTTCAGGATCAGCGCGCTTACATATCCTGTAACAAGCCCGATCGCGATGAACACGACGGCCCCCACGATCTGACCCACGAGGCTGATGGTCGGCGCGCCCTCGCCCAGCAAGGCGGGATAGCCCACACCGAAGATACCAAGCGTCACAAGGCCATAGATGCCGATCGTGCCATGCACCGTGACCGCCCCCACCGCATCGTCGATCCCGAACTTCTCGAGGAAGGTCGCCGCAGGCTTGAGGATCAGGCCAGCGCCGAAGGCGATGATGAAGGCAAGTGCCGGCCAGTAGATGTCGAGACCCGACGCCACCGAGATGATCCCGGCCAAAGCGCCCGACATCATCCAGAACGGATCACGCGTGCCCAGCCATGCGCCGATGATGCCACCGGCCACAGACATCAGGATGTTGAAGCTCAGCGCGCCAAGATTGGTCGGCGTGCCATAGATCGTGGCGAAATTCGCACCCCAAGACCATGCCTCGCCGCCGACGACGACACAGGCCATCAGGAAGCCCCAGAAGCCGACGATGATGAGCATCAGGCCCATCGCCGTCAGCGGCAGATTGTGACCGGGAATGTGGTTCGCCGTGCCATCTGCGTTGAACTTGCCGACGCGAGGACCAAGGTTGATCAGCACACCAAGCGCGAAGAAGCCCGCCACCGCATGGACCAGACCCGCCGCGCCGAAATCATGCAAGCCCCAGCTCTGCACCAGCCAGCCATCGGCGTGCCAGCCCCAGGCCGCCGCCAGCGTCCAGCTGAACCCGCCAAGGATCACCGCAAGGATCACGAAACCCACGGTCTGGATGCGTTCGATCACCGCCCCCGACATGATCGAGGCCGTCGTGGCGGCGAACAGCGTGAACGCCCCCCAGAACACGCCACTGATCTGATCGTCGATATTCGGCCCCATGGCCGCAGCCGCCTCGCCCCAGCCCCATGCAAAGCTGTTGGCATAGGCCGCGCCGGAAATGCCGTTGGGTCCTTCGGACAGGCTGAACCCCGTGGGGAACGCCCAATAGACCCACCAGCCGAAGAAATAGAACGCCGGGATCACGAAGGCGATGGCAAGGATGTTCTTGACCCCCGACGACAACGCGTTCTTGGCCCGCGAGGCGCCCATTTCATAGGCAAGAAATCCCGCATGGATGATGATCATCAGCGGGATTGTCAGGTAATAATATGTCTCGGCGAACATCGTGTTCGTCAGGTTGCCCTTGGTTTCGATCGCGGCGACCTTGGCCGCAAGTTCCGCTAGCTGTTCTTCCATAGTCACTTCACCTCCATGTTGGCCGTGCCACGTTCATCCGCGCGGCGTTATCGGCAGCATCAAAAGTCAAGCGCCTGAATCGGTCTGCCCAAAGAACTTTCTTGACCCCAAAGCACCAAGCGACCGTCCTGCATGGGGTGTTTTCGGTGCAGGAATGCGCGGTGGCGCCGCACCGTTTGACGCAAGGTAAGCCTTTGCCTTTTCGGTGAAAATCCGGCATTTTGAACGACCGGGACACCGGCTGCAAAAGGCCGCGCCGCGTCAGTCAAAGTCAGCATCGCTTGAAAAGAAAATCTCGGCTCTGGCATTATTTTATGCGAAAATCAGGACCATTGCGCAATTTTGCATCGCTTTGTGAATCGATTTTCCTGTAGATGTGGTCCACTATTGGCCCAATCATCACCAATATCAGACCGATCAGAGAATCTGGTTGCCGCGCATCTGGACCATGGCGTGACATCGATGGCGGCAAAGGACGTTTTCCATGCCCCGCAACGCGCCCGCCACGCAGCTGCCATCTGGCGCAGGCGGGCGGATTGGCCTAGATGCGGGTCATGAAATTCGAATTGCCCGACCTTTGCGCCCTGCGCGACCTGAGCGTCGATACGATCATCGACGCCCGCTCGCCTGCGGAATACGCCGAAGACCACCTTCCCGGCGCGATCAACCTGCCCTCGCTCAGCGATGCGCAACGCGCGGAAGTCGGCACAATTTACGTTCAGGACGACCGTTTCAAGGCGCGCAAGATCGGCGCGGCCCATGTCGCGCGCAATGTGGCGGGGTATCTCGAGGGGCCTTTGGCGGACAAGCCGGGCAACTGGCGACCGCTGGTCTATTGCTGGCGCGGCGGGCAGCGCTCGGGCGCTTTCGCCACGATCCTGCAGCAGATCGGCTGGCGGGTGCAGGTTCTCGATGGCGGCTACCGTGCCTATCGCCGGCATGTCGTCGACATGCTCTATGAGCAGCCGCTTGGCCTTAGTCCGGTGCTGCTTGACGGCAATACCGGCACGGCCAAGACCCGCCTTCTGGCGCTGCTTGCCGAACGGGATTGGCAGGTGATCGATCTCGAAGGTCTGGCCAATCATCGCGGCTCGGCTTTGGGCGACATGCCGGGCGGTCAGCCGACACAGAAGCTTTTCGAGGGCCGGCTGGCCCAAGCGCTTGCCGGGCTCGATCCGCAGCGTCCGGTGGTGATCGAGGCCGAGTCCAACAAGGTCGGGCACAGGATCGTGCCGCCATCACTCTGGCAGGCGATGCGCGCGGCGCCAAGCGTCGAGATCAGCGCGCCATCCGCCGCGCGCGCCGCCTTTCTGGCCAGCGCCTATGCGGATATCAGCGCAACGCCCGACCAGCTGTGTCATCAGCTCGACCTGCTGCGGCCCATTCGCGGCCACGCCCTTGTGGATGCATGGCAACGGCTGGCGGCTCAAGGCGCGTTCACCGATCTGGCACATGCCCTTATTACCGAGCATTACGATCCGGCCTATGCCAAGGCCCGACAGCGCAACGATGTTTCAACCGCGCATCGCGTCGCCGTGGATGATCTGGATGATGCAGCCCTGATCCGCGCCCTGCCCCGGATCGAGGCGGCGCTGATGCGCGCCTTTAACCCTAGCGTAGAAGAAGCCGCGCGCTGTCATCCGTGACCTCTCCGATCTCAGCCGCATCGATGCCCGCCGCGCGCAATGCATCGAGACAGGGACCCGCTTTCCCGGACGGGACCGCCGCCAGCAAGCCGCCCGCAGTCTGTGGATCGAACAGCCATTCCGGCGGCTCGGCCCCGTCGATATAAGGCATCGCATGGGCCGCGTTGGCGCCTTGCAGCGACGATGAGATCCGCCGCTCTACAAGCGCCGCGACCCCGTCCAGCAAGGGAATATCCGCCAGCCGGAGAATCGCACCGCAGCCACTGGCCTGCATGATCGCCAGCAGATGCCCCGCCAGTCCGAAGCCCGTGACATCGGTCATGGCGCGCGCATCGGCCCGCAAGATCCCGGAGTCCTGCGCGAGGGGCCGCTCCATCGAGGCCATGGCGCGCGCCACGACATCCCCATCCGCCTTTGCCGCCATCGCAGCGGCCAGGATGATCCCCGTCCCCAGAGGTTTGGTCAGGATCAGCCGATCACCGGGCCGCGCCCCGCCAATCCCGATGGGGGCATCGCGGCACAGTCCCGTGACGGTGAAGCCGATGGTCATCTCGCGCCCCTGCGTGGTATGGCCGCCGATGATCGCAGCCCCGGCATCGGCCATCACCTCGGCAGCACCCGCCATGATCTCGCGCAGGGTATGGCGCTGCTGGCGGTCTGCCATGCGCGGCAGAATCACATTGACCAGCGCCGATTGCGGCTCGGCGCCCATCGCCCAGACATCGCCCAGCGCATGCACCGCGGTGATCCGCGCCATGGCCCACGGATCGGCGGTAAAGGCGCGCAGATGATCGGTGCTCAGAACCTGCGTCTGCCCGCCGATCCGCAGAACGCCCGCATCATCTCCGGGAAGGCTCAGGACATCGTCGCGCGCCACCGGCGCCAGCTCGGCGATCATCCCGCCCAAAGCGCCCGGCCCCACCTTGGCGCCGCAACCACCACAGATCACCGGATGATCCGCCATCTCGGCGCGCACGCCATTGGCCACATCCTGCGGCACGACCGGGGCGGGCATGTCGGGCAGATCGCGGAACTTCTCCATGAAGCGCTGATCGATCCAGTCCTTCCAGCGCCACAGCCCCGGCAGGGACAGCCCGACACCGCCTCTATCGGCCAAGGCCCGCTTGCCGCCAAGTGACACGAGCTTCAGGAAATCGGCCTGCGGGTTGAAGATGCGGCGCTGCGCCCCGGTCAGATCGGCGCGCAGGTTATGGGTTAGGATGGGGGCGGCGCGCACCGCATAGACCCCGGCCTTGGGGCGTGGCGCATGGCGGATATGGGCGCAGTCGCCCACCGCATAGATCGCGGGATCGTCCACCACGCGCAGCCATTCATCCACCTCGATGAACCCGTCCTTGAGCGGCAGGCCGCTTTGCGCAAGCCAGCCCCAGGGGCGCGCCCCTGCCGCGCCCACCACCAGACGCGCCGCGATCAGCGTGCCATCGGCCAGCCTGACCGCGTCGGGCGTGACCGCCGCGACATCCACATGCTCGCGCAGCTTGATCCCGGCTTGCCACAATGCCTCCCACAGCGCGCGGCGCGTGCCCGCTGCCGTGCCCTGCAGCGCCTTTCCCGCATCGAGCAACGTGATCTCGGGCCGCGCGGCACCCACGGCGCGCAAGCGGTGATGCATCGCCAGCGCCAGCTCGACCGCGCCCACGCCCGCGCCGATCAGCGCCACGCGCGGCACCTTGCCACTTCCCGCCACCGCCGCGACATACCGCTCCCAGGCCTCGGCGAACGGGCCAAGCGGCTTGGCGGCGATGCCGTGCCGGTCAAAGCCCGCGATCTCCAGCGGCGCCGACGAGATGCCGATGTCGATCGACAGATGGTCATAGGCGATCGCCGGTCGCCGCTCGAGCTGCACCAGCCTTGCGGCACGGTCCAGACCCACGGCGCGATCCTGCACCAGCCGCGCGCCTGCGAACTGCGCAAGGCGCAGCAGATCGATATCAAGCGCCTCTCGCGGGTAATGACCGGCCACATGCCCCGGCAACATGCCGGTATAGGGCGCTTTGACATTCGGGTCGATCACGGTCAGCCGCACACCGGGCAACGGTTTCATGCCCCAGCGCCGCAGCATCAGGGCATGGGCATGTCCTCCGCCGATCAGCACCAGATCACGGGTCACGGGAAGATCGGTGTTCATCGCAATGTCCGCCTTGTCGTTCAGAACGTATCAGCACGACAAGAACAGGAAATGCGCGCAAATGGAATGGGACCAAATGCAGCGCATCTCGGGCGGCGGTCAGGAGCCGTTATGCCCCTTGACCATTTTCTGAAGCTGATTTGGCGACAGCTCTTCTTCGCCCAGAAACTCGTTCAGCATCGATTTGTAGGGCTGTCTGCCGGGCGGATTTTCGCGGCGGCGGTTCTCGATATTGACCAGCGTCGTGTCCCTTTGCGTTTCGATCAGCGGCAGGGTGCTGTCGTCCTCGGTGTCGCGGGCCAGATTGAACAGCACTTTCAGGATGCCCGCCTTGGTCACCCACCGTAGCGGATGCCGTTTTCCGACGGTCAATTCCAACGAGACATCGCGCGGAAATTTCGCCAGCGCCACCTGAAGCCGGCGATTGAGCGGTTTTTCGATATCCTCGCGCGACAGGCTGTCCCGCCCGTTCTGAATGCACAGGAACAACCCGCCCCCACGGTAGGAGAAGAAACAATTGTCGCGCCGCATCGTGTCCGAGATGACGCCCGCGACCAGATGGATCAGTTGGCGGAACTGGTCGGGCGAGCAGACCTGATGCGCCTGATCGGCCTGCCAGATCCGGATCGAGCTGACCGAGGACTGGAACATTCCGAATCTCGGCAGTTGCATGATGTAATTCTCGAAGGCGGTATAGCTGAGCACGCGATCGATATTGCGGATGTCGATCACTTCGGCGAAGCCGGCATCCTGGGTCGTGTCGCCAGAGGGCGCATCTCCACCGCCTCCACCGGTCTGGGCGCTTTCGGTGCTCGCCATGGACGCGGTGCTGCCTTCGGGCCCTTCCTTTCCGACGAACCGCTGGCTGCTTTTGATCCGCGCCCGCAATTCACCAAGCTCAAAAGGTTTGGTGATGTAGTCGTTGGCCCCTGCCGCAAAGGCGCGATCCAGATGGTCGAGCTGCGCCATCGCCGTCAGCATGATGATCGACGTATTGGCATAACGGGGCGTGTTGCGGATCTTTTCACACAAGGTGATCCCGTCGATCTGCGGCATCTGGATGTCGAGCACGAAACAGTCGAACTGCTCTTCGCTGGTCGCAATGCAGTCCAACGCCTCCACGCCGCCCGGGCAGGCGGTTACGTCATGCCCGCAGGACGCGCTCAGGAACTGCTTGAGCAGAGCCAGAATGCTTTCGTCATCGTCTACCAGCAGAATCTTCATCCTGTCGGTCTCCCGTGTGATCCACGAATGACTGCTGACTACAAAAAAGATACGTCCCGCAGGCTTTGGATGCGTACCGACACACGTTTCTGAAGCTAGTTAACGATGTCGTTCAAAATATGGCGTCAGAGTGGCTTTCCCCCGCCGAAAGCCGCGCCGAACAGGCGCTTACAGGCCACGCGGAGAATCGGTTTTTTCCGATGTTTTGAAGGGAGATAGGCGGCGGAGACGTCGGATACGGCCATGCTCCGGCCACGAAGAATTTGGCAAAATGATGTAAAAACTGGGCACCGGGGGCGGCATTGCGCCCGCGAGATCCCGAATCCGGCATCGCTTGCCCGCCCGGATCATCCAAGTTCCACCTTAATTTGCACAAAGATTTTCCCGATTTGTCGGGCAGCCTCCATTGAGAGTTTGGGTATCGAGTTCCTTCAGTCCAAGACACCTGTTTCCAGAATGGCGGATACCCGGATGAAGATCCTGACCGTGGATGATGACGATTCCTTCGTCGAACTGATCGAACGATCGCTCAGCGCCAGCGACAATCACGAGATTGTCACGGCTCTTTCGGGTGCGGAAGCCATCAACATCCTCAGGAAGGATGAAACCGCCTTCGATTGCCTGCTGTTCGACATTCAGATGCCCGAGCTTGACGGGATCAGCCTGTGCCGGCATGTCCGCACCGATCCGCGCTATGCGACGACGCCCGTCATCATGCTCACCGCGATGTCGCAACGCCACTATCTCGACAACGCGTTCGCGGCCGGGGCGTCGGATTATCTGAACAAGCCGTTCGACTTTCAGGATCTGCGCGAAAAGCTGCGATCGTGGCAGCGCACGGATATCGCCCACTACAAGCCCGCAGGCGGTGTCGATGCCTTTGGCCAGCCTGTCGCGCGCACGATCACGTCATCCGATATCGACCTTGCCGCGCATCTTGAATCTCTGGATCTGCCGCGGCTCGTGGAATATCTCGCCTTCGAGAATTTCGTGCTCAAACGCGCGCAGCAGACCTCCAAGCGGTTCTGCGTCGGCGCGCTCAAGATCTCGAATTTCGAGCAGTTGCAGGACGAGCTGTCCGGCGCCGAACTGATCCGCGTGATCTCGGCCTATGGCAGATTGCTGTCGGTCGGCATGCGCAAGCTCGACGCGATGTTTTCCTATCGCGGCAGGGGCATCTTTTTGATCGCCTGCCCCGGCTTCGCCCGGCTTCTCAATGCACGCCTTCAGAGGGCTTTGGCACAGGCCGCAGGCCAGCTTGATCACGCAGATGCGGCGGCACAGGCCCGGGTGCACCACGTGCTGGGGGTGCCCTTCAGGGTCAAGACCCCCGATGATGCGATTTTTGCGCTTTACGAGGCGGTCAAAAGCGTCGAGTCGCTGAACATCGCCAAATCGCTGGACAAGGTTCCGGCACGGCAATTGGGCAACCTTTATTTCAACGACGAGCTGGCGCATCTCGAAGCGCGCGGCTATCGCGCGCTCTTCAAGGACGATATCCGCAGTTCGGACGGCAACTGGCCGCCTGCCAAGATGCTCATGCCGAAAGGCTGAAACCGGCGGCCAGCGCCCCTTTGAGCGCGACCAAACCCAGAAAATCTTTGGAAAAACACGGCAAAGCCATGCCTGCCGCCAAGTCACGCATGGCGCGATAGCCTTCAAATCAAGGACAATCTTGCCGCAACCCAGCCAAATGTTGCGCCAGCGCAAAAAAGAACTGGCACAAATGCATCACCATGTCTCATAATAGCCACTAAAAAGCCATTATTGAGCGCAGGTTATGAAAACATTCAAAGTGCCTCCGGAAACTTCTCCGGCAGCCTCCGTATTTCCAGAGCTGTCACCGGATGGGGCGCCCTCGCGGGCGCTAACGAGCAGCCGTGACAAGAAACGCCTCAGAATTCGCGCGGAACGCAACCAGAGCACCGGGATCGCCAATGTCCGCGCCAGCAGCCTGTCTTTCGCCAACATGCATAATTACGGCGAGCTTCTGGTCAATTACCTCAGGGCGCGCAAACACGTGTTCATCGACCAGCTGGACTGGGACATCTACCAGACCGACGGTATGGAATTCGACCAGTACGACACGCCGCAATGCCGCTGGATCGTCGTGCATGAATTCGGCGAGATCCTGGCCGGTATCCGGCTTCTGCCGACCACGGCCCACTGCGGCATCTACAGCTACATGCTGCGCGATGCGCAGCGCGGCATTCTGGACAACATGCCGACGGATGTTTTGTTCATGCAGGCCCCGGTCGATCCCAAGGTCTGGGAAGCCGCGCGCGTGTTCATCACCGAGACCGTGCCCGCCCAACGCCGCTTCGATATCCAGCAGGTGCTTGTCAGCAAGCTGATCTCGACCGCGCGGGCCGAGGGGGCGTCGCATGTGATCGGCATCGTTCCGGCGATCTGGGCGCGTTGGTTGCGGCGGCTCGATCTGCGTGCCGTGCCGATCGGCCCGCGCTTCCATATCGACGGCACATACAGCCAGGCCATCCTGTTTAACGCCGTCAACGCGATGAATTGAGCGGCGTCGGGGATCACTCCCCGGCGACCATGCGTCCTTCGCCCAGATGCCGGTCGGCCCCGCCGGACCAGTCCTGCGCCGCGTCGTGATTGCGCTCGGGCTGACGTTTGAGATCGAATTCCAGAAAGAAGGTCGTGCCCTCGCCAAGGCGGCTCTTGTAGTGGATCGTGCCGTTATGCCGTTCGATGATCCGCTTTGAGATATTCATGCCAAGACCGGTCCCGCCGACCTTGCGCCGATCCGACGAATCCACCTGGCTGAACCGGCCGAACACCTGTGCCTCGCAGTTTTCCGGAATCCCTGTGCCGGTATCCTGCACGCTCACGCGAACACGGTCGTTGTTCTGTTCGACCCGGACCGTGATGACGCCCCCCGCCTCCGAGAATTTCAAAGCGTTCGACAACAGGTTGCCAAGCACCTGCTGGATGCGCGCCTCGTCGCCGTTGATGAACACCTCGTCTTCCGGGAATTCCTTGCGCACTTCGATCTGCTCGGCATTGGCCTGCGCCATGATCGCATCGACGCTTTCGGAAACCACCCGCGAGATATCAAGGCTCTGGAAGCGGAAGATCATCTCGCCGCTTTCGATCTTCTGCAGATCCAGCGTCTCGTTGATGAGTTCGGCCAGCCGGTTGCTGTTCTTCACCGCAATCTCGAGGATCGGCTTCAGATCGTCGGGCACCTGCGCCACACAGCCCGAATTCATCAGATCCAGCGAGAACTTGATCGAGGTCAGCGGCGTGCGCAACTCATGGCTCATCGTCGACAGGAATTGCGACTTGATCTCATAGGCGCGCTTGGCGCGGTCATGTTCCAGCTTGATCTTCTGCAGCTGCTTGAGGCCCTTGCGGTAGAGCTTGAGAAACACGAACGAACAATCGACGATGAAATACAGCACGAAAGCGACCGTGAAGAATTCAAGCCAGTGATGCGAATCGAGCGGCGGTCTGAGCCGCACGATATCCATCACCGAAATCGTCAGGAACGTGGCCCCGTAGATCATCAGCCGCAAGATCAGCGATGGCAGGATCTGGTGGTTGTTCATCGCCGCGAAAAGCGCCGCCGCGAACAGGAAGAACAGCGGCATGAAATGGCCGCCCGAATTCTGCTGAATTGCGATCAACAACACGAAAAGCGAGATCATCACCGCGCTCATCCCGGTATTGACCATGACCCAGACAAGAAATCTGCGCGCCGCGATCGGGTCGTTGCCCTCCCACCGCTGAACGCGTCGGGTCAGAACCAGATCCAGGACTTCGCTGAACAACAGACCCGAATAGCACACCAGCGCAAGCGCCGGATCGAAATAGAAGGCCGATAGGATCATCGCCGCAAGAAAGCTCGCCTGACGTTGCCAGATCAGTTTCTTGGTGATATTGACATAGTCGCGCAACTGCCGTTCGAGCGTGTCGCTCGACAGGTCATGTTCCAGGCTGACCTTGGGATCGTCCGTTGTGTTCATGTCTGCAATTACCAGCTCTACAATTGCCCCGGTCTATCGGTGCTTCGCGAATTTATTTGGTCGCGATTGCGGTGAATTTTGGGCCTTTGGCGCGTCTCGCGCCGAAGCTCAGGGCCGCTGCGCCACCCGTGCCGGGCGTTGGCTCGCCTTCCATGCCGCCAGAACCGCCGCCATGCCCGCCTCGGGAACCAGCGCCAGCATGCAGGCCGCGCCGTCGGTCGCGATCACCGCGCGCCCGGCATCGCCCAGCGCGATGACCGTGCAGGCCGGTTTTTGCCCGACCTTGGGGCAGCCCGTCCGGCCATGCTCCGGCAACAAGCGCCGCAGTGTCGCCAGCACATCAGCCGGCCCGTCACTGCCGGTCTCGCCCTGCCCGCCCTCAACCCTGAGCCACGCCAGACATTGCCCGGACAGCAGCTCGAAAAATCCATCCAGCCCGCCATCGCCGCCCAATGCGGCAAAGCTTTCGACCAGCGCCCGCGCCGAGCAACTGGCCATGCCCCCGCCCACCCCGCTGGCGCGGCCCAGAAGATGCAGGCGCACCGGCCCTGCCGCATCGCGCGCCAGCGCATGCAGGCGCCGGGCATAGATCTGTGCCGCGCTCAAAGCCCCCTCGTCGGCGCCGATATCCGTCTCCTGCGTCACCAAAGAAAGCGCCATCAGCCTGCGGTTCGAAATGCTCAGCCGCGCCAGCTCCTGCCGGTCGGCAATGAGCGCATAGGACCGGGGCAAAACCGTCTCCTCGATCTGCCGCGCCACCAGACGGATCAGATCCTCCGGGCCATGTGCGGCCTCCCGCAGGCTCGCCCGCAGATCGGCATCGGGTGCTGCCACGCGCGCAAGGGTCCGGCGCAGGTGCAGGACGGTGCTGGTGTCGCGCGTCGAACTGGCCGGCAAGGTGCGTCCCATCATCTTGTCCGCTCCGCGTCATCCAGAATGAGTTTCGCGCGTGCGGTCATCGTCCCGATCTCGTCCGCCGTCTCGCCCACGGCACAGACCACATCTGCCGCGTTGCGCAGCGATCGCACGAAGACACGCACATCCGAAGGCGTCAGAACAAACAGATCGCTGACCGGTTCGGCCTCTGCCGCAAGCCTGTCCGCCGCCGCGAACCCTGCCACCGCCTGTGCGAACATCTCGTCCAGCCGTTCGCGCGGGCATGGGGCCGCGGAACTGGTGCGCAGCGCCAGCGAGGTCTGCAAATCCCCGAACGACACCAGCGAACAGCCCGCGATCCCGGCACGCATCTCGTCAAGTCGGTCCGAAAGGCTCATTTTTCCCCCATTGCAGTCATCCGGTCAGTCATCTCCGTGGCCCGGCGGGCCGGATCGCTCGGGCCGCGCCGATCGTCTCGGATTGTCTGATGGCGCCTGCACGCGCCGCGGCATGATCGCCGGCGCGGCATCCGCAGTCAGGTCAGGGCCAGACGGGTTCTCGACCGCCGTAAGCACCACCCCGGCCCGCGCCGACGGGTCCTCGGCCTGTCCGGTCAGCCTGTCGAACGGATCATGCCCCGCGGGCGCGGATCGATAGGGCTCCGTGCCCGCGGCCAAGGGCGCATTGAGCAGCAGATCGACCAGATGCTCGACAAAGGCCGCCGCACCGCTGGCATCCCAAAGGCCCGCATCCTCTTCGGCGGCCAGCGCCTCGGTCAATGAGACCGGATAGATCGCCTCGAACAGATCGCCCGCCTCTTTCTGCACCCGCTTGAGCACGCGGCTCCGGTCGCGCGCGTTGCGCAGTTTGTCCATCTGGGTGATCAACAACAGGTTGCGCCCGTTGGTGCCCCCGGCGATCTGCTCCCAGACCGCCGCCTCGGATTGCCGCCAGGCCTGTGTCGCATGGGTGCACCACACGACGCTGTCGACCTCGCGGATCATCGACATCCAGACGTCTGAGGACATGTTGGGGTCGGAAATCCCCGGCATGTCGATCAGATCGCAGATCTCGAGCGTATCGGCTTCGGTCTGCAGCCGGATCACCCGTGTATCCGCCAGCGACACCTCGTCGAGCTCCGCGATATCCAGATCGCGCTCGGTCCCGTCATGGCCCACGGCCACGGCGCGATCCGCGCCATGGCTGATCCAGATCGGCGGCAGGCGGGTCGCGGTGATCCGCACCGGCAGGGGCGCGCCCCCCAGAAGCATGTTCGACAGCGTGCTCTTGCCCGCGCTGAATTCCCCCATCAGGGCAAGCCGCGGTTTGCGTGCGGCGGTCTCGGGGATCAGTTCCGCTGTGCTCATGGCCATCTCTTCCATCATGCTGCATGTCGCTCAAAGGTTTCGAGCGCGCTGTCCAGCAGCTCCCGGCGCTGCCGTTCCTCGTCCGAGGCGAAAAGCCCCTCCACCCCGCCGCCGCGATGCGCCCCCGATGTCAGCTCGAACAGCACATCCTTCTGCTGGTCGAAAAACGCCGTCATCTCGCGCAGCACCCCGGCCCGGATATCGACGGTCTGCGCATCCTTCATCTGGTTCATGAAATCCTCGGTCTCGGCCAGGATCAGCCGTCTGAACCGCTTGGCAAAGGCCTTCTGTCCTCGGGCGCGGTGCCACCAGGACGCCCACCAGCTGTCGTTGAAATCAAGCGCGATGGTCTGCGCCAGCGCCACCGGCGCGGGCGCTTCGGGAACCTCGGGCACGCCCAGCTGGATACCCTCGACCGCCGCACCGAACCCCTGATAGAGCACCCCCGCCGCATCACGCACCGCCGCTTCGTAATGCCGCTCGGCTGCGGCCTTCACCCTTTTGCACAGCACCGAATAGGCGGATCGCAGCAGCATCCGCAGCCCCGTGGGGTCGTATTCCCACATATGCTCGGCACCGCGCCGCTCGAGATGCTCGAGCAGCGAATGGGTCGCGCGGTCAAGGAATGTCTCATGCGCGCGGTCGGCCCGCTCGCGGTACTCGGCAAAGATCGCCTCGAGATCGGCCTCGAGTGCGGCCATGCTGTCGCCGGCCACCTTGTCCATCGCCGCGCGCAGCTCGTGCATGCTGATCTCCGAGACCCCGCCCGCGCCCCCGATCACCACCGATCGCGCCGCCTGCCGGGATGTGCCGATGGTGATCGCCGATCTGGCGACATTGGCAAGACAGGCATTGCCCAGGGTGCCGACGATCCGCTCCGACACGGCGCGCCACAGCGTCGGCAGGCCGGACATTTCCCAGACGATGTTGGGCGCCGATTGCCGGGCAAGAGACGCCTCCAGCCGGTGCCGCGCCCAATCCATCAGCGCCGCGGCGCTTTTGTCGTCCATCTCTTCGATCTCGCCGCTCAGTACGGCACCGGCCCAATAGGCGCTTCCAAAGATGATCTCGGCATCCGCCGGCCCGTCGTGATCCTTCAGGGTCTGCCGGATGCTCTGCTCGATCTCGGGCACCTGTGCCGCCGGGTCGGGCAACTCGTCGATCCGGTTGACGAAGATCACCACATCGCGCGACTTGAGATTGGCAATCATCCGAATGAGCGCCATATCCACCGAGGTCAGCGCCTGCCCCGCCGAGAGCACGACAACACAGAGCTTGCTGTCGCGCACGGCGTTGATCGTGACCATCTCGCGCATCATGAACGTGTCGTTCACGCCGGGCGTGTCGCGCAGACACATCCGGAACGGCACCGTCTGACAATTCAGGAACAATTCGGCAGATCGGTTGATATCGGCGAACCGCCCCTGATCGTCGCCGGTCTGGCCGTCATCTTCTGAATCGAAATCGTCGCCAAGGCAGATATAGCGCTCCAGCAGGTTCTTGTCGAAATAGCCGTAATCGTGCTCCTGCCCCATCAGCAACTCGAAATTCCGGCCAAGCCTCCTGGCTGCGGTTTCGCGTATCGTTTCGATCTGGCGCCGGATTTTCTCAAGCTCTCCAGCCGCACCGGCGCGGCCCGCCAGCTCTCCGATCCGCCCACCCTTGGTGGTCAGACGGTCCCATTCGGCCTCGGTCATGAAGCGGAACCGCGCGCCCGTCTCGGCCCGGCGGCTGGCCGGCGTGAGATGCAGCGAGGTCACGACCGAGGTCCACGGGTTCACGTCCGACGGCAAGAGATCGGCCCAACCCGCCATCGCGTTGATGAGCGAGGTCTTGCCCGACTTCACCTGCCCCAGAAGCGTGATGCACGGCTCGAAGGCGGCAAGCTGCTCCTTGAGGCGCGCGACCGCGCGTTCGGCCCCCGGCCCCGACAGCTCGGACAACCGGTCCAGCGCCTCGTCCATGTGGCTTGCGTCCTTGGCAAAACGCGCAAGCTCCTCCATGCCCGCCTTCAGATTGGTCGGGCGGGCCGGTGCCCTGATCTGCGTGGTCGTGTCGATGTCGCTTTCGAAGGTCATTCTGTTCCCGCTTGTGCTTGCGTTGCGACAAATGGCACGGCTGTGAGATGCCGCGCCGCGTTGAAGCGCGCGCCCATATGCTCCGATACGGTCATTGCGCGCCCTCCGCCGCTGCGATCCGGCCGACCATTTCCTTGCGCAGCTGCAACAGCAGCGTGACCGCATCCAGCGCCGCCTCTTCGCCGCGCTCGAGCTGGAAGAGCAGCAGCATTTCCTCGCCATCCTGCAAATCGGCGCGCAACTCACCGGCGGTGGCCCAGTCGCCCTCGCGGTCCATCAGCCCGGCAAGGGCCGCCACCGCGTCGACGCATTCATCCAGCAGCGTGTCGGTATCCACATCCGCGTCGCTGTCTGCGGCCTCGAGCATCTCGCGCGCGCGCACCTGCAAAAGGCTCACAGCCTGCCCCAGCAGCACCTCGCCGCCCTTTGGAAGGTTGTCGGCCTGCACGGCCATCACCTCACCGCGCGCGCCGCTCACACCGAGCATGTCGCGCGCCTTGGCGCCGCGCCAGCCGGTCCGCGCCGCCAACCTGTCCAGCAGCATCTGGGCCTGATCGACATCGCTCGACCGTCCCTGCTCGACCTGATGGGCCACGCAGGCCGCAAGCGCCTTGCCCCCGCTCGAGGCCCACAGCCTGTCATCCACCGCCGTCTCCGCCGTCAGCGCCGTGATGCCCTGCATCGTGGCCACCGGGTAAAGACCCAGAAACTCCTCGGCCACGATCGGATCAAGCGCCTCGATCCGGCGGGCCAGAACGCCGCGCATCATCTGCCGGTCCGCCATGGTCAGCACCAGAAGGCTGTGATCCTTCAGAGTATCCGGCACCCCGGCCCATAGCCGTTGCTCGGCCTCATCGAACCGCTCGGTGCACCACAGGATCATGTCGGCCCGCGCCACGATCTCCTGCAGTCTGGCCGCCTGCTGCGCGGGATCGGCCGGAAGGCCGATCTCCACAAGGCTCTGCCGCTCCAGCCTCGGGTCGGGCAGTTCCTGACGGGTCAGGCGCACATCCGCAGGCCAGGCCACGTCGCGCACCAGCCCGGCACTGACCGCGACCGATCCATCCTCCATCTCGAACACCGCGCGGGCATCCGGGCCATAGGCCACTTCCGAGATGGCCGCCTCATCCTGCCCCCCAAGCACCGTGCGGCCCGCCAGCATGTTGACCAAAGCGGTCTTGCCGCTGCCCGGCAGGCCGGTCACCACCAACTGCACGGGTTTGCGCAGATGCGACAGAAGCCGCGACCCCCAGCGATGATAGGGTCCGGGAATATCGGCGGTTTCCAGCGCGCTTTCCAGACGGTCCACGACGGGCATTGTGGCATCGGATCTGGTCACGACATCTCTCCTTGGTCCTGATAACGCATCATCCCGCCACCTCCCGCGCGCGCGACACGCGCGCCAGAATGGTGACCGAGCCGCGCCGCCCATGGCGGGTCTCGCGCCGCAGGTCATCCGCCGTCTCGGCCCTCTCGGACGCGTCGTCGGTCTTGGCCATCTCGGTTTGCTTGAGCAGCTTGACCACGCAGAACGACACGTTGTCCTGCTCGGGATCGTCCAGCCGCGCAATGTCGCGCAACAGCCCCTCGCCGATCTGCGCGGCACTCTGCTGCCGGGTGAAGCGCAGCAATTCCTCGATCCGGTCATCGCCCAGCGCCTGCAACCCGTCGCTCGCCGCGATCAGGATATCGCCATGCTCCAGTTGCACCGGGACGGCGCGGCAATCGATCTGCGGGATCTCGCGCCCGATCAGCACCGATGTCAGGCATTGCTGATCGGGGTGGTTCACGGCCTCCTCGCGCGCCATCATGCCACTGTCCACAAGGTAATCGATCTGCGACATGACCGAGTGGATCTCGTTCAACCGCTGCAGGCCGCCATCGCGAAACAGGTAAAGCGGCGAATCCCCGACCGAGATCCAGTAAAGCCGATCCTCCATCAGCACCGGCGCCAGAAGCGTCGCCCCCATCCCCTCGCTTCCGGGGCTCTGGCTGGAATACTGCCCGACGCAATCATTCGCACTGCGCGCTGCTGCACAAAGGATCTCGCCGATGCGCCCCTCCAGATCGACCGGATCGCCCGATTGCATCTTCAGCTTGCTGAACACCTCGGTGACCACGATCTTGCTGGCCATGTCGCCCGCCGCATGGCCCCCCATGCCATCCGCCAGCACGATGAAGCCAAAACCGTTGCCCGCCGGAAAATCCGACACGATCGCATCTTCCTGACGCATGCGCCGGCCCTGATCGATGACCATCGAGGCGTCATAGACCACATCAACCGAGGGACGCATGAGCCTGCCCGCCTTGGGTCTCGTCGGCCCAGCTGAACTGCGGACCACAAAGCGGCACGAATTTCAGCGTGGTCTCACCGATCACGATCAGATCGCCGGGCGACATTTCCTCGGTGCTCAGAACCGGTCGGCCATTGCGCCGCACCAGATTGGCCTTGCCACCATGGCCGATATAGAAAGTCTGGCTTTCATCGTCATAGGCGACGGCGGCATGGTTCTCGCGCGAGATGCTGTTGTCGCCGAAATCCAGCCGCACGCCCTGCCCTGCGCCGCGCCCGATCTGCGCCACGCCGCCCTGCAGGGTAAAAGCCGTGCCCCGCCCCGGCCCCTTGACCACCACCAGCCAGCCCACCGGGAAACTCGCGCCGCTGCCTTGCGCGTCCTCCCGGGACCGGGCCAGCGGATCTAGCCCCGAAACCTGCCCCGGATTGAACCCCAAGAGCCGTGTCTTGACGCGCCCCGGTCGGCTCGAGCCGCGCCCCAGCGCGGGCGTCGGCACATCCACCGGGCCAGCTGGCAGCTCGGCGCTGTCGGGCGCGGCGGCGGCAGGTTCGGCAAGAGGCTCGGGGGCCAGCGCCTCGGCCTCCGGCGCGGGCTCGGCCTCTGGCACAGGCTGTGCCGACTGACCCATCACGTCCTTCACGGCGCGCAAGGACAAGGCGAAATCCGGCTCCGCCGCATCCTCTGCCTTTGCCTGCGGTTCGGGTGCTGCATCCTCCGCCAGCGTTGCGGCCATGTCATCCCCGACCTGGGCAGGCGCCCTGTCCATCCGCGCAAGCCAGGCGCTCAGATCGTCCTCGGACAGATCCGCAAGCGGGGTGTCCGCGTCGCTGCCTTCGTCCTCGGCGGCATCGGCATGGGGCATCACGCCGGTCTCGGACTGCCCCGAATTCTCCGCGAGATCCTCCGGCACATCCTTTGGACCCTCGGCAAGCGCCATGCCCTCGGCCTCGACTGCCTGCGCCTCTTCCTCGCGCCCGAGGATCTCGCTCAATTCCTGCGCCGCAGGGGCAAAGCCATCCTCCCCGGCGATCTCCGCGGGCGTGTATTCATCCTCATCGCTGCCCTCATCCCATAGCCGGTCCTTTGTGGGTGCTGCCTCCCAAGAATCCGCCTCCCAAGGATCGGCTTCGGGGGCGGCGCGCCAGTCCTGCGCCACCGGCTCGGGCAGGATCTGCTTCGCCCCGGCCTCGGGGATGCGATGCTCGGGCTGCAATCTCAGCGCGCTCGCAGCAGGCTTAACCAGATCAGCCGCAGGCCCGGCCGGGATGCGCCCTTGCCCCGCATCAGCTTCTTTGCGGGGGTGGTGGCGCTTTTCGCCAATAATATCGCGTATGAATTTCATTTTCAGATCCTTTCAGTTCTGGACCAATGCTCTGTCATTCTATGTCTCGTCCGACCGGCGGCGCCTGCGCGTGAGCGCCCCCATGACACGCCTCAAAAGCGGCGCCCTGCGCTCGCGGCCTTCGGTCTTCGCGGGTTCTTGCTCTGTATCCTCGGCCTCATGCCGGTCGCGCCTTGCGCCGCTGCGCCCCGTCAGCCGGTCCTGCTCTCTCAGCCAGGCCTCGACATCCTCGATCGGCTCGCCGAACATATCGACCAGCTTCCTGTCCTTGGCCTTGTGTTCGGGGTCCGCGCCGTCGCCCGCATCCGGCGCAGCAGTGCCATGCCGCGGCATCGCATGCAGCGCCTTGGCCTCGTGACCGGGCCTGAGATGGGTGTTGGTATCCTCGACAAGCGACGTGATCGCATCGAAGAGCGCCGGGTCCAGCTCCCTGACCTGCCATGTCGGCACCTGCCCGGTCTCGGCGTGCTCCTTGCTGACGGGCAGCAGCTCGTCGTTGTCCATCAGCTCCAGCCAGTCCGCCACCGTCTGGATGCGGTGCTTCTGGGGCACCGACAAGGCCCGGTCGATACAGACCAGCATGTTGTGGCGCACATCCCACGGCCCCAGCGCCAGCGGCTGATAGGGATCGTCGCAATCCGAAGCCAGCGCCGCCAGCCGCTTCTGGCTGTCGGGCGGGGCCGAGCCGGTGATGAGGTGATAAAAGGTCGCCGCCACCGAATAGAGATCGCTCGCCGGTGTCTGCGCAATGTCCTTGAGATAGAATTCATGCGGCGAATAGCCGTCCTTCACCGACAACACCGCCGACAGCGCCCGGGTCTTGCGGCAATAGCCCTCGCGCGCCGCCCCGAAATCGATCAGCGTGAGCTTTCCCTCCTCGGTCAGCAGCAGATTGTCGGGCGAGATGTCGCGGTGCAGAATGTCGAAATCATGCACATAGGCCAGCGCCTCGAGCGTGTCGCGCAGCGCGCGTTCCAAAACATCGCGCGTCAGGCGTCCGGCGTCCTCCTCGCGGATCGTCAGAAGGTCCAGACCGTCGACGAAATCCATCGCCATATAAGCGGTGTTGTTCTCTTCGAAGACCTGATGGACATGCACGATGCCCGGATGCTCGAGCTTGGCCAGCCGCCGCGCCTCGTTGATGAAATTTTGCACGACGCTTTCGTATTGCGCATGAAACGCCTCGCTGCGCGGGCGCACCTCGCGCCCCGCACGGCAACAAAAGGCGCTCGGGTAACATTCCTTGATGACCACCCGCCGATCCAGACTGTCGCGCGCGAGATAGGTCATCCCGAACCCACCGCCGACAAGATGCTGCTCCACCAGATACTGCCCATGCAGCAACCTTGCCCCGCGCGGCAAGGTATCGGCCATGGTATCCTGATCTGAAACTGTGGTCTGCTGCACGGTGCGAGAGGTCCATCCGAATTGAAGATCGTTCTGACAACATCAGAAGCACTCGCACTCGCCCCTGACCCTGCCGGGCAATTATGGATAGAAAGTGGCCATTATCGGCCAAAGACTCGGCAATCGTCCTGAATTTGACCTCAATTGCGTGCAGCGGCGCGTTTGCGCCCCTGATCGCCGGCCAGCTGGCCACATCGGGACGCCCGGATGCCCCCTCCGATACCGATGTTATACCGACGTTATACCGACGTGATACCGAAGGGGGGTTTCGCCTGCGGACTGCAGCTTTCGCCGCCGCTCGACCGCGCTCCCCCGGTCTTCCCGTCTCTTCGCCGCCCGCGCGGCGCGGGCGTCTCAGCCCCTGTAAATAAAGGGCTTTGCCAAGGCTCCCCCAAGCCAGCCGTCGGGTTTGCAATCCATTAACCCCGACCTGCTATGGTCTTTGCCAGCGGCCTTTCGCCTTCTGCCAGACTGCCCTCAAGACCCACATCCCCCAAAATACCGACACCAAACCCAAACTGAAAGTTTAGCTTACAAAAAACATAAGAATTTGTTCCTTCTCGTTAGCTAAATTCATCATTATAGTCTCCCGGGGACGTAGAATTCAGGACAGGGGGCATGGCTCGTGGTGGCCGAGGCGCAGAATCTCAAGGTATCCGTCTGGCGAGGGACAGGCGAAACAGGGGAATTCGAAACCTTCGACGTCCCCTCCTGCGAAAGCCAGACCGTGCTCGACGTGGTCAGCTGGATCCAGCAGCAGGCCGATCCGACCCTGACCTATCGCTTCGCCTGCCGTGTCGGCATGTGTGGAAGCTGCGCGATGATGGTCAATGGCATCCCGCGCTGGACCTGCCGGACGCATGTCAAAAAAGTGTGTGAAAACAATAGTTTAAGCATCGAACCTCTGCGAAACATGCCGGTAATCAAGGACCTTGTCGCCGATATGGATCCGTTTTTCGACAAATGGGTCAGCGCCGAAGCCCTGCACCATCCCACCAGCACCCGTGACGACGCCATCACCCCCGTCGACGCCACCACCCCGGAACGTCAGGCCGCCGATGCGGGCATCGAATGCATCAATTGCGGCATCTGCTATGCGGCCTGCGATACCGTGGCGGGCAACGCCGACTATCTCGGCCCGGCCGCCCTGCAACGGGCCTGGACGCTGCTCAATGACGCCAAAGATGGCGGGCGCACCGCCATCCTAGACGCGGTCTCCGGCTCAGGCGGCTGCCACAATTGCCACTCCATGGGCAGCTGCACCCGCTACTGCCCGAACGCGCTTGATCCGATGTCGGCCATCGCCGGTCTCAAGCGTGAAACCTTCCGTCACGCCCTCCGGAGAAAGCGCAATGCTTGATCTGAAACTCTATATGGCTCAACGGCTTACAGCCCTCATCATGGCGCCTTTGGTGATCGGGCATATCGCCGTGATGATCTATGCCATCCAAGGCGGGCTGAGTGCTGCGGAAATCCTTGGCCGCACGCAAGGCTCGGTCTTCTGGTTCGCATTCTACGGGCTGTTTGTCCTCGCAGTCTCGGTTCACGCGGCAATCGGCCTGCGGGTGATCGCCCATGAATGGGGCGGGCTGAAAGGCCTAGCCCTGAGCGCCCTGACATGGGCTGTGGGCCTTGGCCTTCTGATCATGGGAGCACGCGCCGTCTGGGCCGTGACATGGGCATGATGCGCCCCGCCCGCTCGCACCCGCTGTGGCTGGCCTTTGTGCTGCACAGGGTCTCGGGCCTTGCCCTGGCGCTCTTCCTGCCGCTGCATTTCTGGGTTCTGGCCAAAGCCCTGACCGCACCCGAGCAGCTTGATGCCTTCCTGCGACTGACCGACAACCCGGCTGTGAAACTTGCGGAATTCGGCCTTGTTTTCCTGCTTGCCGTGCATTTTTTCGGCGGTCTTCGGCTGCTCGCGCTCGAGCTGCTGCCATGGCCTGCGCGTCACAAGACACTGGCCGCCGCCGCCGTGGCGCTGGCCTTCTTCGTATCCGGCACATTTTTCCTTGAGGCGATCTGACCATGCGACCCGAGATCGACACCCATGACACCGATATCCTGATCCTCGGCACCGGGGGCGCGGGGCTTTTTGCCGCCCTCCATGCCCAGAAAGCAGCTCCCGAGGGGACAAAAATCACAATTGCCGTCAAGGGGTTGATCGGCAAATGCGGCTGCACGCGCATGGTGCAGGGCGGCTATAACGTGGCGCTAGGCGGCGGCGATACCGTCGAGCGGCATTTCATGGACACGATCCGTGGCGGCAAGTGGCTGCCCGATCAGGACATGGCGTGGCGGCTGTGTGAAACTGCCGTGACCCGCATTCAGGAGCTTGAAAACGAGATCGGCTGCTTCTTCGACCGCAACCCCGACGGCTCCTTGCACCAAAAGGCGTTTGCGGGACAGACCGCCGACCGGACCGTGCACAAGGGCGACCTGACCGGGATCGAGATCATCAGCCGCCTGATGGAGCAGGTCCTCGCCCGCCCGGTCGAAAAACTGCAGGAGCACCGCGCCATCGGCCTGATCCCCACGCGCGACGGTCGCGCGCTTGCGGGCGTTCTGATGATCGACATGCGCACGGGCCGCTTCCGTTTCGTGCGCGCCAAGGCGGTTTTGATGGCGACGGGTGGCGGCCCCACCATGTACAAGTATCACACCCCATCGGGCGACAAGACGATGGACGGGCTCGCCATGGCGTTGCGCGCGGGACTGCCGCTGCGCGACATGGAAATGGTGCAGTTTCACCCCACGGGCCTCCTGGCTGGCGATCACACCCGGATGACCGGCACCGTGCTGGAGGAAGGTCTGCGCGGCGCGGGCGGGCATCTGCTGAACGGCGCGGGTCATCGCTTCATGTTCGACTATGATCCCAAGGGCGAACGGGCCACCCGCGACGTGGTCAGCCGCTGCATCTACGATGAGATGCGCCGCGGCAACACCTCGCCCAATGGCGGGGTTTATATCTCGATGGGCCATCTTGGTCCGGACTTCGTCGCCGAGAAATTCAAGGGCATGGTCAAGCGCTGCGCCGATTGCGGCTTCGATCTGGCCGGGGGGCGCGTTGAGGTGGTGCCGACCGCGCATTACTTCATGGGTGGCGTGGTGGTCGATGTGGACACGCGCACCGCGCTTGAAGGGCTTTACGTCGCCGGCGAGGACGCGGGCGGCGCGCATGGCTCGAACCGGCTTGGCGGCAATGGCGTGGCCAATTCCACCGTCTATGGCGGTATAGCGGGCGACGTGATGGGGGCCGATATCCGCTCCATGCCCGGCTTGCGCGATCCGGACCCGGAGGTGCTCGAAGCGGAAATCGCCCGGGCCTGCCGCCCCTTCGGCAAGACCATCGGCGCCGTCCACCCGCTGCGCCACAAGCTGCAAGAGGCGATGTGGGACAATGCGGGCGTGATGCGCACCGCAGAGAAACTGACCCAGGCCATGGGCCAGGTCGCCGATATCGGCGCCGAGCTCATGGCAACCGGTGTCGCCAGCGACAGCTTGGCTTTCAACCTCACTTGGCATGACTGGCTGAACATGGCGTCGCTCTGCGATGTCTCGAAGGTCATCGCCCAGGCAGCCCTTGCCCGCGAAAACTCGCGCGGGGCACATTACCGCGAGGATTTCCCCGACGAGGGCGATCTCGAGACCTCGTATTTCACCGTGGCCCGTCAGGATGGCGACAGTGCCGCCGTGACCCGCGAGCCCGTCAAATTCACCATCGTTCGCCCCGGCGGCACCATTCTGCCCGAGGGCGAACCAGACACATTGGTGGCCGCACAATGATCCCCATAGACCTGATTCAGAAGACCGCCGAAACCCTAATGGACAAGGCGGCCATCGAAATCCCCGAGGATTACCTCGAAGGGCTCAAGGCCGCCGCCGAAACCGAGGATGGCGATCTGTCCTCCTTCGTGTTGCAGGCCATGCTCGAGAATTACACCGCCGCCAAGGAAGACCGGCGCGCCATGTGCGGCGATACGGGCGTGCCGCGCTGGTTCGTCAAGATGGGCAACGAGGCGCGGGTCGAAGGCGGCATATGCGCGCTGGAAACGGCCCTGCGCCGCGCCACGGCAAATGCCACCACCGGCGTCCCGCTCAGGCCCAACCGCGTCCACCCCCTTTGGCGCACCGATCATAACAACAATGTCGGCATCGGCGCGCCCGAAATCGAATACGGGTTCGAACCCGAAGGCGACTGGATCGACCTTATCACGGTTCACAAGGGCGGGCTGTTCGGTACCGATTACCGCATGCTCTTTCCGTCGGACGGGATCGAGGGGATCAAGCGGTTCTATCTCGATACGCTGGTGGCCTTCGGCAAGCGCGGGCTGGCCTGTCAGCCGGCGATCATCGGCATCGGGCTTGGCGGATCGAAAGACACCTGCATGGTGCTCGGCAAGCGCGCCGCTACCTTGCGCACCGTGGGCAGCCGCAATTCCGACCCAAAGATCGCGGCCCTCGAAGATGAATTCAAGGAGCTTGGCAACTCCATCGGCATGGGGGCCATGGGCTTTGTGGGCAAGAACATGGTGATCGATTGCAATATCGAGGTGGGCTATTGTCATACCGGCGGCATGCAGATGAGCGTGCACGCCTTCTGCCTCAGCTCGCGCCGGGCGGTGGCGCGGCTCTGGCCGGATGGCCGGGTGGAGTATCGCACCGACCCTGACTGGTTCACTGACTACCAGCGCCGCGAGACCGTGGACTGGCAACCCGAGTTGCAGGAGGCCGATCATGAAACCGCGTGAGGTCCGGCTGAGCACCACCCCGACCGACGAAGAGATCGCCCAGCTTCGGCTGGGAGATATCGTCTATCTCGATGGGCTGATGTACACCGCCCGCGAAGGCGTCTACATGCGCGCACTCGATGACAAGGCCAATATCCCGATGGAGTTGCCCTCGCAGAGTGCCGCGAATTTCCATTGCTCGCCCGCTGCGGTGATCCGCGAGGATGGCAGTTTCGACATGGGCGCCGTCACCGCGACCGCCTCGTTCCGCTTTGCCAAATGGCTGCCCGAATGGATCGCCAAAACCGGCGCCAAGCTGATTATCGGCAAGGGCGGCATGTCCTCGAAGGACTACAAGGAGTATTTCGTGCCCAATGGCGCGGTCTACCTGTCCACCGTGGGCTATGGCACAGGGGCGCTGCTGGGGCGCGGCGTCGAGAATGTCGAGGCTGTCCATTGGCACGAGGAACTGGGGCTTGCGCAGGCCATGTGGGTCATAAAATGCAACCGCATGGGACCGTTCATCGTGGCGTCGGACATGGAGGGCAATTGCCTCTTCGAGCGTGAGAACGCCAAGATCTCGGAAAACCTCGCCCGCGTGTATGAAGGCACCCGGCCCGCAGTGCTCAAACGGTTTGGCGAGACGGATGACCGCGACGAGGAACTGATCGGCTGAAGGAAAAGCCGGTCAACCACCTGCGCTGTCCAAGGACAACGTGCGGAAGTGTGCGATCTCATCTGGCAGAGTGTCGATGCCAAGGCCTGGGCCTTCGGCAATCGGAAATGCGCCTTCGGTAACAGGGTGTTGAGCGACGAAGCTGTCGCGCAACGGATTGGCGTTGGCATCGAGTTCCAGCATCCCGTCACCGCCAGCCGCCGCCAGCACATGCGCCGAGGCCAAAAGCCCGATGCCCCCGCCCAGAAAATGCGGGCAATAGCGCAATCCCGCCGCCACCGTTTGCCGGGCCACCGCCAGACAGCCAGACACACCGCCCCACTTGGCCACATCGGGTTGCAGCACAGTGAATGCACCACTTTCAATCGCGGCTGCAAAATCTTGAAACCCCACGATATTTTCGCCCGCTGCCAGCGGGGTAGCACTGGCTTGTGCCAGCCTTTGCCACTCACCAAGCGAACTGTCGGCGCGGATCGGCTCCTCGAGCCAGGCAAGGTGCAGGCCCTCGGACTGCCGGGCAAACTCTTCGGCCTCGTGCAAGGACCAGGCTTGATTGGCATCCGCCATCAGGGCTTCGCCCTGCTGCAGCCCTGCCGTCAGCACGCGCAAATCGTCCAGATCGCGCCGCGCATCGAAGCCAACCTTGACCTTGAACGCCTTGATGCCGCGCGCGCGCGCCGCTGCGATCTCTTCTCCCGCCGCCGAAACATGCAGACCGCTGGCATAGACCGACACCGAGGCGCCTGCCCCCGCAGACAGATACCTCGCCAGCGAAACGCCCAAGCGACGCGCGAAAAGGTCATGCATCGCCGTGTCCAGCCCGGCGATCACCTGCCGGAACGGACCCCATTCACCACATTGCAGGGCGCGAATATGGGTCTGCCGGGTCAAGGCATCGAACAGTTGCTCTGGCGCCTCGACCTCGCGGCCCAACACCAGATCGGCGACATCCTCCATCAGCAGGCGGGCGCGATGTTCGGCTCCGGCAGCGGGCCAGTTGGCAAAGATTTCGCCCCAGCCATGCGCGCCCTCGCCATCGCTCAGTCGGACAAACACCGCCGGACGATCGCGCATCACCCCGAAGGATGTCGCAACAGGCTTTTGCGTGGGCGCGCGGAACACATGCACGGTGATGCGGTCGATTTTCACAGCAATTCCCTCGCCATCAGGATGATGCCGGACAGCAAACACATCGCGATCAGCATACGCCGGAACAGATCGTCGGGCAGGCGCTTGAACACCGCGATCCCGATCTGCGCCGCGATCATGGTCGAGGGCACCGCCACCGCGATGAACAAAAGCGTCGTCGCGTCATAGGCGCCCCGCAGCGCCAGAATGGCGGTGGTCACCGCAAGAATAATCACGTTGAAAGGTTGCAGCACGGCGCGCGTCTCGGCCTTGGGCCATGGCCGCATCGAGCACCACATGGTCGGCAGCGCCCCCGAGAGCGACGCAGCGCCCCCCAGAATTCCGCCCAGAAATCCGACGCCGCTATCGATCAACGGGGTGGGCCTCTCGAACCGTGGCAAGGCACGGCGCAGGCTGAAGAACCCGCCGTAAAGCACCAGAAACCCTGCTATAATCAGCTTGAGCGTGCGCGCGTCGATCACCGCCAGCGTGATGATCCCCAGGGGAATGCCCAAAAGCCCCGGCAACAAGAAGCGCATCAGGCGCCGCGGGCGTTCCCATATCGCGGCGCGCACCACCCAAAGCCCCTGGATGCCGCTGATGACCGACAGAACAACCGTCACTGCAACAGCCTGGGGCGGCGGCATCACGCTGAGGAAAAAGCCAAGCGCGAACAAGGCGGTGCCAAAGCCGGCAAGGCCGTTGATGAAGCCACCGGCTGCAGCGCCGGCCACGACGAAAGCGATCTGGTCCGACGTCATGCGCTCGGGGTGTCCTTGTTGTCCCCGGGATGAAACTCTCCAAGCTGAACAGCCTCCAGCAAGGCCGCTTCCAGCCCGGTCATCACGCCATGGCGCGGATTGTCCTTGCGAAAGATCAGACCCAAATGACGCGTGGGCGCATTGGGGCCAAGCGGCAGCCGCTTGATGGGCAGCGGATTGCAGGTTTTCACGCAGCTTTCCGGCACGATCGATACGCCCAGATTGGCCAGCACCATGCTAGAGATGGCTTCCAGCCCCTCGAGCTCCATGGATTCCTGAACACGAATGCCCTGCTCCTGGAGCCAGGACTCGATTTGACGCCCCACCACCGCATCGCGATTGAAGCGGATAAAGGGCCGGGTGGTCAGCAATTCGACGGCATCGTCGCTCTCGACATCCTGCGAGGCAAGCAGCTGCAACGGCTCTTCCGCAAGCTCGCGATACTCAAGATCGCGTGGCAAGATCACCGGGCGCGACACGATCGCCGCGTCGATCGCGCCACGTTCGATCTGCGCCAGAAGATGCGTGGTCAATCCCGGGAAAAGCCGCACATGAAGGTTCGGATAGCCCGATTTCAGCAAAGAGACCGCCAAGGGCGCCAGCCCGATCAGGGTGGTCGGCACCGCGCCAAGCGCAACCTCGCCCTCGAGACTTTCGCCGCTGATGACCGACGGCACGATATTGTCATAGGCCCGCACGACATCGCGCGCCTTGGCCGCGATCGCGCGCCCCGTCGGGGTCAATTCCGGTGTGCGCCGCGACCGGTCAAACAGGGTGACCTGCCATTCCTCTTCCAAGGCGCGCATCTGCTGACTGACGGCCGCATGCGTGACATGCACGACATCCGCCGCGGCACTGAATGTCCTGTTTTCATCCACCGCAATCAGGGTGCGCAGCATTCTGATCGACATCGGCCCTTTTCCGTTAGAAAAACTAACATTTTCTGTAATTGAATATTTCTTCTATTAAGCTCCCCTTAAAGATATACGAAGTCAAGGGCGTGCGGAATTCCATGCTGTGGTTGATGCAGCCCAAAGAAATCAGGGAGGAATATGATGAAACTCAAGACGATCTTCACAACCGGTGCCCTTATGGCCGGGCTGTCGGCCGGCGCCGCCCTTGCCGAATATCCCGAACGCCCGATCAACATGATCATTCCCTACGGCGCAGGGGGCGCCACGGATATTTCCGCGCGCACTATCGCCGAACCTCTTGGAACGGCTGTAGGAAAGCCTTTGGTCATGGCCAATGTCACGGGCGCGGGGGGCGCCACGGGATCGGTTGCCGTGCAGAATGCCGCTCCGGATGGCTACACGATGCTTTTTGCGCGCGTCGGCTCACATTCGGTGAACCCGGCGATGAAAGCCACCCTGCCCTACACGCTCGATGATTTCCGCTTTGTGACCGTCTATGAGATCAATCCTGTGGCCTGTGCGGTGAACCCCTCGTCGGGCATAGAGAATATGGATGATCTGATCGCCAAGGTGCGGGAAGGCGGCGTGACCTACAGCTCTTCGGGTGTCGGCTCTCTGCTGCATCTGGCGGGGGCGATGGTGCTGCGCGAATTCGGTATCGAAGACCCGCTGAACCAGGCTACCCATATCCCGCTGAAGGGCGGCGGGGCTGCGGCCACGGCGGTTCTGAACGGCACGGCGACGTTCATCTGCACGAACTCCTCGGCTTTGGCGAGCTTCGTAACCAATGAACAGCTCAAGGTCATTTTGGTGACTACGGCTGAGCCGGTGGAAGGCTTTGACGCGCCGACCGCGGCAGACCTGGGCAAACCGGCCCTGCATCAACTTGTGGGCTGGACCGGAATCGCAGGGCCTGCGGGCTTGCCTGACGACATTTCCCAGAAATGGGGCGAGTGGATGGCTGCCGCGACACAGGACGCGGATTTCCTTCAGAAGATGACGGAGCGCGGATCGGTGATCCGACTGATGGACCCGGCCGAGGCAAACGAATTCATCCAGACCCAATACAACACGTTCCGCAAATTGGTTGACGATCTGGGAATGCGCATCGAAGGCTGATGCTCGCGCGACCGCAAAATTCTCGCGTCGGGCCCCTAGGGCCCGGCGTGATTTCTTGAGGGAGGGATCAGGTGACCAATCGAAGCGTGCAACTGCAATTGGGGCTGGGGGCATGTATCGCTGCCCTGTTTCTGATTTTTGTGGCCATTCCCCAATGGGTGGCCGCGCCAAGCAATATACGCAATATCTTCCTGTCGCCCCTTTTCTGGCCCTATTCCTTGGCAGGGTTCACAGCGCTGGCGGGGCTTGGACTGATCGCGGCGGGACTGCGTGACAGCGGCGATGAGACCCCTCTCAACGAAGCCTCGGAAGATCCCGCCCGCGCGTGGGTTCGTCTTGCGGGAATGGCCGCGATCATGATCGTGATCATGTATCTGCTCCCACGTCTTGGCATGGTCTGGACCTGTATGCTGACCTTTGCCGCAACGGCGTTCCTTGTCCGGACGCGCCATCCGATCGCAGCACTGATCTGCGCCGTTGCGGTGCCGCTGGTGCTCTATGCCTTTTTCGCCCATGTCGCAGGGGTCGCGATCCCGCAGGGCACGATCGTGAGACTTCCATGAGCTTTGTCGACAGCCTGCTTGCCGGACTTGCCCTTGTCGGCAATGTCGAATCCTTTCTCGCCCTTTTCGGCGGCGTTGTCATCGGCGTGATCGGTGGCGCGATCCCCGGAATGTCCGCCACCATGGCTGTGGCCCTGACACTGCCATTCACCTTTGCGATGCAGCCGATCACTGGCATCCTGCTTCTGCTCGGGGTCTACAAGGGCGGCATCTTCGGCGGGTCGATCCCGGCCATTCTCATCAAGACACCCGGCACACCGGCCTCGTCGGCCACCATTCTCGACGGCTACCCGATGGCCGAAAAAGGCGAAGCCGGCCGCGCGCTTGGCATGGCGCTTTGGGCCTCGTGCACCGCGGACGTGATCTCGAACATGGCGCTGATCGTCTTTGCGGGATGGCTGGCATCCTTCGCCCTGAATTTCGGCCCGCCGGAATTCTTCACCCTGATCCTGTTCTCGCTCACGATCATCGCGGGCGTGTCGGGTGACAGCCTGCTGCGCGGGGCGCTGTCGGCGCTTCTGGGGCTGCTGCTGGCGACGATCGGCCTGGATCTGGTCTATGGCACGAACCGCTTCACCTTTGGCGATCCCAATATGATGGGCGGCTTGAACTTCATCGCGGTTCTGATCGGCCTTTTCGCGATACCCGAGGTACTTGCGATGGCCTGGCATCCGACAGCGCATCTGGGCAAGACACGCTCGATCGGCAACAAATGGGTCACCTTTGCCGATTATCGCAAGAGTTTCCGTTCGATCGTTCGAGGCAGCATGATCGGGGTGTTCCTTGGGTCCATTCCGGGTATCGGGGCGGCGCCCGCAGCCTTTCTGAGCTATTCCGAGGCGCGGCGGCGTTCCAAGAACAAAGCCAATTTCGGCAAAGGCGAAATCGAGGGCGTCGCCGCCTCGGAAGCCGGGAATAACGGTGTGGCCGGTGCGACGCTGATCCCCTTGCTCGCGCTCGGCGTGCCGGGCGACGTCATCACCGCGATCATCATCGGGGCCTTCATGATCCACGGATTGCAGCCGGGGCCGATGATGTTCGTGCTGAACGTGGACATCATCTATGGGCTGTTCATGGGCCTGATCGTCAGCTCGGTCTTCCTGTTCATCGTCGGAAGCGCGGCGATCCGCGGCTTCAAATACGTGGCGGACGTGCCCGAGCGGCTGCTCATCCCCACCGTTCTGGTGCTCTGCATCTACGGCGTCTTCGCGGTCAACAACAACATCTTCGATGTCGGCGTGATGTTCGTCATGGGGTGGGTCGGCTATGCGATGATGCGCTATCACGTGCCCGCTGCACCATTCCTGATCGCCTTCATTCTGGGCCCTCTTCTGGAGGATAATTTCCGCCAGTCGATGCTGATGTCCGGCAGTGACTGGAAGGTGCTGTTCCGTGGCCCGATCACGTGGTTCTTCTGGTCGGTGACGCTGATTACCGTCGTCGCGATCGCACGTGCCGGAATCAAATCGGTGCGCGATCACTCGGCGTCGAAGATGTCGAAATCATGAGTGCGCCGATGCGAGGTGCGGATCTCTTGGTGCAATCGCTGGCGGATGCCGGAAGCGACGTTATTTTCGCCCTGTCGGGCAATCAGATCATGCCGATTTTCGACGCCTGCCTGACCGCCGGCATCCGCATCGTGCACACAAGGCACGAGGCCGCCGCCGTTTTCATGGCCGAGGCCTATGCCCAGGTGACCGGCAAAATCGGCGTGGCGCTGGTAACGGCTGGCGGAGGGCTTGCCAATACTGCAGGCGCGCTGTTTTCGGCCAGCGAATCCGAAACCCCCGTCCTGCTGCTTTCGGGTGACAGCCCGGTTGGGCAGGATGGCCGGGGCGCGTTTCAGGAAATGGACCAGACCGCGATCACCGCGCCGCTCACCCGGCTGTCCTTGCGGCCCAAGTCCGTGGACAGGCTCGAAGCGGATTTGGGGCGCGCGCTGACCGCCGCGACAGCGGATCGTCCCGGCCCGGTTCACATGGCGCTGCCGGTGGATATCCTGACGGCCGATGCGCAGCCTGTCGGCGCGTCATCCGGTGTGGCACCCCACAAGATGGCCGAGGATACCCTTGCACGGATCACAAGCGCCATCAGCAAGGCCGACCGCCCCTTGATCGTGTTGGGCCCCGCACTGAACAACACACGCGCACCGGGGCTGGCGCAGGCTCTGCGTGACGCGCTTGAAGCGCCGGTCGTCGCAATGGAAAGCCCTCGCGGGCTCAACGATCCGTCGCTTGGCGGGTTGCGAGAGGTGTTCGGTGACAGCGATCTGATCGTCGTCATCGGCAAGCGGGTGGATTTCACATTGGGGTTCGGCACGGGCGATGCGCAATGGATCTGCATTCAGCCCGATGCCCCGGAACTTGACCGTGCAAGACGCAATCTGGGCGACCGGCTTGTGTTGAGCGCACAGGCCGATGCGCAAGGCATGGCACAAGCGCTGATCGGCGCTCCCGTTGCGCAGCCAAAGCGTCAGGCTTGGTGCGACAGCGCCTTGCAGAAACTGAGCACGGAACCGGCCGCGTCCGCGACCGACGCTGCCGGAAAGATCACTTCGGCCGGGCTCTGTGCGGCGGTGCAAGAGGCGCTGTCGAACCATCCTGACAGCATCGCGATCTGTGACGGGGGCGAGTTCGGCCAATGGGCGCAAGCCCTGCTGCGCGCTGGTCGGCGGATCATCAACGGGCCGTCGGGGGCGATCGGGGCCGGCATTGCCTATGGCATCGGTGCGCGCGCGGCGCGTCCGGATGCAAGGATCGTGGCCCTGATGGGCGATGGCACCGCGGGCTTTCACCTACCGGAGTTCGAGACGGCGGCGCGAGAAAATCTGCCTGTCGTCGCCGTGATCGGCAATGACCGGCGGTGGAATGCCGAGCATCAGATCCAGCTCCGCGATTACGGGCAGGACCGGCTGACCGGCTGCGACTTGAGCGGTGCGCGGTATGATCTGGCGGCGGCAGGGCTTGGGGCGCATGGCGAGTACGTGACGCGCCTCGAAGATCTGGTCCCGGCGTTGGAGCGAGCCTTCGCCTCGGGCAAACCGGCCTGCGTGAATGTCGAGATTACAGGCCTGCCCGCGCCTGCGGCGCATTAGCCCCCGCCCCACCGCGCCGAAAGACAAAGCGGCAAGCGGCGTCGCCGCGCGCACAGCACGTGGTCTCGCTCACCGAAATATCAGGAGCAACGAGCCGACTGAAAAGCGTCTCGAGAACCGCGCGATGCCAAGGGCAGCCGGGCGTGGCCAGTGGGTTGTCGGCAATGGTCAGCGACAGCCCCCCGTGCGACCCTGTGCTCACACGGCCCGATCCTGCAAACGTCCAGGCGTGCTGCCGGATGGCCCGCAAGAGAATGGGTCCCGCCAGAACGGCAGGCAACAGGCGCAGAACAGTCTGGGCGCGGGCCGGGATGCGGTGTGCAAGGATATAAGCACCCGTCCGCGCCCCGGCATCCTGCGCCACAGCCTCGGCACGCGGAGCAGGTAAAAGGCGGGAGACCGCGCCATGCAGCGCCGCCGCGCAGCGCTGATCGACCATGTCGGCGGGGGGGTGATCCAGCAGATGCTCCAGCCCGACCGAGGCGAAGACATGCCGCGTCAGTGCCTCGCCCCCTTCGGCGCGCAGGGCCTCGGCGGTCTGCAGGATCGCGTTGGGCCCGACCACATGGTCTGCAAGCTGGTCCCCCCGCATGGCACGTTACTCCGCCGGAGTGCGTTCGATCTGGGTATCGGCCCCACCGCCACAGGCGCGCGCCTCGGCCTGCACGGCGGCGATGCGGGCCTTTTCAGCCTTGATCTGATCGCGGACGGCGACCCGGCGTTCGGTGGCCTTTTTCTTTCGATCGGCCATCGCCTCCCAATCGGCCATCTGGGCCTGAGCGATCTGGCGGCTGTCGTCGAAATGGAAATCCACCTTTTCTTTCGATTGCGGACCCCAATATCCGACCTTGCCCAGATCGTAGAAGGTGCGCGCAAACCCGGCCTTGGCGAAGGCGCGCAGGCAGCCCAACAGGTATTTCCTACGGAATCCCCGGCCCCGCCAAGGGTAATGGAACAGCGCCTTGTTGATGTAGAAGCGCCGGTAATTGTGCATCACCTTGTCCAGAAGCGTGGCGCGATCCATCGCGTCGGGCTTCATGATCGGGGTGACGAAGTTGTATTTCTCGAAGTCGAACACCTCGACCTTGTCGCCAAGCTCTTGAAACAACGGGGTAAAGGGCCAAGGCGTGTACATCGTCCAATTGGCCAGATCCGGGTTCCAGTCGCGCGCGAAACGATAGGTTTCCTCGAGTGTCTCTTCGGTTTCGTTGTCCAGGCCGACGATGAACTGCGCCTCGGTGAAGATATCCGCCTCGCGCAGGAGACGGATGGCTTCCTTGTTTTCCTCGACGCGGGTTTCCTTGTTGAACAGGTCCAGCTTCATCTGGGCGGCGGCTTCGGTGCCCAAGCTGATATGCACAAGGCCCGCGCGGCGCCACAGACCAAGCTGATCCTTGTCGCGCTGGATGTCGGTCACGCGGGTGTTGATGCCCCATTTCACCCGATCAGGCAGGCCGCGCGCGATCAGCTCCTCGCAGAATTCGGTGAATTTGCGACGGTTGATCGTGGGTTCCTCATCAGCGAGGATGAAGAAGCCAACACCATGATTTTCAACAAGATCCTCGATTTCATCCACGACCTTCTTGGGGTCGCGGACGCGGTAATCGCGCCAGAATTTCCATTGCGAACAGAACGAGCAGGTGAACGGACAGCCGCGCGCCATGCTGGGAATAGCCAGCCGGGTGTTGAGCGGGATGTAAATGTATTTGTCCCATTCAAGGATTGACCAATCGGGGGTCAGCCCATCGAGATTCTTGACCGTGGGCGCGGCCTGAGTAGCGACGATCTCGCCTTCATCGGTATAGGCTATGCCCTTGATATGTTTGCGATCCGTGTACCAGCGACCATCCTCGACCGCGCGCACGAAATCGAGAAACACCTCCTCGCCCTCGCCGCGCACGATGGCGTCGATATGGGGGGCTTCGGACAGAACCTGCTTGAACATGAAGGTCGCATGCACGCCACCAAGGACCGTGACACAGTCGGGTGCGGCTTCTTTGGCGATCTCGAGGACGCGTTCGGCACGGTAGATGGAGGGGGTGATGGCGGTGCAACCCACAATATCTGGTTGCAACTCGGCGATGCGGGCGCGCAGCTCATCCTCTTCGACATTATTGGTCATCGCGTCGATGAAGGTGATGTCGTCATAGCCCGCAGCCTTGAGCGGACCGGCGAGATAGGCCACCCATGCGGGGGGCCAGTTGCCGGCGATTTCGGCACCGCCGGAATGATAGTTCGGATGGATCAAGAGCAGTTTCATGGCGCCTCCTATTCAGGACAAGCGTGCCATGCTATGTGTCAACTTTGATTGACACAGATCAATGTAAGAAAATTTTAACAATCCAGCCCAATATCAGGCGAATATCTGCTCGGCATGTTGATCGAGATAGATCCGTAGCCAGGGCGTGAACCGGGCCGGATCGCGCTTTGTTTTTCTAACAAGATCAGACATTTGGATCCAGTCCGTCTCCATCACCTCATCGGGATTTGGGGCCACCGGAATCCGCGCGGGCACCCGTGCTATGAAGATGTCCACCAATTCGTGCTCGATCAGCCCGCCGCCCACATCGGCACGGTATTCGACCTGATCGCGGTGCTCAAGCTTCAGCCCTTGGATGCCCAGTTCCTCGGACAGGCGGCGCTGTGCGCAGGCCTCGGGCGCCTCATTCCAATGGGGGTGGGTACAGCAGGTGTTGGCCCATAATCCGGGGGTGTGATACTTGCCCAGGGCGCGGCGCTGGATCAGCACCTCGTCGCCATGCATCACGAAGACCGACACCGCCTTGTGACGCAATCCGCGGCGGTGCGCTTCAAGCTTGTCGACGGGCTTGAGAACGCCATTTTCCCACGTCGGTATCGCGTCGGTATCACGTCGGTAATCTGTCGGTGCAAAATCGGTCATACACGGACTGCCGAGACGAGCCGCGTCAGATGGGCGAGGTTCTTCAAGCCGATCTTGAGATGCGCCATTGGGCGCGCGCGGACGAGTTTCTTGTTCATGTAGGCCTCGAAGGTCAGGCGCTGGACGTCGATATCGTGGCACAGCGAGACGAACCTCTCGCGGCGCTCGTCCGATCTATAATAGGCATTCTGCATCGAGGCCAATACCCGGAACACGGTCTTGTGCTCGGACATGAAAAGTTTGCGCGCCAGCCGAAGGTCGCGGACGCGGCCCGAGGCAAGGCAGGCTGACGCGGCGGTGGCGGCGACGCGGCCGCCGACCATGGCGTAATAGATCCCCTCGCCCGAGCTGGGCGCGACGACGCCGGCGGCGTCGCCTGCCAGCACCACGTCGCTGCCATTGTCCCACCGGTCGAGCGGCTTGAGCGGGATCGGCGCGCCTTCCTTGCGGATGGTGGGGCAATCGGCCAGACCGCTGGCGAGACGCAGATCGGCGGTGGCTTTCTTGAGGTCCACGTCGCGCACCATCGAGCCCATGCCGACACTGGCGGATTTGCCATGCGGGAACACCCAGCCGTAGAAATCGGGAGAGATGCGCCCGTCATAGATCACGTCGCAGCGCGCAGGGTCGTAATCGCCAACCTTGCCCGGCGCCTCGATGATTTCGTGATAGGCGATGACATAAGGAATGCGGTCGCCGCCCGGCACTTCGGTGCGCGCTACGTTGGAGCGCGCGCCGTCGGCACCGATCACCAGCTTGGTGGCGAGGCTGCGTTCATTGCCGCTGACCTTGTCGCGGTAGACGACGCGGGTGCCGTCACCATCGCGGTCGATCCGCAGATAGGTGCCGGTGGCGCGGGTCGCCCCGGCGTGAGCGGCGCGCTTGCGCAGGAATTCGTCGAAATCCTCGCGGTCGACCATGCCGACAAAGCCGTTCTCGATCGGAATATCGACCTTGCGCCCGGTGGGCGAGATCATCCGCGCGGTTGTGATCTTGGCGACGAGCTGTTCGTCGGGAAGATCGAAATCCGCGATCAGCCGGGGCGGGATCGCCCCGCCGCAGGGCTTGATCCGCCCGGCGCGATCCAGAAGGGCCACCTTGTGACCCGAGCGGGCCAGATCCTCGGCGGCGGTGGCGCCCGAGGGGCCTCCGCCCACAACTACGACATCATACATCTGCTATTCCCCCGGAACGATGGCAGCGGCCCGGCCGCGCCCGTGTTCAATGACCCGAAGCGCCAGCAGCGCCGCGAAAATGAAAAGTGTGGCCTCGGCCAGAAAGACGATACCGAAGGCCTGTGCGTCAGAGTTCAGGGCGATCCGCATCACATCGACCGCCGCCGCCCCCAGAAGGCCGCCAAAGCCCGCCGCGATGGCCTGAGCCGCGCCCCAAAGTCCCATGCGGGTGCCTTCGCGCGCGCCACGGCCTTCGCCAGCCAGCGCCATCATCGAGCCGATGGCTGCCACCGCGAACATGCCGTTGAAAAAGCCCAGACAGACCACAGCCGGCATCAGGGCCGATGGCACGGCCGCGCCGCCCAGAAAGGTAATCAGCGCAAGGCTGCCCGCCGAGCCGAGACAGCCCGCCACGACCCAGTTGCGCAAGGAGCCAAGCCGAAAGCCGGTGGCGGCGATGCCGACGGTGAGCATGCCAAGGAACACCCCGCCATTCTGAGCGCCACTGAGCGAGGTGGATTGCCCCGGCGTGAAGCCGAAGACCAGCCCGGCATAGGGTTCGAGGATCAGTTCCTGCATGAAATAGGCGGTCATCGACAGGAACACGAAGATGGTGAAGTTGCGCGCGGCGGGTTCGTCCCAGACCTCGCGCAGGCCATCAATGAAGCGGGTGGTGTCGGGAGGGCGACGCTCGGCCTGAACGCGGGCCTCGATGCCGTATGAGGCAAGAATGGTCACGGCAACGGCGGCGCCGGTGACGATGCCCACGATCTTGAGCAGGAGCGCCGGGCTGTAGGGATCGAGAAAGGCGCCCACGGTGCCTGCGGTCGCGGCGATGCCGAAGATCATCATCAGCCATGTGATCGTGGCGGCGGCGGCGCGGCGATGCGGTGCCGTGGCGGTGGCCAGAAGTGCCAGAAGCGAGGTGCCCGAGGCCCCTGCCCCCAGCCCGATCATCGCATAGGCGAGGATCGAGAGCGACAGGCCTGCGGCAAAGCTGGTGTCAAAGAGCACGACGCCATAGGACGCCCCAAGCGCGCCAAGCGCCAGAACGATCATGCCGCCGATGATCCAGCGCGTGCGGTGCCCGCCCGCATCCGACATGAAGCCCCAGTTGGGGCGGGTGATCTGAATGCCGTAATGCAAGGCCACCAGAAGGCCGGGCAGCACGGCGGGCAGCGCCAGCTCCACCACCATAAGGCGGTTGAGCGTCGATGTGGTCAGCACGACGATCGCGCCAAGCGCCATCTGCACCAGCCCGAGGCGGACAATCGAAAGCCAGCCAAGCGTCATTCAGAACCCTCCCATGGAGCGCAGTGCAAAGGCCGAAACCATCATGCCGCTGACATAAAGCGTGACGCCGGTGGCGTTGTACCAGGGCGCGCGACCCTTGGGATCGGACAGCAAAACCCGCATCGCCCAAAGCTGCGCCGCGATCAGGGCGGCGACGGCGAGAGCGTGCCAGGGGCTGCCCCAGGCGTAAAGCAGCGCCACGACCGCCAGTTGCGGCAGCGCCATGACCCAGCAGGCGACACGCGCGGCGCGTTCAGGGCCCAAGGTGACGGGCAAGGAGTTGACGCCGGTCTGACGGTCGCCTTCCAATGCCTTGAAATCATTGAGAGTCATGATGCCATGCGCGCCCAGTGCATAGAGCAGCGCCAGCGTGACGATGGGCCAGGACGGTGCGCCATCCGACAGCACCGCAGCGCCGGTGAACCACGGCAATCCTTCGTAGCACAGGCCCACAAGGGCCGGACCCCAGATGCCGGATTTCTTCAGGCGGACCGGCTCGGCGGAATAGGCCCAGGCGGCCAGCACGCCAAAGACGGTGGCGCCAAAGCCCCACGGCCCCAAGAGCGCGCCAAGCGCCAGTGCCATGGCGCTCATGATGAGGGCGATCCAGAGCCCCCAGCGACCGGGGATCGCCCCCGACGGGATCGGGCGGTCCGGTTCGTTGATCGCGTCCACATGCCGGTCGCACCAGTCATTGGCGGCCTGGCTCATGCCGCAGACCACAGGCCCGGCCAGAACCATGCCGACCAGCACCAGCCAAGGCGCCTGCGACAACGGGACACCCGAGGCGACGACGCCGCACAGATAGGCCCAGATCGGCGGGAACCACGTGATCGGCTTGATCAGGGTGAGAACGGCGCGCGGTTTAGGCAGGCGGCGGGAGGTGTGTAGGGAATACGTGACACTCATAGTGTCAATTAAACTATACAATTCGATTCCGGGAAAGGGGTTTCTTGCTTCAGACCACCCCGGATCGGCGTCAATCGTCTCCGGAATGCAGCAATCCGTGCTTGCGCAGCTTCACATAAAGGCTTTGACGCGACAGGCCCAGCATTTCGGCGGCGGCGACGCGGTTGTTGTTGGTCATCTGCACGGCGGTTTCGATGCACATCTTCTCGATCACGTCGGATGTGGCCGAAACCAGCTCTTTCAGCGAAGCGGTCCCGACAAGGTCCATGACGTTCTTCATGGCGTCGTCGCTGACCATCGCGGAGCTTTCCGCAGCGGCGCCCTGTTCGAGCGGGGTGACATCGCGAATAATCAGGCCGATGCCCATGTCCCCGCCGCGCTGGCGCAGGTGGGCGGCGGAAATCTCGACCGGAAGGCGTGTGCCCACGACGCTCTTGATCTGCGCCGAATAACTGCGCAACCGCCCAGATTTAATCGTATTTTCAAGGATCAGCTTCATGTCCACCGCCCCACGGGACAGGAATTCGGAAAGCGCTTGATCCTTGATGTCGCGCAGCTGTGCGGCGTCGGTCATGACCAGAAACGCCTCATTGGCCTCGCGGATGAACCCCTTGGGATCGACCAGCACGATCGCATCCGTGGTCGAGGCGAAGAGCGAGGACAGGGTGTTGGCCAATTCGGCGCCGCCGGCATCGACATCTTCCAATGTCGCCATGCGGCACAACAGCACAAGATCGCCGGAGGCGCGGAAAAACTGCGGGCAGATCGTGATGACGCGGCCATTGCGGCGGGCCACCACCTCGACCCCCTTCATCTCGTCCGAAGAGGCGGCGGATTTCAGGGTATCCATGAATTCCGAGCGGCGGCGCCCTTCGAAGGCCTGGGCAATCGCGCTGCCGGTCAGAAGATCGGCCTTCCCGCCCATCAGCTCGGCCGCGGCCGAGTTCAGATCGCCGATCCGGCCACTTTCGGGATCCACCAGCGCCATGGGCGTGTCCGAGGCCTCGAGCACGACGCGAAAATAGGTCTCGGCACCGCGCAGCTTTTGCTGGTCACGCTCGCGCGCCATCTGTTCGCGCACAAGCCGCTGCTGCACTTCGGCGAAGGGCTGCATGTCACGGCCCAGCATCAGGATCGCGCCGGTATTGGCGATGCGGTGCAACGAGTAGCGAATGGGGAATTCCCATTTCGCGTTGTCGATGTGGTTGATCTCGATCGGGCGCGGCACAAGAGCCGTATCGGCACGCATCCGCGCGATCCGGTCATTGTACTTGCTGACGGATTCCTCGGTCAGGAAGTCATCGAAAGGACGCCCGACCCAATGATCGAGACAGCCCAGAGAGGCGCTGTCGGAATTGACCGAAATGCCCGTGACGACACCCTGCACATCCACGACGACCGCGATATCGCAGGCCTGCTCGATCAGATGCTCGATATGCGTCGGATCCGGCAGAACACCAGCGCGCAATCGTTCCGATGTTCGAGTTTGTTTGGTCACATTTCCACCTCAAGGGCCGAAAACACCGCCGCGCCGCTTACAGGGCTATATCTGATGACAGTGTCTCGGCAACGGTCGCGAGGCCGCATCGTTCTACAGCCTCACGAACTGATTTTACTGCGAAATCCGCCCCTGTTCGTCGCGCGACATCCGCGATCTCGTTTACCGCACGGCCGCCTACGACCACCGGAGGACAGGTTTCCGTTCTTGACCGTATGTATTCCACCAACCCGCCAAGCTTTTCAACCGTTTTCCGGCTCGCAGCCGTGACCCCGATCATTGAAAATCTTCCGGTTGCAACAAGATTAACCAACTCATCCGGTTTCAGCGCAATGGCCATATGCACCCATAGCCCGTGACGGCGGAACTGATCCGCGGCCACGAAGGCGCCGAGCGAATGCTGTTCGAAGTCCGGGATCACGATGAGGACGGATTGCCCCAACGGGATACTGGTATCGACACCCTTTGCGTGGCCCTTGCCTTCGGCTTCGCGCAAAAGCGTCTGCAGGCGCGCGGCGCCGATCGAGACGTCAACGAAGCTCGCCTCGTCATGCAGCCAGAGCTTGCCCAGATGGCGCGCCGCCTCGGGGACGAAAATCTGATAGATGTCCTTGCTGCTCACGCCGATCGAGATCAATTCCGCGATCACGCTCTGGTAGCTGGTTTCCGAGGTGGACATGAGGGCTTCGCACAGGCGCTCGACCCATTGTGCGCGCGTCGTGGGCCAGTTGGTGACCCGTTCGGAGGCGATACTTCGGAGCGCCGATTCGACCAAGAAGCGGATCCCGTGCCCCTTCGGAGCCGACCTTCCGGAGCGCTGTCTGCGCGGGTCTAGTTCCATGAACCCCTCCCGGCCAATACGGCCATCGCGTGTCGCGCGCATTTCCAATGCCGCCCCTTATATTAAAGCATGAGACCGCGCTTTAAAAATGTCAAATAAACTTGACAGATCGCCCCCCGGAAAACACCGCATATCGCTGTTCCTGATAGAGAAATTGCCCCGGCGGGATCGGATAAACTCGCCTGAGCATTGAGAAAAACCGGTATCAAGACACCTCCGGCTCAGAGAATCATACAAAATTGACAGAACCCCTATTTCAAAGTGTAAGTTTTAGTTGACACTTTCCGGCTCTCACCTCTAGCATCGGACCATACTCATTGGCCTGCGAGGGGGAACATGGCACCGCATTCTGGTCCGGAACACGACCGCTCGGATCTCTATACAGAGGCGCAGCGCGCGCGACGCGACGAAAGCATCTGGACGCTGGTTCAGGGCATTCTTGCGCCGATGCAGTTTCTGGTCTTCCTGATCTCATTGGTGCTGGT
This sequence comes from Roseobacter sp. AzwK-3b, assembly GCF_000170875.1. NCBI lineage: Bacteria > Pseudomonadati > Pseudomonadota > Alphaproteobacteria > Rhodobacterales > Roseobacteraceae > Roseobacter > Roseobacter sp. AzwK-3b. Next base: position 117,450 of record NZ_ABCR01000004.1, read on the forward strand.
GCTGCGCTTCCTGACCACGGGTCTGGGCTATGAGGCGGCGACATGGTCGATCCTGGTCAAGACCGGGTTCCTCTACCTGATCATGGTGACCGGCGCGATTTGGGAAAAAGTCGTTTTTGGTCAATACCTTTTCGCCCCCGCCTTCTTCTGGGAAGACGTGTTCAGCTTTGCCGTGATCGGCCTTCACACAGCCTACGTCTGGGTGCTGTTCAGCGGCTCGATGGGGCCGGATGGACAGATGGTCGTGGCGCTTGCCGCCTATGCCGCCTACGTGGTGAACGCGGGGCAATTCCTGCTCAAACTGCGGGCCGCGCGCCTGCAGGCGGAGGGTGCAGCATGACCCGTCATACCCCCCCGCCGCCCAGCACCGGATGCCGCAACGCGCCGGTTCTCAAACAGCGCGGACAGCACGAGGTGTTCTGCGGTCTGACGGGAATCATCTGGCTGCACCGCAAGATGCAGGACGCGTTTTTCCTTGTCGTGGGGTCGCGCACCTGCGCGCATCTGCTGCAAAGTGCGGCCGGCGTGATGATTTTTGCCGAGCCCCGGTTCGGCACCGCCATCCTGGAAGAAACCGATCTGGCCGGGCTGGCCGATGCCCAGGACGAGCTGGAGCGCGAGGTCGACCGGCTGCTGTCACGCCGTAGCGATATCCGACAGCTGTTTCTGGTCGGCAGCTGCCCGTCGGAAGTGATCAAGCTGGATCTGGCCCGCGCCGCCGAGCGGCTGACGATGAAATACGCACCCCGCGTTCGGGTGCTGAATTATTCCGGATCGGGGATCGAGACCACCTTTACCGAAGGCGAGGATGCCTGCCTTGCCTCGATGGTGCCCACCCTGCCCGAGACCGACAAGCGCCAGCTGATGCTGGTGGGGGCGCTGCCCGATGTGGTCGAGGATCAGGCGCTGGATCTGCTGGCGCAGATGGGGATCGACGATATCACCGTGCTGCCCGCGCGCCATGCCGACACCGAAGTGACCGTCGGTCCGAATACCGTTTTTGCACTAACACAGCCTTTCCTTGGCGGCACCCATGCTGCTTTGGAGAGACGCGGGGCGCGTCATCTCCCCGCGCCGTTCCCGTTCGGCGAGGAGGGCACCACTGCGTGGCTCCAGACCGTTGCGCGGGAGTTCGGCGTCGATCAGGCGCGTTTCGGCGCCGTTACTGACGCGCCCCGCGCACGAGCTCGCAAGGCCGTGGCCAAGGCAACGGAGACACTGAACGGCAAATCGGTGTTCTTCTTCCCCGACAGCCAGATGGAAATTCCGCTGGCGCGGTTCCTCACGCGCGAATGCGGGATGGAAGCGATCGAGGTGGGCACGCCCTTCCTGCATCGCGCCGTTGTCGGCCCCGAGCTGGACCTGCTGGCCGAAGGCCCGCAACTGGCCGAAGGGCAGGATGTGGATTTGCAGCTTGAGCGTTGCCGCGCGGCGCAGCCGGATCTGACGGTCTGCGGTCTGGGTCTGGCCAATCCGCTGGAGGCCGAGGGCCTGACCACCAAATGGGCGATCGAGCTGGTCTTCACGCCGGTGCATTTCTACGAGCAGGCGGGCGATCTGGCGGGCCTCTTCTCGCGTCCGGTGCGCCGCCGCGAAGCCCTAAAGCTGGGGGCCGCGGTATGAAGCTGAGCGTCTGGACATATGAAGGTCCGCCGCATGTCGGCGCGATGCGCGTGGCCACGGCGATGACCGGTCTTCATTACGTGCTGCATGCACCGCAGGGCGACACCTATGCCGATCTGCTGTTCACCATGATCGAGCGGCGCAACCACCGCCCGCCGGTCACCTACACCACATTTCAGGCCCGCGATCTGGGCAGCGACACGGCGAACCTGTTCAAGACCGCGTGTCAGGACGCCTATGACCGGTTCAAGCCGCAGGCGATGATCGTGGGCGCCTCGTGCACCGCCGAGCTGATCCAGGACGATCCCGGCGGCATGGCCGAAACCATGGGGCTGCCGGTGCCGGTGATCGCGCTGGAACTGCCCAGCTATCAGCGCAAGGAAAACTTCGGCGCCGACGAGACGTTTTTCCAGATCGTACGCGCGCTGGCCCGTCCGGTCGAGAAGACCACGCAGGTCACCGCCAATCTGATCGGGCCGACAGCGCTTGGCTTCCGGCATCGCGACGACATCACCGAGGTGACGGCGCTGCTGGAGGAGATGGGTATTTCAGTCAATGTCTGCGCACCTTACGGCGCGTCTCCACAGGACATCACCCGGCTGGGGGCGGCACAGTTCAACGTGCTGATGTATCCCGAAACCGGCGAGGCGGCCTGTCGCTGGATGGAACGCGAGCTGGGCCTGCCCTTCACCAGAACGGTGCCGATCGGCGTTGGTGCGACCCGCGATTTCATCCGCGAAGTCAGTGAATTGTCGGGCCTTCCTGCGAAACTGGATGAAGCGCGGCTGCGCCTGCCGTGGTACTCGGCCAGCGTCGATTCCACCTATCTGACCGGCAAGCGCGTCTTTGTCTTCGGAGATGGCACCCATGTGGCCGCCGCCGCCCGCATCGCACGCGACGAGATGGGTTTCGAGGTGGTGGGGCTGGGCTGCTACAACCGCGAAATGGCCCGCCCGATCCGGGCGCTGGCCAAGGAATACGGGGTCGAGGCGCTGATCTCGGACGATTACCTGGATGTCGAGGCCCGGATCGAGGAACTGGCCCCGGAAATGATCCTGGGCACGCAGATGGAGCGCCACATCGGCAAGCGCCTGGGCATTCCCTGCGCCGTCATCTCGGCGCCGGTGCATGTGCAGGATTTCCCCGCCCGCTACAGCCCGCAGATGGGTCTGGAAGGCGCCAATGTGATTTTCGACACATGGGTGCATCCGCTGGTGATGGGGCTGGAGGAACATCTGCTGCATATGTTCCGCGAGGATTTCGAGTTTCACGACGAGGCGGGTGCCAGCCATCATGGCGGCGCGCATGTGCCGCGCGAGGCAGGGGGGCCGTCTGCCCCCCACGCCGAAATCCCGCAGGATTTCGACGCTCCCCCCGAGGATATTTCCGGCCAGAAGAAAGCGCCCGGCGAGGTCATCTGGCTGGCCGATGCGGAGCGCGAGTTGAAGAAGATACCCTTCTTTGTCCGCGGCAAGGCGCGGCGCAATACCGAGCTGTTCGCCGCTGAACGCGGGATGCAGGAAATCGGCATCGACACGCTCTATGAGGCCAAGGCACATTATGCGCGATGACGTCTCCATGACCGGGCAAACGCCCCGCTACAGCGTCGTGATCCTGACACTGGACAGCCATGCGGCCGGCCCTTGCGAGCGGGCCGCGCTGCGCATGGCGGGGGATTTTCCGGGTCTGGCGATCCGCGTGCATGCCGCCGCCGAATGGGGGGAGAGCCCCGAGGCGCTGGCCGCCGCCAAGCGCGACATCGCGCGGGCCGATATCGTGGTATCGTCGCTGATTTTCCTCGAAGAGCATATCAACGCGATCCTGCCCGATCTGTTGGCGCGTCGCGACCATTGCGATGCGATGGCCGGGGTCATCGCGGATGCGCAGATCGTCAAGCTGACGCGCATGGGCACGCTGGACATGGCCGCGCCGGAAACCGCGACGCGCAAGCTTCTGAAGAAGCTGCGCGGCTCGTCGGCGCCCTCGACCGAAAGCGGCGAGCGCAAGATGAAGATGCTCAAGCGGTTGCCGCGCATCCTCAAGCTCATTCCCGGCAAGGCGCAGGATCTGCGCGCTTGGTTCCTGATCATGCAATACTGGCTGGGTGGATCAGACGACAATATCGAGGGCATGGTTCGGTTCCTGATCTCGCGCTATTGCCGGATCGCGGAGTGGCGCGGGACGCGCGCGCCCGCGCCGCTGGAATACCCCGATACCGGGCTTTATCACCCCGATCTGCCCGACCGCATCACCGAGGATGCCCGCGCCCTGCCCTGCCCCGAAAACGCGACCGGTACGGTGGGTGTACTGCTGATGCGCAGCTATGTGCTGTCGGGAGATACCGCGCATTACGACGCGGCGATCCGCGCGCTGGAGGCCCGCGGGCTGAGGGTTCTGGCGGCGTTCGCGTCAGGGCTGGACGGGCGCCCGGCGATCGAGGCTTTCTTCCGAGATGCGACAGGCGTGAAGATCGACGCGCTGGTGTCGCTGACCGGGTTTTCGCTGGTGGGCGGGCCGGCCTATAACGACAATGAAGCCGCCGTCGGCATTCTGAACGCGCTCGACGTGCCTTATGTGGCTGCACATCCGCTGGAATTCCAGACGCTTGGTCAATGGGCGGCCTCGGCGCAGGGGCTGGGCCCGATCGAGACCACCATGCTCATCGCGCTGCCCGAGCTGGATGGTGCCACGAACCCCACGGTTTTTGCGGGCCGGCATGGCGAGGATATCTGCACCGGCTGCGCGCATCGCTGCCAGGCCGGGCAAAGCGCCAAGGCGATGGCGCCCTGTCTGGACCGCATCGAGCGGCTGGCCACACGGGTCGAGCGGCTGGTGGCGCTGCGCCGCTCGGACGTGGCCGAGCGCCGTCTGGCCATCGTGCTGTTCGGCTTTCCGCCCAATGCGGGTGCTGCGGGCACGGCGGCCTATCTGGATGTGTTCCGCTCGCTTTACAACACGCTGCACGCGCTGGCCGATCGCGGCTATGACGTGACGCCGCCCGACAGCGTCGAGGCGCTGCGCGCCAGCGTACTGGAAGGCAGCGCCCAGCAATACGGGCAGGATGCCAATGTCGCGGCGCATGTGAGCGCGGACGACATCGTGGCGGGAACGCCCTGGCTGGACGAGATCGAGGCGCAATGGGGCCCGGCCCCCGGCAAGGTTCAATCCGACGGGCGCGGCGTGTTCGTTCTGGGCGCGCAAATGGGCAAGGTGTTCGTCGGGCTGCAACCCGCCTTCGGCTATGAAGGCGATCCGATGCGGCTTTTGTTCGAGCGCGGCTTTGCCCCGACCCATGCGTTCAGCACCTTCTATCTGTGGCTTAAGTCCACGTTCCGCGCCGATGTGGTGCTGCATTTCGGGATGCATGGCGCGCTCGAATTCATGCCCGGCAAGCAGGCGGGGGTCGGCCCCTCGGACTGGCCGGACCGGCTGATCGGCGACATGCCGAATGTTTACCTTTACGCGTCCAACAACCCGTCGGAGGCGACGCTGGCCAAGCGCCGCTCGGGCGCGGTGACGGTGACGCATCTGACCCCGCCGCTGGCGGCGTCGGGGCTCTACAAGGGGCTGGCCGAGTTGAAGGACAGCCTGACGCGCTGGCGCGAAATGACGCCCGATGCGCATGAGCGCAACGAGCTCGAGGCGCTGATCGCCGAGCAGGCGGCGGCGGTCGATCTGAATGGCGCGGATCCGCAGGCTCTGTGGCTGCGGCTTTTGGAAACAGAGGATGCGCTGATCCCGGAAGGGCTGCATGTGCTGGGTCAGCCGATGAGCGACGCGGCCCGCGCCGATTACCTGCGCCTGATCGAGGGGGCCGACGCGGAGACCCGCGCACGGGTCGATACCCTGCTGCAACGCAATGGCGAGATCGATGGGCTGTTGAACGCGCTGGATGGCCGGTTCACCGCGCCGGTGCCGGGCGGCGACCTGATCCGGTCGCCCGATATCCTGCCGACGGGGCGCAATATCCATGCCTTCGATCCGTTCCGGATGCCGACCGAGTTTGCCTGTCGCGAAGGCGCGAAACAGGCGCAAGTGCTGCTGGATACCCACAAGAGCCTGCCGCGCAGCGTGGCGCTGGTGCTGTGGGGGTCGGACAACATCAAATCCGATGGCAGCCCGATCGCACAGGCGCTGGCGCTGATCGGCGCCAAGCCGAGATTTGACAGCTTCGGACGGCTCTGTGGTGCCGATCTGATCCCGCTGGCCGAACTGGGCCGGCCGCGCATCGATGTCATCATGACCCTGTCGGGGATTTTCCGCGACCTGCTGCCGCTGCAGACCCGGCTGCTGGCCGAGGCCGCGCTGAAGGCCGCGATGGCCGATGAACCGCCCGAGCAGAATTTCATCCGCGCCCATGCGCTGAGCTATGCCGAAAAGATCGGTTGTGATCTGGAAACCGCAGCCTTGCGGGTGTTTTCCAATGCCGAGGGCGCGTATGGGTCGAACGTCAACCAGCTGGTCGACGGGTCGGCCTTTGGCGACGAGGACGAGCTGGCCGATGCCTATGAGACGCGCAAGAGCTTTGCCTATGGCGTCAATGGCAAGGCCCAGCAGAACACAGCGCTTCTGCAGCAGGCGCTGCGCGATGTGGATCTGGCCTATCAGAACCTTGAATCGGTCGAGCTGGGTGTGACCACGGTGGATCACTATTTCGACACGCTTGGCGGGATCTCGCGCGCGGTCAAGCGCGCACGCGGCGGACAAGAGGCGGCGATCTATATTTCCGACACCACCCGCGGCGCGGGCAAGGTGCGCACGCTGGCCGATCAGGTCTCGCTCGAGACGCGGTCGCGGGCGCTGAACCCGAAATTCCACGAGGCTCTGCTCAAGCATGGCGCCGAGGGCGTCCGGCTGATCGAAAGCCATGTGACCAACACGATGGGCTGGTCGGCCACCACCGGACAGGTGGAGCCGTGGGTCTATCAGCGGATCTCGGAGACCTTCGTGCTGGACGATGCGATGCGCAAGCGTCTGACCGATCTCAATCCGGTGGCGTCCTCGCGCATGGCAAACCGCCTGCTCGAAGCCCATGACCGCGCCTATTGGTCCCCCGATGAAGCGACGCTCAGCGCCCTGCGCAATGCGGCAGACGCCATCGAGGATCGCCTTGAAGGGGTGGCCGCAGAATGACCAACGACACGCGCAACAGGACACGACATTCAGGAAGGACAGGCCAGACATGAGCCCTCGCGACGAAATTCCGACGCTCAAGGGACAGGACGGAGAAGGCTCCGTACAGGTCCATCAAGACGCTTCGACGAAGATCGAGGGCGCCAAGGTGTTCTCGGTCTATGGCAAGGGCGGCATCGGCAAATCGACCACCAGCTCGAACCTGTCGGCGGCCTTCGCCAAGATGGGCAAGCGGGTGCTGCAGATCGGCTGCGACCCCAAGCATGATAGCACCTTCACGTTGACCGGACGGCTGCAACCCACGGTGATCGACATTCTCAAGGAGGTCGATTTCCACCCAGAAGAGCTGCGCCCCGAAGACTTCGTGGCGACCGGCTGGGGCGGGGTGAAATGCGTCGAGGCGGGCGGACCGCCCGCCGGCACAGGGTGCGGCGGCTATGTGGTGGGTCAGACCGTCAAGCTGCTCAAGCAGCATCACATGCTGGAAGACACCGATGTGGTGATCTTCGACGTGCTGGGTGATGTGGTCTGCGGCGGCTTTGCCGCCCCCCTGCAGCATGCCGACCGGGCGCTGATCGTGACGGCCAATGATTTCGACTCGATCTACGCGATGAACCGGATCATCGCGGCGGTGCAGGCCAAGTCGGCCAATTACAAGGTCCGGCTGGCGGGCTGCGTGGCGAACCGCTCGAAGGACACCGACGAGGTGGACCGCTACTGCGCCGAGATCGGCTTCAACCGGATCGCGCATATGCCCGATGTGGATGCCATCCGCCGGTCGCGCCTCAAGAAAAAGACGCTGTTCGAGATGGATGACGAGGAAGATGTCGTCAATTGCCGCAAGGAATACATCCGGCTGGCCGAGACGCTGTGGAACGGCACCGAGCCGCTGGTTCCGGCGCCGATGGAAGACCGCGACATCTTCGAGCTGCTGGGGTTTGACTGATGTCCTATGACCGCACCCTTGCCTCGGTCGAAACCTATTTCGACAAGACCGCGACCCGGACATGGGAACGGCTGACCAGCGATGCGCCGGTCAGCCGCATCCGTGAAACGGTCCGGGCGGGGCGGGACAGGATGCGCGCACAGATCCTGTCGCGCCTGCCCGATGACCTGACCGGCGCACGGGTGCTGGATGCGGGCTGCGGCGCAGGGCAGATGACGGCTGAACTCGCGGCGCGCGGGGCCGATGTGGTGGCGGTGGATATCTCGCCCTCGCTGGTCGCGATCGCGCGCAAACGTCTGCCCATCGATCTGTCGGCGCGGGTGTCGTTTCATTCGGGCGACATGCTGTCCGACAGGCTGGGGTCGTTCGATCACGTGGTCGCGATGGACAGCCTGATCTATTACTCGCAGGCCGATATCTCGCGCGCGCTTGCCGCGCTGGCGCTGCGGATGAGCGGCAAGATGGTGTTCACCGTGGCACCGCGCACGCCGCTTCTGATGGCGATGTGGCGCATGGGGCAGATGTTCCCCCGCGCTGATCGCTCACCCACCATGGTGCCCCATGCCGCGCAGGGGTTGAGCCGCGCGCTGGCCGAAACCGGCACGGATGCGCGCCTCTCGCCGCTCACGCGGATCACCTCGGGCTTCTACATCTCGCAGGCGATGGAGCTGTCACGATGAGCCAGCGCCGTCCCTCTCGCCTGATCCATCTGACAAGCCGCATCCTGCCTTTCGCGGATGCCGCAAGCGAAGGGCTGCCGATGGCGCAGCTTCTGCGTCTGTCGTTGTTTCAGGTGTCGGTGGGGATGGCGACGGTTCTGCTTCTGGGCACGCTTAACCGTGTGATGATCGTCGAGCTTTCGGTGCCGGCGACCATCGTGGCGGTGATGATCGCCCTGCCGGTGCTGATCGCGCCGTTCCGGGCGCTTCTTGGGTTCCGGTCGGACACGCATCGCAGCGCGATCGGCTGGAAGCGGATTCCCTATATCTGGTTTGGCTCGTTGTGGCAGATGGGAGGATTGGCGGTAATGCCTTTCGCCCTTCTGGTGCTGTCGGGTCAGCAGGCCGTGGGCCCGGCATGGGCGGGCGAGGTGCTGGCGGCCCTTGCGTTCCTGATGACGGGCCTCGGCCTGCACATGACACAGACCGCCGGTCTGGCGCTGGCGACCGACCGCGCCGATGACGAGACCCGGCCCCGCGTGGTGGCCCTGCTTTACGTGATGTTCCTTGTGGGTATGGGCCTGTCGGCGGTCATCATCGGCTGGCTGCTCAAGGATTTCTCGCCGTTCCGGCTGATCCGTGTGGTGCAGGGTGCAGCCGTCGTGGGCATCGTTCTGAACCTGATTGCGCTCTGGAAACAGGAAAAAGTCACCCCGATGAGCCGCGCCGAACGCGAGGCCCCTCGCCCGCGCTTTGGCGAGGCATGGGCCGATCTGATCGCGGGCGGACAGGCCGGGCGCCTTCTGGCGGTGGTGTTTCTGGGGACCATGGCCTTCAACATGCAGGATGTTCTGCTTGAACCTTACGGCGGCGAGATCCTGGGCCTTTCGGTGTCCTCGACCACGATGCTGACCGCCGTTTGGGCCATCGGCGCACTGATCGGCTTCACCATGGCGGGCAAGATGCTGGCGCAAGGGCGCGATCCCTACCGTCTGGCTGCATTCGGCCTGCTGACCGGTGTGGCGGCGTTCTCGGTGGTGATCTTCGCCGCGCCCATGGGATCGCCGGTGATGTTCTTTGCCGGCGCCGGCCTGATCGGGCTTGGCGGCGGTTTGTTCGCGGTCTCGACCCTGACCGCCGCGATGACCATGCACACCAGCGGCAAGGCCGGACACGGCCTTGCGCTTGGCGCGTGGGGCGCGGCACAGGCCACGGCCGCAGGCCTCTCGATCGCTCTGGGCGGCGGGCTGCGCGACTGGATCAACGCAGCCGCGACCTCCGGTTCGCTGGGCGAGGCGCTGAACACACCCGCCACAGGCTACTCATTTGTCTATCACCTCGAGATCGGCCTGCTTTTCGTCACCCTCGCTGCCCTTGGACCGCTGGTCCGTCTGGTGCGCGCGGATACCACACCCGAAACCCAAAAGGGGGCGGCCCGTATCGGCCTGGCCGACTTCCCCACATGACCTGCCGTTGCTCGGAAAGGATACCGACATGACCGAGACCTTCTTTGGACAATTCGATCTGGCCAGCTTGTCGCTCTGGCTGTTCTATTTCTTCTTCGCCGCGCTGATCTTCTACATTCAGCGCGAGAACATGCGCGAGGGCTACCCTCTGGAAGACGATGACGGCAACGTCTCGGCCAACCAGGGGCTGTTCCCGGTGCCTGACGACAAGACGTTCCGCCTGCCCCATGGCCGGGGCGACGTGACCGTCCCCTCTGGGCAAACGCCCGAGCGCAAGGACATCGCCCTGCGCAAGACCGCTGCGGGCAACGGCTTTCCCTTCGTGCCGACGGGCGATCCGATGGTCGATGGTGTCGGCCCCGCCTCGTGGGCGCCGCGCCGCGACATGCCCGAGCTTGACGGCAAGGGTCACCCCAAGATCGTCCCGATGGCCGCAACCGAGCATTTCCATGTCGCCGCCGGCCGCGACCCGCGTGGTCTGCCTGTGATGGGAGGCGACGGCGAGGTGGTCGGCGCGATCACCGACATGTGGATCGACGAGCCGGAACAGATGGTCCGCTATCTGGAAATCGACCTCGACGCCGATCATGGCGGCGGCAAGCGGCTGGTGCCCCTGCCGATGGCCCGGATCAAGTCGAACCACGTCAAGATCCGCTCGATCTTCGGCAAGCATTTCGCCGGCGTTCCGCAGCATGCCTCACCCAACCAGGTGACCATGCTCGAGGAAGACAAGATCAGCGGCTACTACGCCGGTGGCACGCTCTATGCCTCCGAAGAGCGGCTTGAGCCGCAACTGGGCTGAAGCAGAACCAAGGGAGACCGCCATGAGCCACGATCACGACGATTTCGCATCAGAGCCCGTCAAGGGACTGCCCGAACGCCCCCCCGAGGGCGAGCATATCCTATGGCAGGGCAAACCCCACTGGTGGGCGCTGACACGCGATTCACTCAACCTTTACTGGGTGGCCGTCTATTTCGTGGTTCTGGCGGTCTGGCGCTATGTCACGCTGATGGATCAGGTGAGCGCAGCCAGCGCCTTCCGGGCCTCGTTTCCGTTCATCATCCTCGGCGGGATCGTGTGCGCGATCCTGCTGATCGTGGGCTACGTACAGGCCCGCGCCACCGTCTACACCATCACCAACCGCCGGGTCGCGATGCGCATCGGTGCGGCACTCACCGTCACGCTGAACCTGCCGTTCAGCCAAGTGCGCAACGCCGATCTGCGCCTGCATCGTGACGGCACCGGAACGATCGCACTGGACCTGATGGGCAACACGCGTCTAAGCTATCTTGTCTGCTGGCCGCATGTGCGCCCCTGGGTCATTCGCCGAACACAACCCGCGCTGCGCTGTATCCCCGACGCCGAGAAGATCGCCCATCTGCTGGCCGAAGCCGCCGAGGCCCGTGTCAGCACGCCAAAGGTCGAACGTCACAGCGCCGCTGCGACCGTCGCGGCCGAATAGTCAGACGAAAGGGACACCGCCATGACCCAGATCGACACCCACGGCCAACCGCGCCGGAACCCCCACGACAAGGAGCTGATCCCGCGCGTCATGACGCGCGCCATGCTGGCCCTTGTTCTGACCGTGCTTGCACTGGTTACCATTGCCCGGGTCACCGACCGCCCGCTGATCGCGACGCCCCCCGAGGGCGAGATCGTGGTCAGCCGCGAGGTGATCTTGGCGGGCGACATGGCCGGCTCGGCCACGGTTCACAATCTCGACGGCACGCTTGTTGCCGACCTGACGCCCGACCAGGGCGGTTTCATTTCGGGCGTCTGGCGCGTTGTTTTGCGCGAACGCACGAAGCATCGCGTGGCCCTTGACGGGCCCGTCGTCTTGATCCGGCGCGACAATGGCCGGGTCGAGATCCAGGATCCCAGCACGGGCTGGGGCGCCGATTTAATGGGATTCGGTGCAGATAACGCCAGGGCCTTCGCGCGGCTGCTGGCACAATAGGGAAAGGAGGCCAAGAATGGGATGGCTTACCAAGGAAATAGAGCACGCGCCGTGCACTGTGGAAATCAGTCATAAATTCGAGTCGCTGCACGCGCATGTGCGGTTCAACAACGGGGCCGTCATCTATCCGGGTGACGAGGTCAAGGTCCAGGGACCCGAGATCATGGCCCCCTTCGGCGAGATCGTATCCGAGGATCGCGACGCGATCATCTTCCGCGCCTCCAAGCTGGAACAGCTCTGGACACGGCTGACCGGCGATTTCGAAGTGATGGAGCTGTGCGAGTTCTCCTTCTCCGAGGAGGTGACGCTATGAACATGCAGCCCAAGCACTCCGCCGACGCCACCACCGTCGAGGAAGGTCTCGCCATTCAGGAAGAGCAGTCCAAGTTCGACAGCAAGGCCGCCACCGATGTGGCCATGCAGAACACCCTGCTCACCCCGCGCTTCTACACCACCGATTTCGACGAGCTCGACGCAATCGACGTCAGCTCGGTGCGCGAGGACTGGGATCACCTGATCGATCAGATGGAAAGCGACCCCAACAAGGGTCATTTCAAGAAGAACGAAGACTGGGATCACGTCGACTGGGACAATATGGAGCCCAAGCTGAAGAAGGAATTCATCGACTTCCTGATCTCCAGCTGCACCGCCGAATTCTCGGGCTGTGTGCTCTACAAGGAAATGAAGCGGCGCGGGTCCAATTCGGACATCACGCAGCTGTTCCAGCTGATGGCGCGCGATGAAGCGCGGCACGCGGGCTTCATCAATGATGCCCTTCGTGAAGCAGGTGTTGCGGTCAATCTCGGGTTTCTGACCCAGAAGAAGAAATACACCTATTTCCGGCCCAAGTTCATCTACTACGCCACCTACCTGTCGGAAAAGATCGGCTATGCCCGCTATATCACGATCTTCCGCCATCTCGAGGCGAACCCGCAGCATCGGTTCCATCCGATCTTCAAATGGTTCGAGGAGTGGTGCAACGACGAGTTCAGCCATGGCGAGGCCTTCGCCCTGTTGATGAAGACCGACCCGAAACTGACATCGGGCGTCAATGTGTGGTGGATCAAGTTCTTCCTCACCGCGGTCTACGCCACGATGTATGTGCGCGATCATCAGCGCCCGGCCTTCCACGAGGCGCTTGGCGTCGATCCCGACTGGTATGCCCACGAGGTCTTTACCAAGACCAGCGTGCTGACCAAGCAGATCTTCCCGATCACGCTGGATATCGAAAATCCGCGCTGGCAGGCCGGGTTGGTCAAGCTGCAAAAGGCGAATGCCGATCTGGCGCGCGCCAAGCAGGACAGCGGTCTGGGTGCCATGCTGCGGCAAGTGTCGGCGCAGGCGCGGGCGGCCACGGCATTTGCGGGGCTTTTCTTCATCCCCGCCAAGCGTCACCAGGTGCCCGCCAGCACCCGGATGGAGCCGGCCTACTGATGCGCGGCGCCTCGGCATATCACGCCACGTGGTGCGGGGGGGCAACCCTTCGCGCCGCGCGCGGCGTGCCGTGCCTCGGGCCGTGTTGTGGGGCGCGCACATGACAAGCCCTTGGATCGCCGCCCTGTTCGCGCTCTTCATCTGGTGGTTTTCCACCGGCGTGATCCTGATGGTGGTCCGTTACGCCGACCGCTCGGGTGGGCGCGCGCGGATCATCGCCACACTGGCCGGTCTGCCGATGCTGGTGGTCGGGATCTGGGGGTTCGAGGCGACATTGCCCTCCGAAACCCTGGCTGCAGCCTATTGGGCGTTTCTGGCCGCCTTGGCGATCTGGGGTTGGATCGAACTGGCTTTCCTGACCGGCGCGATCACCGGGCCGAACCTGCGGGTCTGCCCTGACGATCTGCCTGAATGGGAACGCTTCCTGCGCGCCTGGGGCACCATCGCCTATCATGAAACCCTGCTGACGGCGGTTGTGGTCATCATGTGGCTCTATGGCTACGGGGCCGAGAACACCTTCGGCCTGTGGACCTTCACGACGCTCTATTTCGCGCGCATTTCGGCCAAGCTGAACCTCTATTTCGGCGTGCCGCGGATCAATACCGAATTCCTGCCCGAAGCGCTTGGCCATCTGGCCAGCCATTTCCGGATTTCGCGGCTGAACTGGGTCTTTCCGATCTCGATCACCGCCCTGACATTCGCCGCTGCGTGCTGGCTGGAACGGCTTTACGACGCCACCACGCCCGGTGATATCGCGGGCTTTGCCCTGCTGACCGCCATCACCCTGCTCGCGCTGCTGGAACACTGGCTCATGGTGTTGCCGCTGCCCGATGCGAAACTCTGGCGCTGGATGCTTCCCGCTCCCAAGCCATCACAACACAAGACAAGACCGGAGGGACCTCATGGATTTTGACGCCATGTTCAACGCGCAGCTGGATGCGCTGAAAGAAGAAGGGAACTACCGCATCTTCGCGGAGCTCGAGCGCCGCTGCGGTGAATTCCCCAAGGCGATAAGCCATGATGACGAGGCCCCCGACGAAGTGACGGTGTGGTGTTCGAACGATTATCTCGGCATGGGCCAGCACCCGATCGTGCGGCAGGCCATGAAGGATGCGATCGACCAATGCGGCACCGGCGCAGGTGGCACGCGCAACATCTCGGGCACCAATCACCTGCATGTCAAACTGGAACGCGAACTGGCCGATCTGCACGGCAAGCAGGACGCGCTGCTGTTCACCTCGGGCTACGTGTCGAACTGGGCCGCGCTCTCGACGCTGGGCAGCCGTCTGCCCGACGCGGTGATCCTCAGCGACGAGCTGAACCACGCCTCGATGATCGAAGGCATCCGCCATTCGCGCGCCAGCAAGGTGATCTGGAAGCATAACGACCCCGAGGATCTGGACCGCAAGCTGTCGGCCCTGCCCGCCAATGCGCCCAAGATCGTGGCCTTCGAATCCGTCTATTCGATGGATGGCGATATCTGCCCGATGGCCGAAATCGTCGAGGTGGCCGAAAAGCACGGCGCGATGACTTATCTCGACGAGGTGCATGCCGTGGGCCTTTACGGCCCGCGCGGCGGCGGTGTCAGCGAAGAGCTGGGTCTGGCCGACCGCATCACCCTGATCGAGGGCACGCTCGGCAAGGCCTATGGCTGCATGGGCGGCTATGTGACCGGCTCGACCGCGATGTGCGATTTCATCCGCTCCTTTGCCAGCGGCTTCATCTTCACCACCGCCCTGCCCCCTGCGGTTGCCGCGGCGGCGACGGCGTCGATCGCGCATCTCAAGACATCGGAAATCGAACGCCAGCAACAGCGCGACCGCGTCGCGCGCCTGCGCGCGCAGCTGGATCGCCGGGGCATCCCGCATATCGACAATTCCAGCCATATCATCCCGGTGATGATTAAGGATCCGGTCAAATGCCGGATGCTGGCGGATATCCTGATGCGCGACTGGGGCATCTATGTGCAGCCGATCAATTACCCGACCGTGCCCAAGGGCACCGAACGGTTGCGCTTCACCCCCGGCCCCTTGCACAGCGACGCCGATATCGACCATCTGGTCGAGGCGCTGACAGTGCTCTGGAAGCAATGCGCGATTGCTCACGCCGTGGCATAATCCTGCCTTTTCCGGCAATCACACGGTTGACATCGGGCGCGTAAAGCTACCTGACTATGCCAGAGCAACCAAGGGAGGTTTCGGATGAAACTGAAATATGCAACGCTTCTGACCGCCGTGGCTCTGGCCGCGCCGGCATTCGCAGACGATCACGCCAGCGGCGACGCGGCGGCGGGCGAAAAGGCCTTCAACCAGTGCAAGGCCTGCCACATGATCACCGATGCCGACGGCAACAACATCGTCAGGGGCGGCCAGGTCGGCCCGAACCTTTACGGGATTGTCGGGCGCACCGCAGGGTCAGTCGAAGGCTTCCGCTATTCCGACCTGCTGATCGCGGCAGGCGAACAGGGTCTTGCGTGGGATGAGGCCAGCTTTGTCGGCTACGTCCAAGATCCGACCGACTGGCTCAAGGAGCATACCGGCGAAGATGGTCGCGGCAAAATGACCTTCAAGGTCCGCAAGGAAGAAGACGCCGTGAACGTCTGGGCCTACCTTGCATCGGTTGGCCCCAAAGGCGGCTCGTAAGTCTTACAGATTACACCCCGTTTGAAAGGCCGCGCAGGGCATCTCCCGCGCGGCCTTTTTCAGTGTCCGGCAGTCGCTTGAACGGCCCCTACTTGGCCAGGCTCAGCGGAACCACCCGTGCCGTGCGTTCGACCGCGGCCCGTGCCGTGGCCGCGATATCGGCGGCGGTCATCCCGGCATCGGCATACATATCGGCGGGGCTGGCCTGATCTATGAACCGGTCCGGCAGGCAGACATTGCGCATCGCAAGCCCGCGGTCGAACCCGCCTTCGCGCGCAAGTGCATGCATCACGATCGAGCCGAAGCCGCCCTCGGCCCCCTGCTCCACAGTGATCAGCGCGCGATGCTTTTCGGCCAGCTGCATCACCAGCTCGGTATCCAGCGGCTTGGCAAAGCGCGCATCGGCCAGCGTGACGCTCAGCCCCTCGCGCTCCAGCAGATCGACAGCCTCGATACATTCCGCCAGATGCGCGCCATAAGACAGGATCGCCACGTCCGTGCCCTCGCGCAGCACCCGGCCCTTGCCGATCTTGAGAACCTGGCCGCGCTCGGGGATCTCGACGCCCATGCCCGATCCGCGCGGATAGCGGAAGGCGATGGGGCCGGCATCATGCGCGGCGGCCGTGGCCACCATATGCTTCAATTCGGCCTCGTCAGCCGCCGCCATCACGGTGAATCCCGGCAGACTGGACAGATAACCGATGTCAAAGGCGCCCGCATGGGTCGCGCCATCCGCCCCCACCAGCCCCGCGCGATCAATCGCGAAGCGCACCGGCAAGCCCTGCAGGGCCACGTCATGCACAACCTGGTCATAGCCGCGCTGCAGGAAGGTGGAATAGATCGCGCAGAACGGCTTCAACCCGCTCGCTGCCATCCCGGCGGCGAAGGTCACCGCGTGCTGCTCGGCGATGCCCACGTCGAAGACGCGCGCAGGGAACCTCGCAGCCATCACGTCCAGCCCGGTACCCGAGGGCATCGCGGCGGTGACCGCCACGATATCGGGATCGCGCGCGGCCTCTTCGGTCAGAGATTGGCCGAAAATCGAGGTATAGGACGGAGTGCCGCCCGATGACTTGGTCTGCGTGCCGGTCGCCACATCGAATTTCGCCACGCCATGATACTTGTCGCTGCTGGTCTCGGCGGGGGCATAGCCCTTGCCCTTGACCGTGCAGCAATGGATCAGGACCGGCCCTGTGGCGCGGGTCCGCGCCGCGCGCAACACGGGCAAAAGCTGATCCATGTCATGCCCGTCAATCGGCCCGACATACTCAAAGCCCAGCTCCTCGAACAAGGTGCCTGACCCGGTCAGCCCGGTCACCAACTGGCGGGCGCGCTTGGCGCCCTCGCGCATCGGCGCGGGCATCGCCGCCTCGAAGCCTTCGGCCAGCGACGCCATGCGCGCCAGCGGCTCGTTGGCATAAAGCCGGCTGAGATAGGACGACATCGCCCCCACAGGCGGCGCAATGCTCATTTCATTGTCGTTCAGGATGACAAACAGCCGCCGTCCCTCGTGCCCGGCATTGTTCATCGCCTCATAGGCCATACCCGCACTGATCGACCCGTCGCCGATCACCGCAATCGCATCGCCCGTGGCCTGGCCCATGTCGCGCCCCACGGCAAAGCCAAGTGCGGCACTGATCGAGGTCGAGCTGTGCGCCGCCCCGAACGGATCATAGGGCGACTCGGATCTCTTGGTGAAGCCGCTTAGCCCGTCCTTCTGGCGCAGCGTGCGGATACGGTCCCGCCGTCCGGTCAGGATCTTGTGCGGATAACACTGATGGCCGACATCCCAGATCAGCTTGTCCATCGGGGTGCTGAACACCGCATGGATCGCCACCGTCAGTTCCACCACGCCAAGGCTCGATCCTAGATGGCCGCCGGTTTCCGACACGGCCGAGATCACCTCGGATCGCAACTCCTGGGCCAGCCGGGCAAGATCCCGATCCGGCATCTGGCGCAGGTCCGACGGACCTGCAACACGGTCGAGCAACGGTGTGTGTGGTTTTTCGCTGGGCATCGCGGCCCCCCTTTTCGGTGGCTCTGGCGTCGCCCGCGCAACGGGGTCGGGACGCAGGCGGCGCGATGAGAACGGAACGGCGCGCGGGATGGCGCGCCGTTCCCTGTTTCAGCTCAGTTGCCGTAATCCGGCACGCCCGTCGTGGCCAGTTCCGGCCAGTCCTTGATGACGTTCGTGCCCTGCAGCGGCTGCTGATAGCCCTTGTGGCAAGTCGCACAGGCCGCCTTCGGCGCATCGGCATGAACCGGCCCAAGGCGTTCGGGCGGATACTGATCCTCAAGCGGCACGAGATAGTCGTTGTTCATCTCTAGCACCATCTGGATGCCAAGGCTTTCGGTGGCCCATTGCGGGGTCACTTGCGCACCGTCATAGAAGGCGCGGCTGTTGTGGCAGAACACGCAGTTCACCCCGAGCGAGTTGCTGACATAGTTCATCAGCGAATAGGTCCGCTCGGCCTGCTGGATGCCCGGATAGCCATCCTCGCCCGGAATACCCGCGACGCGGCTTTCCAGATCGTGCACACCGATCATCTCGCCATCGAGCAGGTATTTCTCCAGCGCGTCCGAGGGCAACGAGGTGAACTGGCTTTGTGCCGTCACCCGGTTCTGATTGGCCGACCAGCCCGCCATCGTCTCGTTCACATCGCCCATCTTGAACCAGATGTCGCTGGGAACGTTCTCGCCGCGGTGGCAGGTCATGCAGGTTACGCCGACCTGTTTGTTGGCGTTGACGTGACCGTCCCATGCCTCGTTGATGTTCTGCGTCATCTGGATCATCCGGCGGGCGACGACCTTGGTGTAAAGGTTGTCCTCGCCGTAGGTCTCGATGTCGCCATCGCCGTGGCAATAGGCGCAGCCCTGCTCGGGCGAGACCCACCGGGTCATCGCCGCCATCAGCCGGTTGAAGTTGGCATCGGTCAGATCGCCCAGAACCTGAACGTTCTGGTAGATGTCCTTGGCCAGGGCTTCACCCGGTTCCGGCACGAAGGGCGGATCCTCGATCAGAAGCTCGATATCGGGATCGGGCTTCGCGAGATCGGCGGTGAATTCGGGGACGGACATCCCCGTGCCGCGCGGACCGGTCTGCATGCTGTCGGTTGCGAAGGGCTGCCCCCATGCGATCAGCATGGTGGCGGCAAAGACTGCCCCGCCCACCGTGCCGATGATGATCGCCGGACGGAAGACGTCCGTGGGATTGTCCCGGTTCCATTTGTCAAACCATTTGGGAAACATCGCTCAGTCCTCCTGCCCGATGAAGGCTTCATAAGACCCGTAGTTCTCGTAGCCGTAAGAACCATCATACATCGGCGCGAAGTTGTGCTCCTGAGCCCAGATGAACCAGTTGTCGACAACCGTGCCTGTCAGCAAGATCCCGATACCGCCGGTGATTGGCGTCAGTACCGCGAACCACCAGGCCCAGCGGTGAATACCCTCCATCGTGGCATTGAACCCCATGGTCCAGCGCCAGAACAGGGCCGCACGCTCGCTCGCCGTGCCGCGGTCATAGATCTGCTCCAGCTCGCGGTCGCCGCCGAAGCGGGTCACGGCAAGGATCGTCGCGCCGTGCATCGCGAACAGCAGGACCGAGCCATACAGGAACACAATCGAGAGACAGTGGAACGGGTTGTAGTAAAGATTGCCGTAGCGGATCGAGAACGCCGTGGTCCAGTCGAGATGCGGGAAGATGCCGTAAGGCACTGCCTCGGACCATGACCCCATCAGGATCGGACGGAACAGCCCCAGCACCAGGAACAGCCAGATCGCAGAGCCGAAGGCCCAGGCGATGTGCTTGCCCATCTTGTGCTGCTGCGCCAGCAGATACGAGCGCAGCCACCATGTCATGACACTGACCAGCAGGAAGAAGCTCGAGATGATGTACCAGCCCCCGTCATTGAGCGGCGGCATCGACAGGCCATGTTCGGGGCCCGGCGGTTCAAGCGCCAGCCAGAAACCCTGCCGCAGGAACTCGGGGATCGACCAGCCGACCTGCGCCAGCATGTTCAGACCCACGATATTGAACCACAGGACACCGGTCAGCAGGCTGATCATCCCGGTCCAGCCCAGATAGACGGGACCGATCTGTGCGTTGCCCATCCAGCCCACAAGGGTGCTGAAGAACGGCTTGCCGATCCGCTCCTCGGCCATGTTGTTTTCGTTGTCCATGCCCCATTCGGGCGGGCCCTGGACCTGAACTTGCGTGAATATGTTCTGATATTCGGGCATTGGTTACATCCCCACCTGAGAGGGCCAGATCGGCAGCTCAAGCCACCAGTTCCACCACTCGGGCCAGCCCTTGGTCCAAAGCGGTCCGCTGATGATGATGCAGACCGCCGACCAGAACCCGGCATTGAGCGCCAGCAGCAAACCGACGCGGTGAATCCCCAGCGTACCCACCGAGTAACCGATGAAATCGCGGAAGAACGTATCCTCGTGATCGGGCGATTTGGCCTCTTCGCCCTTCTCGGGATTGGCCGCCGACAGGATCAGGCCGCCATGCAGCGCCAGCGCCAGCGTGGTGGTGAAGAAGAACGTCACCGCCAGCATATGCGCCGGATTGTAATGGAAGTGCAGATAGGCGTAGCCGGTGTTCGACACCCAATCGAGGTGGCTGAAGATGCCATAGGGGAAGCCATGCCCCCATGCGCCCATCAGCAAGGGACGGAACACCACCAGTGTGGCATAGGCGAAGATCGCGACACTGAAGGCGAAGGGCACATGATAGCCCATGCCCAGTTTGCGGCAGATCTCGACCTCTCTTAGCGCCCAGCTGATGAAGGCGCCAAGCGCGCAGATCGTGATGATCTGCCACAGACCGCCCTCCATGAGCGGTGCCAGCCCCAGACCGTATTTCAGGTCGGGCGGCGCGATGTTGATCAGCCAGGGATTGAAGGTGCCCTGATGGGCAGCGCCCCAGAATATAAGGATGGTCCCCAGTGCGGCGAAGAACGCCGTCGTGACACCGAAGAAGCCGACATAGAAAGGTCCGACCCAGAAGTCGAACAGATCGCCGCCGATCAGCGTCCCTCCGCGGACCCGGTATTTTCGTTCGAAACTGAGCACAGCCATTTTCGCAGCCTCCGCATATGGCGACTCGCGGGGCCCTCTGGCCCGGAGCCAACCGGATCTAAACTTGGTCTTGGTGGCCGCGGGCGGGACAGGCCCCGCCCGCAGCGCTGTCTTGCATCAGCTGATCAGCCGCCGTACTTGGCAGCGGCGATTTCAAACCAGTTGAAACCGTCGGTGCTCAGAAGCACGAGGTGGATCATCGCTGCGAGCAGAAACAGGAACGCGCCCTGCGCCACGAAAACGCGGCGGGGGTCGAAGATGAGCCAGATCTTGTAGAATTTAGCCATTTCTATACCCCTTCCTTAGAACCACGGAAACCAGATGAAGGTCGCGATGTGTGCGACCACTGCAATCAGCGCGAACAGCCAAAGGCCGCTCATGTAGACTGAATGCAGCTCCTGGGCCTGCTCGTCTGTGAGACCTGTGAAGGACAGGTCGGATTTATCAGCCATGAACTTTCCTCCGGAACGTTATGCTGACGCCGCGAACCCCGCGGCCGGGTGCCTTCGGGGCCTTCACGGTCCCTCAGGTTTCTGTCCGCCCTTTCGGACAGGCAGCTTGGATCTCGGATCACCGAGCACGCTTGGGTGCTCAGGCCGAGAATATGAATGGCGTCGTGCGATCCGCTTCGGACCATGCACGGGCCAGCGGGCCGCGCAGGTTCAACGTGCGGAGCGCACCGACATCGCGCAGATAACTGATCGTTGCGAAAGGCAGCGCCACGATGAAGATCGTCGCGAAATAGACCTTGAATTCCAGACTGCGGCGACGGCCGTGATGGTTGCGCTGCGGCGGGTTGGATGTCATGTCGGTCATGATGTCAGTCCTCCTTGTGAACTGGCTGTGCCTGGCGCCCCTCGGGCGACAGGGCTTGCACGGTTTCCAGGACCACGCGCTCGGCGCCTTGCCGCAGGGCGGCTTCCTCGGCGGCGTCGCGCAGGGTCTTAGCTGCGGAAATTCGGGTCAGAACCGGATGGCCGGCGACGATCCGGTCGAGTTCGCGTTGCGCGTCCTCGTCCCAGGGGAAGTCGCGGCGCAGCGGCGTCGGCGTGGCGGCGGTGGCGTCCATCTCGGAGCCGAGCGGCAGGATGTGGAACAGCGCATCGAACAACCCGTTGCACACTTCCTGCAAGAGATACGTAGCCCCCGCATAGCCCATCATCGGTGTTCCCGTGGCCCTTCGGATCGCGGCACCGGGAAAGCTGGCGGGGATGAAGGCCGGTTTCGGCCCATGCCCGCCCTGAAGCTCGGCGAGATACATTTTCTCGTTGATCGACCCCATCAGGATCAGCGGACGTGCCTGCCCGATCAGCGCGCGCACTTCCTCGTTGTTGGTCTTGGTCCCGGCGCTGCGCGACACCGCGAAGGCGCACGGCAGTCCAAGATCGCCCTCAAGGTAATTGCGGATACCTCGGGCATAGGTCTCGTTGGCGACGATGCCGAAACTGGCCGTGGCAAAGAAATCCTGCGTGACGCTGCGCCACAGATCCCACACAGGCTTGATCGTCGAATGCTTTTCGCGGGCGATGAACGGCTCAGGGTCCAGCCCCAGAAGATCGCCCAGCTTGCGCAGGAATTTCGTCGTGCTCTCGACCCCGATGGGCGCCTGCAGATAGGGCTTTTCCAGCACCTCGCACAGGCCCCGGCCAAACTCGCGATACATGCAGATGTTCACATCCGCGTTCACCAGATCGCGCATCTCGGCCAGATGCGCGCCAAGCGGCATCACCATGTTGACCTCGGCGCCGATCCCCTCGACCAGACGACGGATCTCGTGCAGGTCGCTCGGCATGTTGAACGTGCCATACATCGGCCCAAGGATGTTGACGCGCGGCGCGGCGCCATCCTCGCGGGCCTTCTCGCGGGGCATCCTGCCCTTGGTCATTCCGAATTCGGTGAACAGCCATGTCATCGCGCGGTCACCGGCTTGCCACTGGTCCTCGTCGATGGTGCGCGGCAGGAAACGCTGGATATTGGTGCCCATCGGCGTCACGCCACCGCCGATCATCTCGGCGATCGAGCCGGTGACGACCACGGCGGGAAGTGCCGGATCAAGCGTGCCCCAGGCGCGCTTCATCGCACCTTCGGTGCCGTCGCGGCCCAATTCCTCTTCGCCAAGCCCCGTCACCACGATCGGCAACTCATGGGGCGGCAGCGCATCGGTGTAATGCAGCACCGAGGTCACGGGCAGGTTCTCGCAGCCCACGGGACCGTCGATGACCACCTGCAGACCCTTGATGGCGCAGAAGGCATAGATCGCCCCCCAATAGCCGCCAGCCCGGTCATGATCCTGGATCAGCATGGCGCACCGCCTGTCTGACGGTGAGTCGCACCGACGCAATACCGACGTGATACCGACGTGATACCGAAGCGGATATTTTGCCCCCGGACACCCATCAGATCATCTCCTGCGCCTTGGCGGCGCGGCGCTGTTTTTCCAGTTTCTTGAGGTTCAGGGCGCGATAATCCTCGCGGATATTCGGATCGCTCTCCCAGACACCGGCGGTATCGCCCGTGCCCACACCCTCGAAGAATTCGCGCATATGTTCCATGCGCGCCTTGCCTGCCATGGCGGCATTGACCACCTCGGCCAGACTGCCTGCCCCTGCAGGTCCCATCAGCGGTCGCGCCGAGATGAGGTTCGTGAAGTAAAGCGCTGGAATCGCAAGCTCTTTGGCCTTTTGCACAACCGGTGTCGTGCCGATGGCCAGATCGGGTTTCAGCCCTTCCATCGCCGCACAATCATCTTCCAGCGAAGCGCGGAATTTCACCGTCACACCGCGCGCGCGCAGCCATTCGGCATCCGCTTCCGACCACGGGGTTTTCGGGCAGGCGGTGCCCACATAAGGCACGTCCGCACCGCTCTCGATCAGCAGACGGGCAACCAAAAGTTCGCTGCCTTCATATCCGCTTAACGTGATCGTGCCATTGATCGGCGCAGCACTCAGCGCGCCCTTGATCGCCGGCAAAAACGCATTCTGCGCCTGCGCCACCTTGTCGGCGGACAAACCGAACGCGTCACCGATCCCCGCCAGCCAGGCGGCGGTGCCGTCATGACCTACGGGCGCGCTGCCCACGATGGGGCGGCCTGCGGCCTGAAACTCGCGGATGGCGGCGGTATAGAACGGATGGATCGCCGCGACCGCGCCGCAATCCAGCGCGGCATAAAGCTCGCGCCATTCGCGGCATGGCACAACCGGCCCTGCCGCAAGCCCCATGGGCGCCAGCATCTGGCCGATCATCACCGGATCGACCGGGAACATCTCGCCCAAAAGGGCCACACTTGGCCTGTCGGACACACCGCCCGCGGGCTTGGGCACCGGGCCGGCCTGAATTTCCTTGCGCGCATAATTCAGCATCGCGCCGGCCAGCACGTCCTTGGCCTCGGCATGGGTCGGAATTCCGAACCCCGGCACATCAATGCCGACGATCCGTACCCCGTTGATTTCACTCGGCAAAAGCCGCAGCGGAACACCGCTGGCGGTTGGTACGCACAGATTGGTCACAACCACCGCATCGAAGCGGTCGGGATCGGCCAGCTCGTGTACGCTGTCGCGGATATCCTCGAAAAGCTTGCCCGTCACCAGACTTTCGGAATTGAACGGCACATAGCCGACGGACCGCCGCGCACCGTAGAAATGGCTCACGAAGGTCAGACCGTAAACGCAGCAAGCCGAGCCGGACAGCACCGTGGCCACCCGCTTCATGCGCAGGCCAACCCGCAGCGAGCCAAAGGCTGGGCACATGCTTTGCGGCTTGTCATGCGGACCTTGTGGATAGTCCTTGGCATACTGGTCCAGCAATTCGGATTGGCCAGCCATGCGGGCGGCCTTTTCCATCTCGGCGCCGGAATGGCAGCCAAGCCCCGGATCGCCCTGAAGTTCAGGTGTAGGGTCTCCGGACTTGCCCTCGATCACCTGCGCATTGGCGGCGTCGTCATATGTGACTTCTTCGCTCATGCGGTCCCCCGATGTTCCTCGTGCTGGTCAGACGTGCGAATATCCTCGATCAAGCGACGGATCTGGTCGGGGCGGGCCCTGGCCAGCATCTCGCGGACGTCGTTCAGGCGGCGGTCACAGGACTGATCATGCTTCGTCATAGATCACCTCCAGGCTCTCGCGCGTGACGGCGTATTTGCCGCGCATGTCCTCGTCGGTCGCGGGCTCCAGCGTAACACCCGCTCCGGTATCCGAGCCGTCGAACAGCGCCAGAAGCCCGTCCTGATCAAGCGGTGCAGGCCGCACCGGCGGCGCCAGAGACACCGCCTCGGCCAGCTCGGCAAACAGCGCGCCCCATTGGCTTTGGGCCGTGCCGACAATCTGGTAATTGGCGGATTTCTTGCGCAGATCGTCATCCTGCGGAATGGCCGCCAGCACGGGGATATCCACCGCCTTGGCAAAAGCCTGCGCCTCGCCCGAGCCATCGTCCTTGTTGATCACCAGACCGGCGATCCCGACATTGCCACCCATCTTGCGGAAATACTCGACCGCCGAGCAGACATTGTTGGCCACATACAGCGATTGCAGATCGTTCGATCCCACAAGGATCACCTTCTGGGCCATGTCCCTTGCGATCGGCAGGCCGAAGCCGCCACAGACCACGTCGCCCAGGAAATCAAGCAGGACATAATCGAAGTCCCAATCGTGAAAGCCCAGCTTTTCAAGAAGTTCGAAGCCGTGGATGATCCCACGACCCCCACAGCCACGGCCCACTTCCGGCCCACCAAGCTCCATCGCGAAGACACCGCCGCGCTTGAAACAGACATCGCCGATCTGCACCTGCTCGCCGGCGAGGTTCTTCTTGGTCGATGTCTCGATGATCGTGGGGCAAGCCTTGCCCCCGAACAAAAGCGAGGTCGTATCGGATTTGGGGTCGCAGCCGATCAACAGGACGCGCTTGCCCTGTTCGGCCATCATGTGACTGAGATTGGCCAGCGTGAAGGATTTGCCAATCCCGCCCTTGCCATAAATCGCGATGATCTGGGTTTTCGAGGTCGGCTCCCCATGCGGAATCTCAAGCGTCGGCTCCTCAGCCGCCTCATCCCGCAGGCGTTTGTCGAAATCCTTCAGATTCGGTACATCGTCCTTCACGCGGCGTCCTCCCAATCAAGTATCATTTTCAAGCATCCGCTGTCTTCGAATGCCGTCCTGTAGGCGTCGGGCGCTTGCAGCGCCGAGGCGCGATGCGTGATCAGCCCCTCCAGCGACAGCGCGCCGCTATTCACCAATGCGGCGGTCGCGGTCAGATCCTCGCGCGCCCACTCCGCTGCGACGCGGAACCGCGCCTCTTTCATGAAAGCGGGCGGAAAGGCGAAACTCAGCGCATCGGGATAAAACCCGGCCAGAACGATCTCACCGCCCTTGCGGATGCGGCCCACCAGATCGTTGAGAATGGTCGAATTGCCCGAGGCATCGTAAATCGCGCCATAGTCACGGCGCGTGTCGTCTTCGGGGGCGATCACCTGGTATCCCGTGGCGCCCGTGCGCCGGTCGGCCTGCGTTTCCCAGACGGTGGGTGCGGGCGCACCGGCAGCGATGGTCAGCCGTGCAAGCAAGCGCCCCAGCACACCATGCCCCACGATCAGATCGGGCACAGCCTTGTCGAGCCCCGCCATCGCATGGCGCGCCGTGGCCGCCAAGGCCAGAAGCGCGCCTTCGGCCCCGAGGGCCGGATCGATTCGCGTGACGCGGTCGGCCTTCGTCACCAGACGCGCCGAGGCGCCACCAAAAAGACCGAACGCTCCGTTAAAACAATCTGCACCGGGAACAAATACATGATCCCCAGGCTTGAAACCGGTGCCGGGGGCGGCCTCAACCACCTCGCCCGCCGCTTCATAGCCGGGAACAAGCGGATAACCCATACCCGGAAAGGGCGGCATCCGGCCTGACCAGAACAGCTTTTCGGTGCCGGTGGAGATTCCGGAATGCGCGATGTCAACGACCAGATCCCCGGCTCCCGGCGCCTTGAGCGCGAGAGTGTCCAAGTGAAGATCCTCTGGACCGTTCAAAAAGACAGCGCGGGCCTCCATTAACATCTCCTTGTTTCCTTGGGCCCCCTGCCGGTCGACAGACTCAGCGCGGATTGCAGGCCTACTTGTAAGTTTAAAGACACACACCATAGTGTCAAGTTTAGTTTACATATTAGGAGAGATTGTTTGCAAAAGCCTTACAGCGGCTTACTGCAACTCAAGGCGCTGGTCACAAAGGGGCGTGGCGCCTTGGCCACGCGCACGGCCTCGAAACCCGCCGCCTCACACAGCTCCGCGATCCTCGCAGCCGAGCGGGTTCGCCCGGTGCCCATCGCCATTGTGTAGAAGGCGAAATAGACATCGCAGATCGGATCGGGCCTTGCGCCGCCCGACATCGGCTCGGATATGATCAGCCTCCCGCCGGGCGGGAGCGCGGCATGCACCTTGGCCAAAAGATCAGCCACGGTTGCGTCATCATGATCATAGAGCACCCGGATCAGGGACATCGCATCCGCCCCGGTCTGCAGAGGACCGTCACGAAACGAGCCCGCACAGCAGATCACGCGCCCATCGAGCCCGGCCGATCCAAGACGCTTTCGCGCATCCGGGATCACCTCGGGCAGATCGAACACGCTCAGTGCGATTCGCGGATACCGCCGCGCCACATGCGACACGAACACCCCCGAGCCGCCGCCCACATCCATCAGACGGCTGACACCGCGCAGCGAGATCATCCGCAACGTGTCCTGCGCCACCAGCTCCTGTGACTGCGCCATCAGATCGGAATAGCGCAGCGCGTCTTCGGGCGGGATATCGCCCTTTGCGCCAAACACATAAGGCCAGAACTGCGCCAGACCCGTCTCGCCCTCGCCGCGCAGCAAGGCCACGGGATCGGCCATGTCCTGATAAAAAACGTGGTGATGCCGGATCATCGCCTCAAGGCCCGGCACACCGATCAAGGCAGCCCCCTTGCGTGACAGCCTGAAGCGGCCATCGCCACGGCGCTTCATCAGCCCCATGGCGGCACCGGCCTGTAAAAGGATCTCCATCCGCTCGGGCGCGATGCCCGCACCTTGCGCCAACTCGACAGGATAGGCGTCACGCTCCATCAGCCACGGCAACACCCGCAACTCGACCAGCGCCCCCAGAACCTGGGAACGCACAAAACCCTGAACAATCTCGAAAATCTCAGCCCCGTCGCGCCGTGCAAGCCCGCGACTGAAGGGCAGTCTTGCGGCAAGGCTCTGGATATCGGGGCGGGCGATCAGCCGGTTCAGCCAACGCGACAGATCGAAACTGCCGCGCGCCGGAGGGTCTTGCGCCGCCACGGTGTTCAGGCCCGGCCTGCCGTCGCCGGCACATTGGGCACGATACGTTCTGCCGTCCTGCGAACCATGCGAGCCAAATCCGCCTCGCCCGGACAGGACGGAATCGATGCGATCGCGCCCGCCAAAATATCCGACAAACGCTTGCTGGCCCCGTCAACGCCCAGCTTGGCAACCGCATTGGGCCGGCCATGCAGCGCATCCTGACCGACAGGCTTGCCAAGCGTGGTCTCGTCCAGCAGCGCATCGCGCAGATCGTCCGCCACCTGGAACGCCTCGCCGATCAAGGCGCCGAGATCGCGCCAGTTATCGGGATCATGGCCCGCCGCGATGGCTCCCATCTCCGTGGCCGCGATGAACAGCGCGCCGGTCTTCGATCGGTGATACGCCGCCAGATCGACCTCGGGCTCGCTTTCCCAACCCTGCCCCGCGCAGATCCCACCGGGCATTCCGGTGCGCTCCGCAAGCGAGGTCATCAGCCGCGCCGCGCGCGCCGGATCGGTGATCGCCTGCCGCGCCAATACCTCGAAGGCCAGCACGATCAGACTGTCGCCCGCCAGCACCGCCAGAGGCTCGGAAAAAGCGCGATGCACCGAAGGCTTTCCGCGCCGAATATCGGCATCGTCGAAACAGGGAAGATCGTCATGCACAAGCGACGCGCAATGGATCAACTCAAGCGCACTGGCCGCCGCGTCGGACACATCGGGCCGGTCGTCTCCGCAGGCCATCGCCACCGACAACAGGATCGTTGGACGTATCCGCGCGCCGCCGGGCGCCGTGGCATAATCCAATGCCGCGCTCAATTGCCTTGGGGCCCTTCCGGCCCGCGCCCTGGCAATGGCGCAGGAGATAGCCGCTTCGATCCGCTCGCTCAGTGGCATCGAGGCCTCCTTTTTGCGACCTGTCCACAAAATTAGGACAGGCAATGTGTAAATCATACTGGACAGTTTGCGTTGCCGAGTCAACAATCAACCCATGACAGCAAACGCATCGGGCATAACCGCCAAAGATCGCATGGTCGTCGTCGGCGCCGGCATTGCCGGCCTCGCTGCTGCTGCGCGTCTGGCTCACGAGGGCCTGCCCGTCCTTCTGCTGGACAGGCAGCCCGCCCCCGGCGGCAAGATGCGCTGCCTGGACAGTCCCGCAGGCCCGGTGGATACCGGACCGACGGTGCTGACAATGCGCGCCGTCTTCGACGAGCTTTTCGCGGAAATGGGCGAGCGTCTCGACGATCACGTGACCCTCGTTCCTCAGCGCATTCTGGCCCGGCATTTCTGGCCCGATGGCAGCCGGCTGGACCTGTTCGACACGGAAACCGAAAGTGCCGAGGCGATCGACGCCTTCGCCGGAGCCAACGCCGCGCGGCAGTTCCGCGCCTTTTCGGCCCGGGCGCGAACCCTCTTTCAAGGATTTGAGCACCCCGTGATGCGTGCCGCCGCCCCGTCGCTGCCGGGGCTTGCCGCGCATGTCATGCGCAATCCACATCTGATTCGCCCGATGGCGCCGCTATCGACGCTGGCGGGTCTTCTGCACAGCACGTTCGACGATCCGCGCCTTGCGCAACTCTTCGGGCGCTACGCCACCTATGTCGGCGGCTCGCCCTACAGGGTGCCGGGCCTTCTGGCGCTGATCTGGCAGGCCGAGGCAGCAGGGGTCTGGGTTGTTCAGGGCGGCATGCATCGCCTGGCGCGGGCGCTCTGCGATCTGGCGCAGGCACGCGGCGCCGAAACCCGGTTTGACACACATGTGGAACGGATCGAGCGGCAGGGCGGGCGCGCGAGCGCCGTGATCCTGACCGATGGCACCCGCATCGCGACAAGCACCGTCATATTCAACGGCGATCCTCGCGCTTTGACCACCGGCGCGCTTGGTCCCGGTTGCGATGCCGCAGCACCCCAGACACTGCGGGCCGGTCGCAGCCTTTCGGCCGAGGTCTGGGCCTTTGCCGCCACGCCGGAAGGCCCCGAGCTTGCCCATCACAACGTCTTTTTCAGCGACGACCCCAAGCCCGAATTCGACGCGCTCGAGCAAGGCCGCCTGCACCCCGATCCGACGCTCTATATCTGCGCACAAGATCGGGGGCTGCCCGGTCCCCTGCCCGCGCCCGAACGGTTTGAGATTATCGCCAATGCACCGCCGCTTGACCCGGCCAAACCCCGCCATGAGGAGTTCGACACATGCCGGACACGCACATTCCAGACGCTGGTCCGTTTCGGACTGAGCTTCGATCCGATCCCGGGACCAGAGGCCCTGACAACGCCGCAGGGCTTCGACCGGCTGTTTCCAGCCTCGCTCGGATCCCTTTACGGGCAGAGCCCGCATGGCATGACAGCGGCCTTTCAGCGCCCCACGGCGCGCAGCCCGATACCGGGACTGTATCTGGCGGGGGGCGGAACGCATCCGGGGGCGGGCGTCCCGATGGCGACCCTCTCAGGCCGGCACGCGGCCGCGGCGATCTTGAGCGACCGAACTTCAACCTCGACGTCCCTTCCAACGGCTACGCTTGGTGGTATATCGACGGAATCAGCGACGACGGCACCCGCGCCCTCAGCGTCATCGCGTTCATAGGGTCGGTCTTTTCGCCCTGGTATGCATGGTCAGGCCGCCGCTCGCCGGACAATAATGTATGCATCAATGTCGCGACCTACGGACCCGGCGGGCGCTTCACCATGACCGACCGTGGCCGCGCCGCGCTTCGCCAGACCGAAACCGAGTTTACCGTCGGACCCTCGTCACTGCGCTGGCAGGGCGACGCTTTGGTGATTGATATCAATGAAATTTCGTCACCGCCGATGATCTCGCGGGTGCGGGGCCAGATCAGGGTCATCCCCTCGGCACTCACCTCGGTGGAAATGCCGCTGACACCGGATGGCGCCCATATCTGGCGGCCCTTCGCGCCGACATGTGACATCGAGGTAGATCTCGACGCGCCGGGCTGGACATGGACGGGGCATGGCTATTTCGATGCCAATTTCGGCACCCGCGCGCTTGAGCAGGATTTCAGCCACTGGACATGGGGCCGCTATCCGACCGGCGGCGGAAGTACCTGTTTCTATGATGCAAAGCGCCTCGATGGCAGCGAGTTGGGGGTCGGGATCCGGTTCGATGCCGCAGGCCGCGCCGAAGCGATCGACAGCCCTCCGCCCAAGACCGCGTTCCGCCGAAGCCTCTGGGCGGTGGCGCGCGACACGCGGGCCGATCCGGGCTACCAGCCGCAACAGGTCAAGGCGATGCTGGATGCGCCGTTCTATTGCCGCTCGGCGGTGCGCACCTGCATCGATGGCAAGGAAACAGTGGGCGTGCATGAAGCCCTGGACCTCACCCGGTTCCGATCACCGCTGCTCAAGCCGATGCTTGCAGTGCGGGTGCCGCGGCGTCCGGGTTGGCGGTTCAGCGACTGAAGAGGCCCGGCTCAGGCCTCTTCGCGCGCAGGTTCCGCATCGGGGTTGAGGCGCAGCACCGAAAAGTTCAGCGCGCCCGCCACCGACACCCAGCACAGATAGGGCACGAACAGCGCCCCCGCGATCCAGTCCACCTGCCACAGGGCCACCATGGTGGCAGCCACAGCCGCCCACAGCGCGCTCAGCACGATCAACCCGAGTTTCATCCGCCGCAGCCCGAAAAAGACCGGCGTCCAGAGACCGTTCAAGGCGATCTGCAGCGACCACAGAGCCATCGCAAGCCCGTTATCGGGACTGACGGCGACCCGTGCACCGGCCCCCGCCATGCACAGATAGAGCACCGTCCACGCCACAGGGAACAGCCAATTGGGTGGCGTCCAGCTTGGCTTTTGCAGCGCGTCATACCATTTGCCCGGCGGGAAAAGCCCACCGGTCGAGCCTGCCGCGAAGCACGCGGCAAGGAAAATTCCGAAATAAAGCCAGATCATGCGGTCTCTCTAACCTGCGCACCCGTCCGGGGCAACGCCATACGGCGCTCCTTGTCCTTTGACTTAAGCTCAGCCAGAGTTTCGTAAAGCGTCTCGCTCCAATCGGTCGCAGGTTTGGCATCCGCCGCCGCTTCGACCAGAAACACCGTTTCCGGCAAGGGCCGCGCGTAGATCAAGGGCGATCCCGGCATAACGACCGAGCCGCCCGCCTGCAGGATCGACAGACCAAGCCAGCCCATCTTCTGCCACCCCCCCGTGCGTGCACGGCGCGAAACCGAATCGTGCCCTGCCGCACGCACCTGTCCGCCGATCCCGGCATAGATATGCCGCGCGGCGAAAATACCCGGACGGCACGCCAGGGGCAGCGCGGCGATCCCTGCCCCCCCGCGCACATACAGATCATCCGCCTCACGCAGCAGGCGCCGGACCATGCTGGCCATCTCGGGACAGGGGCGCGGCGATTCCAGAAAGGCCTCGGGCGCCAGGCCCTCCTGCTCCATCCATTCGGTCGGCATGTAAAGCCGGCCCTCGCGAGCATCTTCGCCCACGTCACGGGCAATATTCGTCAGCTGCATCGCAACGCCCAGATCGCAGGCCCGGGCCAGCGCATCGCGATCCCGCACGCGCATCAACACGCACATCATCACACCAACCGCCGACGCCACCCGCGCCGAATAGGCGCGCAGTTCCGACAGGCTGGCATAGCGCCGGCCACCGGCATCCCAAGCAAGCCCCTCCAACAGCGCCTCGGGCAAGGCGCGCGGCATGTCGAAATCCTCGATCACGGCGGTAAAGGCGCGATCCGCAGGCGCATTGCGCGGCCGACCCGCATAGGCCTTGTCCAGCCGCTCATGCAGCGACAGGACCGCATCCGCCTTGGCATCGTGCAAATCCACCGCATCATCGGCCAGCCGGCAAAACGCATAAAGCGCTAATGCCGGATCACGCAGAGAGCGCGGCAACAGCCGGGACGCCGCATGGAAAGACAAAGACCCATGCCGGATCGCCTCGACGCAATGTTCCATGTCGCGCGGATCGATCATGACGGCATCATCGTTTGCGGATCGGGCACCAGTTGATCCAGCACCTCGGCGCTGGAAATAACGCCCGGAAGGCCTGCGCCGGGATGCGTCCCCGCCCCCACGAGGTAAAGGCCCTTGGCCTCTTCGCTCACATTATGCGGGCGGAACCATGCGCTTTGCAGAATGCGCGGCTCGATCGAAAAGCCGGTCCCATAGGGGCTGAGATATCTGTCTCGAAACGTTTCGGGAGTGAACACGCAAGACGCTGACAGATGATCGCCCAGACCTGGCAAAAGCTGCTCTTCAAGCACCTTTTGGACCTTCAAACGATAGGTTTCTTCCATGTCGGACCAGTCGACGGGATTGGCATGGCCCAGATGCGGCACAGGACTGAGCGCGTAGAACGTATCGCCGCCCTCCGGTGCCACACCGGGATCGG
This sequence comes from Roseobacter sp. AzwK-3b, assembly GCF_000170875.1. NCBI lineage: Bacteria > Pseudomonadati > Pseudomonadota > Alphaproteobacteria > Rhodobacterales > Roseobacteraceae > Roseobacter > Roseobacter sp. AzwK-3b. The sequence continues at coordinate 151,036 of NZ_ABCR01000004.1, forward strand.
TCACGCTGGGTCTGTGGACATAAAGGCTCATGTCATCGGCCAGAACGCCCTTGCGAAATATGTCGCGCACCAGACCCTTATAACGTGGACCGCTCAGGATCGTGTGATGGCCCGCATCGGGCCACATCTCTGACGTGCCTGTGGTGCCGAAATACCAAACGAATAGCCCCATGGACCATCTCGAGCGTTTCAGCCGCGCCGGCGTCCAGCGGCGCTTGCGGTGATTGCGCAGCAGATGGTCATAGGTGTGGCCCGCATCGGCGTTCGACACCACGATATCGGCAGTCACGATCTCGCCACCAGTCAGGCGCACGCCCCGCGCGCGCCCCGCCTTGAGCAGGATCTCATCGACTTCGGCATTCTGGCGCATGATGCCGCCCTGATCCTCGATCACCCGCACCATGGCCCGGGCAATCGCATCGACGCCGCCCATGGCGTAATGCACACCAAAGGCCTTTTCCAGATGACTGACCAGCGCATACATCGACGTGACATTGAACGGATCGCCACCGATGAACAGCGGGTGGAACGACAGCGCCATGCGCAGGCGCTCATCCTTGACGCGCATCGCGGCATGGGCGGCGACCGAGCGATCGGCGCGCAACATCGCAAAGGTCGGCAGCACCTTAATCAGATCCCACAGCTTGTGCATCGAGCGCCGGCCCAGATCCTCGAACCCGACCCAGTAGCGCCGCTCGCTGTCAGCAAGGAACTTCTCGTAGCCCTTTAGATCGCCGGGCGACAGCCGCGCCACCTCGGCCTTCATCGCGGCATCATCCTGGCGTGCGGTGAAATGGCTGCCATCGGGCCAGCGAATTTCATAGAAAGGATCCAGCGCGCGCAGATCGACATCGGCGTCAAAGTCCCGCCCGCAGGCCTGCCACAACTCGCGGAACACCTGCGGTACCGTGACGATCGTCGGCCCCAGATCGAAGCGATGGCCGTTCTGGGTGATCGACGAGCCGCGCCCACCGGGCGAATCGAGCCTGTCGAGTACCGTGACGCGATATCCTTTCGCCCCCAACCTCATGGCAGAAGCCAGCCCGCCAAGGCCCGCCCCGATGATGATGGCATGGGGCTTCATGGCCCCGGCCACCTGCTTGCTCAGCTCAGGATCAACGCGTGTCAACATATGACAAGACTACACGTGTCTAGTTTAGTTGACAATCTCAACGTGCAGCCCTTTTCACGACCCTAAAACCATGTCAATAATCATGAACAAGACCACGCAGGAGCCGCCCCATACAAACCGTCAGCCTCAGTTTTTATCGTTTTTCCTCAGGCGCCGACCGTTTATGGGCCTTCGCCATGATGGGATTTGCGCGGTTGTCACTGCCGCGCGTTGACGGCATCGGCTTCTGGAAGCTCTGCGGTTCGGGCACCGGCGAAGGTTTCACCCCCGTGCCCAATACGGCTGTTTATGCGATTCTCGCCACCTGGCCCGATCTTGAAACCGCCCGCAGGCAAACCCGCGATGCCGCGATCTTCCGCCGCTACGAGCGCCGCGCCATCGAGGCCTGGAGCGTGTTTCTCGGCCCGACTTCCGTGCGTGGCCACTGGTCGGGCGCGGCCCCGTTCCAATCAGGCCACCACCAAGACGACGGACCCCTCGCTGCCCTAACCCGCGCCACAGTGCGCCCCTCGGCGGCATTGCGGTTCTGGCGGCGGGTCCCCGATATCAGCGCGGTGATCGGGCACGATCCGAATGTCGCCTTCAAGATCGGCATCGGCGAGGTGCCCCTGCTGCATCAGATCACCTTCTCGATCTGGCCCGATGCCGACGCCATGGCCGCCTTTGCGCGTCATGATGGCCCCCATGCCCGCGCCATCCGTGCCGTTCGCGACGGCAACTGGTTTCGCGAAGAACTTTACGCCCGCTTCCGTGTGCTCGATACACGTGGCACATGGAATGGCGGCCAACCGCTTGCCAAACTCTCAGGACAGACATGACAGCAGCTTTCCCGTTTTCCGCCATCGTCGGCCAGGAGCAGATGAAACTGGCCATGATCCTGACCGCGATCGAACCCCGTCTGGGCGGCGTTCTGGTGTTCGGCGACCGCGGCACCGGCAAATCCACAGCTGTCCGGTCTCTGGCCGCCCTCCTGCCACCGATCACAGCAATCAAGGGCTGTCCGGTCAATGCCGCCACCGCCGCCGACTGCCCCGACTGGGCCGGGATCACCACGACCGACACCATCGAACGCCCCACCCCGGTGATCGACCTGCCGCTTGGCGTGACCGAAGATCGTGTGACCGGCGCTCTGGATATCGAACGCGCGCTGACCCAAGGGGAAAAGGCGTTTCAGCCCGGCCTTCTGGCGCGCGCCAATCGCGGCTATCTCTATATCGACGAGGTCAATCTGCTTGAGGATCACATCGTCGACCTGTTGCTCGACGTGGCCCAATCCGGCGAAAACGTTGTCGAACGCGAGGGGCTGTCGATCCGCCATCCGGCGCGCTTCGTTCTGGTCGGCTCGGGCAACCCCGAAGAGGGCGAATTGCGTCCCCAGCTTCTGGACCGCTTCGGCCTCTCGGTCGAGGTGACCTCGCCCACCGATATCGACGAGCGGATCGAGGTGATCCGCCGTCGTGACGCCTTCGACATGACCCCTGATGCTTTCCTTGCCGCATGGCAGGACAAGGATGCCGCGATCCGCGAGCGTATCCTGTCGGCCCGCGCCACATTGGACAGCACCGAAGCAGGTGATGCCATCCTGCGCGATTGCGCCAAGCTGTGCGTGGCCCTTGGTGCCGACGGTCTGCGCGGGGAGTTGACGCTGCTGCGCGCCGCCCGCGCGCTTGCCGCCTATGAGGGCGCCGATACCGTCAGCCGCGATCACCTGCGCGCCGTGGCGCCTCTGGCGCTCAGCCACCGTCTGCGCCGCGATCCGCTGGACGAAGCGGGATCAGGTGCCCGCGTCGCGCGCTGCGTGGCGGATGTGCTGGGATGACCGAAGACCGGGTTCCCGCCTCAGCCTGGTCGCGCGGCCTGCGCGCGCTGGCGCTGTTGGCGGTGGACCCGACGGGCTTGGGCGGGCTGACCCTGCGGGCGCGCTGCGGTCCGGTGCGACAGGCCTTCGAAGATGCGATCACCCGGCTGCCCATGACGCAACGGCGCATCCACCCCGAGATTTCGGACACACAACTTTTCGGCGGCCCTGACATTGCCGCCACACTGGCCGAGGGGCGTCTTGTGCTGGACCCAGGGCTGGCCGAAACGCCGGCCCTGTTGATCCTTCCCATGGCCGAACGCGCCGCACCGGGCCTTGCGGCCCGTCTTGGCCAGATCCTCGACTCCGCGCGCGGGCACGGCCTGATCCTGCTGGACGAGGGGATCGACAGCGACGAACAGGCCCCCTCCGGACTGCGCGACCGGCTGGCTTTTGACGTGGATCTGAACGACACCCGCTGGCCCGAGGCCATCGCCCGGCTGCCCGCCCCCGGCGATCTTGATACCGCCCGTGTCCGATTGGCCCATGTCGCCGCCTCCTCCGACGATCTGACCACGCTCACCACCTCGGCCGCGCGCTTCGGCATAGACAGCCTGCGCGCCCCCAGCCTTGCCCTGCGCGCCGCCCGCGCCATAGCTGCACTCAACGGCCATGACGCGCTCAGCGCCGACGATCTACGCGAAGCGGCCGAACTCGTCTATCCGTCCCGGGCTACCATGCTCCCGCAGGACGAGGACAAAGAGGACGCCCCCGAGCCACCCGCGCCCGAGGATCCCCCCGACCAGCCGCCTGACCAGCCGCCTGACCAGCCGCCCGACGCGGGCGACACCGACGGCGCCATGGATATCCCCGACGAGCTGCTGATCGAGGCTGTGCGCGCCCTGCTGCCCCCATCGCTTCTGGACCAGATCGCCGAAGGCCGCAGCACTCGTGGCGGCGCATCGGGCGCAGGCGCCGGTGCACGGCGCAAGGGCAATCGGCGCGGCCGTCCGCTACCGGCGCGTCCCGGCCATCCCGATGGACGCTCGCGCATCGATGTCGTCGCGACCTTGCACGCCGCGGCACCGTGGCAGGCCGTGCGCCGCCGCCAACGGCCCGACGCGCCGCAAAAGGTCATCATCCACCCATCCGACATCCACCTGCGCCGCTTCGAGGACCGCTCGGACCGACTGCTGGTCTTCACGGTCGACGCTTCGGGCTCCGCCGCGCTGGCTCGTCTGGCCGAAGCCAAGGGCGCGGTCGAGTTGTTGTTGGTGCAGGCCTATGCCCGGCGCGATCAGGTCGCGCTTGTGGCTTTTCGCGGCACCGGTGCCGACGTGCTTTTACCCCCCACAAGATCGCTGGTGCAGGCCAAGCGGCGGCTCGCTGCGATGCTCGGCGGCGGCGGCACGCCGCTGGCCGCTGGTCTGGTGGCCGCCGCCCTGCTGGCCGAGCAATCCCGCAGCCGGGGGCTTTCGCCTGCTCTGGCGCTGCTGACCGACGGACGGGCCAATGTGGCGCTCGATGGCCGCGGCGACCGCGCGCAAGCGACACAAGACGCCGAGATGATCGCCCGCCAGCTTTTCGCGCAGGGCTTTCCCGGCGTGGTGATCGACACCGCCACCCGCCCCGGTGATGCCCCCGCCACGCTGGCCGCCCGCATGGGCGCGCGCTATCTTGCGTTGCCACGGGCCGATGCCGCGCGCATCAGCACCGCCGTATCCGCAGCCCTGGACGGCTAGGCCGATGGACTGGAACCGCGACCTTGCAGGTTGGCCCCTCCATTCCCTGTCCCGCCGCATTCGCCACCGCCCACATGACTGGCACGTGCAGGAAAGCGGCACTGGTCCGACGCTCCTCTTGCTGCACGGCGCCGCTGCCTCGACCCATAGCTGGCGGGACCTGATCCCGACACTGGCCCACAGGTTCCACGTCGTCGCCCTCGATTTGCCGGGGCAGGGCTTCAGCCGCGCTGGCACCCGCCGGCGCCTTGGACTGACCGCCATGTCCGAGGATATCGCCACCCTCTGCGCCGCCGAAGGCTGGCAGCCTCATGCCATCATCGGCCATTCGGCGGGCGCCGCTCTGGCGCTCGATCTTGCGCGCCACATGACACGCCCCGACAGCACGCCCCCCGATGTGATCGGCATCAATGCCGCGCTCGACCGTTTCGAAGGTGTCGCAGGCTGGCTCTTTCCAATGCTGGCCAAGGTGCTGGCACTGAACCCGTTAACCGCGACCGCCTTTACTCTTGGCCGCAACCATGAAGACCGCGCGCGGCGGCTGATCGAAAGCACGGGCTCAACGCTGGATGAGGCGGGGCTTGGCCTTTATGCCCGCCTGATTTCCGACCGCAGCCATGTGGAAGCCACGCTTCAGATGATGGCCCAATGGGATATCGAGGCCCTCCTGCCCCATCTGCCCGGGATCACGGCGCGCTGCCTGCTGATCACCGGCGCGCAGGACAAAGCTGTCTCCCCCGAGGTCTCGACCCGTGCCGCGCGCCTGCTTCCCAATGCGCAAATTCGCCGGATCGAGGGGCTGGGCCACCTTGCCCACGAAGAAGACCCCGCCACGCTGCTGGACATCATCACCGGCTGGCTTGCACAGGACTGACGTGCCGCGCCGCGGCGCGACCGGCTGGACACTGCGAACTCAGCCCCTTAACTTCAGCGCATAGAGCGCATTGGCGCTCAAAATGAAGAGGCGCTGAATTTGGCGATCAAGATCGAGATGCTTCGCTGCTTTCGGGCCGTCGCCGAACAAGGCAGCCTCGCAGATGCCGCCGAGGTACTGGGCCGCACGCCCTCGGCCGTGTCGATGATGCTGCGCCAGTTCGAGGATCACATCGGCGCACCCCTGTTCGAAAGTGCGCGCAAATCCCGCCTGACCCCCCTGGGCGAGTTGATCCACGCCGAGGCCCGCCGCGAGCTTGACCATTTCGACCGCACCATCGCCGCGATCGAAGGCATGTCCCGCGCCGAGGCCGGGCATGTCCGGCTGGCCGTCACCCCCTCCGTGGGTCAGGTCATCATGCCCTCGATCCTGCGCAGCTTCATGGCGGCGCATCCCGGCGTGCATGTGGATATGCGCGACAGCCATTCCGCGGCCGTGCAGGACGATCTTGCCGCGGGCCGGGCCGATATCGGGTTGGCCACCCTGCCCCCAATGCCGGGGTTCGAGCGTCACCTGATCTTCACCGACCGTTTCGGGGTCGTCTGCCGGTCCGATCACCCGCTCGCGCGCGACTGGTCGGATCTGCGTTGGTCGGATCTGAATGGCAGCCAGTTCATCGCCAACGGCCTGTGCCATCTTATTCAGGACGATGGCTTTCTGCCGCTACTCGAAGCGTCGCGTCTCAACGTGGCCAACACTGCCTCGCTGCTCAGCATGGTGCGCGCGGGCGCGGGTGTCACGCTGCTGCCGGAACTGGCCATGCAGCGCGCCGATGAGGATCTGGCCTTCCTGCCGCTTCTGGACAGCAGCGCGCGGCGCGAGGTCTGGATGCTGACACCGCCCGCCCCCCTGATGACGCCTGCCGTTCAGGCGCTTGCGCGCGCGATCCGCAGCGCCGATCTGCCCGCTCCCCAGGCCTGAGCGCACTCAATCCTGGCATCACTTCAGAGTTGCTGAATTTTTCTTCAGAAGTTTGCGTTTGCCTGAAACGCTTCTCTCTGCCCTTCTGCCCCGCATCATCTTCGAAGACCGACTCAGAACGGGGGCTGCACCATGACCGACACCAAATTGAACCATATCGCGGGCGAATGGGTCGCTGGTGGCAGCGAGATTGAAAACCGCAACCCCTCGGATCTGACGGATCTTGTCGGCCTCTTCACACAAGCCACACCCGATCAACTGGACACCGCCCTTGACGCCGCCCGCAGCGCGCAGGCCGAATGGGCCGCTTACGGCCTCGAGCGCAAACAGGCCATCCTGATGGCGATCGGCACCGAAATGATGGCGCGCGCCGAGGAATTGGGCACTCTGCTCAGCCGCGAAGAGGGCAAACCCCTCGCCGAAGGCAAGGGCGAGGTCTATCGCGCCGGGCAATTCTTCACCTATTACGCCCATGAAGTCCTGCGCCAGCTGGGCGAGAATGCCGACAGCGTCCGCCCTGGCATCGAGGTCGATGTGCGCCGCGAACCGGTCGGCACCGTCGCCGTCATCAGCCCGTGGAACTTCCCCACCGCCACGGCCAGCTGGAAGATCGCCCCGGCGCTGGCTTACGGCAACGCGGTGATCTGGAAACCCGCCAACCTGACCCCCGCATCGGCCCATGCCCTGACCGAGATCATCACCCGGCAGGACATCCCCAAAGGTCTGTTCCAACTGGTGATGGGCGCAGGCCGCGACGTGGGCCAGCGCCTTGTCAAAAGCCCCAAGGTCGATGCGATCTCGTTCACCGGCTCGGTGCCCGTAGGCAAGGGGATCGCTATGGCGGCCATCGGAAACCTGACACGGGTGCAGATGGAAATGGGTTCGAAAAACGCCCTTGCGGTGATGGACGACGCCGATCTCGATCTGGCGGTCACGCTGGCACTTGGCGGCGCTTTCGGGGGCACCGGGCAGAAATGCACCGCCTCCTCGCGGCTGATCGTGCATGCGGCGGTGCATGACGCCTTCGTCGAGAAACTGGTGGCCGGCGCGCAGGCGATGAAGGTCGGGCACGCTCTGGCCGAAGGCACCCAGATCGGCCCCGTGGTCAGCGAACAACAGCTTTCGGAAAACCTCGCCTATGTCGAGCTTGGCAAATCCGAAGGCGCCGAGCTGGCCTGCGGCGGCGCGCGCCTCACGCTCGAGACCGATGGCTACTTCATGTCCCCCGGCGTCTTCGTGAACACCACCAACCAGATGCGCATCAACCGCGAGGAAATGTTCGCCCCATTGGCCGCCGTCATCAAGGTCGGCTCCTATGACGAGGCGCTCGCCACCGTGAACGACACCAATTTCGGCCTGACCTCGGGGATCGTCACCAAAAGCCTTTCCCGTGCCACCCATTTCCGCCGCAATGCGCGCACCGGCGTCGTCACCGTCAACCTGCCCACTGCCGGCACCGATTATCACGTGCCCTTCGGCGGACGGGGCGACAGCTCTTACGGGCCGCGCGAACAGGGCATCCATGCGCGCGAGTTCTACACCACCGTCAAGACGGCCTATATCGCCTCAGGCCTGCCGGAGTAAGCGCCGTGGGATATCGCATCGACTGCCTGCAATATGCCAACTGGTCCGAAAAGATCTTCCGCCAGATGCGCGAAGGCGGCGTCGATGCGGTCCATGTCACCATCGCCTATCACGAGAATTTCCGTGAAACCGTCCTCAATATCGAGAAATGGAACCGCTGGTTCGAACAGTTCCCCGATCTGATCTTTCACGGGGAATGGGCCAGCGACGTGGTCCGCGCCCGCGACACAGGGCGCACCGCGATCTTTTTCGGCTTCCAGAACCCCAGCCCGATCGAAGACGATATCGGTCTCGTCGAGGTGCTGCACAAGCTGGGCGCGCGCTTCATGCAGCTCAGCTACAACAACCAGTCCCTTCTGGCGACCGGCTGCTACGAGGCCGAAGACCCCGGCATCACCCGAATGGGCCGTCAGGTCATCAAGGAAATGAATCGGGTCGGCATGGTCGTCGACATGAGCCATTCCGCCGACCGCTCCACCATCGAGGCCGCCGATATCTCCGAGCGTCCCATCGCCATCACCCACGCCAACCTCCACTCATGGCAACCCGCGCTGCGCAACAAGCGCGACGACGTGGTGCGCGCCGTTGTGGACAATGGCGGGATGATGGGCTTTTCGCTCTATCCCCATCACCTGCAGGGCAAGTCCGACTGCACGATCGACAGCTTCTGCCAGATGATCGCCACCGCTGCTGACCGCTTCGGCGTAGAGCATTTCGGCATCGGCAGCGATCTGTGTCAGGACCAGCCCGACAGCGTGGTGGAATGGATGCGCGTCGGTCGCTGGACCAAGGAAATCGACTATGGCGAAGGCTCGGCCACAGCCCCCGGCTTCCCGCCGCAACCCGACTGGTTCCGCGACAACCGCGATTTCAGCAACATCGAGGACGGCCTACGCCGCGCCGGGTTCAACGACACCGAGGTTGCGGGCCTGATGGGCGACAACTGGCTGCGCTTTTTCGAACAGAACTTCACCCCGGCTGACATAACGCCGGACACATAAGGGCCCAAGTGCCCACCCCAAGGATATTCGCAGGGAGAACAGAATGTCCGACATCACACACAAGACCAACGCCTCCAGTGGCGGACTTCATCACATCAACAAGCCGCTTTTCGCCATCACCGGCGGCTTCATCGCGATCTTCTGCCTGATCGCGCTTTTTGACCTAGACCTGCTGTCGCGCATGGTCGATGCCAGCTTTGCCTTCTCGGCAAAATATTTCGGCCTCTACTGGCAGCTTCTGCTGTTGGGAACCTTCCTGATGGGGCTGGTTCTGGTGGTGCTGCCCGGCAGCAAGGCCATTATGGGCGGGCTCGACCGGCCCGAGTTCCCGCTGTTCCAGTGGGGCGCGATGATCATGTGCACCCTGCTGGCCGGCGGTGGCGTGTTCTGGGCCGCGAGCGAGCCAATGGCGCATTTCCTGTCATCGCCGCCCCATTTCGGAGCCGAGGCTGCGACGCCCGACGCCGTCAACCCGGCGCTGGCGCAAAGCTTCATGCATTGGGGCTTTCTGGCATGGGCGATCCTCGGTGCCCTGACCACGGTGATGCTGATGCATTACCACTATGAAAAGGGCCTGCCGCTTTCGCCGCGCACGCTGCTTTATCCGGTGTTCGGCGACAAGGCGATCAACGGCCCCATCGGCCTCATTGCGGATGCCTCCTGCATCATCGCCGTGGTGGCGGGCACCGTCGGCCCCATCGGCTTTCTGGGCCTGCAGGTCAGCTATGGCCTCGGCGCGCTGTTCGGTCTTCCCGACACCTTCGCCACTCAGGCGGTCGTGATCCTCGGGCTGGTCGCGATCTACACGGTCTCGGCGATGACCGGCCTGTCCAAGGGCATCCAGATCCTCAGCCGGTTCAACGTGATCCTTGCCGGGCTTCTGCTGGTGTTCATGCTGATCGCCGGCCCCACGATGTTCATTCTCAAGGGCTTTGTCGGCGGCTTCACGACCTATGTGACCGATTTCTTCGGCATGGCGCTTTATCGCGGCGATGCGGGTCTCTTTGGCGAGCCGGGCTGGCTGGGCTGGTGGACGGTGTTCTTCTGGGGCTGGTTCCTTGGCTACGGACCGCTGATGGCCATGTTCATCGCGCGCGTGTCGCGGGGCCGGTCAATCCGGTCGATCATCATCATGCTGTCGATCGTGGCGCCGATCGTGACCGCTTTCTGGTTCACCATCGTGGGCGGCACCGGCCTCAGCCAGGAGCTTGCCAACCCAGGTTCGGTCTCGACCGCCTTTGAAGGCTTCAACCTGCCTGCGGCGCTTCTGGCCATCACCCAGCAATTGCCGATGGGCTTCATCGTATCTATCCTGTTCCTGATCCTGACCACGGTGTTCGTGGCCACGACGGGCGACTCGATGACCTATGTGATCTCGGTCGCCATGTCCTCCGAGGACAAGCCCGCCCTGCCGGTGCGCATGTTCTGGGGGGCTGCCATGGGCGCGATGGCGCTGATCCTGATCTACACAGGCTCGGGCGGCATCGGCAAACTGCAAAGCTTCATTGTCGTGACCGCAGTTCCGGTGTCGCTGGTATTGCTGCCTTCGCTGTGGGACGCGCTGCGCATCACCCTTGCCAAGGGCCGCGGTGACGCATGATAAAAAGGGGCGGTCCGCTGGCCGGGCCGCCCTATCATCTGATATGACAAGACCGGAGGAGCCCCATGCACCAGCCTGACACGCAGCCCGTAGCGCCCCGGCATCCCGATGTCGTGATGCGGCTTGACCGGCTCGGCTCCTTTCATCAATCCCGCCTCAGTTTCATGCGCATCCTGCTGCGCCGCCTGCAATCCGAGGGCTGGCGCTTCGAATGCGCCCTGTTCGATATCGACGCGCGTGGCGTGGGCCGTGCGGTCTATACCGCCCATGGCCCCGACCGCAGTTATTCGCTTGTCGCCTTCGCCAACGACCTGCCCCCCGAAAAACGCTCGGACCGGGTGATCGCCACCGAATGGGACGCGACCTTCACATTGTTCGACGGCGTGCCCGACGCGGCCGATCTCGACCGCCTGCAGGCCAACGTGCCCCGGCAAGAGGCTGGCCGCGTGTCCGAAAAAGAGCTGTCTCTGAGCCGCGCCAATCGGTCCGTCAGGCTTTGGGATCATGTGGTGGACAGCCTTGCCTCGGGCCATCAACCCGACCCCGCCCGCGTGGCCGAGGTGGGGTATCTGATGCGCACCACCGCCGTCTACGGCTCAGGCAAGTTTGGCGCAGCGGACCGCGAACAAGTCGCCCACCGCCCCGAATGTCAGGCCCCCTTCCAGATCGAGATGCTGTCTGTTTACCTGACTCGCGCCTTCGTCATGGACCTTGTCGAACACATGGCCCGGATGCGCGCGCCCGACACCGCCGTGCCGCTTGATCCCGATCTGCGCCGCCGCTTCGGCATCGGCAATTCCACCGGGCTTGGCATGGCGCCGTTTCTGGTCACCCATCCCGCGCTCCTGAACAACTGGATCGCCACCCGCGAAGAGGCGCTGGCCCGCATCCGCAGCCTGCCCCGTGCCTCCGCCGACGAAGCCCAGACCCTGCGCCGCTTCGCGATCCGTGCACAGCTTCACGCCGCCGACTGGCACTCCGATCACCCCGTGCAGATCGCCAAACTGGAGGCGCTGCGCGCCGACATGGCATCCCTTCTGGCCCATCTCGCCACCGCCGACCTTCAGACCGACCAGCCCTGGAACCGGCTGTGGCTCTGGGCGGAAGGCGCGCTCACGCTCGAAGGTCAGGAACTTCTGGCCTCGCTTCTGCTAGAACCCTACCCGCGTCTTGTCGATCCGCTGGCCTGCTGCATGGCCGCCGACGAATCCGCCACCTGGCGCATCGACGGCGCCATGAGCACCGCACGCCTGCGCGCGCTTGTGCAGGAGATCTACGGCTGGGCGCTCGCCATCGACTGGACAGATCCCGACGCACAGGCCCGCGTCTGGTATACTTCCGAAGCCAAGCTCGAACCCCGCCTTGGCGAACGCTTCGACGAGCCGATCGAACCCTATGAGCAACCGCTCTGCCCCGGTCGCGACGCCGCGCGCCTCTGGTCGGATCTGTCCAAGACAACCGAGGACAGCGTGGCCGGCTTCCTCATGCGCCACCCGCAGCATCGCCACATCGTGCGCCGCGCCCAGATCGCCTCGCGCCTGCCCTATGCCGAGATCCGCGACAACACGATCGACGCCACCATGATGCCGATCGACATGCTGCGCCTGAAACTCAGCTTCTTCGGCGCCTGCCATTTCGATCCCCGCTCGGATCGCTGGCTGCGCATCAACATGTATCAACACGCCCCCTTCCCGCATGAACTGGGTGACCGTTCAGGCGATGACTGGGCCTATCCCTTCCTTGCGGTGGCCGCCGAATGACCTGGTCGCTGAACGAGATCGAGGCCCTGTCGCGCAAGGCCGCGCGCGGCGCGGGCCTGAGCTGGGGTCTGGCCGAAGAGGCCGGCAAGGCCGCCCGCTGGCTGGTGGCGCAAGGGCTACCCGGCCCGCAGGTTCTGGCAGATCTGCTGACCCGCAACGACGGCACGACCTACGAGACGCTCTGCCCCCACGACGAGGATGAAGGCCGCTGGACCGCGCGCGGTGGCACGCTCTGCCCGCTGATTTCCGGCGCAGCCCTGTGCGATCATGCCTCGCGTCTTGCGGCCGGTGAGGCGCTGCATCTGGGCCGCACCGCCAGCCCGATGCTGCTGCTGCCCTATCTCGACGCCGCGGCCCGGATGGCCGGGCGCAGCGTCACCGTGTCATGGGAGGGCGTGTCGGTCACCTGTGGTGCCGCCGATGACATTCCCGACGGCATGACCGACGCTCTGAGCACCACCATGGTGGACGCCGTGTCGATCCTGCCCGGCGCGCTCTGCGACACCGAGACACCATCGCCAACGGCCCGCGCCGACATCCCCGAAGCAACCGCGCGGCAACTCGACGCCTTCGCGCAGCGCACCTATGCGCCGGAAACCGAAACAAGCCGTCTGGCGGGTGCGGGCGCGGGTCTCACCGACAACGACTGATCCCGCGCGCCGATACCCGTCTCAGAACTGCCAGAGCGCCGGGATGAACCGATAGGCATCGCCCTCGCGCTGCACATGACCCACACCCGGGAACGGGAAGTGATAACCCAGAACCGCGATCCGGTCCTCGGCGGCCATGTCCAGCAGCCGCTTGCGCGTGGCGACCGTCTGTTCGCCATCGGCGTCAAAGCCGTTATACCAGTCGGGATGCGCGAAATTCGTATAGGCGTGGCTCATCGAATCCCCAAGCGCGATCAACGACCGGTCGCCGCTATCGACCCGCAGGCTCATATGCCCCGGCGTATGGCCGGGCGTGTCGAACATGGTCAGGCCCGGCACAACCTCGTGCCCGTCCTGCACCAGCGTCCATTCCACACCCTCGGTCTCGATGGAATTGACCGCGCCGACGACGAATTGCTGCATGTCCGGCTCGACCTGATTCACCAGACCATCCTGCATCCAGAACGCATGTTCGGCCTCGCCCATAAGATGCTCGGCATCCGGCAGGATCGGCTCTTCGAAATCGTCGATTATCCCCCAGATATGATCGGGATGCGCATGGGTGATGACCACATGGGTGATCCCCGATGGATCGATCCCGGCACGCTCGAGGTTGCCCATCAACCGGCCCGCGGTATCGGCCATGAAGCGGCTGCCGGATCCCACATCCACCAGCACCCTGGCATCCCCGATTTCGACATAAAGGTGGTTCGTGTGCGAATAGCCCATCTCGGGCGACAGGAAATGCCGCTCGAGGAACGCCTGAACCTCGGCGGGATCGGCATTGATGCCCAGCCCGTCCGTGGGCAGCCGGAAATACCCGTCCGAGACCACGGTCAGCCGGGCATCGCCCACGGAAAAGCTGAAATGCGACGGGTTGCCCCCCTGCGGCGCGCCAAGCTCGGCGCGGGCGGCGGCGGCGGGCAGGGCAAAGGCGGGGGCCGCGGCGGCCATCTTCAGCAGATCACGACGCGTGGGTTTGAGCAAAGTCATGTGGATCCTCCCTTGGTTCGACCCAAGGATACTGGCCACACGGCGCAACGCAACACGTTTCATGAATATGACGGACGATACCGCAACGCGCCGCCGGTGTCCGGACGGGGCGCCGTGCGGCCCCGGGTCAGCTCATCTCTTGCAGCCGCGCCACATAGCGCGCCAGCGTGTCGATCTCGAGGTTGACCGCATCGCCCACCGCCGCCTGTCCCCAGGTTGTCGATTGCTTGGTATGCGGGATGAAATTGATCCCGAACGTGCAGCCCTCCACCTCGTTCACCGTCAGCGATGTGCCGTTCAGCGCGACCGACCCCTTGGGCGCGATGAATTTCGCCAACGCCTCAGGGGCGCGCAATGACACGCGCGTGCTGTCGCCCTCGTCGCGCACCGCCACGATCTCGGCCAGCCCGTCGACATGCCCCGACACGATATGCCCGCCCAATTCGTCCCCGACCTTGAGCGCGCGCTCCAGATTGATCCGATGACCTTCGGTCCAGCCCTTCACGTTGGTCTTGGACACCGTCTCGGCGCTGATATCCACGTCGAACCAGTCCGCGCCCTTGTCCACCACCGTCAGGCACACCCCGTCACAGGCGATCGACGCACCTATATCGACGCTCTGCATGTCATAGCGCGTGCCGATCCGCGCCCGCAGATCGCCGCGCATCTCGACCAAGCGCACCTGCCCCACATCCGTGATGATCCCCGTGAACATGATAGACCTCCGATTGGGTTCTCTACGGGACGTAGCCGCGCCAATCGCCACTGGCAAGGCGCCGAAGCCTCTGCCGGACTTAATTTTGCCGAATTTTTCCGTTATGAATGATATCCGGTAAACGGTTTCACGGGTAATGATCACGCGCATGACTGGCAGCGTTCGGACATTTTTGTTTCTGCAGGGGCCTCACGGGCCCTACTTCTACCGGCTTGCGCAGATGCTGACACGCACCGGTGCAAAAGTGCTACGCGTGGGCTTCAACGCCGGCGATCAGGCGTTCTGGCGTGACCGCTCCAGCTATATCCCGTTTCTCGGCAACGCCGAAGACTGGCCAGACACGCTTTCCGCCATTCTGACTGACAAGGCGGTGACCGATCTCGTGCTCTATGGCGATACCCGTCCGATCCATGCTCAGGCGATCCGCCTTGCCCGTGCTGCGGGCCTGCGTATCCATGTCTTCGAAGAAGGCTACCTGCGCCCCTATTGGGTCACCTATGAACGCGGCGGGGTGAACGGCCATTCGCGCCTGATGGACATGAGCGTGCCCGAAATGCGGGCCGCGCTGGAAAACTCCGACATGGACACCGCCCTGCCCCCCGCCAGCTGGGGCGACATGCGCCAGCATGTGTTCTACGGCGCGCTCTATCATGGCTTCGTGCTTCTGATGAATCGCCGCTACCGCAATTTCCGGCCCCACCGCGCTCTCGACGTGCGGCAGGAGTTCAAGCTCTACCTGCAGCGCCTGTTGCTGATGCCGTTTCAGGCGATCGAACGGCATATCGCCACGTCCCGCATCAAATACGGCGGTTTTCCCTACCACATCGCGCTGTTGCAGCTCGAACATGACGCCTCCTTTCAGGCCCATTCGCCGTTTGCCTCGATGACCGAATTCCTGGAAACCGTGATCGGCGGCTTCGCCAAGGGCGCACCGCGGCACCATCACCTTGTCATCAAGGCCCATCCGCTCGAAGACGGGCGCGTGCCCATCCGCCGCGAACTGCGCAGGCTGGCACGCGATCATGGCCTTGAAGGGCGCGTGCATTACGTGCGTGGCGGCAAGCTGGCGCAGCTTCTCGATGAGGCGCGCAGCGCCGTGACGGTCAATTCCACCGCCGCCCAACAGGTGCTCTGGCGCGGTATTCCGCTCCGGACATTCGGCGCGGCGGTCTATGCCAAGCCTGAATTCGTCTCGACCCGCCCGATCGAAAAATTCTTCGCCGGCGCCGAACGCCCCGACAGGCGCGCATACGCCGATTATCGCAGCTTTCTTCTGGAAACCAGCCAGGTCGCGGGCGGGTTCTATTCGTCTCGCGGGCGGCGCCAATTGCTCCGTCAGACGGTCGACATGATGCTCGCACACGAAGACCCCTACGACGCGCTTCGCCTCGGGACCGCGGCACCTCGGCAACAGTTGCGGGCGGTGACCTGAGCATCTGCAATCACGGCGCTGGATTTTATCGCCGGATTCCGATAGGTTGTCAGAAAAATAAAATCGGCAGGCAAATAAAATCGGCAGGCAAAAAGGTCGAGGAGACCGAGCAGTGAAATTCAGAACCAGTCGCTGGGCGAAAAATGTCGCCCTTGTTGTCAGTGTTGCCACCGTCTCATCCTGTGGGATCCTTCCGCGCGTTGGCCCCACCAAGAACGAAATCTTCGCAGGCTCCGTTCAGCGCGAGGGTGACGCCTTCATCGTATCGGCCAATGACCGCGTGACCCGCGCCACCGCCGTGCAACCCGCGCTCGGCTTCTCCGAGGAATTCCGCAATGCAGGCATCCTTGGCTCCGACACGATCCGCCCCGGCGACGTGCTGGGCCTGACCATCTGGGAAAACGTCGATGACGGGCTTCTGGCCGGCGAAGCCGCCAACCAGACCGTGCTGCAAGAGGTGCAGGTCGATGGCTCGGGCTTCATCTTCGTGCCCTATGCCGGGCGCATCCGCGCCGCTGGCAACACGCCTGACGCGATCCGCCGCATCATCACCTCGAAACTCGACGAACAGACACCCGACCCCCAGGTCGAAGTGCGCCGCCTCGCCGGCGACGGCTCGACCGTGTCGCTGATTGGCGCTGTGGGCGCACAGGGCGTCTACCCGATCGAGCGCCCGACACGGACGCTTTCCGCGATGCTCGCCAATGCCGGCGGCGTGGCCATCGAACCCGAAATCGCTCAGATCACCGTGATCCGCGGCAACCACCGCAGCAAGGTCTGGTTCCAGGATCTGTTCAACGATCCCTCCTTCGACATCGCGCTGCGCGCGGGCGACCGGATCCTCGTCGAACAGGACACGCGCGCCTTCACCGCCCTTGGCGCCACCGGCGCGCAAGCCCGCGTCCCGTTCGAAACCCAGACCCTCAGCGCCGTCGAGGCCCTGGCCCAGGTGGGCGGTCTGACGCCCACCGCCGCCGATCCAACCGGTGTGTTCGTGATGCGCAACGAACCCGCCGCCATCGCCAATCAGGTGCTTGGCCGCGACGACCTCATCGGCGCGCAGCGCATGGTCTATGTGCTCGATCTGACCAAACCCAACGGCATGTTCATCGCGCGTGACTTCTCGATCCGCGACGATGACACGCTCTACGTGACCGAAGCGCCCTTCGCTCAATGGGGCAAGGTCATCTCGGCGCTCACCGGCACGCTTGGCGCGGTCAGTTCGGTCGCGACCTCGGCAGACGTGCTCAGCGGCAACTGATGCCCGCGCCACACGCGCATGATCCCGCCGCAGGCGATGCGCCGCGGCGGGTTTTCCATGCCAATGCAGGCTTTCTGCACCAGCGCCGCCTGCGCCGCATCCTGTCACTTGCCGGTTACGATCTCCGCCTCGGATGGCCCGGCCCCTCGGACCTTGTCGCCGTCTGGGGCCAAAGCCCCTATGCTCCGCGCGGCGAGGCTCTGGCCGCGCGCACCGGCGCCGGGCTCATCCGGATCGAGGATGCCTTCCTGCGCTCGCTGCATCCCGGCCGCTCGGGCGAGCCGCCCCTCGGGCTGGTGATCGACCATCAGGGCGTGCATTTCGATCCCGCCACCCCCTCCGATCTGGAAACCCTGCTGGCGACGCATCCGCTGGACGACACACCCCTGATGGACCGCGCCCGCGCGGCCATCGCCCGCCTGCAAGAAGCGCACCTGACCAAATACACCGCCTTCGATCCCAAGGCACCCTGCCCCGAGCCCGGCTATGTGCTGGTCATCGACCAGACCCGTGGCGACGCCTCGGTGACCCATGGGCGGGCCGACGCCAACACGTTTCGCGAAATGCTCTTTCATGCGCAGACCGATCATCCCGGTGCGCCCGTGCTCATCAAGACCCATCCCGAAACCGTGCAGGGCCACCGCGCAGGCTATTTCGGGGCCGATCTCGAAACCGACCGTATCCGCCTGTTCAGCGATCCGGTCAGCCCTTGGGCGCTGCTCGACGGGGCCATTGCCGTCTACACCGTCAGCTCGCAACTGGGGTTCGAGGCGATCTATGCCGGGCACAAGCCGCATGTCTTCGGCCAGCCTTTCTATGCAGGTTGGGGCCTGACCCAAGACCATCACCCGATGCCCCTGCCACGCCGGGGCCGCCCGCTCAGCCGCGCACAGCTCTTCGCAGGCGCGATGATCCTCTATCCAAAATGGTATGACCCTTGCCGCGACAGGCTCTGCCCGCTCGAAGACGCCATCTCTGCGCTCGAAGCACAAACCCGCACCTGGCGCGAGGATCACGCGGGCTGGGTCGCCTCGGGCATGCGGCTCTGGAAACGCGGCCACCTGCAACGCTTTTTCGGCGGCGTGCGCCCGGTGCGCTTCCGGTCCGATCCGGCCAAAGCCGCCGCACTCGCCCTCAAGACAGGCCGCCGCCATATGTGCTGGGCCTCGGGCACGACGCCCGCGCCCGACGCTCTGCGGCTCGAGGACGGGTTCCTGCGCTCGCGCGGTCTGGGCGCCGATCTGGTCCCGCCCCTGTCGCTGGTCTGCGACGATCTGGGCATCTATTACGATCCCGGCGCCGAAAGCCGCCTTGAACGGCTGATTGCCAGCCGCGCCCAGTTGCGTCCCGATCAGCGCGACCGCGCCGAGGCGCTGATCGCCGCCCTGACTGCCCGTGGCCTGAGCAAATACAATCTTGGCGGGCTGCTTCCCGATCAGGCAGAGTTGCCACCCGGCCAGCGCATCCTCGTGCCGGGTCAGGTCGAAAACGACGCCTCCATCCGGCTTGGCGCAGGCGCCGCGGTGGCGACCAATCTTGCCTTGCTGCAAAAAGCCCGCTCGGAAAACCCCGGCGCGGTGATCCTCTACAAACCCCATCCCGATGTCGAAGCCGGACTTCGCCCCGGCGCGCTGACCCCTGCGCAACTGGCAGGGCTTGCCGATGCGGTGCTCGATCGCACCGATCCGGCGACGCTTCTGGATCATGTGGACGCAGTCTGGACGATGACCTCCCTGTTGGGCTTCGAAGCGCTGCTGCGCGGCCTGCCGGTGACCACGACGGGCGCGCCTTTCTATGCCGGCTGGGGTCTGACCCGCGATCTTGGCCCGGTCCCGCCTCGGCGCCGCGCGCGCCCGTCGCTGGCCGGCCTCGTCCATGCCACGCTGATCGACTATCCGCGCTATCTTGATCCGATCACCAACCTGCCCTGCCCGGTCGAGGTGGTGCTTGATCGTCTCTCGCAAGGTCCCGCCCCGCGACCCGGTCCTGCCAACCGGGCGCTTGCGAAGCTTCAGGGCGCTTTTGCCAGCCAGTCATGGATCTGGCGGCGCGGCGGCTGACGACCCGCGAAGCGACGGCAAACACACCTTGCGGCCCGATGTCGTCGTCTCGACCGAGACGGGCAAACCATAGACATCGCCAAGCGCGCTTGCGGTCAGCACCTCATGGGCCGGGCCATGCGCCCGCATGCCGCCCTCCTTCATGAGCAGAACCCGGGCCTCCAGCGCAAAGGCCTGATCGGGATCATGGGTCGACAGGATGACGCCGCAGCCTTCCGCCGATGCGGCCTGCGCCAGCAGGGCGATCTGCGCCAGAACCTGCGCCTGATTGCCGAAATCAAGGCTGGCCGTGGGCTCGTCCATGACGATCAGCGGCGCCTCTTGGGCCAGCGCCCGGGCGATGAGCACAAGCTGGCGCTGCCCCCCGGACAGGCGGGAATAATCCCTGTGCGCCAGATCCCCGATCCCAAGGCGCTCCATGGCCTCCTGCGCGATGGCGCGGTCCTGCCGTCCCGGTTGCCCGAAGGCGCCAAGCCGCGCGGTCCGGCCCATCAGCACGACCTCCAGCGCCTCGAATGGAAACGGCGGCGCATGCGCTTGCGGCACATAGGCGATCCGTCGGGCGATATCCGCGCGGCTTTGCGCCGTGATCGGCTGGCCCGCCAGCATGACATCCCCGGCAAGCGGCGGCAAAAGACCCAGAAGCGTTCGGAAAAGCGTTGTCTTGCCACAGCCGTTCGGTCCCAGAAGGCACAGGATATCGCCCGGCCTGACCGACAGGCTCAGACCCGCGCCGATCGGCTCCCGGCCATAGCCGATGCTCAGGTCGCGCGCCTCCAGCATCACGACCATCCCTGTCGGCCGCGCGCCAGCAGCCAAACGAAGAACGGCGCCCCGATCACCGCCGTGAGGATCCCCAAAGGCACCTCGGCCTGGGCGATCGTCCGCGCCAGCGTGTCCACCATCAGCAGATATCCCGCCCCGATCAGCACCGAAACCGGCAGCAACCGGCCAAAGCCCGGCCCCACCAGCATCCGCGCGATATGCGGAATGACCAGCCCGACCCAGCCCACGACGCCCGCCAGCGCCGTGACGCTTGCGGTGATCAACGTCGCCGCCACGATCACCACAAACCGCGTGCGCCCGGCCTCGACGCCAAGCGCGCGCGCTTCCTCGTCTCCAAGGCTGAGCACATTGATACGCCAGCGCAACAGCGCCAGCGGCACCAGCCCCACCAGCACCGCAGGCACAGCCGGAAGGATATCCTCGGTTGTGATCGCCGCCAGCGAGCCCAAAAGCCAGAAGGTGATCGCCGGCAATTGGTCATAAGGATCGGCCATCACCTTGAGCAGCGACGTCGCCGCCCCCGCCAGCGCCCCGATCACCACGCCGATGAGCACCAGTGTCAGGGTCCGGTCGGTATTGCGCACCAGCGACGCGACAAGCGTCACCACCCCAACCGCCGCCATGCCGCCCACAAAGGCCGAGGCCTGGATCGCCGCCACCGGCAGCGACAGGAATATCCCCGCCACGGCCCCCAGACCCGCCCCCGCCGACACACCCAGAATATCGGGCGACACCAAAGGATTGCGAAACAGCGCCTGATAGCTGGCCCCAGCCGCGGCCAGCGCCGCGCCGACCAGCAGCGCCGCCCCCACTCTCGGCAGGCGGATGCTCCAGACCACGATCTCGGCCTTCGCATCGCCCCGGCCGAGCAGCGCCGCAAACGTTTGCGCGGGGCTCAGGCCATAAGGCCCGATCATCACCGCACCGAACACCAGCGCCGCAAGAGCCAGCAGCAGAGCGCCCGTCAGGCTCAGGACCGGCCTTCGCAAGCCTATCTTGGCGGTCGTCCCTCGGCCCATTCCAGCACCCCCTCCAGGTCCTCGTCACTCAGCTCGACGTGATAATAGAGCTCATAGAACTCACGTGTATCCCGGCGCAGATCGTCCTCCCACCGATCGGGGTAAAGCAACCCCGCCATCCAGCGCAGACCCATCATCCGGTTCAGCGACGGGGGCCGGTCGATCCAGCCGAAAGGGGCCGTGGGCGACAGATAGACCCGTCCTTCGCGCACCGCCTCGATCCCTTGCCAGAGCGGATCATCGAACACGCTTGCATGAAAATTCCTGTCCCATGTCACGATGATCTCGGGATTGGCCACGATCACCTGTTCCATCGACGCCTGCACCAGACCGCGTGTCGCGCCACCATCATCGGCCACGTTCCGCCCTCCGGCGCGCTCGATGATCTCGGTATTGATCGAGCCTTTCATGCCGGTCTCCAGCCCTTCGGGCCCGCGCGCGAGATAGACACGCGGGCGCGCCTCGGGCGGCACATCCGCAAGGATCGCGTCGATCCGGGCGAATGTCCTCTCGACATCGCGCGCCAAGGCCTCGCCACGCTCCGGAACCCCAAGCACCTCGCCCAGAAGCCGCAGCGCTTGCGGTGTGTTTTCGAACCGGCCATCGATCAGGATATAGGGAATGCCGGTCTGTTCCTGCACGCGGTTTGCAAGATCGACATAGGTATCGCGGACCGATCCGAAATCGACGATCAGATCGGGATTGATCTGCAGCACCCGTTCCAGATTGGCCTCTCCGCCGCGCCCGGTGATGCGCCCGGTCTCGGGCAGGTCGCGGAACGGCTCGGCGATATAGGGGCGTTCTTCGGCGCGCAAGGCGCGTGGCCAGCCGGTCAGCGCCTCGGGCTTCATGATATAGACAAGGATCGAGGCCGGTGGCCCTGCGGCAAAGACAGTGCCGATCTCATCGGGGATATCCACAACGCGCCCGGCGCTGTCAGTGATGCTGCGCGCCTGCGCGGGCAGCGCCAGCAGGGCAAGAATAAGCACCAGATACCGCATCTCTGTCTCCTGTCGGCTGTCGCCTGTTTGGCCGCGTCACAAGACCCGCGCCCGGACCGGACCATGCGCGCGCTTCCGCGATCAGAGCACACTCCGCGCCGCGCGACAACGGCTTGCCGATTCCCTCTTGGCCACTTGAGTTCAACGTTGGTCGTTAGCGCGCTCGAAGCCTGCGCCGCCGCAGCGCCTTGACGACGGGCCAGACGATCACCAGCAGCGTCATGACGATCAGAACAGCCGAAATCGGCCGCGTGAACAGCTCCGTGGCATCGCCGCGGCTGATCAGCAAGGCGCGCCTGACGCTTTGCTCCGCCATCGGCCCAAGGATCATGCCAAGGATGATCGGCGCCAGCGGCACGTTCACTTTCTCGAACAGATACCCGATCAGCCCGGCGCCAAGCATCACCCACAGATCGACCGGACGACCGTTGATGACATAGACGCCAACGCACATCAAAATCAGGATCGACGGCACCAGAAGCACGCCGGGCAACCGCTGGAACTGTGCGAAGACACGCGTCGCAAGCGTTCCGCCCAAGGCAAAGATCAGCACCGAGGTCAGAAGCATTTCCATCATGAAGCCGCCCACAAGAACGGGATTCTGATGGAACAGCTGCGGGCCGGGTTGCAGCCCGTGAATGGTCAGCGCGCTCAGGACCAGCGCCGCGACCACATTGCCGGGAATACCCAGCGACAGCGCCGGGATCATCGAGGCGGCATTGTCCGCATTGTTCCCGCATTCGGCCGCCGCCACGCCCTGCGGATTGCCCTTGCCGAAGCTTTCGGGATCGTCCGAGGCATTCTTGGCCGCGTTGTAACTCAGAAAGGCGGCAATATTGCCGCCCGCGCCGGGCAGGATGCCGACCGCGATACCGATGCCCGAAGACCGCAGCCATGTGGGGAGGAAACTGCGCAGCTCCGCGCGGGTGAACGGCACATTCGTCAGCTTCAGCTGCGCCGCCGACAACCCCTTGAGATCGCATTTCTCGGCCAGTTGCAGAACGGGTGGCAGCGCATAAAGCCCCACCAGCACCACGATCAGATCCAGCCCGCCCAGCAACCATGTCTGATCGAAGGTAAACCTTGCCTGACCTGACAGATTGTCGATCCCCATGGTGCCGATCAACAGGCCCAAAACCGCCGCCATGATCCCCTTCACAGGGTCCGACCCGACCATCACCCCCACCGAGGCCATGCCGAAAATGGCGATCCAGAAATATTCCGCAGGCCCGAAATGCAGCGTGACCCGCGCCAGAAGCGGGCCGACCGTCATCAGCGCAATCGCGCTGGCGACGCCGCCCACCGCCGAGGACCAGCAGGCGATCTTGAGCGCCTTGGACGCCTCGCCCCTGTCGGCCATGGGAAACCCGTCAAAGGTCGTCGCGATCGACGCGGGCGTTCCGGGGATCCGCAACAGAATGGCCGGGATGGCACCGCCATACATCGACCCGTTATAGATGCCCGCGACCATGCCAAGTGCCACCAGCGGATCCATCGAATAGGTCAGCGGCAGAAGAAGTGCGATGGCCATGACCGGGTTCAACCCCGGCAGCGCACCGATGAACACGCCAAGCAGCGTCGCCCCGATCATCGCGACAAGCGGGCCGACCGTCAGAACCTGCGCAAGGGCGTTCGTATAGAACTCCATCTCAGCCCGGACTGCCGAGGATGGAGAGGATCGCCTCGCGGGGCAACGGTTTCTCCAGCAAGACGGTAAACACGAGATAGACAGACGCCATGAAGATCACCGCCACCACCCCCGCCTGGAGAGGGCGCCGCAATCCAAGCCCGAAGGGCATCGCCAGCATCAGCAGAAAGGACGCGGTGTAGAACCCCAAAGGCACGACCGCCGCCACATAGAGCGTCGCGATCCCCACCGCCACCAACAGCTTGCCCGGCGCCTCCACCAGCGCCCGCGCGCTGCGGTTGCCGGACCGGGCGGCCCTTACCGCCACGGCCCCTCCAAGAAGCGTCAGGATCAGGCCCAGCACCATTGGATAAGTGCCGCTGGCCCCGGCATAGCCCCGCGCCATCCAGGCCGCGGCAAGGCCGAGGCCGGCCAGAGCCAGCCCCAGCACAATATCCTGACGCGCCTCCATCCCTCAGAGGCCAAGCGCCTTGGACACGGCCGCCAGCGCATCGAACTCGGCCTGCAACCGCGCGCCCAACGCCTCTCCCTTGACCACATTGGGCACCTCGCCCTTGGTCTTCAGGAACTCCACATAGCCCGGATCGTTGACCGCTTCCTCGATCGTATCCGCCAGAAGGCTCGCGATCTGCGGATCAAGCCCCTTCGGACCCAGAATGGCGCGCCACAGCAGCGTCTCCTTGTCGGCCATGCCAAGCGCCTCGAGCCCCGATGCGCCCGGCAGCGCAGGGACATCCGCCGCCGAGGTTACCAATGGGCATTTCGCCTCTCCGCTCTCGACATAGGGCAACACGGTCGAGATCGAGCCGCCATAGATATCCACGTGACCGCCCAGGAAATTCTGCAGCGTCTCGCCCGCCCCGCCAAAGGGAATGGCCACCGCCTCGATCTGCCTTGTCTGGAAGATCCGCTCGGCGGCAAGCTGCATCGTGCCGCCGATACCATCATTGCCATAGGTATACTTGCCCGGATTGGCCGCCAGTTCCGCCAGGAACTCCTCGCCGGTCGTCGCCGGGAAATCGGCCTTCACGCAAAGCGTATAGGCGGTCTCCGAGGTCGAGGCGATCGGCGTGAAACTGTCCAGCGAATAGGCGACATTCTGAACCTGCGGCACGGTTGTCAGCGGGCTGTTCCATGTCGCGAAAAGCGCATAGCCATCGGGCTTGGCCTGCATGAATTGCGACGCGCCCACCGAGCCGCCACCGCCGCCCACATTCAGGATCGCGATCGAGGTGCCCAGCTTTTCCTCCAGCAGGATCGCAAGCTTGCGTGCGCTGGTATCCGTGCCACCGCCGGCCCCGGCCGGAATGGTCATCTCGATGGTGCGTTCGGGATATTCCGCCAGAACCGGCGCCGCCAGTGCGGCGGCGGCCGTCAGGCCGATACAGGCTGCCTTGAATGTCATCGTCTCTCTCCCTTGATGCATATGTGTTGGTCAGTTGATTTCGCTGCGATAGCGGAACTCAGTGGCGCTGCCGCTTGCAATGCGCCATTCGATCGGGGTGTTCTCGATGTCGAAAGCCGTGCGCTCGATCACCGCAAGCGGATCTCCGGGCTTGATCCGCAGGTGCTGCGCCACCCGCTCCGACGCCCACCCGAAGGACACCTCGTCCGTCGCGTGTTTCACCATTATTCCGAAATGCTCGAAATAAAGCGGATAGAGCAGCGGCCCCAGAGCCGCCTCCGGCAAGGTCTCGAACCCCGCAAAGCGCCGGGTCGGGATATATATTTCCTCGAAAAGAACCGGCTGGTCCGACAGGCTGCGCAACCGCACGATCTTGATGACCTCCCGGGTGCCCAGCACCCGGGCCGCCTCGTCCGGCGCCTCGGTGATGCTGCGCAAGAGAATATGGCTCGACGGGATCGACACGGGCGCGCCATCCTTTTCGCGGATCGGAAAGAAGCGGAACAAGGTCGCATTGAAGGACGGCGCGCGCACGCGAGTCCCCGACCCCTGGCGACGCTCCAGAAGCCCCTCCTCCACCAGCCCGTCCACCGCCTTGCGGACGGTCCCGATGGAGACGTCGAATTCCTTGGCAAGACGCGCCTCGGACGGGATCGGCTGATCGGGCGTCCACTCGCCCTCGGCGATCCGCGCCGTCAGCGTATCCCGCAGCCGGACATAGGCCGGAAGCCTTGCATCGATTGCCTTGAGTCGATCCATCCCGTTCTCCTCCCGGGATCCGGTTTAGTCCATCTTGACCCCTATAGTCAACTAGTCATATATATGTTTTGAGGAGGCCCCGATGATCCGGTTCGACTGTCACGCGCATGTCTATGAAACGCTGGCCGCGGTGGACGGCGCGCGCTACGTCCCGGCGCGCCCCGCGCCGTTGCGCGACTGGCTGGCCCAACTGGAGCAGCGCGGCATCTCGGGGGGCGTGATCGTTCAGGTCAGTTTTCTGGGGGCCGACAATTCCCAGCTCTGTACGGCGCTTTCACATCTCGATCCCGCACGGTTCGCGGGCGTCGGCGTCTTGCCGCTCGACGCAGGCGACGCGGCCTTCGACCGGCTCGCCGCCTGCGGGATCCGCGGCATCCGCTGGAACCTCGTGCGCGGCGCCGATATCCCCGATCTTGGCGCGCCTGTAACACGGGCCTTCCTGCACAGGCTGCGCGCGCGCGGCATGCATCTCGAAATGCATCTCGAAGGCCCGCGCCTCGCACCCCTCCTGCCGGCGCTGAGCGACCTCGGGATCGATGTGGTGATCGATCATTTCGGCCTGCCCTCGGACCCCGCCCCCAAGGACGATCCGATGCTGCGCGCGGTCAGGCAGCTGCAGGACAGACAGGCGCTCTTTTTCAAGTTCTCCGCGCATTACCGGGTCCCATTCGACGTGGCCCCTCATGCCCGGGACCTGCTCGACATGCTCGATGCCGATAACGTGGTCTGGGGTAGCGACTGGCCCCATACCCAACACGAAACGCGCACCGATTATGCTCAGGTCTGGGCGCATGCGCGGCATTTGGGCGCCCTGTCCGATCACCGCGCGGCGCAACGCCTCTATGGGATCGCAGCGGCACAGCTCAAGGCAGATAGGACTGGCGCCGATCCCCAGTGACCCGCCCCAAGCGGGCCTTGGGGCATCCCGATGGGCACAGATCGGTCGATGCAGCGACCCCGGAAGACGGGAGCCTCCGGCGGGGATATTTTAGGCCAGAAGAAACGGAGGGCGGCGCGGCTTTCTTCTGGCTGTAAATATCCCGGGGGAGGCGTTGAAATCCTTCAGGATTTCAATGTCGGGGGCAGAGCCCCCAAAAAAACTCGTTTCAGGACGCGATCCAGCGGCTCATCGCATCATTGCCCAAGGCCCGCAGCTCCTGCAGCCGGAAGCGCTCGGCACCGTCGAGACGATCGAGCCCCATCGCCCCCAGGGACGGCAGGCCTTCGGCGCCGATCATCAGACCGGCGGAAAACAGCACCAGCTCATCCACCAGCCCCGCGCCGAGAAGCGACGCGGCAAGGCTGCCGCCGCCTTCGCAGAAAATCCGCGTGAGGCCCTTTTGGCCAAGTGCGAGCAACACCGCCTCCATGTCGAGTTGCCGGCCCGTCAGATCGCAGGCGATCCGCTCGGCACCGATCCCATCCCAGGCGTCGGCCAGGGCCGCGTCGGGGTCCGGGCCGTGGCACAGCCACACGGGCACCTCGCGCGCGGTCTGCGCCAGCTGCGACATCAGCGGCAGGTCGAGCCTGCGCGAGACGACGATCCGCACCGGTTGGCGCGCAACATCGCCCTGGCCACGCACCGTCAGCATCGGATCATCAGCGCGCGCCGTGCCTGCCCCTACCATCACCGCGTCATGGCGCGCCCGCATCGCATGCACGGCATGGCGCGCTTGCGGCCCGGTGATCCATTGGCTGTGTCCCGAAGCCGTGGCGATCCGCCCATCGAGCGAGGTGGCCAGTTTCAGCGTCAGATGCGGGCGTCCGCCCCCTGCCCGGCGCAGGAAACCACCCAGATCGCGCATCGCCTCTTCGGCCAGAACCCCGGTCGTGACCTCGATCCCGGCGGAACGCAGCCGCGCGAATCCCTTGCCTGACACGCGCGGATCGCTGTCCGAGACCGGCGCCACCACCCGCGCCACACCCGCCGCAATAAGCGCCTCGCTGCAGGGCGGGGTACGTCCGTGATGGGCGCAAGGCTCGAGGCTGACATAGACCGTGGCGCCCCGCGCCGCCGCTCCGGCGCGCGCCAGGGCCTGCGGTTCGGCATGGGGCCGACCACCGACGCCGGTCCAGCCGCGCCCCACCACGCGCCCCTCGCGCACCACGACACAGCCCACCGCAGGGTTGGGCCAGCACCGGCCCTGGCCGCGCCGCCCCAACGACAGGGCGAGGGCCATGAAGCGGGCGTCGTCGCGGCTCACTCGTCCGGTTGCTTGGCTTCGGCGATCGCCTCGTCGGGGCGCAGTTCGCTCACGAACTTGTCGAAATCATCGGCCGCCTGGAAGTTCTTGTAGACGCTGGCAAAGCGCACATAGGCCACCGTGTCGATCCGCGCGAGGCTTTCCATCACGATCTCGCCCACGGTTTTCGACGGGATATCCGTCTCGCCCATGCTTTCCAGCCGGCGCACGATCCCCGAGATCATCTGCTCGATGCGCTCAGGGTCCACGGGCCGCTTCTGCAATGCGATCCGGATCGAGCGTTCCAGCTTGTCACGGTCGAAATCCTCGCGCCGCCCGTTGGTCTTGACCACCACAAGATCGCGCAATTGCACGCGCTCATAGGTGGTGAACCGCCCGCCGCAAGCCGGGCAGAACCGGCGCCGCCGGATCGAAACGTGATCCTCCGCGGGCCGTGAATCCTTTACCTGAGTGTCAATATTTCCACAAAACGGGCAGCGCATCGGCCGTTCCCCTTTCTTATCCGCCTCTTGGTCATGGGTCTGAGGCCCATTTATCCACAGCCACTATAGGAGAGCCGCAAGGTTTTGGGTAGGGGGGAAATTGCACCGCTAGATAGAGGCCCAAGACCCCTCTTTGACCCACGCGAACCTGCACCTACGTGACACAAAGACCAACCAACGAAAGGACATGCCATGACTGCCAAGACCCTGTTCATCACCGGCGCCTCCTCGGGCATCGGCGCCGCCACCGCCCGCGCCGCGGCCCATGCCGGGTGGAACGTGGCGCTTTTTGCCCGCAACCGCGAAAAACTCGGCGCCCTCGCCGACGAGATCGGCCCCGACCACGCGCTGGCCCTGCCCGGCGATGTCACCCGCCTCGACGACATCACCGCCGCGATCGAGCGCGCCGCCACGCATTTTCAGGGGATCGATGCGGTCTTTGCCAATGCCGGCACCGGGCTGTCCACCCCCGGCATCGACCAGGGCGACCCCGAGGAATGGCGCACCATGATGGAGGTCAACGTCATGGGCCTTCTGTGGACCATCAAGGCCGCCCATGCCGCGCTCAAGGCCAGCCGCGGCCACCTGATCCTGACAGGCTCGGCAGCTGGCAAGCGGTACATCCCCGGCTCGGTCTATGGCGCGTCGAAATGGTTCGTGCACGGGTTGGCGGGCAATATGTCCGAAGAGATGCGTGACTGGGGCGGGCGCTGCACGGTGATCGCACCCGGCATGGTCGACACGCCGTTTTTCGACGAAGCCAAACCCGACAAGTTGCAGCCCGAGGATGTCGCGGCCTCGGTCGTTCATGCGCTCGAACAACCGCGCCGCGCCGACCTGCGCGAGATCTTTCTCATGCCGACAGGCTGAGCGCTCAAAGGCGCGCTCAATCCGCCATCAGATGCGCCGCCACCGCGCGCCGGTGCGGCGCATCGCGATGCTCGAAGACGTAAATCCCCTGCCATGTGCCCAGCACCGGATGCCCGGCCTTGACCGGGATCGACAGGCTGACCGGCATCATCGCCGCCTTGATATGGGCCGGCATGTCGTCGGGGCCTTCGGTGGTGTGGCGCAGATAGGCCATCGCCGGATCATTGGCCTTCGGCACCAGCCGCGCAAAATAGGCCCGCAGATCGCCCTGCACATCCGGATCGGCGTTTTCCTGTATCAGCAGGCTTGCAGATGTATGGCGGATGAATAACGTCAGAAGCCCGTCGCCCACACCCGATCCGGCGACCCATGCGGTCACCTGCCGGGTGAACTCGTACAGCCCCTGACCATTGGTTTCGATGGTGAATGTGGTCTGCATCGGCTCAACACCCTGTCCAGTCTTGCGTCTCGCGGGACCAGCATTGGCCCGTTGCACTGGCGTCGGACCCTGCCGCGCCTTCCGGGTCCTTTACCAAGATCTGCGGTGCCGCATACCACGCGCGCGGCGCACCCGGCCAATCCTTTCGACGCCCTTACAGCACCGCGCGGCCTCTTCAGGATCATGCACCGTACGCAAGGCTTACGCTTTCTTGACCCTCATCTGCCGCCGCAGCTCGGCCTTGCCCCGGCCCGGCCAATGGTCAACGCGGCGCGCGCCCCTGCCCCCCGCCGCAACCCCGATCCGCGCCCCGAAACCGGCCCGAACCCCTTTCGTCCCAAAACCGCGTAGGTTTCGTACCATCCGTACAAAGCCGGACATGAAAAAAGGCCGCGTCAAACGCGGCCCTTTCATACACTTTGGTGCAGCTTACTGATCGAGAAACGAGCGCAGCTTGCGCGACCGCGACGGGTGCTTGAGCTTGCGCAGCGCCTTGGCCTCGATCTGCCGGATCCGTTCGCGGGTCACGCTGAACTGCTGGCCCACTTCCTCCAGCGTGTGGTCGGTGTTCATGCCGATGCCGAACCGCATCCGCAGCACACGTTCCTCGCGCGGCGTCAGGCTCGACAGAACCCGCGTCGTGGTTTCGCGCAGGTTGTCCTGAATGGCGCTGTCCAGCGGCAGGACAACGTTCTTGTCCTCGATGAAATCGCCAAGCTGGCTGTCTTCCTCGTCGCCGATCGGGGTTTCGAGGCTGATCGGCTCCTTGGCGATCTTCATCACCTTGCGGACCTTTTCCAGCGGCATCTGCAGCTTTTCGGCCAGTTCTTCCGGCGTCGGCTCGCGGCCGATCTCGTGCAGCATCTGCCGCCCGGTGCGCACCAGCTTGTTGATCGTCTCGATCATGTGCACCGGAATACGGATGGTGCGCGCCTGATCGGCGATCGAGCGGGTGATCGCCTGACGGATCCACCATGTCGCATAGGTCGAGAACTTGTAGCCCCGGCGATACTCGAACTTGTCCACAGCCTTCATCAGGCCGATATTACCTTCCTGAATAAGATCAAGGAATTGCAGGCCGCGGTTCGTGTATTTCTTGGCGATCGAGATGACCAGCCGCAGGTTGGCTTCGACCATTTCCTTCTTGGCCAGACGGGCTTCTTTCTCGCCCTTCTGCACCTGTGCGACGATGCGGCGGAATTCGCTGATGTCGAGGCCCACATACTGGCCCACCTGCGCCATGTCGGCGCGCAGCTCGGACACCTTGTCCAACGAGCGTTCCATGAACATCTTCCAGCCGCGCCCGTCCTTCTCGGCCATGTCGTCCAGCCAGTTGGGGTCCAGCTCGCGACCACGGTATTCGTCGATGAACTCGCGCCGGTTGATTCGGGCCTGATCGGCCAGCTTCACCATTGCGCCGTCGATCTGCATGATCCGGCGGTTGATCCCATAAAGCTGGTCGATCAACGCCTCGATGCGGTTGTTGTGCAGATGCAGCGAGTTGACCAGCTGCACGATCTCGGAGCGCAGCGTCTGGTATGTCTGTTCCTGCTTGGCGCTGAACGATCCATCCTCGTTCAGCGTGGCCGAGATGCGGCTGTCCTGCATCTCGCTCAGTTTCTCGTAATCGTCAGCGATCCGGTCCAGCGTTTCCAGAACCCGGGGCTTCAGCGCGGCTTCCATCGCCGCAAGGCTCATATTGGCCTGTTCGTCCTCGTCGTCATCGTCTTCGCTGGCGATCGGGTTGCCGTCGGCATCCAGTTCCGGCTGGCCATCGTCGCGCCGCTCCGAGGCGGGCGCGGTCGTCACGTTGGCCGCTTCGACCACCGCCTCGGCCTCTCCGTCCTCACCCATCTGGGTGCCGAACGTGGCCTCCAGGTCGATGACGTCGCGCAGCAGGATATCCTCGCCCAGAAGTTCGTCGCGCCAGATGGTGATGGCCTGAAAGGTCAGCGGGCTTTCGCACAGGCCCGCGATCATCGTGTTGCGCCCGGCCTCGATCCGCTTGGCGATGGCGATCTCGCCCTCGCGGCTCAGCAACTCGACACTGCCCATCTCTCGCAGATACATGCGCACCGGATCGTCGGTGCGGTCCAGCTTCTCGTCCTTGCCGGACCCAAGCGCCAGCTCCCCCCGGCGGCCGATCTCGGCCACGGCGGTGGATTTCTGCTCTTCGTCCTCGGCGTCCTCTTCCTCGATGATGTTGATGCCCATCTCGCTGAGCATCGACATCACATCCTCGATCTGCTCCGACGACACCTGATCGGGCGGCAGCACCTTGTTGAGCTGATCATAGGTGATGAACCCCTTCTCGCGCGCCTCACCGATCATCTTCTTGACCGCCGCCTGGCTCATGTCGAGAGAAAGCTCGGCCTCCTGATCCTCGGGTTTCTGGTCGTCGTTATCCTTGGCGGCCATGAAAGTCTCCTGAGCAGTGAGCGGTCGAGTGATTCGAATCAATATAGCGTTCTAGTGATTCGCGCACCCTGTACCCTGTCTTCTTTACCTATTTCTCACCAAACCACAATCAACGGGCCGGTTTGGAAAAGGTGATGCCATTCAGCAGCTTTTCCAGTCTTTCGCGCTCATCGCGACTGATTCGCGCGCCGTTCTCCGCTAGATCGTATTCGGTCGTGTCTTCCGTCTGGCTGCGCAAAGCGCGCTGTCGTTCTTCGGCGGCCTGTCCCAGCCGCCATGTCACTGCCTCGTCGGCAACCCCCGCAAGATCCTCGGCGGCCTCCCTGACTTCGGCGTTGAGTCCGCGCTCGGCCTCGAGCTTTGACAATTCTTCCGCGATGGTCATGCGAGCGATGTCCGGATCGCCCGGACGGCGCACAGCCGGTGCCAGCGCGACATGGGGAAGCGACAACAGCTTTTCAAGGGCATCGCCCCCGGCCTCTGTCTCAAGCCGCGCGCGCAGCGCCTCGCCCGCCTGCCCCGCATGGCGCAGGATCAGCCCGCGAAGCCGCTCATGTTCGGGATCCGAACAGGTCATCCCCTCCAACTGGCCCTCGACATCGTCGAACACCTGCGGCGTGCAGATCACCGTGGCAAGGATCAGCGCCTCCCTGAGACGCTGATGCGCCCCCTCGCCCGCCGCCACCAGAAGCGAGGCGCGGGTGGTCTGGCGTGCGCTGGCCGGAGGCTGCCAGCGACCACCCCGCCCAAAGCCCTGCCGTGCGCCGCCGCCCTCCTGCCGCCGGGGGCTGAAGAGCGCCCAGCGCAATTCCTTGATCGCCTCCCCGTAATGACTGCGGATGGAAGGATCACGGATCAGCATGATCTTCTCGCGCAGCGCCTTGTCCAGCGACGCGCGCCGCTCGGGGCTGTCAAAAATACGGGCCTCGGTCTCGCGCTGCCAGAGCAGTTGCACCATCGGCAAGGCCCGGTCCAGAATCTCCTGCACCGCCACCGGCCCCTTGGCGCGCAAGAGATCGTCGGGGTCCATTCCCTCGGGCATCAGCGCGAAGCGCAGCGATTTGCCGGACTCCAACAACGGCAGCGCCACATCAATCGTGCGATACGCCGCGCGCAGGCCCGCCCCGTCCCCGTCCAGAGCGATGATCGGCTCATCGGCGATGCGCCACAGCAATTGCAGATGATGCTCTGTCACCGCCGTGCCAAGCGGGGCCACAGACGCATCGAACCCCGCCATCGCGAGCGCGATCACATCCATATAGCCTTCGGCCACGATCAGCGGCTTGCCCTTGCCCGCCGCTTCCCGGGCCTGACCGTGATGATACAGAACACGCGACTTGTCGAAGAGTTCCGTATCCTGCGAATTCAGATATTTGGCATCATCGGCAGGGTCCATCGCCCGGCCGCCGAAGGCGATGCAGCGCCCGCGCGGGTCGCGGATGGGAAACATGATGCGGTTGCGGAACGCATCATAGGGCCGCCCCCCGGGCTTGGTGCTGCGTCGGCACAACCCGCAATCGAGGATCAGCTCCTGCTCCACGCCCTTGCTCGTCAGATGGTCCAGCAGCGCCTGCCACGAGGCGGGCGCGAAACCGATCTCGAA
This sequence comes from Roseobacter sp. AzwK-3b, assembly GCF_000170875.1. Lineage (NCBI taxonomy): Bacteria > Pseudomonadati > Pseudomonadota > Alphaproteobacteria > Rhodobacterales > Roseobacteraceae > Roseobacter > Roseobacter sp. AzwK-3b. Next base: position 185,253 of record NZ_ABCR01000004.1, read on the forward strand.
CCGCTCCTGACCGGCCTCCGCCAGCCCTCTGCCAGCCAGGTAATCGCGCGCCGCGGCGCCTGCACCCATCTTGAGCTGCAGGCGGAAGAACTGCACCGCCATCTCCATGACCTCGGCAAGCTGCTGGCGTCGATCCGCCTTTTGCTGGGCCTGGGGGTCGCGTTCGGGCATCGGCATGCCCGCTTCGGCCGCGAGGATTCGCACGGCCTCCATGAAATCGACATTCTCGGTGTCTTTCACGAAACCGATCGCGTCGCCCTTGGCATGACAGCCGAAGCAGTAATAAAACCCCTTGCGGTCGTCCACGTGAAAGCTGGCGGTCTTTTCCTGATGAAACGGGCATGGCGCCCACATGTCGCCCTTGGCCTGATTGGACTTGCGCATGTCCCACATGACCTTGCGGCCCGCCACCTGAGACAGCGACGTCCTAGAGCGCAATTCATCAAGAAAACCGGGTGGAAGACTCATGCCCGGAATATGGTGGATACGGTCCGCCACGGCAAGGACCGTGCGCGATCATTCCCGCTACTGGCTGAAATCGAGGCACTGTTTTTCAAACGCGCCGCCGACATCGAGCGCCAACTGATCTTCCGGCAGGGTGAACACCCACTCCACCAGCGGCGTGATACCGGGCGCGTATCTGGCAGGAATACCGCTGTCGGCGGCCTCCATCATCGCCTTGGTGGCCTGTGCATCGCGCCCCTCCTGGCGGGCATCGACCGCCGATGTGACGATATCGGCCTGCGCCGCGCAGCGTTCGGCCTTCTGCGCGGCGGTCTCGGCCGAGGCCGCTCCGGCCAGCACGGCAAGCCCACAGGACACTGTAAGAATATGCAGCATGAGACCCTCATTCATCCTCTGTCGCCCGCATCCTGTCAGCCACGGCCAGGCGCCGCAACCCTCTTGGATCGCAGCTCAGACATCCTGTGCCGGACGTCGGAAGGCAAGCAGCCGAGACTCGATCTCGCGACCACCCTTCTCGCCGGTCTTGATGAGGTCCCGATCATGCCGGTGATGGATCAGCGGCGCCATGCGGTCGATATAGTCCTCCACAGGTCTGGCCCAGCCGGATTCCTGATAGCGTATCGGCTCGGGATGGGTCACCACCTGAAGCACGACGACACAGCCGGGTTTGTGCGCCAGTGCCAGCAGCCTGTCATAAAAGGTCTCTTCCTCGTCCGGATGGACATGGCACACCACGTTGAAGGCAAAGACAAGATCAGGGCACAGGTCTGCAGCGGCCTCCAGGGTGTTGTCGAACGTGCCGAGCACCGGGCGCTTGGCGCGCACCAGCTCCGCAAAAGCGGTGCGACCCTCGTCGATCAGCGCCTGCGAGATATCCAACCCGGCGAACCGGCCCGGGCCAAGATGGTCGATGAAATGCGCGCCGATCCGCAAGGTGCCGCAGCCCAGCTCGCAGACCACACTGTCCTTCGGCAAAGCCTTCGCACCGGTCACGCAGCTGAACGCGTCACACACACGACGGAACGAACCCTTGCCCGAAACCCGCCAATCCCCCGTCGTCAGATTGCGCCCCAACGAGGCATGCGGATGCCCCGCCATGATCTTCGGGACGTGAAATCCGTCGAAATATTCCGAAAAACTCTTGCCCGGATTCTTCTTGAGCCATGCTCGATAGCGCGCATCAAGGGCCGTCTCGTCTGGCGTCCTGTCAGTCATCTGGTCCCAACCCATGCCGCTCATGCCGGGATTTTTACGGCGGCCATACCATCACGGCCACCGTTGACTGATAGACATTGCGCGTCGGATTTGCAATCTAAGGTTGTTTTTTTATTTAACCCCGATCGCCTATAGCCCGAGCGCGCGATAGCTTGCGGCAACCTTGTTGATCGACACCAGATAGGCCGCGGTCCGCAGGTCGGTCACATCCTCGCGCCCATGCCACACCTCTCGCATCGACTGGTAAGCGATGCGCATCGTGTCATCGAGACCCGAACGCACCAGTTCAAGCTCGCCCGCGCCGCGCAGGTATTTCTGTTTGAAGTCAGGGCTCATGACCCAGGCATCGCCCAGATGCCGGTCCAGCCGCTCCAGCTCGTCCACGATCAACTGATGCCGCGCCTCTTCCTGGCGGCGGCCCATCCGGCCAAAGCGGATATGGCTGAGGTTCTTGACCCATTCGAAATAGGACACCGTCACGCCGCCGGCATTGGCATACATATCCGGAATGATGACCGTGCCCTTCTTGCGCAGCACTTCATCGGCGCCGGCGGTGACCGGGCCATTCGCCGCCTCGATGATAAGCGCCGCCTTGATGCGCTCGGCATTGCCCATGTTGATCACCCCTTCCATCGCCGCCGGGATCAGGATGTCGCACTCATGCTCGAGCACGGCAGCCCCCTCGGCGGTATGGGTGGCGTCGGGATAGCCGGTCACGCCGCCATGTTTCATGATCCAGGCGCGCACCGCTTCGACGTCCAGACCCTCATCGCTGTAAAGCGCGCCGTCATGTTCGATGATGCCGGTGATGACCGCGCCATCCTCTTCCCGCAGGAACTTGGCGGCATGATAGCCCACATTGCCCAGGCCCTGAACGATCACGCGCTTGCCGTCCAGCGATCCGGACAGGCCGGCGGCGGCCATGTCCTCGGGATGTCGGAAAAACTCGCGCAGCGCGTATTGCACGCCGCGTCCCGTCGCCTCGACACGGCCTGCGATGCCGCCGGCATTCAGCGGCTTGCCGGTCACGCAGGCGCGCGCATTGATGTCGGTGGTATTCATGCGCCGGTATTGATCCGCGATCCAGGCCATCTCGCGTTCGCCAGTGCCCATGTCCGGTGCCGGCACGTTCTGGCTGGGATTGATCAGGTCGCGCTTGATCAGCTCATAGGCAAAGCGCCGGGTGATGCTTTCCAGCTCGTGCTCGTCCCATTCGCGCGGGTCCACGCACAGCCCGCCTTTCGATCCGCCGAACGGCGCCTCGACCAGCGCGCATTTATACGTCATCAGCGCCGCCAGCGCCTCGACCTCGTCCTGATTGACCGACAGCGCATAGCGGATACCGCCCTTGACCGGCTCCATATGTTCCGAATGCACGCTGCGATATCCGGTGAAGGTCTGGATCTTCCCGCGCAGCCGCACGCCGAAGCGCACCGTATAGGTGGCGTTGCAGACGCGGATCTTTTCCTCAAGCCCGGGGGGCAGGTCCATCAGCGCGACAGCGCGGTTGAACATAAGGTCCACGCTTTCGCGAAACGACGGCTCATTCAGGTGTTTCATCAGACGTTCCTTTTCCCCGGTTCTGCTCCGTGATGTTGCAAACGCTGTGCCAGATAGGCGTTAAACCACCGTGAAGGTCAGCGACTTTTTTGTCCACCCATGGGCCGGGCGAATCTCCTGCGCCTGTTTTCTCCGGCATTTTGCAAGGATTCAGAAACAGTCTTTGAGAAACGGTAAAAACTGTCTCACATCATGGGGTTAAATGACGAAATAACTCTGGATTCAGCCTTAATTTTGTCACTAGGATCGCACAGATATTAACGCTCGACTGCCTATTCAAAGTGTTCTGCAAACCAAAGGTGATGCTATGTCTGGCTTGGGAATTACCCCATCCATCCGCAAGACCCCCTCAAACGGCATGCGCATTTCTCGCACCGCCGGGCGTTTTGTGACACGTGACGATGGGGCCATAACAATTCTGTCGCTCTTTTTGTTCGTCGTCATGCTCGCCGTTGCCGGTCTGGGCATCGACACCATGCGCCACGAGATGGCGCGCACCCATCTACAAGCCACGCTCGACAGCGCGGTTCTGGCCGGGGCGGGCGCCCCTGCCGATGCCACCGCCGCGGATGTGAAACTCATCGTCGAGGATTATTTCGACGCAGCGGATCTGAGCCAGTATCTCAACACCATCGATCCCGAAACGGATATCGTCGCATCGCTCAATGCCAAAAGCGTCTCCGCCTCGGTCGAGCTCGAGATGGACACCTTCCTGATGCGCCTGTCCGGCGTGGACACTCTGACGACCGCCGGCGGCGCCACCGCCGCCATCGCCGCGCCGCGCATGGAAATCGTGCTCGCGCTCGATGTCTCCGGCTCCATGGCGGGCGAGCGTTTGACCAAGATGAAATCCGCCGCCAAGCAATTCGTCACCGACGTGATGAGCGCCTCGGATCAGGGCACCACCACGATCTCGATCGTGCCCTACAGCTGGTCGGTCACCCCCAGCGACGAGATGTTCGAGGCGCTCTCGGTGGACGTCCGCCACAATTATTCGACCTGCATCGACTTTCTCGAGTCCGATTTCGAGAAAACCGCCATCGACCCGGCGCGCAGCTACGGGCAGACGATCTATACCTCGCTCACCGGGTCATTCGGCAATATCGGCATCGGTGATCCGACCGTCACAAACACGGCCTATGACCGCACCTGCTACACGGATGAGTATTTCCGCATCCTGCCCTATTCCAACTCGGTCACGGCGCTGCACAACAAGATCGACAGCCTCAAGGCTGCAGGCAGTACTTCGACGCATCTGGGCATGAAATGGGCCGCCGGCCTTCTGGACCCGGCCTTCGCGCCCGTGGTCAGCAGCCTGCAGCAGACGCGCACCAAAACGGATTCCAGCGGCAATCTCGTGACCTACAGTATCGTCGATCCATCGATCAATAACACGCCCGCGCTCTATTCGACCGGACAGGTACTGAAAGTGGCCATCGTCATGGGCGATGGGGCCAATGACTGGACCTATGGCCTCGACGACCCCAACGGCCTGATGAACCCCGATATAGTGGAAAATCACACCCAGCCGGATTACCGCGGACCGGACTCAAATCTCTACAGGGTCCAGTATACCGACGACGTGTTCAAATACCGGTATTTCGTCTTCAACCCGAGCTTCATCGCCTACAGCGAAATGAACTGCAACACGGGCTATTGGGTCTGCGTCTACGAATCCGAGGACATCACCAACTATTACCTCTATTCGACCTACTGGAACGACTATACCGACATCACCAACGGCGTGTATCTCACCCCGGCCCAGTTCGATGCCCTGCCCACCACCCTGCCAAACTTCGAAAGTCAGGAGCGGCTGTCTTGGGAAGAGGCATGGGGCCTGATGACGCCCGATTTCTACTCCCGAACCACCTTTGATTACGCGCCGGACAACATGTTCTCGAAAAACGGCACCGGCAGCATTGCGCCCGAAACCAAGGACGACCGCATGGCCGACATCTGTGGCGCCACCAAGTCCAAGGGCATCGTCGTCTACACCATCGCCTTCGAGATGGGCGAATTCGACAGCGCCGCAGACCGGCTCGAGAACTGCGCCTCCTCCCCGTCGCAGCACTTCAATGCGACCACGCTGAACATCAGCCAGGCGTTCGGGTCGATCGCCGCCAATGTCCAGAAACTGAGGCTGACCCAATGATCCGCGCCCTGTCCGGACGTCTCCGGCGGTTCAGACGTGCCGAAGACGGCAATGCGTCGATCGAATTCGTGATCATTTTCCCGGTTTTCATGATGTTCCTGATCTTCGCACTCGAGCTCAGCTTCATCACTCTGCGCCATGCCATGCTGGAACGCGGTCTCGATCTGACCGTCCGGCAGATCCGGCTGGGCTATGCGACACCGCCCAACCATCCAACGATCAAGAACATGGTCTGCGACTTCGCTCGGCTCGGCGGCAACTGCACCGAAAACCTGCGCCTCGAAATGCGGCCGATCGATCCGCGGGCCTATGTCGGGCTGAATGCGGTCGCGGATTGCACGGATCGGGCCGAACCGACCGCGCCTGTCAACCAGTTCACACCCGGTCAGCGCAACGATCTGATGATCCTGCGGGCCTGCCTGAAATACGACCCCCTGATGCCCGACGCCGTTCTGGGCCGTGCCCTGCAAAAGGATTCCAGCGGGCAATCCGCTGTCGTCTCCGTCTCCGCATTCGTGAACGAGCCATGATCCGATGACATATGCCCGCCTCAAATCCTTCCTGCTGCGCTTTCGCGACGGTGTCCAGGGCACGATCACCGTGGAGGCCGTGGTGATCGTCCCGATCCTGTTCTGGGCGCTTCAGGCAACCTTCGAGATCTTCGAGATGTATCGCTACAAAAGCGTCCGCGAAAAGGCGACCTATACGGTCACCGACATGATCTCGCGCGAACAGGCGGTCATCGATCAGCCCTTTCTGGATGGCGCCAAACAGCTGTTCGACGAGTTCACCAACGATCTTGGGGAAAATCAGCTGCGTGTGACCGTCGTCACCTTCGACTCGTCGACGAATGAATATTCCGTTGTCTGGTCCCAGATCCGCGGCACAGGCCCGATGAGCCCGCTGCAAACCTCCGATGTCGCGACCGATCACGCATCCCTGCCCACTCTGGGCAATGGCCGTCACCTCATCATCGTCGAAAGCTGGTCGAATTACGAGCCGCGCCTCAATGCCGGCTTCGAGCCCTCGGTCCCGGTCACGACCCGTGTGTTCACCGGCCCGCGCTTCGTGGAGAACATCCAATGCCCCAGCTGCACGCCGAGCAGCTGACGCCGCATTCGCCCCGCCCGGGGTTCAGCGCTTGTCCTGCTGCTCCGCCGCGTGCTGCGCCATCATTTGGGTCAGAAGCTCGGCCATCACCCGCGCCTGCGATCCCGGCGTCACGCCGCCGATGCCCACGCGCCGCCCCATGCGCCACCACAGGCCCGGCTCCCAACGCCGTGGCCCGGCGTCGCTCCCGGCTCTCAGCTTCAGCATGAACCCGTTCGACGGCTTGAACGCCAAGGCCCCCCGCTCCAACTGCTCGACATCCGCGACCCGGACCAGCACCTCGCCCGTGCTGCTGCGCAGCTCGCTGCGCGTCAGCTCCAGATGCGCCATCGTGGCATGGCGCATCTTGTTGCTCAGCCACAGCGCCGTCAGCCCCAGCACGATCAGGAACGCGGTCCAGCCCGGATGCCCCGGCGGCTCGAACAGCGCCACATAGACCGCCAGCGCGCCCAGCATCAGCACCGTTCCCACACCAAGCACCCGCCGCGGGGGCGATGCCTTCAAAACCGCCAGAACCTCGTCCGCCATCCATCTCTCCCAAGTTGCCGCTGCGGCTTGAAGCGGTCCGCCCTTGACCTGAGGCATCAGCTAAAGGCGGACCGCGTGCAACGATTGAACAAAGCACTGCATGCCGCGAAAATCTTTGGGTCAGGCTTTTCGCGACACGCTTTAGCCCGAAACCGCCCCGGACGCGAGGGGGTTTCGCAGCACGGCACCGCTGCGTGCCAGCACCTGTTGTCCCCCGCGCACAGCTTGCGTTCATCCGCTCACAGATCGCCCCATTGCGCGGGCCGCGTCCCGGCATATCTCTTGCCCCGAAAGGAGCCACTCCCATGTCCCTCAGACCGACACTCGAAACCCGCCGCGCCCAACCCACGCTCGAGGGCGCGGGCGTCCATCTCCACCGCGCCTTCGGCTTTCATTCCCCCTCCGAGCTCGACCCCTTCCTGCTCTTCGACGATTTCCGCAACGACGATCCGGCGAAATACGCCAGCGGCTTTCCCTGGCATCCCCACCGCGGGATCGAGACGATCACCTATGTCCTCGAAGGCGAGGTCGATCACGGCGACAGCCTGGGCAATACCGGCACGCTCGGGGCGGGCGATGTGCAATGGATGACCGCCGGATCGGGCATCCTGCATCAGGAAATGCCGCGCGGCAACAGCCACGGCCAGATGCATGGCTTCCAGCTTTGGGCGAACCTGCCCTCGGCGCTCAAGATGACCGCGCCGCGCTATCAGGACGTCAAAGCCCCCGACATCCCCGTGGTGACCGATGACGACGGCACCCGCGTCCGGGTGATCGTCGGCAGCTTCTGGGGCCGCACAGGCCCGGTCGACGGCATCGCCGCCGATCCGCAATATCTCGATATCTCCGTGCCCCCCGGCACCCGCAAAACCTTCAAGGTCGACACCTACCGGCGTGCCTTCGCCTATGTGTTCGCGGGCTCCGGCGCCTTTACCGATGCCAGCCAGCCCACCGGCATCCTGCTGGAAAAAGAGGTCATGGGCCAAGAGGTCAATATCCGCGACCTCTCGGGCGACCGCACGCTGGTGCGCTTCGGCACCGGCGACGAGGTAACGGTGCAGGCCGGTCCCGACGGGGTCCGCTTCCTGCTGATCTCCGGCGCCCCCATCCAGGAGCCGGTCGCCTGGCACGGCCCGATCGTGATGAACACCGCGCAGGAATTGCTACAGGCCATGGCCGAGCTGCGCAACGGCACCTTCATCAAACCCGCGCATTGACGGCACTTGCCGAAACGCGCCGCGTGGCCGGTCCTTCGGGACCGGCCTTCTTCCTCTCCATACACGCCTCCGGCCTGCCCCAACCCCACCAGCCGCATCCCCTCCACCAAGGCAGCGTCCGGATCGACACCCGCCCACCCGATACCCGCCCACCCGATACCCGCCTGCCCGATGTCACGTCGCGGGCCCCTGCATCCGCCCTGCATCGCGCCGCGCGCGCCCCCATCCCTTCACCGTTCCCCAAATACTCGCAATGCGCCGCCGCATCCCGCGCGTTGGTCCGGGTGGTGCGCGCATCGCCTGCCCTACGGACCGCTGCAGGCAAGCCCCCCACCGGGCGCTCGCGCGCCGAGCCGCGCGATCGATACGCCGCCGCTCATTTGATCCTCCAGCCGCGCGATGTGTCAGCCTTGCACCGAATGCGCGCCCGCCGACCTGATCGCCCAAGGGACGCGGCCCCCGCCGCATGCTAATGCTGCGTTCCGCCGCCTGTCCAGGAACCACGACCGATGCCCTGCCGCATATCGTCTTGCTCCCGCTACCCCCCGCACACCCCGCGATGGGCGCCGCCTCGCGATGCGCTGCTGATGACGCCGGATATCCGGGCGCTCGGGCGGATCTCGGAATGGGCAAGATCAGCGGGATGCGCGCTCTGCGTGACACCCGGCCCCAAGATCACCAGGCCCCCGGCTGGCTGGTGGTGGCGCGCTATGCCATGGATGACCCGGACACGATGATCGACCGCCTCACCACCTTCAGAATGCGTCACCCTGAGACGCAGGTGATGCTCGTATCGGCAGGCGCAGGCATCAGCCCGGCACCACACCCTGATCTCCCGATCTGCGATGTGGCCCTACCCGATGCGGCCTCCTATGACGTGATCGAAACGGCGGTGCGCATGATGCATGTCAACAATCTTTTATGGCGGACGCAGCGCCAGCCTCGGGTCTTGCTGGCATGATGGCGCATCGCGCGGCGGGCCTGAGCTGCCCGCGTCCCCCCTCCCCAAAATCCGCCACCGCGACCGTCTCCAGGCCTTGCGCTGAAACCTGCCGACACCCAAAAAAGGAAAGTCCAACGGTTGACATTCTCGCTATGAGTGTGTTTGGTGGTGGCGTGCGAGTGGTGGCCGTCGGGCTCATCTCACCGACGGCGATGTTGCGGTAGGGTCATCGAGTATTATTGCAAAGCCCAGTCCCCAGGAGGACGCATGAACATCGCGCAATCCGGTCGAAAGCCGACCAATCCAAGTGACGAGACATCCATCTGCCTCGTTGCGACCAGTCGGATGATCTCGGAAGCCATCCAGCATTTTCTCAAGACTGAATATGGTTTCGATGTGTCCGTCGCAGGCTCCATAGACGAGGTGCGCAGCCTTGTCGCCGATGGCAATATTCCCGACGTGATCCTGCTCGATCCGGCGAATACCGGCATCAAGGGGCTCGATGCGCTGTCACAGGCCGCCCGGGCCAGCAGCGACTCGAAAATCGTGCTCTTCACCCACAAGGTCGACACGAACCTGGCCAAGAACGCCTTGAGCAAGGGCGCCGACGGCATCATCTCGCATGGCCAGAGCCTCAGATCGCTTGTCAACGCGATCGGCCTCATCCAGAGCGGCGAGGTGTTCATTCCCGCCAATATCAATTCCGAACTGCATCACAACTGGGTCGAACCCGCCCGCCCCCGCAACGAGGCGTTGACGCATCGCGAAAAACGCATCCTGCAACTGGCCTCCGACGGCGGCACCAACAAGGAAATCGCCCAGGAACTCGGCATCACCGAAAGCCAGGTGAAGATGGTCATGCGCACGCTCTGCGCCAAGCTGCAGGCGAAAAACCGCACCCATGCGGTTGTGCGTGCGAACCGGCTCGATCTGATCTGACGGCGCGCGGTCGGTTAACCCTTGGCGACAGGGCGCCCGGCACCGATCCCGCACCGACGCGATACCGACGTCATACCGACGTGATACCGAACGGGTTTTTCCTGCATTTTCCGTGCGTTAATTGCGATTCGCAGCAGGTTGCGGAGTCACCGCCCGGCGCACCATATCCCAATAGATCGTCTCGACATCCGGCAGGCTCAACCGCCCCCCGTCCCGAAACCATGTATTCACACCGGTCAACATGGCAATCACCGCCATCGTGGTGATCTTCGGCTCGGCCACATCGAACAGGCCCAGCGCCACGCCCCGCCGCAGAATATGCTCCAGCTGATCCTCATAGCGCCGCCTAAGCCCTTCTATCACCTCGAAATTTTCCGGGCTCAGATTGCGCAGCTCCATATAGGAGACAAAGACCGCATCGGCCCGCTCGGTATTGAACCGGATATGGAACCTTGCGAACCGCTCCAGCGCCTCCAGCGGGTGCTCGGGCGCCGCCTCCGCCTCCCAGGCTGTCAGAAGATCATCCATATGCGCCTTCATCAGATCGAAAAGCAGGGTCTGCTTGTCGGGCGTGTAATTGTACAAGGCCCCCGCCTGCACCCCCACTTCACCGGCGATTTGTCTCATGGAAACAGCAGCATAGCCCTCTCGGGCAAAAAGGCGCAACGCCGCCTCCCGCACCCGCGGGCCGGTGATGTCGGAATGCGATCCTTGGGTTCTGGCCATGACGGGCAAATTATCTGAACACCCGTTCAGATCAAAGCCCTCGCTTGCCCTCGCCCCTCAAACAGTGGCAAGAGAGAGACAACACACCTGTCCCGAGGTCCGATCCATGCGCGCCGGCACCCTTGTTTTCCTGGCTTTCGCCGCCCTTCTATCGGCGGGCTGCACGCAGCTTCCCGCCCTTGACGACGCGATTGACCCCGCCCTGCGCGACGCGCCCTATCCCCAACTTGTGCCCATTGAAACTCTTCGCGCCAGCGCTCCGGCCCCCGACCTCGGCGACGAAGACCGCAGCGAAATCGACGCCCGCACCGCCACCCTCCGCGCCCGCGCCGCCACCCTTCGCGGCGCCGTGATCGACCCCGACACCCGCGACCGCATGGCCCGTGGCGTGCAGGAAAGGTAAGGCCCCTGAAAACCTGCGTTGCAAGGCCCCGTCGAACCCGTTACATCGCGCGTCCATACCACCCCGGAAGCGACGAATGGAGACCGACATGACAGACCCCCTGCGCCTTGGCATCGCCGGATTGGGGACCGTCGGCACCGGCGTCGTCAAGATCGTCCGCCAGAAAGCCAGCCTGCTGGCCGCGCGCGCCGGACGGCCCATCACCATCTCGGCCATCTCCGCACGCACCCGCGACAAGGACCGCGGCGTGACCCTGTCCGACTACGCATGGGAGGATGATCCTGTCGCCCTTGCCACGCGCGACGATGTGGATGTGTTCGTCGAGCTGATGGGCGGCAGCGACGGGCCTGCCAAGGCCGCGACCGAAGCTGCCATCGCCGCGGGCAAGGACGTGGTCACCGCCAACAAGGCGATGCTGGCCCATCACGGTCAGGCTCTCGCAATCGCTGCAGAAAACGCCGGTCGCGTGCTGCGCTTCGAAGCCGCCGTGGCTGGCGGCATCCCGGTCATCAAGGCGCTGACCGAAGGCCTTGCCGGCAACGAGATCACCCGTGTGATGGGCGTGATGAACGGCACCTGCAACTACATCCTGACCCGTATGCAATCGGCGGGCCTGCCCTATGACACGGTGTTCGACGAGGCCGCGCAGCTTGGCTATCTCGAAGCCGATCCAACGCTCGACGTGGGCGGCATCGACGCCGGTCACAAGCTGTCCTTGCTGGCCTCCATCGCCTTCGGCACGCAGGTCGATTTCGACGCGGTCGATCTTGAAGGCATCGAGAAGGTGACGATCGCCGACATCAGCCATGCCGCCGATATGGACTACCGCATCAAGCTGCTTGGCGTCGCCCGGATGACGGGCCGTGGGCTTGAACAGCGCATGTCGCCCTGTCTTGTCCCCGCCGACAGCCCTCTGGGTCAGCTCGAGGGCGGCACCAACATGGTGGTGCTCGAGGGCGACATGGTCGAACAGATCGTCCTGCGCGGCCCCGGCGCGGGCGAAGGCCCCACCGCCAGCGCCGTGATGGGCGACGTGATGGACATCGCCCGCGGCTGCCGCGTATCGACCTTCGGACAGCCCGCCAAGGGCCTGCAAAAAGCCCAAAGCGCCCTCGGTGCGACGCCCGCCCCCTACTACTTGCGCATGGCGCTCGAGGATAAACCCGGCGCTCTGGCCAAGGTGGCCGCGGTGCTGGGCGAGGCGGGAATATCCATCGACCGGATGCGCCAGTATCGCCACGATGACACCACCGCCCCTGTGCTGATCGTGACCCACAAGACCACCCGCAGCGCGCTCGATGCGGCCCTTGATGCCATGTCGCGGCTGGACGTGGTGGCCACCGAGCCTGTTGCCTTGAGAATAGAAACCGTCTGACCGCAGGCATACGAAAGACCCGCGCCACTTGTGCGCAAAGGGTGCTGCCGCTAATGCTTATGCGACTTGCATCAAACAAGGATTTGCCATGACCGCCGCCGATTTCAACGACCGCATGCTGTCTCTGGGCCTTGCCCGTGTCTCCGAGGCTGCGGCCCTCGCCTGTGCCGACCTGATCGGTCGCGGCGACGAGAAAGCCGCCGATCAGGCGGCGGTGAACGCCATGCGCGAACAGCTCAACATGCTCAGCATCAAGGGCGTCGTGGTGATCGGCGAAGGCGAACGCGACGAAGCGCCGATGCTCTATATCGGCGAAGAGGTGGGCACCGGCGATGGCCCCGGCGTGGACATCGCGCTCGACCCGCTCGAGGGCACGACCCTGACCGCCAAGGCCATGCCCAATGCGCTGACCGTGATCGCCATGGCCCCGCGCGGCACGCTGCTGCACGCCCCGGATGTCTATATGGACAAGCTGGCCATCGGGCCGGGCTATCCCACCGATGTCGTCTCGCTCGCGATGTCGCCGCGCGAACGGGTCGAAGCCCTGGCCAAGGCCAAGGGCTGCAAGCCGTCGGATATCACCGTTTGCATCCTCGAACGCCCCCGCCATCAGGAGATGATCGCCGACGTGCGCAGCACGGGTGCAGCGATCCACCTGATCACCGACGGGGACGTTGCCGGCGTCATGCATTGCGCCGAGCCTGAGCAGACCGGGATCGACATGTATATGGGGTCCGGCGGCGCCCCCGAAGGCGTGCTGGCCGCCAGCGCCCTGAAATGCATGGGTGGCCAGATCTGGGGCCGTCTTCTGTTCCGCAACGACGATGAAAAAGCCCGCGCCGCCAAGGCCGGGATCACCGATCTCGACCGCGTCTATTCGCGCGACGAGATGGTGACCGCCGATGTCATCATCGCGGCGACCGGCGTGACCGATGGCTCGGTGGTGTCGGGCATCAAGCGCCGCCCCGGTTACGTCGAAACCGAAACCGTGCTGATGCGGTCCAAGACCGGCTCGCTGCGCCGGATGATTTACCGCAACCCCACCCGCTGATCCGGCGGGGCGGGGGTGGACACCTATCTCGGCATCGCGCAGTCGCTGACTGGGCGGCGCTGGATCGGTCCCGGCGCCGAGGTCGAGCGCCGCGCCGAAGCGATGGCCCAATCCACCGGCCTGCCCCGTCCGCTGTGCCAGACGCTCGCGCGGCTTGGCGTGCCCGAAACCGAGGCCGAACCCTATCTCGAGCCGTCGCTGCGCGACCTCTTGCCCGATCCGCGCAGCCTTCGGGACATGGAAACCGCCGCCGGCCGCTTCATCGCGGCGGTGCGTGCCCGCGAGCGCATCGCGATCTTCGCGGATTACGACGTGGATGGCGGCTCATCCGCGGCGCTGCTGATCGACTGGCTGCGCCAGATGGGCCTTGCCGCGACGCTCTATATCCCCGACCGGATCGACGAGGGCTATGGCCCCAATGAACCCGCCATGGCCGAGCTTGCGGCGGCCCATGACCTGATCATCTGCGTCGATTGCGGCACGCTGAGCCATGACGCCATCGCAGCCGCACGTGGCGCGGATGTCGTGATCCTCGATCACCACCTGGGCGGCGAGACGCTGCCGCCCGCGCTCGCGGTGGTCAATCCCAACCGGCAGGACGAGACCGGCGATCTGGCGCATCTCTGTGCTGCCGCCGTCGTGTTCCTGATGCTGGTCGAAGCAGGGCGGCAGCTGCGCGAGCGTGGCGAGACACGCCCCGACCTTATGGCCATGCTCGATCTGGTGGCGCTGGCGACCGTGGCCGATGTGGCGCCCCTCAGGGGCGTGAACCGTGCCTTTGTCCGGCAGGGTCTGCGCATCATGGCGCATCGCGACCGTCCGGGCCTTGTGGCGCTCAGCGATGTGGCGCGGCTCGATACGGCGCCCTCGGCTTATCACCTTGGTTTCGTGATGGGCCCGCGTGTCAATGCCGGCGGGCGGATCGGCAAGGCCGATCTGGGCGCGCGGCTGCTGGCGACCCGCGACATCTCCGAGGCGCGATCCCTCGCTGAACGGCTGGATCAGCTGAATTCCGAGCGTCGCGACATCGAAGCCGGCGTGCGCGCCGCCGCCCTCGCCCAGGCCGAGGCACGCGGGCTGGACGCGCCGCTGGTCTGGGCCGCGGGCGAAGGCTGGCATCCCGGTGTCGTGGGGATCGTGGCCTCGCGCCTCAAGGAACTGACGAACCGCCCCGCCATCGTGATCGGCATGGATGGCGACGAGGGAAAAGGCTCGGGCCGGTCCATATCGGGCGTCGATCTGGGCGCGTCGATCCAGCGTCTTGCCGCCGAGGGCCTGCTCATCAAGGGCGGCGGGCACCGCATGGCCGCGGGTCTCACCGTGGCGCGCGATCGGCTTGAGGCGGCGATGGAGCGCCTCTCCGAGTTGCTCGACCGGCAAGGATCAGGCGCCGCAGGCCCCGCCGATCTGCGGCTTGATGGCGTCCTGATGCCCGGCGCCGCCACGGTCGAACTGGTCGAGCGGATCGAAGCCGCCGGCCCCTTCGGCGCAGGCGCGCCGGGGCCGCGCTATGTCTTTCCCGACATGCAGATCGGTTTTGCCAAACGCGTGGGCGATGCGCATTTGAAACTGCGCTTCGGCGACGGATTGTCCGGTCAGCTTGACGCCATCGCCTTCGGCGCCTTCGACAGCCCGCTCGGGCAGGCGCTGATGTCGCATGGCGGCGCGCGGTTCCATCTGGCTGGTCGGATCGGGATCAACGAATGGGGCGGGCGCCGCAGCCCGCAGCTCCAGCTGGAAGACGCGGCTCCTGCCTGACACCGACACGCGGCCCTTTTTCCCGGCACTCCACAGGCGGCTCCAAGGCTCCCGACACGTCACGAACAGAGCGGATCGCATCCCCCGAAAACGGCGCAGACAGCTCACCTGCCCGGCATTTCGGAAATTGTGGTTATTGGTGAAAAAACTGCTTGAACAGGTCAGGTCACTTCTCTAGATAGCCATTCACGCGCAACAGTGGCCCGTTCGTCTATCGGTTAGGACGCCAGGTTTTCAACCTGGAAAGAGGGGTTCGATTCCCCTACGGGCTGCCACTTGGTTAAATCCCCTTATTTTATTGACTTAAATGAACCCGGCGGAACACGTTTCCCCATAGGTTTTCCCCGTAGGTTTATCGCAAGGCAAATTTGCCCTTCGGAAACTGAAAGGTATTTTCTTTCCTTTGGATTCCGAGGTGGAAACCAAGCCCAAGATTCCCTCAGCGTCAGAATCTGGGGGGTCCCACGGCCCAACTACACCATCACACCCTTGCGAGAACGTTCTTCACTGTCGTGGGATACCACTTGCCACCACGGGCTGTAGTCACCCCCGAACGGTTCAACGTGTTTGCAATCTGCTGAAGCGTCCTTCCTGCATCGCGTAGGGGCTTGATGGTGTCCATCACCTTGGCGGCGTGGGCGTCTGCTGTGGTCCTTGCAGCTTCATTGGCCTTGTCGATGTTGCCACGGTTGCCACCCAGCTTTCCTGTCCCCTTCAGAGGTGCGAGGGCTTGCTTGGTGCGAAGGCTGATGAACTCACGTTCCTGTTCCGCAAGGGCGGCATAGATGTGCAGCTGGAACTTGTCAGCGTGGGGCATGGACGACACCTTCAGGTCCAGACGCTTCCTGTCCATCACATTGGCGATGAAGGCCACCTTGCGCGACAGCCTGTCCAGCTTGGCAACCAACAGCGTGGCACCTGTCTTCTCTGCAAGGTCTATGGCCTTCCACAGTTCGGGCCTGTCGTCATCCTTGCCAGACTTCATATCGGTGAACTCGCCTATCACCTCGAACGGGACTTCAGCGTAGGTGTCGAGGTAGAGGTCGATGTCACGGCGCTGGGCGTCCAGACCAAGGCCACTGTCCCCTTGGCGACGGGTGCTGACACGGTAGTAGACAACGAACTGTTTCATGGCGATTCCTCCGGTTTCCACCAGACTACACCCTTATTTATAAATATTCAACGTTGGACTCGTTTTATATATTGGGAAATGTCACGTCGACGTGAAGTTCTGTCTTGGGTGAAATCTCCCGACGTCGGGACATTTGGGCTGGTGGAACCGTTGGGGCATTTGCACCATTGCCACTTTGCTGATGGGATTATTCCGACATTTGTCGGATTTCCACCCCCACGCGAAATCCCCTAGACAGCGTGCTGTCGCACCCCCCGCAGTAGGAAATAGCCCCCGATAGGAAATTGGGCCTGAAAATGAATCCAATGCATACAAGGACTTGTGCAAGGTCGCGAAAAAGTTGTGTTACAAACTCCAAAAAAGGTTTCTATAGTATTATAGAGGCCTACATTTCACTACCACAGTCAACCCATCAAAACGCGACATTATGACGCATATTGGCAGAATTTTTGCAACAAATCCCGAAAAAGGTTGCTATTGTATTATGGAGGCCAACGAAACTTCCTTGACAGAGGCAACCGATTCGGCAGTCCACAAGGCCCCTTTCGTTACATCCTATGCGGGTGCATTTGCCCCACTTAATCAATTCCCATTTATATTCTATTTCTTGAATATATTGTCTGTCTTGGACCTGTAGCGTCCCCAAGCACGTTCTGACGGACTAGCCACACCCCTTTCATCAGTCTTCCACCCAAGTCTCCATCGGAAGCACCTCGGGCGGTGGGTTTGAATTGCCCCCCATCTTTTGGGTTCGTTCCCACCGTCCGCTTTTTCCCACCTCACAGCTTTCTCACGTCAGCCCCCATCGGCTAGCGGACTTTTTCGTTCTGAGGTCGTCAGACCGACTGCCTCCGAGGGCCTCCGAGTCCAGGCGAATGAACCCTCCCACGAAACCAACCAACCAAGAAAGGAACACCCATGTGTCACAGCAACTGAAAGCACGAAGTGCGCCGACCTCCGGTCTAAAGGGCATCGGCGCAGCCCGAAAGAACAGCACCAACCACCGCCACAGACGGCATTCATGGTCCCGGCGATACAACAAGACCTGCATCATCAGCGACTGTGAAAGCCCAGTCTATTGCGACGGTGAAGTCTGGTGGTCCTGCTGTCTGCACCACCTCCAACAAAATCAATTCGGCCCGTTCGCCCCACGCATCAATCACGATGTCGAAGGGTGGCCCCTGCGCGGCGCTGACGCCTCATCCGTTGTGGCTGAAGCCCTTTTCTACCGAGACAATCAACAACAAGGAACAGATTGATGAATTTATATTCGACCAATTGGCGACCTCACGGGCGTGAAGCCCAACAGGCGATTGAACAGCTTTCACAGCACCTCGATGGACGCAAGAAATCCCTACAGGACAAGGACAGGAACACACGCATTCTCAGCGGCTTTCTCGCGGTGCGTGAGGGGCCTTTTGATGTCCGCACGACCAAGGCGCCCAAGGGAGACCAAACGGCCGTCAGGGACGCTGTAGAGGGCCTCACAGGGCCTGTGCTGAAGCGGGTGTCCGGCAAGCACACATACGAGTTCGACAACAGCGTTCTGCCCTATCACACACGAGTTGAAACGACGACAGGAACGAACCGTCAGAAGCTGGAAACGCGGTGGGGCGCAATCTACCACGACAACAGCTTCGACCACCTTCCCTTCGAGGCGTTTGGACGCTTTGGATATGCCAAGCCCCAGCTGGTGGAAATCGTCAGCCCTCATCATCATTGGCGCATCTTCCACGGGGAAACCAAAGCCCCTTCACGGTTCTGGCATGAACTGGACGAAACCCAAGGCGAACACCCCAAGCACGACGAACTGATGGACTACATCCTCGACCGTGCAGCCCTCCGAGGTGTGCATGTAGTTCGCTATGGCCCCAACGCCTTCATCTGTGGCCATCACCAACAGTTCACGCGTCAGCTGGACACCAACATCTCACGTTTCACGAACACGTCAGGCCAGCGTCCTTTGCTGCTGGTGACGGACGAACACGGGCGGAAGATTCCTCGCCCCGGTTCCAGCAACTGAAAATCATTCTCAATTCTGAAAGGACATTCCAATGCACCACATTCGCAACATCGACCGTTTCAACCAGAACATCAATTTCAGCACGTTCCCAGCCTGCGCCACAGACCTCGATGGTCTCATCCACGCAAAAGGAAAGTGTTGGCTTTGGTTGGAGGCCAAGGTTGAGGGCTTCGGTCTACCCCAAGGCCAAGAGATTATGGCGAAGGACCTTGTGCGTTCGCTTGGCCAAACAGCCCCAGCCTTCTTTGCCGTAGCGCATCATGACACCCGCGTATCGGAAGACATCACCGGGGACAACCTGCTGGTCTCGAAGGTCTATGCCTCAGCCCCATGGACCAAAGGGAAGGTGTTTGAACACATCTACACCCAAAGGCCAACGTGGACGAACTTCGCATCAGACATCCTGCTGGTGACGGCTGGGAAACGCATTCTGCATCTCGACAAGGCCAACTTCTGCAACGGTGGCGAACCCGGTGACATCAAGGACATGCTGGATGGATACCTCTGGCGGGCGATGGGCAACGAACCCCTGATGCACGAATACACCGAACTGGACTTCGTGGACCGAGACGAAATGTCGGACGAACTGTGGGCTTTCATCGCCAGTTTTGGGTTCGATGAAGACGACGACAAGGCAATTCTGATGTTCGAGGGCTTTGTGTTCAACTGCTGGCTTGCGAACCGTCATCTCATCGCATGACATCCCACGACAAAGGCACTGGGGCGGGCTTCACAGTCTGCCCCGGCTGTGGCCAAGAGTTCCCATATCGCAGCAACAAGAAAGCCTGTTCCGTCAGGTGCAGGAACAAGGTGAATAGGACTACCCAGAACGGCACCGACAGCCTCACCAAGCGCCGCCAACTCATCCACCGCAACGACACGGCCATGGTGCTGGCAGAACGCCTCTACAGCCTCCCTCCATGCGAACGGCTGGGCTACATCAAGGAACTGGTGGAACGGGCGCGTGAGGGCGACACATGGCTTCGTGAGGTGCTTTCGAACCATCGCCTCATCAAGCCGAACCCCATCCTCGACAGACGCTTATTTCATCGTCACAGCACCGCATATTGCACCATTTCCCAAGCGGCCCAGAACTACTGCAAACGCTTCTGGAAGGCGAATGTGTGGGAGGTGGTGCACAACAAAGTCCCAGAACCACCAACCGGGGAGGTATGACGAAAGCGAACCACCCATGTGAAGGGACTACATCATCCCAAAAAGCGAACCACCCACAATAGGGAGAACACTTGAGTCACCCTCTTTCGAGGAAACTACACAATTATAAATAATCCTGATGAGTATATATTCACAAATAGGTTGAGTTCTTGAGATGGTAGCTTGAGTCCTATCCTTGGGTGCTTGGGACTGGGGGCTTCGCCCTTTGATGTGTAGTCCTGTCTTGGGTGTGCAGAAGTGTAAGAGTCCGACTTTTGGGTGTAGTCATCCCATTGCGCTGGGCCTGTAGGAAATGGATTCCATAATCTCGACCTTCCGGCCAAAGCTGATGTCGTTCCCATACAACCCGTAAGTGATGGTGTTGGGTTCATGGCCCACAATCAAGGCCGCTTGGGGTTCTGGGATTCCCCTGTCCCGCATGAGAAATAACAGCGTTTTACGGAAGCTATGGAACACTAGGGTGTCAGGGTAGCCCAGCGCCGTGCGAAGGCGTCCAAATCGCTTTCCTATCGCAGCGCCGCGCTTGCTGTATTTGTTTTCGGAAGACAGGCCAGACAACAGGAAACCGTCTGTGCTTTCATCCACAAGTCTTGCCACGGTTTGCTTGATGTCGCTGTGAATAGGGATTTCACGCCAACCCGCTTCTGTCTTGGCATCCTGCACGATGAACCTGTCGTCTTTCACGTTTGCCACGGGCATCGAACAGATTTCTTCAAGGCGGCAACCGGTATGGGCACCTAGCTTGATAAGGTCCACCAGCTGCGTGTCTTCCGGCTTGGCTACAATCAATCTTTGGTAGTCTTCCACCGTCCAATGGCGTCGCTTGCGCATCATCGCTGCCGTGGCTGTAGCCTTATTCTTTCGAGGCTTGGGGACCAAACCTTCAGGAGGTGGCGTGGCTTTGGTGTATTCCTTTTTGTGGCAATAGGCCCAATATGCGCGAACGTGTCCCACCTTCTTTTTCACTGTCGGGATACTGCGTTCTTTCAACAGGCCCTCGACCCATCCTTCGAGGTCTTTGCGCGTCACCTTTTCGAAGATGCGGAATTCATCACAGAACTGTTGGACATTGGTTCTGGCCTCATCAGCCGTCTTGGGTTGGTATTCCGCGTGTTCCAACCATTCCATGATGTAGTCTGCTGTTGGGTTCCATTCGCCTGTGACGCGGGCAAATAGTTCGTCTGCGTGGTCTTGGTCCGGGTGGTCCCGAAGGTTTGTTGCCAGTTCCAACATTGCATCACCTTCATGGCCCTGCCACTTGCGCCTGATTTCATCACGCAACAAACGCACCTGTGCTGCAATATCCTCTACGTTTACCGGCCCCCTAGCCTTCCTTGCCGCTTTGATTAGTTCTTTCCATTCTGCCACAAGGGGTAGCTTTTTGATTTCCGCTTCCGACAGACTGTCGGTTTGTAGCGTCTGGGAAAACCGAGTCTTGCCGCTAAAATACGGCTGCACATCCTTCGGGATGTAGACCACGGCGTGCCATGTGTTCCACTGCTTTTCGAGGTGCTTCGGCATGATTTCCCCATAGGTTTTCCCTGTAGGTAGAACTAAAAACATCAACAAATCAACAAAATAAGACCACAAAAGCCAATGTCATTCCGTCCCCTACGGGCTGCCACTCCTCCCCCCGAAAATTCCAAGACAAAAACAGACAGTGTTCGGCCTGTCGATCTGCCCGCTTGAAACGCCCGGCCATCCGGCCGTTTGTCATCTGGGACTTGGCAGGCCAGACAGGCCCAAAAGGCCAAAGGCGCGGCACCACCTCGCTTGCCGCGAAGCCTTCAGGCACAAGATAACCGTGCCCCCGCCCCCCAGGACCAAGGCGCCGCACACCATCCGGAAACGGCCCCCGAAGGCCCGGTCTTCACGTCTTGCCGCGCATCGCGTTGCGCAAGGCCTCGCCAAGTGCCCCTTGCGCGCTCTCGCGCGGCTCGGACTTGGCGCTGGTCTTGGGCGGTTGCGTCTTGTGCGGCCTGCGGCCCGTGGGTTTCTTCTCATGCGAAGGTGTTTGCCCCTCGGACGTGGCCTTGCGCATGCTCAACCCGATGCGCTTGCGGGCCACATCCACCTCGACCACCCGCACCCGGACCACGTCCCCCGCCTTGACCACCTCGTGCGGGTCCTTGACGAACCTGTCCGCCAACTGACTGACATGCACCAGCCCATCCTGATGCACGCCGATATCCACGAAAGCGCCGAAGGCCGCCACATTCGTCACCGTTCCCTCCAGCGACATGCCGGGGCGCAAATCCTTGATGTCGTCGATGCCCTCGGCGAAGCGGGCGGTCACGAAATCGGGCCTCGGGTCACGGCCGGGCTTTTCGAGCTCCCCCAGAATATCGCGCACCGTGGGCAGGCCGAAACGGTCATCCACGAAATCTGCCGCATTCAATCCGCGCAAGGCCTCAGGTGCACCCATGATCGCCCGTATGTCGCGGCCACAGGCCTGCACGATGCGCCGGGCCACGTCATAGGCTTCCGGGTGCACCGAGGTGGCATCCAGCGGCTCGCTGCCATCGCGCAGCCGCAAGAACCCCGCGCATTGCTCGAAGGCCTTCGGCCCCATCCCCGTCACCTTGAGCAGCGCCTTGCGCGACCCGAACCGCCCCTGTGCGTCGCGATGCGCCACGATGGACTGCGCAAGCGACGGCCCCACCCCCGCCACCCGCGCCAGAAGCGGCGCCGACGCCATGTTCAGATCGACCCCCACCGCGTTCACCGCATCCTCGACCACCGCATCGAGCGCCTGTGTCAGACGGCGTTGATCGACATCATGCTGATATTGTCCCACGCCGATGGATTGCGGGGTGATCTTCACCAGTTCGGCCAGCGGATCCTGCAGCCGCCGGGCGATCGACACCGCCCCGCGCAGGGACACATCCAGATCGGGGAATTCCTCGGCCGCAAGTTCCGATGCGGAATAGACCGAGGCCCCCGCCTCGGACACGATCACGCTTGCAGGGCGCGCGCTGCCCTTGGGCAGCTGCTTGAGTGTGTCGGCGACCAGCCGCTCGGTTTCGCGGCTCGCCGTCCCGTTGCCGATGGCGATCAGCTCGATCCCGTGGCGCGCGATCATCGCGGTGATCACGGCCTGTGCGCCCGCCACATCCATGCGCGGCTGAAACGGATAGAGCGTCGCGGTCTCCAAAAGCTTGCCCGTGGCATCCACCACTGCAGCCTTGACCCCGGTGCGAATGCCGGGATCAAGGCCAAGCGTCGGGCGCGGCCCCGCCGGGGCCGCCAGCAGAAGATCGCGCAGGTTGCGGGCAAAAACGGCGATGGCCTCTTCATGCGCACGTTTGCGCAGCGTGCCCATCAGATCGACATACATCGTCAGACTGAGCTTGACCCGCCATGTCCAGCCCGCCACCTCGCGCAGCCACTGATCCCCCGGCCCGTTGCCTGCAATGCCGATCGCCGCCTCGAACATGGCGATGGCGCGGGGGGCGTCGGTTTCGGGATCGGGGGCGATATCGACGGTGACGATCTCTTCCTTGGCCGCGCGCAGAATGGCCAGCGCCCGATGCGACGGGATGCTCGCCCATTTTTCACGGTGATCGAAATAATCCGAGAACTTGACCCCC
Source organism: Roseobacter sp. AzwK-3b (assembly GCF_000170875.1). NCBI lineage: Bacteria > Pseudomonadati > Pseudomonadota > Alphaproteobacteria > Rhodobacterales > Roseobacteraceae > Roseobacter > Roseobacter sp. AzwK-3b. The sequence goes on from NZ_ABCR01000004.1 coordinate 208,616, forward strand.
GCCGCTTCCTTGCCGGGCTGGACCCGCGCGGTAATCAGCGCGGTCTCCTGCATGAAGCTGCGCAAGCGCCCCAGCAGATCGGCGTTTTCGCTCAATTCCTCCACGAGGATATCCCGCGCGCCCTCCAGCGCGGCTTTGGCATCCGCCACCGCCTCGCTCAGATACCCGGCAGCCAGATCCTCGGGCCGGGCCGCGCGATCTTCCATGATGGCGCGCAACAGCGGCTCAAGCCCGTTTTCGCGCGCGATCATCGCCTTGGTGCGGCGCTTCGGCTTGAACGGCAGATAGATGTCTTCAAGGGCGGCCTTGGTGTCCGCACCGGCAATGCTTCGCTCCAGCGCCTCGGTCAGCTTGCCCTGTTCCTTGATCGAGCCAAGGATGACCGCGCGACGCGCCTCAAGCTCGCGCAAATAGCCCAGCCTGTCGGCGAGGGTCCGCAACTGCGTATCGTCAAGGCCGCCGGTCGCTTCCTTGCGATAGCGGGCCACGAAAGGCACCGTCGCCCCCCCATCGAGAAGCTGGACGGTCGCGTTCACCTGATCGGGTCGGGCATTGATCTCGGTGGCGATGATGCGGGCGATGCGCTCTGCGGTCTGGGTCAAATCACGCGTCCTCTGCTGTGCGGACTTCCCTGATACAAGGCGCCGACACCAGAGAAAAGGGGCGCGCGACCACAGGCCTCACACCATCGCGCAAGGCCGTGGGACAGGCGCCACCGCCCCGGCAGGACGGATCAGCAGAAGAGCTGGCGCATCATGCCTGACCGGCACTCAGGACATATCGCTTGCGGCCATTATGCTGCACGGTCGTCAGCAATCCGCGGGTTTCAAGCGACTGTATCGCCCTGTATTTGCTCGCGCGCGAGATCTGATCCAGCAAGGGATGATTGGCCAGATCCGCGGCCTTGAAATGCTCTTTTTCTTCCAAAAGCTGCACCGTCGCGGCCAGCGCATCCAGCTCCGCAGAGCTCAGATCCCCCATCCCGAGATCCGCCTCGAGTGTTCTCAAAGCGATACGCAAGCGCGCCATGGCTGACAGAAGAGTAGACTCGACCATATCGATTTCAATCCTGAATTTTAAAATTTTCAGTCGTCCCATCGCCTTGCAGGGCTGATACACACACGCGCACCGCGAAAAAATCAGCATGGAAGACAGCGGGCCACATTCAAAAAACAACTCGTTTACTATTCCAAATTCGTTACAAGTGTCGTGCCTTGGCACAGTCTGCTTCAAATACAGAAAGCCTAGCACTCGGAACGAAAATAACAAGATGTCTTGCATGCGGCGCGCCCGGCTCGGGCCTGCCTTGCAACCGGCCCCGTGTCACCGGTCCCGTGTCACCAGTCCCGTGTCACCGGCCCCATGTCACCGGCCTCATGTCGCCCAGGGCCTCCGCCACCTCCTGTCCTCATGGCTCGCCCCCGTCGGATGGTTCATGAACCACATGCCGCCCGCGGCCCGCCGCCTTGGCCGCGTAAAGCGCGCGGTCGGCATCATCCATCATCCGCGCAATCATCGCCCCCGCCTCCCGCGCGCCATAGTTCTGGCTCAAGGCCGCGCCGATGCTGGCCGAGATGTCCAGCGGTCTGCCCTCCCACCGCATCGGCTCCTCAAGGCGCGCGATCAGCCGCCTTGCGATATCATCCACCCGCGCGCGATCCACCGGCCCCTCGAGGATCACCACGAACTCATCCCCGCCAAGGCGCAGCACCCGGTCACTGTCGCGCGTCTCGGCCCGCATGATGCCGGCGGCTTGCTGCAACACATGATCGCCAGCCGCATGTCCCAGCGTGTCGTTGACCGCCTTGAAGAAATCGAGATCAAGGTTGAGCAGCGCGAACTCACTGCCGGCATCGATCAGCCGCGTCAGAAGCGGCTCCAGCACGCGCCGGTTGCCAAGCCCGGTCAGCGTATCGGTAAAGGCCTTTTCCTCCGCCGCGATGCGCGCGCCCTGCAGCCGCAGGTTCAACTTGCGCGACGCCTCCATCGCGACCGATTTCGCCTCGATCAGATAGAGCATCTCGACAGCCAGATCGGTCGCCGCGAAATCCCCCGCCGTCAGGGAAAAATCGCGCACCGCCTCCTGCAGGGCGATGCCGAAGGACAGGTTGACCACCGCCCCCCCGGCCACCGGCACCAACACTCCCTTCAGCCCCGTGGAAGGGGGCTGGCGCAGCCGCAGCCGCAAACGTACCGCGCCGCCGTCCATCAGAAGATCGACCCTGTCATCGATGCGCGGGCGGCGCAGCTCGAACAGATCGGCAAACCGGCGTCCCACCACGCCCGAGCGCGCATCGAGCTTGGCCAGCATCGGACCTGCATGGACGATCCGCCCCTCCCGGTCCAGCCGCGCATGCATCGGGCAGAGCACATCCAAAGCCGCCTGATCCGGCGACGCTGCCGCGCCGCAATCCCTCACCCGACCGCCCCGAGGGAAAACGCCCGACCCCTTGCATGATCGGCGCTCAGAAAGTCGATCTCCACACGCTCCACACCAGCCTGCTCGCCCTTATGCTCCAGCAGCACAAGTGCGCCGTAATCGTCCGCCAGCGCCCGGAAAAGACCCACCGCCAGATGGCCAAAGCCCTGCGCGGGGCTGTTCGCTGTGCCGACCCGCAGACAGAACCGGCCATCCGCCTCTTCCGACACATCCATCGGCGGCAGGCGCAGGTCCGACACCGCAAGCGCCGCCCGCCCGGGCAGGTCTTCCAGTGAATGCAGCACCTCCTCGAACGTGTCTCCTCCGAAGCGCAGCAGCCGCCGCACAGCCGCCGCATTGGGATGCGAGACAAGATATGTCCCGATATCCTCCAGGATGTCCGCCTGCGGCCTGTCCAGCGCAGCCGCCACCGCCGCCAGAAGACGCGGCGTGATCTCGGGATCGTAATTCAGCATCGCCTCGAACTCGGAAAAGCCCAGATCGAGGCCGCGCGTGATCGCCTGCCATGTCTCGCGCCCATATGTATCGCATACGAACCGCTCCACCGCGCGGTTGACCAATCCTTGCATTCAACGCTCCCTTCTCAGAAGGCTCGGGTTTCCGACAGGCACGAGGATCGCGCATGAGGATTAAAACCTCCTCAACAGATCAAATTGATGCGAATTTTTTTGGGATCGGATCATGAGCAAGCGGCCCAGTGTTACGCCTGCGGACGGTGTTACGCCTGCGCACGGTGTCACGCCTGCGCAAGGACCGGAATTCACCGATACGATACCGACGTAATACCGACGTTATACCGACGCGATACCGAAGCCGTTTTTCAGAAATCCGTGGGCGCCCCGCCCTCGGCCTTGCGCCGCTCCACGAAGGCCGCCAGTTCCTCATGGATGGCCACTTCCATCGGCGGCGGCTCGAAGCTTGCGATGATGTCGTGAAAGACCTGATGCGCCCTCTGTGCCGTCCAGGCAGCCCCCGCCGCCTCCCATGCTTCGTAGTTGCTCCAGTCACTCAGGAAGGGCTGATAGAAGGCCGTGGTATAGCGGTCCTGGGTGTGCTGGATGCCGAAGTAATGGCTCTGGCATCCCACCTCCCGCACCGCCTCGAGCGCGATGTCCTCGGGGCCGGTCGCGGTCAGGGTAGGGTCCATATAGCGTTGAATATGCTGCAAAATCTCGCAATCCATCACGAATTTCTCGGGGCTGGCGATCAGCCCGCCCTCCAGCCAACCGGCGGCATGATAGACCATGTTGGCGCCCGACTGCACCGCCGACCACAGGCTGTTCGAGGTCTCCCACATGGCCTGCCCATCCGGCACATTCGCAGCACACACCCCGCTGGCCCGCATCGGCAGACCGTAGAACCGCGCCATCTGCCCCGTCATCTGCGTGGCGCGCATGTATTCCGGCGTCCCGAAGGCCGGCGCTCCGGTTTTCATATCCACATTCGACGTGAAGGTCCCGATCGCACAACACGCCCCCGGTCGGATAATCTGCGCCAGCACCACCGCACACAATCCCTCCGCCAGACTCAACGTCACCGCCCCCGACATCGTCACCGGCGCCATCGCCCCGGCCAGTGTGAACGGCGTGACCACAAGCCCCTGATTGCGCCGCGCCACCCGCATCCAGCCATCCAGCATGGGGTAGTCATGCTTGAGCGGCGAGGTGGAGTTGATGTTGGTATACATATGCGGCCGCGCCTCGAATTCGGCATCGCTCAGCCCGGCGGCGATACGGACCATTTCCATCACGTCCTCGACCCGCTCTTGGCCCAGGCAATAGGCGTGAGCCACCTTGTCGGTCAGGGTCAGCTTGTCATAAAGCACATCCAGATGGCGCACGCTGGCATGGATGTCCTGCGGTTCCACCGGATAGCCGCCGATGAAATGCACGCAGTTGAAATACTGGCTCAGTTTCAAAAGGTTGCGGCACATCTCACGATTGCCCGTCACCTTTCGGCCGAGGGCCATATCCCAGTAATTCGGCGGCGACGAGACATTGCCAAACACCATGTTGCGCCCGCCGATGGCAAGCTGCCTTGCAGGATTGCGGGGCGTGATCGTCCATTCGCGCGGCGCCTTTGCAATCATATCCATGACGAAGTCGCGGCCCATGCGCACATTCTCGCCGCGTATGGTGCAGCCGCCAGATCCGCGCAGGACCTCCAACGCCTCGGGGTTCAAAAACTCGATCCCGATCTCTTCGAGAATCCGCATCGCGCCATCATGGATCGCGGCGATCCCGGCCTCATCCAGTGGCTCGACGGGCCGGTCGATATTGACTGGCGGCGCCCATGGCATCTGCTCGATCGCCGCGGTGCCCCGGCGCTCCGCGTTGCCTGCCCGCCCGCCCGCGCGCTGCCTGCGTCTCAAAGCTTTTGCCATCGCCGGGATTCCTTTTGCGGCTCTGGATCATGGAACCACCGCGCAAGGCTTTGCGTTTGCCGCTTTGCGACTGATGCTGTCGTTTTTGGAAAACTGGCCCGCGGTGCTCAGATGCGCGGCGCCATCAATGCACAGGCCCGCCCGGTCCGGGTCGGCGACCAGTCCACATGATATACACCGCAAGACTGCCCACCACGATCACACCGCCGACGATCATCATGGGGGTCGGCGCCTCGCCCGTGCCCACCCAGACCCAGACCGGCCCCAGCACGGTTTCCAGCAACAAGAGCAGGCTCACATTCGACGCATGCGTGTAGCGCGAGGCCAGCGACAGCGTGAAGAAAGATACCGGCAGGATGACCAGACCGGTCACGGCAATCGCCCAAACATTGCCATTGGTCATGGCCTGCGGCCCCGCCACACCGAGCGCCGTGGCCCCGGCCAGCGCGGCCCCCACGCCGATCACAAGAAGGATCGGCAATTGCGGACGACGGCGCATCACCACGAAGTTGAGTGCCAGAACCAGCGCCGTGCCAAGCCCGAACAGCGCCCCATAAAGCGAATTCCGGTCCAGCCCGATCTGGCCCTTGTCGCCGCTGAAAACCGCGATCCCGATCCCCGTCATCACCGCCGCGATGGTGACCCAAGTGGCCCTCCGCGTCGGCTCACCAAGGATCAACCACGCCAGGATCGCCGAAAAGACCGGCACGGTCGCCAGCCCGAACAGCACGACGGCGACCGGCGCCACCGATATGCCAAGGCCAAACAAGGTGGCGTTGAAGAACTGACACACCACGATGGTCAGGCCAAAGCCCGAGCCTAGGATCAGCAAATCTGCACGCCGGTCGCGGCTGAGGATCGCCCACATCACCAGCATGGCCGCCCCCATCAGAAGACCGCGCCAGGCCACCATCTCGAAGCCGCCCATCTCGGACCAGCGCATGAACATCGTGTCGGGCGTCAGAACAAGCGTTCCGAACACCGCCAGCAGGATCCCGAAAAGCGGATGCCGCGTCATGCCAGCATCCAGGCCGGCAGATGCCCGATATCCGGCAGCACGGCATCCGCAAGGGGCGCCAGATCGTCATGGCCGGCAAGGCCAGTCAGAACACCCACCGTCTGCATCCCCGCTGCACGGCCCGCCAGCAGGTCATGCGTGCTGTCGCCGACCATCACCACCCGTTCGGGCAAAAGGCTGACATGGCGCGCAAAAGCCAGCAGAGGCCCCGGCGCGGGTTTCGCGCCATGGCCTGAATCGAACCCGGCAATGAAATCGAAATGCCCCTCGACCCCGGCACTGCGTAAATGGCTCCGGGCACCGTATTCTGTATCATTCGTCATCACGCCAAGGGCGATGCCCTGTGCCGCCAACCCCTCGAGAAACGCCGCCAGCGGCACTGCGGGCGCCAGCGGGGCGTCGGCCGCACTCATCATCAGCAAATGTTCGATCTCTTCGATGCTGCGCTCCGGCAGGGCGCGGCCCATGCATTCGGCGGCCTCGCGATTGGTGCCCGCGATCACCGGGCTTTTCGGATTGAAGCGGCCATTCTCGAGATCGAAGTCGATTTCAAGCGCGATCCGGGCCATGATCGCCGGCTCTCCGCCTGCCAGGTCATGGATCGTGGTCTGCGCCCAGACATTCCAGGTGGCATTGAAATCGAACAGCGTGCCATCCTTGTCAAAGAGAATGCCGTCAATCTTTCTTTCGATCCCCGAGGCAGTGGTCGTCATGTCCAGTTGACCTGCTGCCCGCCCGGAAGAGCCGCACGGGCCCGCATCGGCATGTCGTTCCCGATGCCCAATGCGCTGCAGCATTGCACGACCCAGGCATCATCCATCAGGATGAAATCCAGAACGGATCCAAGAAACTCAACATCTTGCGCGTTTTCCCTCATGTCGGCCTCGGAAACCCCGGTGGCGCCCATGAAAACGGGCAAAAGATCTTCGTTCCCCGCAAGCCACCCCAGGCAGCGCAAGGCGACTGTTTCGGCATTATCCTGCGTCAGCGTCAAAATGATTAATTCCCGGAAAGGTTTTCTTAACCACTCACAGGGATAGTCATGGTCACGAAAAGAGCAAGTCCGAAAGGCAACCTCCGATGTCCGGCAAAATTCTCATCCTCGACGACCTTGCGACCAACAGGATCGTCCTGAAGGTGAAGCTGTCGGCCGCCTATTACGATGTGATCCAGGCGCGCACCGGGGCCGAGGCGTTGGCGCTGGCGGCGCGGGAAAACCCGGATCTGGTGATCTGCGCGCCCTCCCTCAGCGATATGTCGAGCCATGGCTTTGTCCAAAGCCTCAAGGCCCGCGACGGGGTCGAGGCGGCGCCGGTCATCATGTTCCTGCATCACGACGATCATCAGGCGCGGCTTGCTGCGCTGCAGTCCGGTGCCGACGAGATCCTCGTCAAACCCGTGGATGAGAGCATGCTGCTCGCACGGCTGCGCAGCCTTCTGCGCCAGCATCAGATGGCCCGTGACCTGCGCGTTCACGCCGGTACGGCATCGGCATTGGGATTCGCCGAAACCGCGCCGATTTTCGACCGGATATGCCATATCGGACTCGTGGCGCATGGCCAGAAAGAGGCTGTCGCACTGGCCGCCAAACTGGGCCAGCTCAGCTGCTACAAGGTCAAGCCGCTCGACCCCGAAAGCGCGCTGGTAAACCCGCGCGACGGCACCGTGCCGGATCTTTACCTGCTCCGGGTCTGTGCGGGCAGCCGCGATGAGAGCGTCGACCTGATAGCACGGCTCAACGCATCGCCGCACAGCCGCAAACGCCCGATCATCGCCCTGCTTTCCCCCGATGCGGCCGGCCTCACGCCGGGGCTGCTGGATATGGGGGCAGATGACGTGATCGACGAAACCTGCGACACCCGCGAATTGCAGTTGCGGCTCGACCGGCAACTGACCCGTGCCCGCAAGGCCGAAGCCATGCGCGAACAGCTGCAGACCGGGCTTGAAGCGGCGGTGATCGATCCGCTGACCGGCCTGTATAACCGCCGATATGCCCTGCCCTTCCTCGACCGGTTGATCGACGAGACGCGGCGCGACGGGCGCGGATTTGCGGTGATGGTGGCCGATCTCGATCATTTCAAGCGAATCAATGATCGCCACGGGCACGCCGCAGGGGATGCCGTGCTCAGCCAGATCGCGCGCCTGTTGAAATCCAACTTGCGCGACGAAGACATGATCGCCCGCATCGGCGGCGAGGAATTCCTGATCGTCATGCCCGATACGGGCCGCGACGAAGCGAGCCGCATGGCGCGGCGGCTCTGCGCTGCGGTCCGGCGCAGCCCCTTGCACGTCATGTCAAGCGAAGCGCCGTTGAACGTGACCATCAGCATCGGCGCCACCCTGGGCCATCCCCGGCCCGATGCGGAAACGCCCCGGGTGGACACCCTTCTGGACGAGGCCGACCGCGCACTTTACGGCTCGAAATCCGATGGGCGCAACATGGTGACCTTCAGCCGCCGCCCCGCCGCGTGATCCGCCACAAGACATCCCCGGTGGCGTGTTACCTGTCGCGACCGCGCTGCCAACCCGCTTCGAGCCTGTCCGCAAAGGCCGCCCGCTCCTGCGGTTCCATGCCTTCCAGCCGGTCCACCAAAAGCCCCTGTCCAAGCTCCAGCCGACCGACCAGCATCCCGCGGATGCGCGCCATATGCCCCTCGACCGCCATCCGGTCAAACGGTGTCTTGCGCAGATCGGCTATCAGCGCATCGAATGCCGCGCGTTGCTCGGCGCGGCCGGGCCTGCCGTCGCGATAGGCCTCGCGCAACTGCCGGGCGATGGCGCGTCGGTCGCGCTCGTCCAGCGCGCGGGTCATCGGCCCACCCGCCGCGTCGATACCGGGCGCGTGATGCCTGCCATGCCCTCCACCGCCCGAGATCAGATGGCCCGCAACCGCCCCTGCCACCAGCAGGTTCAGCGCAAGCGACACCACCAGAAGACCGCGCATCCACTTGCCCATCGGGGCGGTGTCGCGTTTCGGCTGCTCTTGATCCTGCGCCATCACAGCGATCCTCCTGCAAGATCGAACCCCGCCCCCGGAGCGAGATCGACGATATAGGCGGCGTCAGGCGCCGAGAAATAAGCCTCCACCTGCTCGGGCGGACTGAACCCGATCCAGATGCCGGCCACTGTCGCAGCGGCAAGCCCTCCCATGGCGGGCCATCCGCCAAGCGCCCGGACCGCCTGGAGCAGGCGGCTGCCGCGCGCCCGAGGCGCGTGGGCGCAGGGGTGCTGCATGTCGGACTGAACCGCCTCGGCATCGGCCAGCACCCTTGCCAGCAGGGCGTCCGACGGCTCGAGCGGGGCCGCGCGCGCTGCCTTGAAACAGGCATCGAGCGCCCGGATGTCGTCTTGGTCTTTACTCATCGGTGAACCCCAATTCCTCGCGCCGGTCGATCAGATCGGCCGACAATGCCCGTTTCCCTCGCGCCAGCAGACTTTCCACCGCCTCGACGCTGATTTCCATGATCTCGGCGATCTGCGGATTGCCCAGATCCTCGATATGGCGCAGCACGATCGCCTGACGCTGCCTGTCGGGCAGCCGGTCCAGCGCCTCTTGCAGGGCTTTCGTCCGCTCGGCCCCTTGAAGAAGCGCCACCGCCCCCATGGCCGGGTCCACCGGCTCGGCCGCGGCGTCCAGTGCGGAGGCTCGCGCCTGACGCCTGCGGTCGATGCACAGATTGGCCACGACGCGATACAGCCAGGTGGTCACCATCGCCTCGCCCTGCCGCCAGTTCGGGGCGATCTTCCACAGGCGCAGCATGGCCTCCTGGGCCACGTCTTCGGCCTCGGCGGCATTGCCAAGCAACCTGTAGGCATGATTTAGAAGCCTTGGTGTCAGACGCAGGGTCAAGGCTTGCGCGGCCAGCCTGTCACCATTGGCGAAGAGCACCAGCAAGGCCTCGTCCGACATGTCGCTCATCGCATCCAGTGGCATATCCCCTGTCCCCGGCCTTCATGATGCGCCCCTTGGCGTGGCACGGCAACCCCGGGCCATGCCCGGCCCGGGGATCCGATCCGTCGCGCAGGCGCAGATCAGTCGGCCCCACCGCGTTGCATATGGTCGCGCCGCTCCATGCCGGCTCCATCGCCCTGCCCGGAATAGTAGTGATGATGCGTGTGGTAATGGATCTCGCTGACTCCGCCACCCTGCGCATGACCCTCGTGGCTTGTGCGCATGTGATGGCCTTTCATCCCATGCCCGTCCTTGTCATGCCCGTCCTTGTCATGCCCGTGCCGGTAATCGCCTTGCTTGTGATGCCTTTGCTCGCCATGCCCCTTGCCATCACGGGCCCTCGACATCCGTTCGGCGCGCATATTGGCCATGTCTTCGAATTCTTCGGCCGAGATCGCGCCATCCCCGTCAGCATCGTGACGGTCGAACATCCGTCCCATGCGCCCAGCCTGCATCTCTTCCATGCTCAGCAGGCCGTCTCCATCACTGTCCTGACGGGCGATCATCTGTTCGACGCGCCGGGCCATGCGCTCCATCATGCGCGCCTGCATCCGCTCGGCCATTTCTTGGGGTGACAGCTTGCCGTCGCCATCCGCATCAGCCGCGCCAAAACGGGCCTGCGCCTGCGCAGCCATCTCGTCTCGGGTGATCCGACCGTCGCCATCGGCATCGAGCTCCTCGAAATCAAAGGCCGGACCATGCTGACCGCCTCCCATGTCGCCCTGCATGGCTTGCTGCGCGCCGCCCAGACCGGCTGTCGCGATAATCAGGGCCGTCACGGCTCCGGTCATAAGATATGTGCGTTTCATGGCAAACTTCTCCTTTGCTTTCCCATCATGCGAGACCGGCACTCTGGCCGGTTCACAAGGTCATACGGACCAGCCGCAAGGTTCCGTCGCATTGAACCCCGTCAATAAGTCACGCTTGCGTGATCGCCGCAGCGCCCTGCCGTCTTGCGCGCCCGGTATTTGCGACATCACGACGCAATGACCACCTGACACCTTCATATCCTTTGGCGAATGGCCCATTGTCAGCCCCTGACCGGAAAGGACGACCATGGCCAACGCGCAGCACCACGAGCACGAGCACCACCTTGAGCATGAGGGCGAGCGGCAATTATGGCCCGCGCTGCGCAAGGGGTTTCGGCGCAAATGCCCCAATTGCGGCAGTGGGCCAATGCTCAAAAGCTATCTCAAGGTGCGCGATACCTGCACGGTCTGCCGCGAAGATCTCAGCCACCACCGTGCCGATGACGGGCCGGCCTATCTGACGATCCTGATCGTCGGTCACCTCATGGCGCCCCTGCTGCACATCGCATTCGTCGCATGGCGGCCCGAACCTCTGGTGCTGTTCACCATTTTCGCGGTTGGATGCGTGACCCTCTCGCTGTATCTTCTGCCGCGACTGAAGGGGATGATCGTGGCCTTTCAATGGGCGCGACAGATGCACGGGTTCGGGAACCCGGCCTGAACCCCCCTTTCGGCAACGAAAGGGCTGACATGACCACGCCAGACAAAACCGCAATCCGGAATGCGTCCACGGTGATCGCGCTTCGGGATCGCCGGAAAGATCCGCATGTCCTGATGGGCCAGCGCGGCGCGACCGCGGCTTTCATGCCCAACAAGTTCGTCTTTCCGGGCGGCGCCGTGGATGAAGCGGATGCGTCGGTTCCGCTGGCCCGCCCCCTGCCCGGCCTGTGCGCCCAACGCCTGACCGAGGAGTCTCCGCGCGATCTGGCCCATGCGCTGGCCGCAGCCGCCATCCGCGAATTATGGGAGGAAACCGGCCTCATGCTGGGCCGTACCGGCGATTGGCCCTCGCCTGCCGTTCCCACCGACTGGACAGGCTTTGCGGACCGTGGCCTGCTGCCAAGCGCCGAGGCGCTGCAATTCGTGTTCCGCGCCATCACGCCTCCGGGACGCCCGCGCCGCTTCGATGCGCGGTTCTTTCTGGTGGATGCCGATGTGATCGCCGGTGATCTGGATGATTTTTCGGCCGCCTGCGACGAGCTTTCGCATCTGCAATGGGTTCCGCTGGCGCGCGTGCGTGATTTCGACCTGCCCTTCATCACCGAAGTCGTGCTGGCCGAGATCGCCGCCCGCGTGGAGGATACCAAGCCGCCCGCATCCGTGCCGTTCTTCCGCAATGACGACGAGGAAAGCCTGTTTCTGCGCCTTCAGGGCAAAAGCCCCATGGCGCGGACCTGACCGGCCTGACCTGACGCGCCGCACATCTTAGCCCAGCAATACAAGCGCCAAAATGCTGCCGGTCAGCAGGGTGATGCCGACCGCTTCGCGCAGCGTCAGTTTCTCGCGAAAGACCAACCACGAGACGAGCAGCGAAAAGATCACCTCGATCTGTCCCACCGCAAAGACCAGCGCGGCATTCTGCAAGGTGAAGGCCGTGAACCAGCACAGGCTCCCGCCCATGCTGGTCACTCCCATCCACAAGGCGACCCGCCGCGCGCCCCAGACGGCGCGCACCTGCCCCGCCTCGCGCCACGCAAGCCACGCGCCAAGCCCGATGGTCTGCGATACGGTCACAACCGCCAGCGTGACGCCCGCGCGCAATAGCGGATCGTCGCTGGCCACCTCCAGCGTGGCGCCTCGATAGGCCACCGCCGAGATGGCAAAGAACGCCCCCGACGCGATCCCAAGCCCCACCGCCCGGTTCATCATCCGCCGCAGGCTCAGCCCCGGCAGGCCCGCATTGTCCGACAGCACAAGCACCCCGACCAATCCCAGGATGATCGCCGCCAGCGCCAGCCCGCTGATCTTGTCTCCCAGCACCAGCAGACCGACCAGCGCGGTCTGTATCACTTCGGTCTTCTTGAACGTGATGCCCACCGCGAAATTCCGCGCCGCGAACAAGGCCACGACGCACCACGTCGCCAACACCTGCATCAGCGCCCCGATCAGCGCATAGGCCCAGAAGGACCCGCCCCGTGCAGGCAATGCCGCACCGCTCCAGACCAGATATCCCGCGAGCCCCAGCACCACCAGAGGCGCCGAATAGGCAAAGCGCGCGAATGTGGCTCCACCCGCCGACAGCGTGCCGATACTGAGTTGTTTTTGCAGCATGAACCGCAACGTCTGAAACGCCGCGGCCGCCACGGAAAGGATGATCCACGCGTCCATGGCGCAAGCTATGACCTGCTTTCACGCCACGGACCAGAGGGGATTTGATCCGTCGCCGTCCCGGCGGCGTGGGGTGCAGCATCCGCGACGGCCTCAGCCCCGCAGTCGCCCCCAATCGATCCGCGACCAGACCCGCTCATAGGCGACATACATGCTCAGACCGATCGCGGTATTGACCACCGCCATGGCGCCGCCAATCGTCGCCGATCCGGTCATCGCCAGCCCCACAAGGGACATCACAAGAAGCCCGATCAGGTTCCAGACAATCGCCTTCACAAGCGTGCGCCGCCGCGTCTCCATGTGCCATCTCCGATGCTGTTGCTGCCCTCAGAGCTACGCGCCATCACACTGACGGACCATTCCGCACTTGGTTAACATTTCTCTGCATCTGTGATATTAATCAACACATGGTGGAAAAAACCGACAAACGCCTTCGGGCCGATCTCTTTCGTCTGCGCCTGACCACGGCGCTGAACGAGCGGGGCAGCAGTCAAAGCGCGCTGGCCCGGGCGGTCGGGGTGGATCGTTCAACGATTTCGCAACTGCTCAAGGGACAAGGCGCGCGGCTGCCCAATGCACAGGTGGTCGGCGAATGCGCCCGTGCGCTCGGTGTGTCGGCGGACTGGCTTCTCGGCCTCACCGACCGCCCCGAAACCGCCGCCGACATTCTGGCCACCTCGATGTCACTCACCGAAGCCCCCCGCGCGCTGGTGGATGAACAGATCTTTCAGTGGCACAAGGAAGCCGCGGGCTACAAGATCCGCCATGTGCCGGCGGGGCTGTCGGACATGCTCAAGACCCGCGAGATGCTGGAATGGGAATACACGCCCCATCTGGGCCGCAGCACCCAGCAGGCGATCGGCGCCTCCGAGGACCGGCTCGAGTGGATGCGCGGCACCCAATCGGATTACGAGATCGCGATGCCGCTCTCGGAAATCCGCAGCCTCGTGCGCGGCGAGGGCTATTATACCGGATTGCCCCGCGACGTCCGCGAAGCACAGATCGACCGCCTGCTTGAGGTCACGCAGCAGCTTTATCCGCGTCTGCGGGTCTATCTCTATGATGCGCGCCGGCTCTATTCCGCACCGATGACCATATTCGGCCCGCTTCTGACGGTGATCTATATCGGCCAGAACTACATGGCATTCCGCGATACCGAACGCGTGCAGGCCCTGACCCGGCATTTCGACCATCTGGTGCGCGAGGCCCATGTCACCGCCCGGCAATTGCCCGATCACCTGCGCGCCCTGCGCGAGGAGCTGTCGGAGGGCTGACGCGGGCCGTATTGCGCCTCAGAACGGCATGGGATGCGCGCGATGCGCGGTGTCGATCTCGGTCACGACCTCGTCCGACAGCACCAGATCGGCACTGTTCAGCGCGGTGTCCAACTGCTCCAGCGTCGTTGCCCCGAAGATGGCCGAGCACATGAAGGGCCGCGTCAGGCACCAGGCCAGCGCCATCTCCACCGGGTGCAGCCCATGCCGTCCGGCGATCTGCAGATAGGCGTCCACCGCGTCGAACACCCGGTCGGTCACGCGCCCGCCAAGCGTGCTGTTCAGCGCCATGCGCGACGTGCCGGGCATGGCACCGCCCTGATACTTGCCGCTCAGCAGCCCCGCCGCCAGCGGCGAAAACGCCAGCAGCCCCACATCCTCGTTGACGCTCAGTTCCGCCATGTCGGTGTCATAGAGCCGACAGAGCAGCGAATATTCATTCTGGATCGACGCCACCCTTGGCCAGCCCCGCGCCTCGCCGATCCGCAGCCATTGCGCCGTGCCCCAGGCGCTTTCGTTGCTCAACCCGAAATGCCCGATATTGCCCTTGTCGACCTGCTTTTGCAGCGCCTCGAGCGTGTCCTCCATATTCGCGATGGTCTCGGTTCGGCTCTGACCCGACGGATCGAAACTCCAGTTCTTGCGAAACATGTAGCTCCCACGGTTGGGCCAATGCAGCTGATAGAGATCAATATGATCGGTCTGCAGCCGCCGCAGCGATCCTTCGACCGTTTCGAGGATCGTGGTCGAGCTGATCGGCGCCCCGTCGCGCGCGTGCATGAACCCCTCGCCGGAATGCTTGGTGGCCAGGATCACCTCGTCGCGCCGCCCGGTCTTGGCGAACCACTGACCGATGATCTCTTCGGTGCGGCCAGTGGTTTCCTTCAGCGTCGGATTGACCGGATACATCTCGGCGGTGTCGATGAAGTTGACGCCCCGTTCCAACGCCCTGTCGATCTGGGCATGGCCCTCTTCCGGGGTGTTCTGGCTGCCCCATGTCATCGAGCCAAGGCACAGCGCGCTCACCTCAAGCCCTGTGCGGCCAAGCGGGACCCTCTTCATCCGTCATTCCTTCCATATCTTCGCATCGTGCTTTTCCCGGCGCAGCTTACGCTTTTTCCGTCTGTGGTCATCCCCCTCTCCCCCCACATTGCGCGCTTGAGAACGTTTAGTGAACATGCTATCGCTCACCGCATGACAGCCCACTTGCTCGATCGCCGCCAGCATGCCTCCCGCCCCGCCCTGCCGGTGCTGGGCGACATGGCGCTGTCCCTCGCGCGGCTGCACGAAGCCTGCGGTCCGGCGCGGCACACATTGGCGATGCTGGTGGCGGCGGCGACGCGCGGGCCGGTCTTCTGGATCGCACCGGCCTGGCTGGGGGATCGGCTGAACCCCGACGGGATGGCCGCCTTCGTCGATCCCGGACGCTTCACCTTCCTGAGCCCCACCCGCCCCGAGGATCTGCTCTGGACGTTGGAAGAGGTGCTGCGCAGCGGCACCGTGCCCCTGGCCGTGGCGGACCTGCCCGATGCGCCCTCCATGACCCCGGTGCGCCGGCTGCATCTGGCCGCCGAAACCGGCGCGCAGACCGGCCCGTACACCCCCCTCGGGCTGATCCTGACACCCGGCGAGGGCGGGGCGGCGGGGGTGGAAACCCGCTGGCACATGGCGCCCGCGCATGAGACGGCACGCCATGGCTGGACCCTGTCACGCCTGCGCGCGCGTACCGCCCCGCAGGCCACGTGGCAGCTCAACGGCGCGCCCGGCCGGTGGCGCATGACACGAATGTGAGATGCGCCGCCCAAAAACGCGCTAGGGTTACTCCATGAACCGACGTTCCGCGATCCTCGGGCCTCTCGCCCTTTGCGCCCTTGCCCTCCCCGGCGCGGGCCACTCGGCACAGCAACGCTACCGGCTGGATGCCGCACGCTCGACAGTGGCATTCACCTACAGGATCGGCGACGCCGCCAACAGCGGGCAGATGCCCGTCAAATCCGCCGACATGCGGCTGGATCTCGACAATGTCCCCGCCAGCCGTGTCGATGTGGTCCTCGACGCGGCACAGGCGCGCGCGGGGTTCTTTCTGGCCACCCAGGCCCTGCGCGATGCCAACGTTCTGGACACCGTCACCCATCCCGAGATCCGCTTCCGCTCGACCCGGATCACGGGCGACCTGTCGGGGGCCACGATCACCGGCGACCTCACCGTGCGCGGCATCACCCGCGCGGTCACGCTCGATGCCGGCCTTTACCGTCAGCGCGGCACGCAGCCGGGCGACCGTGACAACCTGACCGTGCTGCTGACCGGCAGCGTCAGCCGCTCGGCCTTCGGGGCCACAGGCTATGCCGGGCTTGTGGGCGATCTGATCGGCATCCGCATCGTCGCACGGATCACAAAATAACCGCACCGCGCGGAAAACGACGCGTTTTTGTCGAAAAACCGCAGGCATGCCGCAGCCAGACTGACAGTCTGGCCGGAACATGCGCCTTCTCATTTCCTTCGCCGCCCTTTTCCTGTCGGTCATCCTTCTGCAACTCTCGACGGGGGGCGTGGCGCCGCTTGATGCGATCTCGGGGCTGGCGCTGGATTTCACCACCGCACAGATCGGCTTTCTCGGCTCGGCGCATTTCATGGGCTTCTTCATCGGCTGCTGGTGGGCGCCGCGCCTGATGGGCAGCGTCGGCCATTCGCGCGCCTTCGCCGCCTTTACCGCCACCGGCGCCATCGGACTGCTCATGCATATGATGGTGGTGGACCCCTATGCCTGGGCGGTGATGCGGGTGGCGTCGGGGCTCTGCGTGGCGGGCTGCTACACGGTGATCGAGGCATGGCTTCAGGCCAAGGTCACCAACGAGACCCGAGGCCGCACGATGGGCGTCTACCGGGTGGCCGACATGGGCGCGTCCCTCGTGGCGCAAATGATGATCTCGGTGCTCGAACCGGCCTCCTATGTCTCGTACAATCTTCTGGCGATCCTGTGCTGCGCCTCGCTTCTGCCGCTCACCATCACCCGCGTCAGCCAGCCCGAGACCCCCGCCGCCCCGCGCCTGCGCCCCGGCCTTGCCGTGCGATGTTCGCCGCTGGCGGCCATGGGCGTCATCGTGGCGGCCCTGTCCAGTGCGACCTTCCGCATGGTCGGGCCGGTCTATGGCCAGCAGGTCGGCCTTGTCGTGGACCAGATCGCATGGTTCCTCGCCGCCTTCGTTCTGGGCGGCGCGCTCGCGCAATACCCGGTGGGCTGGCTGGCCGACAGGTTCGACCGCCGTTGGGTCATGCTCTGGCTCTCGGTGGCCGCGATCATCAGCTGCGTCACGACGGCCCTCGCCCATGACCTGAGCTCGACGGGGGTGCTGCTCACCGCCTTCTTCTTTGGCCTGACGACCTTTCCGATCTATTCGGTCGCCGCCGCCCATGCCCATGATTACGCCGACAGTTCCGAACGGGTGGAGCTTTCGGCCGCGTTGATGTTCTTCTACGCCATCGGCGCCATCGCCGCCCCGCTTCCGGCGTCGGCGCTGATCGACCGCTACGGGCCTGCGGCGATGTTCTGGATGATCGCCCTGGGGCACGTGGCCCTGATCGGCTTCGGGCTGATCCGGATGCGCGCGCGTCCTTCGGGCCGGCCCCGGACCTCGTATATCTGGACCCCGCGCACCAGCTTCCTGATCGGCCGCCTCACGGGCCGCAGCCGCGAGCCTGATTGACACAGCCTCGCCAGCAACGGTCGCTGGCATACCCCGGCGACCTGCGTTAAACGAGGCGCGAGACAACTTTCAAAGGGCATCCGACACCATGGCACGGCACCTGATCACCTCGGCGATCCCCTATATCAACGGGATCAAGCACCTGGGAAACCTTGTCGGCTCCCAGCTTCCCGCCGATCTTTATGCCCGCTATCAGCGCGCCCGCGGCCATGAGGTGATGTTTCTCTGCGCCACCGACGAGCACGGCACTCCCGCCGAACTGGCCGCCGCCAAGACCGGCGAGCCGGTGTCCGAATACTGCGCCCGCATGCACAAGGTGCAATCCGATCTGGCCGAGGGTTTCCGCCTCAGCTTCGATCATTTCGGCCGCTCCTCCAGCCCGCAGAACCACAGCCTGACCCAGCATTTCGCGGGCCGCCTCCACGCCGCCGGCCTGATCGAGGAAGTCACCGAAAAACAGGTCTATTCCAAGGCCGATGGCCGCTTCCTGCCTGACCGCTACATCGAAGGCACCTGCCCCAATTGCGGCTATGACAAGGCCCGTGGCGATCAGTGCGAGAACTGCACCAAACAGCTCGATCCCACCGATCTGATCGACCCGCGCAGCGCCATTTCAGGCTCCACCGATCTCGAGGTGCGCGAGACCACGCATCTTTACCTGCGCCAGTCCCTGATGCGCGATCAACTCAGCGACTGGATCGACTCCAAGTCCGACTGGCCGATCCTGACCACCTCGATCGCCCGCAAATGGCTCAACGATGGCGACGGCCTGCAGGATCGCGGCATCACCCGCGATCTCGACTGGGGCATTCCCGTCAAGCGCGGCGACGAAGACTGGCCCGGCATGGACGGCAAGGTGTTCTATGTCTGGTTCGACGCCCCCATCGAATATATCGCCTGCGCCGCCGAATGGGCCGAGGCGCATTCGCTCGACGACAGCGCGTGGGAACGCTGGTGGCGCACCGAACGCGGCGCCGAGGATGTGCGCTACACTCAGTTCATGGGCAAGGACAACGTGCCCTTCCACACCCTCAGCTTTCCCGCCACGATCCTCGGCTCCGGCGAGGACTGGAAGCTGGTGGATTACATCAAATCCTTCAACTACCTCAATTATGACGGCGGCCAGTTCAGCACCAGCCAGGGCCGCGGCGTGTTCATGGATCAGGCGCTCGAGATCCTGCCCGCCGATTACTGGCGCTGGTGGCTGCTCAGCCATGCGCCCGAAAGCTCGGATTCCGAATTCACCTGGGAGAATTTTCAGCAATCGGTCAACAAGGACCTGGCCGATGTTCTGGGCAATTTCGTCAGCCGCGTGACCAAGTTCTGCCGCTCGAAATTCGGCGAAGCCGTGCCGGATGGCGGCGAGATGCGCGCCCGCGAACGCGCGCTGATCGACGATCTGGGCGACCGCATCCGCACCTATCAGGCCCATATGGACGCCATCGAAGTCCGCAAGGCCTCGCAGGAATTGCGGGCGATCTGGGTGGCTGGCAACGAATACCTGCAAGAGGCCGCCCCGTGGTCCACCTACAAGGAAGACCCCGAACAGGCCGCAGCACAAATCCGTCTCGCGCTCAACCTGATCCGGCTTTATGCGGTGCTCTCGGCACCCTTCATTCCCGATGCCTCCGAGTCGATGCTGACCGCCATGCACACCACCGACACCGGCTGGCCCGATGACGTGGCGCAGGCTCTGGCGCATCTGGAGGCGGGCCATGCCTTCAGCGTGCCCGAGGTTCTGTTCACCAAGATCACCGACGAGCAGCGCGAAGACTGGGAAACACGGTTCTCCGGCACCCGCACCTGACCCGCACAAGACCACAAGGCCGGGGCTCACCCTGCCCCGGCTTTTGCACACCTTACCGGCGACGCCTGACGCGGGGAATATCCGTCCGGCGATAGGTATAACTCGCCTCGGGATGCGGCGGATGCCCATCGGTGCTGCGCCAGAAGCGCGGCCCGCCGCGCCGCAGGAACAGCGGCACGGTCAGCGCCATCCCCACCAGAAAACCGCCCGCATGCGCCCAATAGGCCACGCCGCCCGCCATCGGATCGGCCCCTATGCTGCTGAACAATTGCAGGCCGAACCACAGGCACAGCATGATCCAGGCGGGCACTGGTATGATCCTGATAATGAAGACGAAAAACAAAAGCACATCCACCCGCGCCTTGGGAAACATCAACAGATAGCCCCCCATGACACCCGCAATGGCCCCCGACGCGCCCACCGTCGGTACCGGGCTATAGGGTGCCGAGATCATATGTGCCGCCGCCGCCCCGATCCCGGACGCAAGATAGAAGGCGAGATATCCCAGATGCCCCATCTCGTCTTCGAGATTGTCGCCGAAAATCCACAGGAACAGCATGTTGCCCGCAAGATGCATCCATCCGCCATGCAGGAACATCGACGTGGCCATCGTTGACCATGTCCCCTGTTCACTGACCAGCGCGGGAACCAGCGCCCATTCGTAGAAAAACAGGTTCAACTCCCGCGGATCCGCGAAAAGCGGCCAATAGCTCAGGAACACCACCACGTTGATCGCGATCAACGCGTAGGTGACAAAGGGCGTATGACGCGACGGGTTGTGATCACGGATCGGGAACATGCCAGATAGTTGGCGCGCGCCCGGCCTCAGGTCAAGCGCACAGCCTTGTTACCAGACCGAATGCCGCAAAAACACGTCCACGCTCAGGCGCTTGGTGGGGCTGACCGCTCAGGCCATGCCCCCCAGAAGCGCCGCATTGCCGCCCGCCGCCGTCGTGTCCACACAGACATGCCGCTCATGCAGCACATGGCCCGCATCCGGCATCCCGCTGATCAACGGCAGGATCGGTCCCGCCCTCTCGCTCAGAGCCTGGGCATAGGCGCGGGCCGTGGTCATGTCCTGCCCCCAATAGATCGCGCCCGAGATCCCGCCGACACGGCGCAGCGTCTCGCAGGGCACATGCCCCGTGGCTTCAACGGCGATCCCACCCAGCTTTCGCACCGCATGGGCCTGCGCGGCGGCGGCTTGCGCCCCCGGTCCCAGACACAGCACCGCCTCACGGGTATGCGTGGTCAGACGGTTGGACTCTCCCGTCGGCCCCGGCAGTACCAGCGCCTCGCGGCGTTCGGACTTGCGCGCATTGGCGTGATCCAGCGCAGCCTGCAGATCCGTCGCCGCCATGTCCCGCGGCCATGCCTCGTCGCCCAGAGGTGCCGTGCGACGCGTGAAGCGCGGCAGGTAATTCGGCCCGCCCGCCTTTGGCCCGGTGCCCGACATCCCCTCGCCGCCAAACGGCTGCGAGCCGACGATCGCGCCGATCTGGTTGCGGTTGACATACATGTTGCCCGCCTTGATCCGGTCGGTGACATGCTGCACCCGGTCATCGATCCGCGTCTGCAACCCGAAGGTCAGCCCGTATCCCGTGGCGTTGATCGCGTCGATCACACGGTCCAGCTCATGGGCCTTGAAGGTCGCCAGATGCAGTACGGGGCCGAAAATCTCGCGCTCCATCTCACCGATACCGCCCACACGGATCAGCGTGGGCGCCACGTATGTGCCCGCATTGGGTGTTTTCAATTCGTGGATCAACCGGCCCTCGGCGCGGGCCTGTTGGATATGCGCCTCGATCCCGCGCTTGGCCTCGTCGTCAATCACCGGGCCGACATCCGTCGACAGGTGCCACGGCATCCCAAGACGCAGCGCATCCATCGCGCCGGTCAGCATCTCGGTAAAGGGCTTCGCGATATCCTCCTGCACATAAAGACAGCGCAGCGCCGAGCACCGCTGACCCGCCGACTGAAAGGCCGATTCCACAATCGCCTGCACCGCCTGTTCCGGCAGCGCCGTCGAATCCACGATCATCGCGTTCAACCCGCCTGTTTCGGCGATCAGCGGCGCTCCGGGCGCCAGATTTTCGGCCATCGCGGCGCGGATCTTCATCGCCGTCTCTGTCGAGCCGGTAAAGGCCACCCCGTCCACCCTCGGATCGGATGTCAGCCCCGCGCCCACATCGCCTGCGCCGGGCAACAGTTGCAGCGCGGTCTCGGGCACGCCCGCCTCGTGCATCAACCGCACCGCCAGCGCCGAGATGATCGGCGTCTGCTCGGCAGGCTTCGACAGAACCGCATTGCCCGCCGCCAGCGCCGCGCTGATCTGACCGGTGAAGATCGCCAGCGGAAAGTTCCAGGGGCTGATGCAGGTGAAAACGCCCACCGCCTCGCCCTCGGGCGCATTGGCCGCGTAATAGCGCAGGAAATCCACCGCCTCGCGCAATTCGGCCACCGCATCCATCACCGATTTCCCGGCCTCGCGATGGATCGCCGCGAACAATTCGCCGAAATTCTCTTCATAAAGGTCGGCCACCTTGTTCAGCACCGCGGCCCGTGTCGCCACCGGCGCATCCCAAGGCCTTGCCGCCGCCAGCGCCGTCTCCACATCCGCCGGACTGGCCCAGGCGACCGTGCCGGGGCTGTCGGCGGGATCGGCCGGGTTGATCACCGGCTCGGGCGCTTTCGGCGCGGCCTGCCCGGCAAGGATCGGTGTCACACTCCAGCTGTGCTTGGCAAACGGGCCGCGTGCCGCCTCGATATGGTCCAGCGCCGGCTGATGGCTCAGATCGAACCCCATGGAATTGCGCCGCTCGGGCTGGAACAGATCGGGGCCTGTCGGCAACGCCGGCTGCTCATCCCTCAACGCCTCGAACGGATCGCGGGCAACGGTCTCGGGCGGCACATCCTCGTCGACGATCTGGTTGACGAAGCTGGAATTGGCGCCGTTCTCCAGCAGCCGCCGCACCAGATAGGCCAGCAGATCGCGATGCGCGCCAACGGGAGCATAGATCCGGCAGCGCGTGCCCTCGGATTGCAGGACGATATCGTGCAGCGCCTCGCCCATCCCGTGCAGCCGCTGAAACTCGAAGTTGTCCTTGTCCTCGGCCATATACAGGATGGCCTCGGCGGTATGCGCGTTATGGGTAGCGAATTGCGGATAGATCCGGTCGGTCATCCCAAGCAGCTTGCGCGCATTGGCGATATAGGAAATGTCGGTCGCCGCCTTCGAGGTGAAGACCGGGAACCCCTCGACGCCCTCGACCTGCGCCAGCTTGATCTCGGTATCCCAATAGGCCCCCTTGACCAGCCGCACCATAATCCGACGATCCAGCCGGGTCGCCAGATCGTGCAGGTAATCCAGCACATAGGCCGCGCGCTGCCCATAGGCCTGCACGACGACGCCGAACCCGTCCCAACCGGCAAGCGCAGGCTCGCTCAGCACCGTCTCGATCACATCCAGCGACAGCGACAGCCGGTCAGCCTCCTCGGCGTCGATATTCAGCCCCATGCGCGCCGATTTCGCCAGCAACGCCAGACTGCGCAGACGCGGCACCAGCACATCCATCACCTGATCCCGCTGCGCCACCTCATAGCGCGGATGCAGCGCCGACAACTTGACCGAGATACCGGGATTGTCCCGGATATCGGCATTGGTGCAGGCCTCGGCGATGGCGGTGATCGCGCGTGAATAGCTCAGGTGATAGCGGGTGGCATCCGCATCGGTGCGCGCCGCCTCGCCCAGCATGTCATAGGAATAGGAATAGCCCTTCTTCTCCATCTCCGCCGCGCGCTTCATGGCCGACTGGATGCTCTCGCCCAGCACGAACTGGCGCCCCATCTCCTTCATGGCGCGGCCCACGGCCGACCGAATCACCGGCTCTCCAAGACGGCGCACGGCGCCGCGCAGATGGCCCACGATCCCCGGGTCCTCGTCCTTGAGCACCTTGCCCGTCAGCATCAGCGCCCAGGTCGAGGCGTTGACCAGCGGCGACGCCGAATGCCCCATATGCTTGCCCCAGTCCGACGGCGCGATCTTGTCCTCGATCAGCGCGTCGATGGTCTGCGCATCCGGCACCCTCAGAAGCGCCTCGGCCAGACACATGAGCGCTATGCCCTCATCGGTCGACAGGCCATATTCCGCAAGAAACACCTCCATCAGCCCCGGGCTGGACTGCCCGCGGATGTCGCGCACCAATTGCGCGCCGCGCGCGCAGATCTTCGCGCGATCGGTCTCCGACAGCGCGGCGATCTCGGTCAGCCGCTCGATCGTGGCGGCCTCGTCGGCATAGGTGGCAATGTCGATGGCGCGGCGCAGATCACTGTCATATGGCATGGCGTTTCCTCCAAGTGCATTGACCCATGATACCACCGTGCGATAAGTCATTTCTCCTGATTAACGAGGAACCGCAATCCAAAGCGGACAAAATAACGAGGGTTTGCCATGAAAAACGACCACCCTGAACTGGACCGTTTCGACCGGGCGATTCTCGGCGTGCTCGCCGTGGATGGCCGCATCAGCATAACAGATCTGGCGCGCAGAATCGGACTGTCGAAATCACCGACCCAAGCCCGCCTCCGCCGGCTCGAAGCAGACGGGGTCATCACCGGCTACCGCGCGCTCTTCGATCCGATCCGCCTCGGCCTCGATCACGTCAGTTTCGTCGAGGTCCGCCTTCAAGACACCCGCGAAGCCGCTTTGGCCGAATTCAACGCCGCCGTCGCCCGCGTGCCCGAAATCGAACAGGTCCACCTGATCGCCGGGAATTTCGACTACCTGATGAAGGTGCGCACCCAGAACATGTCCGATTACCGCCGCGTGCTGGCCGAACATATCTCGACCCTGCCGCATGTCTCCAACACCTCGACCTATGTGGCGATGCAGGCGGTGAAGGAAAACGCGCTGTCAGATATCATTTGACTGCAGCCGCGGGCGCATCATCTAATTCGCTCATGAAGAATGGTATTGCGTCAACTCTCACCCTGGCCCTGTCCTTGGCCTTTCATGGTCCCGCCCTCGCGCAGGAGCAGACATGCCCGCCCGCCCCCGATCATTCCGCCGCGCTGACCGACCTGATCCGTGCGGCCCAAGCCGCCGAGGATGAACGCAGCGGGCGCATGCTTTCCAACGAGATGTGGGCGCTCTGGTCCGACGCCCCCGACGGCTACGCACAGGAATTGCTGGACGAGGGGATGTCGCGGCGCAATATCTACGATTACGACGGGGCGATGAAGGCCTTCGAGGCTCTGATCGCCTACTGCCCGGATTACGCCGAAGGCTACAACCAGCGCGCATTCATCCATTTCCTGCGCGAGGATTTTTCGGCCGCCCTGCCCGATCTCGACCAAACCCTTGCCCTGTCACCACGCCATGTGGCGGCGATCACCGGGCGCGCGCTGACGCTGTCGGCGCTCGAACGCAAGGCCGAAGCGGTGCTTGCCTTGCGCAAGGCGCTCGACATGAACCCGTGGCTCAGCGAACGCCACCTGTTGCCGGTTCTCGAAGCCGCCGAAGAACAGCTCTGACACCGCTTTACACCCGCCCCCGAACGGATATTGTCCGCGCCCGAGGCCCGCGTGGTGGAATGGTAGACACAGGAGACTTAAAATCTCCAGGCCGCAAGGCCGTGCCGGTTCGAATCCGGCCGCGGGTACCACCTCTTTAGCTAACTCATTGGTTTCGCTCCAGCTTTTAACAACTGCTAGGAGCCGTAGACCATGTCGGAGACCATTTCGCGCCCATTCACCTTCGTCAAAGAAGGGATATTCTACTTCAGCCGTCGAGTTCCTAACGAGCTGAAATCCCATTACACATCACCTCGGATTGCGTTTTCGCTGCGCACAAGGTCGCCAAAAATTGCAGAGGCTCGAGCTAGAAAGGCTGCCGACCAGCTCGACGAGTACTGGTATCATTTGAGGTGCCAAGACGTTCAAATGCCGGGAAAGCATATGCTTCGCCAACAGGGGAGCATCCCCGCTCAGCCGAATATCCAAGCGCTAGACGTGTCTTTCTCATCTGTATTGTTGTCGGAGGCCGTCAGTGTCTACTTGGGCCTAAAAGGCAAAGGGCGCTCAATTACTTTTCACAGAGCGGCCGAGAGGTCTTGTGGATACGTCATTGATGCCTGTGGTGATAGACATGGTCTTGTCGGATAGAGGGTTCTTCGCGGTGGGGGGTACAATATTGGTAAGCGTTCGCTGGACAACACTGACGGCTTAGCTTGACGGCTTGAAGTTCCACGGTAGCAAGTCTTCGATATGGTTTTGCGGGTGGCCATTGGCGATCGCTGTGAGGGTTGCCTTGAGATAGGCGAAGGGCTCGACGCCGTTGATTTTGCAGGTTTCGATGAGCGAGGCAATGCGGCCCCAAGCGATGCCGCCCTCGTCGTGACCCGCGAAGAGTGAGTTCTTGCGGTTCAAAGCGATCGGTCGGATCATGTTTTCGACGCGGTTGTTGTCGATCTCGACGCGACCATCAGCCAAGAAGGTCTGCAGCCCGTCCCAGTGATTGTGGATGTAAGTCAGCTTTTCGCCCAAGCGGGATTTGGCAGAGACCTTGCGTCGCTCAGCCTGCAGCCAATCACCGAAGGCCGCGACCAGTGGAGCGCTGTGGGTCTGGCGGGCAGACAATCGCTGGCCGGGGGAGATGCCACGAATGTCAGCTTCTACGGCATAGATCCCGGCGATGCGGCGCAGGCCTTCGGCGGCGATCTCTGATCTATCGCGGTCAAAGACTTCGTTCAGTTTGCGCCGGGCATGGGCCCAGCAATGGGCCACGCGAATGGGATTGCCGCCCTTGCGGGTAGGCTTGGTCAGCCGGTTGTAGCCCTGGTATCCGTCGATCTGAAGGATGCCATCAAAGCCTGTCAGGAATGTTTCGGCATTCTGGCCCGCGCGCCCGGGGGCATAGAAGTAGACCACGCCTGGCGGGTCCTCACCGCCCCATGGTCGGTCATCGCGGGCCAGTGCCCAGAGATACCCGGTTTTGGTTTTGCCGCGCCCTGGGTCCAGCACCGGGGCCGTGGTTTCATCCATGAACAGCTTGCTGGATCGCTTCAGATGGTCGGTCAGCCGGTCGACGACGGGCTTGAGATGGAACGCCGCCTTACCCACCCAATCGGCCAGCACAGCGCGGTGCAGATCAAGACCCGCCCGCGCCAGAATCTGGCTTTGGCGGTATAGTGGCAGGTGGTCGGCATATTTGCTGACCAGCACATGGGCGATGGTCGCCTCGGTCGGCAGGCCGCCCATGATCAGATGCGATGGTGCGGGGGCTTGGGTCACGCCGTCGGTGCAGGTCCGGCAGGCGTATTTCGGGCGCACGGTGACGATGACGCGCAACTGCGCTGGCACGATATCCAGCCGCTCGCTGCGGTCTTCACCGATCTTGTGCATGACGCCACAGCCACAAGGGCAAATCAGGCTCTCGGGTTCGATGACCTCTTCGATGCGGGGCAATGCTGTCGGCAGATTGCCGATGGTGCGCTTCGGCGCAGGCTTGGTTGTCGTCTTGTCACCTGACCTGTCAGCCAGATGTTCCTTCTGCACCTCGACCTCTGCCAGTGCGATGGACAGATCCTCGAACGCCAGCTGTCGCTCATCCTCGGTCAGCTTTTCCGACCGCTTCCCATGCAGGGCATGGTTCAACTCGGCGATCAGGTGCTCTTGCCGTTGGGTTATTTCTGTGAGCGCCGCTACCTTTTCCATCAACGCCAGAACCGCCGCGCGTTGCGCAGCCGGGATAGCGGAAAGATCAAGTTGCGGGGCAGTTTGCATAGGCCATAGCTACCCAGATGCCCCAGTAAAATCACGCAAAAACATATGGTTGATTCACTCTGCCGCAGCAGGGGGGGCGCGCCTCTAAGGCTTTAACCTTACGCCAGTCCAGCCCGGCAAACAGCGCCTCGAACTGGGCATGGTTCAACGCCATCACCCCGTCCTTGATCGCAGGCCAGGTGAAGGTTGCCTCCTCCAGTCGCTTGTAAGCCATCACCAGACCGGTGCCGTCCCAGTAAAGAAGCTTCAGCCGATCGGCACGGCGCGATCGGAACACAAACACCGTGCCGGTGAACGGATCCTTGCGCAGCACAGATGACACGATTGCCGCCAGACCATCATGACCTTTCCTGAAGTCCACTGGCTGCGTCGAGACCAGAACCCGCACGCGGTTTGACGGGAACATCATGGCCGCGCCCCGATTGCCCGCACGATCTCGGCAATCCGGTCAGAACTGGTGGTGCCATCGACCCGGATTGTCACACGACCTATCGCAATCTCGATGGGTTTACAGGACAACCCGTCAGGCTTTGTGGGCTGCCCGGCGACAGCCGGCACATCCGCACCGCCGCCACCATCCGACACGACGATCGGTGCAAAACAGAAGCTGTCATCTTCAACCACAGGCAAAACCAACCGGCCATCACGTGCCCGACTACGCCATTCCGATAAATGGTTCGCCCGAAGACCATACCGCGCCGCAACTGCATTCACGCTCACACCTGGCTGCAAACTCTCAGCAACGATCCGAGCCTTTATCTCATCCGGCCAGCGTCGCTGTCCGTTGGTCCTTATGTCCACCCCGTAATCCCGGAGAAACTCCAACGTAGTCGCCATCGCGAAACTCCTGCACCGATCTCCATCGGACATGGCATCGCAGGTCAGACAAGCGGGTAAAAGGTGAGGGCCAGCGACCGCTTACGGTCAAAATACCCAAAAATCAGTAAACTGCGGGAAAGACAGATAAAATGCCATCTAAAGCGTTTTAAACACCCCAAGCGGCGGCGCCGGGCCGGCAGGGATGCGCACCAAAGGCGGTGCGCATCGCCGGGATCAGCGCGACGCGTCCGACAGACGCGCGATATCGGCCACCAGATCGGCGTAATCGACAGGGGCCGCCACCTGCCCGGTCACCCATTGGTAGAGGTCCTGATCGTTTTCCCACAGCAGGCGGTCATAAAGATCGAGCTGATCGGGACCGAGGGCCGCCAGACGCGCCTCGCTGTAGCGGGTCAGGATGATGTCCATCTCCTTGATGCCCCGCCGGATCGAGCGCATGTGCAGCCGCCGGAGCCTTGTGTCGCGGTCTTCCTCAGCCACTGGCCTCATCCTTGAGCTTGGCGCGCAGGTTCTTTTCCAGACGGCCCAGACGGTCGGTATATTGGGTGAGATGGGTGCGAATGTCGCGAATTTCGGTCAGCATCTCGGCCACGTCGCGCGACAGCTCGCCCTCTTGGCCAGGGCCATCGGGGCCATCGCCCTGACCCGAGAGCAGCCACAGAAGCGAGACGTTCAAAAGCCCGGCCATCATCGACAGCTTGTTGGCACGCGGCTCGCTCAGGTCGTTTTCCCAGGCCTTGAGGGTCTTGAGCTTGACGCCGAGGCGTTTGGCCAGTTCGACCTGCGTCATGCCGGCCTGCTCGCGCGCGCCTGCGACGCGGTCGCCGAATGTCGTGGTCTCGGGGTCGAACCATCCTTCGGTCGAATCGTCGTTCATCGGTCTTCCTTTCGATCTGCGGTGCCGTGCTGCGTGATCTGGGAGCTTGATCAGGCGTGGCACAGAACCTAAGACATGCGCCATCGCTATACAAATCGGAGCCCGCCATGAACCCCCTTTCCGCGACACTATCGCGCGTCAAACCGTCTCCGACCATCGCGGTGACCACAAAGGCCGCCGAAATGCGCCGCGCCGGGCATGACGTGATCGGGCTGGGCGCGGGCGAGCCGGATTTCGACACGCCCGAGACTATCCGCGCCGCGGGCATCCGCGCCATCGAGGAGGGCAAGACACGCTATACGCCGCCAGATGGGATCCCCGAGTTGAAAGAGGCGATCTGCGCCAAGTTCAAGCGCGACAATGGGCTGGACTATGTCCCGGCGCAGGTCAGCGTGGGCACGGGCGGCAAGCAGATCCTTTACAATGCGCTGATGGCGACGCTCAATCCGGGCGACGAGGTCATCATCCCCGCGCCCTATTGGGTGAGTTACCCCGACATGGTGTTGCTGGCCGGCGGAGAGCCGGTGGTGGTGCCGGCGGGGATCGAGACCGGGTTCAAGCTGAGTGCCGAGGCGCTGGAGGCGGCGATCACGCCGCGCACACGCTGGTTCATCTTCAATTCGCCGTCGAACCCGACGGGTGCGGGCTATACTTGGGACGAGCTGAAGGCGCTGACCGACGTGCTGATGCGGCATCCGCATGTCTGGGTGATGACCGACGACATGTACGAGCATCTGGCCTATGACGATTTCAAGTTCTGCACGCCTGCGCAGGTGGAGCCGGGGCTGTATGACCGGACGCTGACCTGCAATGGCGTGAGCAAGGCCTATGCGATGACGGGCTGGCGGATCGGCTATGCGGCGGGGCCGGAGGTGTTGATCGGGGGCATGCGCAAGATCCAGTCGCAGAGCACCTCGAACCCCTGCACGATCAGCCAGTGGGCGGCCATCGAGGCGCTGAATGGGCCGCAGGATTTCATTGCCGAGAACAACAAGGTGTTCGTGCGGCGGCGCGATCTGGTGGTCGAGATGCTCAATGCCATCGAGGGCGTGACCTGCCCGGTGCCGGAGGGGGCGTTTTATGTCTATCCGTCGATTGCCGGGCTGATCGGACGCACCAGCGAAGGCGGCACCCGGATCGACAGCGACGAGGCGTTTGCCACGGCGTTGCTGGAGGAAACCGGGGTTGCGGTGGTGTTCGGGGCCGCTTTCGGACTTTCTCCGGCGTTCCGGGTAAGCTACGCTACGTCTGATGCGGCGCTGAAAGAGGCCTGCACGCGTATTCAGCGGTTTTGTGCCGCAATGACATAGAGGACGGTATGGCGGGGAACCTCCCGGAATATTATTTCAGGGTCCGCGAGAACGGAGCATTTGTTTTCCGTGTGGATACAGAGAACCGTCAAAGACGGATCGAGATGGACCAGATCGCGGTCATCAACATCCGCAACGGTCAGATCAAGCCCCATGGGGAGCGGGACCTGACCGAGGACGATCTGGAGGTGATCCGCAGCTGGATGGAAGAGCGCACCGCGCTTCTGGCGCGGCGCGATATCGACGATATCCACCGGGCGGTCGATTACCTGAACATGACGACCCATTGGGTGCAGGCGCGCGCCAGCGATGACCAGCTCGACGAGGTGACCGATGCGCTGCTGCTGGCGATGCATGATCTGCGCACGGTGCTGGTGCGCAAGAAGGCCGACCGACTGACGCAGACCGACTGACGCGGACCGGCTGACGCAGACCGACCGGGCCGGGCGGTGCGCGGCGTCTGCGCGGCCTGTCCCCTCCCCATTCCTTGTTCCTGCGCCCGAGAGGCCGCCCCCACCGTCACGGTGCTGTCGGGGGTCGTTAACCCTTTGTTTGATATTCCCGCCCCGGTGATCCGGCGCCATGCGGCGCAGGGGGCAAGCGGAACAACATGGGACATCGCGGGCAGAGGCGGCCCGGATGCGGAAAGGGATCTGGATGAACAAGGCAATCACCGACGGGGTCGTTTTCATGCCGCCCGCCTTCGAGGCGGGGCTCGAGATGTGGTCAAGCGGCGACGGGACACCCGGCTCGCCCTTTTATGCCGAAAGCACGACGGCGGCTTTCGTGCCGGCGGATCAGGATTTCGGCGGCGCGCTGGAGCTGGTGAAGGCCGAGAACGTGCAAAAGCTGCGCCATATGGGGGAAACGCCGCTGCTGCCGGGCTGTTATCTGCAGGTGCGCGCCAGGGTGAAGGCCATAGGCGGCGCCCTGCCCAATGTGCGCATCGCGGCATGGCCCGGCGGCGCGGGCGGTGTCCCGCTGCCCGCCCTGCCCCAGACCGGCCCGCAAGTGAGCCTTACGGCCTATGGCGAGGTGGTCGAGATCAGCGCCATCATCGGCCCCGGCAGCCGGACGGGTGTGGATCTGGTGTGGGGCCGGTCGGCGCTTTATGCGCATATCGGGCTGGATCTGACCGGGCCGAATGGCGGTATCGTGCGGATCGACGATATCGAGATCGAGGATGTCACCGGGGTCTTTCTGCGCGATATGCTGAGCGTGGTGGATGTGCGCGATTACGGCGCGGTGGGCGACGGGACCAGCGATGACAGCGCCGCCTTCGAGGCCGCCGACGCAGACGCACGGGGCCGCGAGGTGCTGGTGCCTGCGGGCATTTACCGACTGGCCGAGAGCGTGACCTTTCAATCCCGCGTCCAGTTCGAGGGCCGGGTCGAGATGCCAGATGACAACATCCTGGCGCTGACCAAGAATTTCGATCTGCCCAGCTATATCGACGCCTTCGGCGATGATGAGGAACTGGCCTTCAAGAAGGCGTTTCAGGCACTTTTGAACAATGCCGGGCACGAGTCGCTTGATCTGGGCGGGCGGCTTCTGGGCATCCGCGCGCCGATCGACATGCAGGCGGCGGTGGCCAACCGGACCTTCTTCAATCAGCGGCGGGTGATCCGGAACGGCCAGTTTTCGGTCTTTTCCGGCCCGGCATGGGATACCGAGGTCGTCACCTCGCAGGCACGCTATGCGCCGGCCGATCCCAAGCGGCTGACGAATGTGCAGAACGTGGCCAGCATCCCCGTGGGCGCGTTGATCGAGGGCAATGGCGTGGGGCGCGAAGTCTATGTGCGGGCGCGCAACATCGCAGCGCAGACCCTTGAGATCAGCGCGCCGCTTTACGATGCGGACGGCGTGCAGGTGTTCACCTTCCGACGGTTCAAATACATCCTCGATTTCAGCGGCTTCGACGATCTGGGGCGCATGACCCTGTCGGATATCGAGTTTCAGTGCAGCGGCGAATGCAGCGCCATCCTGCTGCCGCCGCAGGGCAGCGGCTTTGCGCTGCGCGATTGCTTCATCACACGGCCCAAGGATCGCGGCATCTCGAGCCATGGCGAGGGCTGTCAGGGCATGTTGATCGACCGGTGCCAGTTCCTGTCGAACGAAAGCCCGCTTGCGTCGCTCGAGCGGCAGTCCATCGGGCTGAACACCAACGCCAATGACGTGAAACTGCGCAACAACCGCGCGGTGCATTTCCGGCATTTCGCG
The DNA here is from genome assembly GCF_000170875.1 of Roseobacter sp. AzwK-3b. Lineage (NCBI taxonomy): Bacteria > Pseudomonadati > Pseudomonadota > Alphaproteobacteria > Rhodobacterales > Roseobacteraceae > Roseobacter > Roseobacter sp. AzwK-3b. The sequence goes on from NZ_ABCR01000004.1 coordinate 241,360, forward strand.
GTGATCGGCGGATCGAGCAGCATCATCCTTGGCAATCACTGGTTCCAGGGCGACACGCTGCAGAACTCCCCCAGGCTGGCGGGGCTGGTGCTGACGCGGACCAACAATCGCGGCACGGTGACCGGCAACTATGTGGACAACAGCTTTATCGAATGGGGCAATGAACACGATCAGGCGCCGGAATTCTCATCCGAATTCTCGTTCAGCCAACTGACCGTCAGCGGCAACACCTTTCTGGCCAGCCAGGTGCCGCCGTGGTTCAGCTATCTTGTCATCAAGCCCTATGGCGCGGGGCATTTCCTGAACGGGCTGACGGTGACGGGCAATTCCTTCCGCATCATCGGCACGCCGGTGGACCGGGTGGAAAGCGTGGACACGAGCTTTGCCAGTCTGGATTACAACCGCTTCGCCAATGTCACGTTCCGCGACAACATGTTCAACAATGTGAACAGCCCCTCGGCCAGCCCGGTGACGCTCGAACATACCGAAGCCAGCGCGTCGCAGGCCTGGGTGGTGGCGGTGGATGCCAAGCTGCCGTTCAACGCCTGGGCGCAGGTGGTCGAGGCGGTGACCGCCGCAGGACCGCTGCGCCGGGCGGACGGGTCGATCTATTACGGCGCGCCCTATTATCAGGCCAAGCAGGGGCCGAACAGCGATCAGGTGACCCTGAGATGGGAAACCCCGGTGCAAGGCACGGCGATGGTGACGGTGCGGATCGACGATCCGTTCTGAGCCGCGTCAGAAGCTGTGCCAGAGCGCGATTTTCGCCGCGATGGCAGAGCTGCCCACAAGCCCCGCCGTCACCCCGATTTCGAGGTGGCGGCCGGGGGCGGCAGGGATCACCCAGGATGGCGCGATTTTGAGATATTCGTCGCCATAGGCGGGAACGCCTGCCTGCAGCTGGACGATCGCGCGGGTCTTGCGCCATGTCTCGATCCCGAGGGTGACGTCGGTTTCGAAATCGGCGTCGTAATCCCCGTGCAGCATATCCTGAAAGATCACCACGCGGGTATCGAGCGTGATCCAGCCGGGCCGTCCCGACAGGCTGAAGCCACGCCCGAATGACAGGCCGGGCCGGATGACCGGCTGATCGCGCAGGATGCCCACACCCAGTTCGAACGCCAGCCGCATGCCCCCCGGCGCCTGCCCGAAAGGCAGCCGCGCGAACACGACGGTTTTTTGCATCTCCTGCCGGGTGGCGCCCATGTCGAGACCGAGGGTCAGGCGGTCATTCAGCCCATGTTCGCCATAGAGGGTGAAAAGACCGTCGCCCTGCACAAGCGGCGCCTCGAGCGAGACCGACAGGAAGGTTTCACCCTCGGCGCGCGGCCAGGGACCGGCCTGAGCCTGAACGGCCAGCCAAAGCACAAGATTTGCCACCACCAGCATCCGCATCGCCGGACCTCCGGCGGCGAGCATCGTTCATCTTGGTAAACGATGGGTTAACGCGAGGGGATCGGGGAAAGAATTTGCCCCGGGCGCGCGGCATGGTAGGATGAGGCATCAGACGGAGGCACGCCATGCCGAAGATCGAACAGACCGCAGCCTGCCAGACGGTGATCACCACCTTCGAGATGTCGCCGGGCACCTGTCAGGATCTGCTGGATGAATTGACCGAAGCCTATGAGCAGTTCATCTCGAAGCAGAAGGGCTTCATCGCGGCGGGGCTGCATGTGAACGATGCGCAGACCCGGATCGCCAATTATTCGCAATGGGAGCGCCGCGAGGATTTCCTGGCCATGCTGCGCAGCGACGAGATGCGCCGCCGCAACCGGCGGATCAACGAATTGTGCCGCAGCTTCGAGCCGGTGATGTATGATGTGGCGGCGACATTCGGGTGAGGGACCGCGATCAAGGTCAGGACCGCGCCCACGACGACGCGGCGGAGATGGCGCAGGAGGTGCGCGCGCTGCGCGACGAGCTTGGCCGGTTGAACGCGCATCGCTTCGTGCGCATCCACAACTCGATCCCGCGGCTCTTGGCCTTCAATTTCGCCCGCGGGCTGGCCTTTGGGCTTGGCACGGTGCTGGGGGCGTCGGTGCTGTTGTCGGCGGTGGCCTGGTCGCTGTCGCAGGTGGAATTCCTGCCGATCATCGGGGAATGGGTGTCGCAGATCGCGCGACAGATGGAAGACGCCGCCGGACAATCGGGCGCGCGCTGATGCGCGCGGGCTGACCTGTGTCAATGTCGGGCGCGCGCGAGCCTGACACAGTGGGACCGAACCGAAAGCAGGAGGAGTCCATGTACAAGAACATTCTGGTGCCGATTTCGTTTGATGAGGATCGTGACGCGGCGGGCGCGATCGACGTGGCCCGCACGCTGGCGGGCAAGGACGGCAAGATCACGCTGATCCATGTGATGGAGGATATTCCGGGCTATGCGATCACCTATGTGCCCGAAAATTACCTTGTGGAAAGCCGACAGGCGATCGAGGCCGAGCTGCGCGAGATGGCAGAGGGGCTGGAGAACGGCGCCTCGGAGGTGATCACCGGCCATTCGGGGCGTACGATCGTGGATCACGCCGAGAAGGAGGGCGTCGATTGCATCGTGATCGCCAGCCACCGGCCCGGAATGTCGAACCTTTTGCTGGGCAGCACGGCGACGCAGGTGGTGCGCCACGCCAATTGCGCGGTGCATGTGATCCGCTAAGGTGCGTGCGCCACGAGAGCGGCGGTCATCATGTCCGGTCTGCTTCCGCAGTTGATGCTGGTGGGCATTGCGATTGCCGCGAACAATCTGACGGTGTCGCTGGCGCTTGGGTCGGTGGCGCCCAAGGCGGTTTGGCCGCGCATCCTGACGGTGTTCGCCCTGTTCGAATTCGGGGTGCCCTTGGTGGGCGCGTGGCTGGGCCAACATCTGGCGGGGGTGATCGCGGACCATGCTGCGTGGCTGGGCCCGGCCTGTCTGATCGGGCTTGGCGCGGCGACCGTCGGGATCGCGCAGCGCGACGGTCCGGATCGTGACAGGCTGGCGCGCAGCCTGATCGGGTGGCGCGCGCTGATGGCGCTGGCAGCGGGTTTGTCCGCGGACAATCTGCTGGTCGGCTTCAGCATGGGGCTGAGCGGTGTGCCGCCGCTGGCCTTGGCTGGCACGATCGTCACTTGCTCGGTCAGTTTTGCCTGGCTGGGGCTTGTGGCGGGACGGCGGGCAGAGCGAAACTGGGGCCGGGCTGCCGCGATCGGCAGTGGGCTGATATTGATGGGTCTGGGGATTGCGGGACTGTTCGAGTCAGGGTGATTTCCTGCCCCCCGGTGCGACGTGAAAAAAGGGAGAGAGTGTCATGCGATCAACATTACATGCGATATGCCTTGGACTTTTGGGGCTGACGGGGCTGCCGGCGCTGGCACAGGACGCGGTCAATATCCGTCCGGATATTCCGGCGATCACCATCGAGACGCCGAGCGGGCCGATGACCATCGACCGCATTCAGGACCCTGCCCACGAGATCACCGGCGAATGGGCGCGCACCTCGCGGCCCTGCCCGCCCTTCTGCATCCAGCCGATGACGCCCGCGCCGGGTGTGACCACGATCGGGGAATTGGAGTTGCTGGACATGCTGGCCGATCCCGAGGCCATCGTGATCGACAGCCGCACGCCCGACTGGTTCGAGGGCGGCACCATCCCCGGTGCGGTCAACATCCCCTATACCCAAGTGGTGGACATGCTGGGAGAGTTGGGCTGCGCCATTGATTTCGACGGCTGGGATTGTGGCGACGCGCGGCGCGTGGCGCTGTTCTGCAACGGCTTGTGGTGCGGGCAAAGCCCCTCGGCGATCCGCGCCATGATCGCGGCGGGATATCCGGCGGACCGGATTTTCTATTATCGTGGCGGGATGCAAAGTTGGCGGGTGCTGGGCCTTTCGGTCACAGGGGATTGATCGCCTCTTGAGAGAGGGCCTGTGCGGCACCACATGCAAAGCGTCAAAGGTTCACTGAGGAGATGACGCGATGCAATGCCCGATCGATGGAGAACAGCTTGTGATGACCGACCGTGCGGGGGTCGAGATCGATTATTGCCCGAAATGCCGCGGTGTGTGGCTGGACCGGGGGGAACTGGACAAGATCATCGAGCAATCCGCGCCGCGCGGCGGCGGGTCGGCCGGTGGATCGGGTGGCGGCCGGGATCGCGGCTATGCGCCCGAACCGCAGGAGTACAAACGCAAGAAGCGCGGCGGGTTTCTGGAAGAGCTGTTCGACTTCTGACGGATCAGCGGCCCAACAGCATCCGGACCAGCGCGATCAGCGCGGACAGCACGACCGAGACGATTATCGCGCTGGTTACGGGAATGTAGAGCCGCAGGCTGCCGCGCTCGATGACAATGTCACCGGGAAGCCGGCCCAGACCAAGACGCGACAGCGGCCCCCAAAGCAGGCCAATGACGACCAAAATCACGCCGGCCAAGATCAGGTAACGCGCCATGGGGCGAGCCTATGCGATTTGGCCGAGGATTTACAGGGGATTTGCGGCGTCAGGGGGCGTCAGAGGGCGTCAGGGCGGGCGAAATCTTGAAAAGATTTCGGCCCGATTTCTTTTGAAGAAATCGGGGGTGGAGTCAGCCAGCGCAGGGGCGCGCGATTGCAGAAAATCACCAATTGGCCGGAGTTTTCGACAACCTGATAGCCGCGCCGTTCAATTTCGCGCAGGAAGGCGTCCATCCCGGCGAAGCGTTCCACATCCCGCGCCTTGCGCCGGATCACAGCACCTTGCTGGACCGCCTTGGAGGCAAAAAGATCGTTGAGCCAGATTTCGGGCGAGAGGGGTGAGTTTCTGCTCTGCATACCCGCCAGCATGGCTCGAACATAGTTAAGACCGGGTTAAAGCCGGATCATCGCCCCCGCCGTTTGACATTCCCGCCGCGCTGGCCCGGCCGGCCCGCGGTGGACCGGCCCTTGGCCTTGGTCGCCTCTTCCGACGCCTTTTCGACCGCCTGCTGGCGCGCCAGAGGATCGTCCTGAATGGCCAGATCGACCGCTTCGAGGCGCTTGACCTCGTCGCGCAAGCGGGCGGCCTCTTCGAATTCGAGGTTCTCGGCGGCCTTGCGCATCTCGGTGCGCAGCCCGTCGAGATGGGCCTGAAGGTTCGAGCCGACCATCGGCTTGTCGACCGTGGCGGTCACCCGGTTCATATCCACATCGCCCTTGTAGAGACCGGCCAGGATATCCTCGACATTCTTGCGCACGGTGGCGGGGGTGATGCCATGTTCCTCGTTATAGGCGATCTGCTTGGCGCGGCGGCGGTCGGTTTCATCAAGCGCGCGCTGCATCGAGCCGGTGATCCGGTCGGCATACATGATCACCCGGCCATCCGCGTTGCGCGCGGCGCGGCCAATGGTCTGGATCAGCGAGGTTTCCGAGCGCAGGAAGCCTTCCTTGTCGGCGTCCAGAATGGCGACAAGCCCGCATTCGGGGATATCCAGCCCCTCGCGCAGCAGGTTGATGCCGATCAGCACATCGAAGGCGCCAAGGCGCAGGTCGCGCAGAATCTCGATCCGCTCGATCGTGTCGATGTCCGAATGCATGTAGCGCACGCGGATGCCCTGTTCGTGCAGATATTCGGTCAGATCCTCAGCCATGCGCTTGGTCAGGGTCGTGCACAAGGTCCGGTAGCCCGCTGCCGAGACGCGGCGCACCTCGTCCAGCAGGTCGTCGACCTGCATCTCGACGGGGCGGATCTCGATCTGCGGATCCAGAAGCCCGGTTGGGCGGATCACCTGTTCGGTGAACACGCCGCCGGTCTGCTCGATCTCCCATTTCGCGGGGGTGGCGGAGACGAACACCGATTGCGGGCGCATGGCGTCCCATTCCTCGAACTTGAGGGGGCGGTTGTCCATGCAGGAGGGCAGCCGGAAGCCATGTTCGGCCAGGGTGAACTTGCGCCGGTAGTCGCCCTTGTACATGCCGCCGATCTGCGGGACCGAGACGTGGGATTCGTCAGCGAAGACGATAGCGGTGTCAGGGATGAATTCGAACAGGGTGGGCGGCGGCTCGCCGGGGGCGCGGCCGGTGAGATACCGAGAATAATTCTCGATCCCGTTGCAGACACCGGTGGCTTCGAGCATTTCGAGATCGAAGCTGGTGCGCTGTTCGAGGCGCTGCGCCTCGAGCAGCTTGCCTTCGGCGACCAGTTGATCGAGCCGCTGGCGCAGCTCTTTGCGGATGCCGATCATGGCCTGCTGCATCGTCGGCTTGGGCGTCACGTAATGCGAATTGGCATAAACGCGGATCTGCTCGAAACTGTCGGTCTTTTCGCCGGTGAGCGGATCGAATTCGGTGATCGCTTCCAGCTCTTCGCCGAAGAAGCTGAGTTTCCAGGCCCGGTCATCGAGGTGGGCGGGCCAGATTTCGAGGCTGTCGCCGCGCACCCGGAAGCTGCCGCGCTGAAAGCCCGCATCGTTGCGGCGGTATTGCTGGGCCACCAGATCGGCCATCACCTTGCGCTGGTCATACTCGGTGCCGACCTTCAGATCCTGGGTCATCGCGCCATAGGTCTCGACCGAGCCGATACCGTAGATGCACGAGACCGAGGCCACGATGATGACATCGTCACGTTCCAGAAGCGCCCTTGTGGCCGAGTGGCGCATCCGGTCGATCTGTTCGTTGATCTGGCTTTCCTTCTCGATATAGGTGTCCGAGCGCGCGACATAGGCTTCGGGCTGGTAATAGTCGTAATAGCTGACGAAATATTCCACGGCATTGTTGGGGAAAAAGCCCTTGAACTCGCCATAAAGCTGGGCTGCCAGCGTCTTGTTGGGGGCGAGGATGATGGCCGGGCGCTGTGTTTCCTCGATCACCTTGGCCATTGTGTAGGTCTTCCCGGTGCCGGTGGCGCCCAGAAGCACCTGGTTGCGTTCGCCCGACAGCACCCCGGAACTGAGTTCGGCAATCGCGGTGGGCTGATCGCCGGCGGGCTGGAATTCGGTGACCATCTCGAAGCGCCGCCCGCCTTCGAGCTTGTCACGGACCGCGATATCGGGGGCGGGCGAATGCAGCAGGGCTTCGGTCTTGTCGGAATGGGCGTAGGGCATCAGGTATCCGTTCTGTGATCTGCACCTAGAGTTGTCCTGTTTGGGCGGAGGTTCAAGGGGGGCGCGGCCCCCCCTCGCCGCGAGGCGGCGAGTCCCCCCGGGATATTTGAGGCCAGAAGAAACCCCGGGACCGGTAAAGGCGGCTGGCAGAGGACACGGGCCTGCGCGCATTTGATCCCTTGCCCAAGGCGCGTGTTTTTGGAATAACGGCGGGGTTATCGCAACTGCCGGATCAGGAGTGCCGCCAATGTCCGCCCGCATCTATCAGCCATCGCGCAGCACGACGCAATCGGGGACCGCCCGTAGCAAGCATTGGGTTCTGGAATATTTTCCCGAAACCCCACGCGAGGTGGATCCGCTCATGGGCTGGACAAGTTCGAACGATACACAGGCACAGGTCAGGCTGAAGTTTCCGACCAAGGAAGCGGCGCTGGACTATGCGAGCGAGCACGGTATCGACGCTGTGGTTCTGGAGCCGCACAAGCGCAAGCCCAATATCCGCCCCGGCGGCTATGGCGAGAATTTCGCGACCAACCGGCGCGCCACCTGGACGCATTGAGGCCATCGCGGCTGCGGGCACGCCCGGCGCTTGATGCGGATCAAGGCGCGCGGGCGCATATTCGGATAGGCTTTCACGGATCACAGTGAAGGAGATCCCCGTGAGCGCCACAGCCACAGCAGCAGCCACCCCAGCAGTCAAAGCGAACGCCAAAACCGCCAGCACCACAGCACAGCCGAGCCACGGGATGATCCCGGACGCGGGCGGGGAGGTCGGGGAGACCGGCATATTGCCGACCGACACGCTGACGGAGATGCGCAACGCTTTCGAAACCGGCGACTACCCTTACAGCGACCAGATGGGCCGGCGCAGCTATGAGGCGCAGAAGGCGAAGTTGCAGGCGGAATTGCTGAAGGTGCAATTATGGGCACAGGAGACCGGCGCGCGGTTCGTGCTGCTGTTCGAGGGGCGCGATGCCGCTGGCAAGGGCGGCGCGATCAAACGCTTCACCGAGCACCTGAACCCCAGGCAGGCGCGGGTCGTGGCGCTGAACAAGCCGACCTGGGAAGAAAAGGGCCAGTGGTTCTTTCAGCGCTATATCGAGCATCTGCCGACGGTGGGTGAAATGGTGTTCTATGACCGCTCATGGTACAATCGCGCGGGCGTGGAGCGGGTGATGGGCTTTTGCGAGCCGTGGGAATACCTGGAATTCATGCGGCAGGCCCCGGAGCTCGAACGCATGCTGGTGCGGTCCGGCATCCGGCTTTACAAATACTGGTTCTCGGTCACGCAGGACGAGCAGAAGCGCCGGTTCGAGTCGCGCGCCACGGACCCCTTGAAGCAATGGAAGCTGAGCCCGATCGACAAGCAGAGCCTTGGCAAATGGGACGATTACACCGAAGCCAAGGAGGCGATGTTCTTCTACACCGACACCGCCGATGCGCCCTGGACGGTGGTCAAATCGAATGACAAGAAGCGCGCCCGGCTGGCTTGCATGCGGCATTTCCTGAGCACGATCGACTATCCCGGCAAGGATGTGAAGCTGGTGGGCCAGCCCGACCCGCTGCTGGTCTCGACGGCGCAGCATGTGCTGCATGGCAGCGATCACATCCTTGGAAAGTCATTGCATCCCGAGACGCGCAAGCCGCGCTGATCCGCGATCGGCAAGCCTGCGCGCAAGCCGTGCGACACTGCTTGCCGTGAGGGCGGCGAGCACCTAAGACTTTGGGCATGTTGCGTACCCTCGCTCTTTTGCTGACAATGCTCTGCGCCCCTGCCGCCTGGGCGCATCCGCATGTATTCGTGGATGTCACGCTGCGCTTCCTGCCCGATGCCGAGGGGCGGCTGACCGGGGTCGAGGTGACCTGGGCCTATGACGATTTCTTCTCGTTGCTGGTGCTGGAGGATCGCGGGCTGGACGCCGATGGCGACATGATCCTGACCGAGGCCGAGCGCGCGGCGCTTCTGGGGTTCGATCTGAGCGATTGGCCCGAGGGTTTCGAGGGCGCGATGTTTCTCTATCAGGGCGAGCACAAGATCGCGCTTGGCGCGCCAAGCGCGCTGCAGGCCGGGATGGAGGGGGCGCGGATCGTCACGCGCCATGTGCGCAGCTTCGATCCGATCGATCCCGCCGGGCTGGTGGTGCGGCCTTATGATCCGTCCTATTACGCGGCGCTGAGCCTGAAGGCCGCGGGTGGGCTGCCGGATGGCTGCCGCGCCCGGATCGAGCCGGCCGACACCGAGGCGGCGGATGCCATCGTGGCGAGCCTTGGCGGCACATCCAACGAGACGCTGTTCGAAGAGGTCGAGGTCGGCATCCATTACGCCGACACGCTGGAGATCACATGCGCACCGTCGTCCTGAGCACGGCCCTGGCCCTGCTGGCGCTGGCGGTCTGGCTTTGGGGCATGGGCGGCGCGCAGGACGTGGCGCGATGGGCCGCCGAGGGCCAGCGCGAGGTGCAAGGCGCGATGGCGGGATATCTGCGGGGCCTGCGCGCGGGCGAGCCGGGCGCGCTTCTGGGGCTTTGGGGGCTGTGTTTCGCCTATGGTTTTCTGCATGCCGCCGGGCCGGGACATGGCAAGCTCCTGATCGGCGGCTATGGGCTTGGCACCGGGGTGCCGGTGCTGCGGCTTTCGGGGCTGGCGCTGGCGGCGAGCCTTGCACAGGCTGTGACCGCGGTGGCGCTGGTCTATGCGGGGGTGCTGGCGCTGAACCTGACGCGCGAGGCGATGGTGGGGCTGGCCGACAGGATCATGGCGCCAGCAAGCTATGGCGCGATTGCCGCGGTCGGGCTCTGGCTGATCTGGCGGGGGATCGGCCGGTTCCGGGCCATGCGTCGGAGGCACGATGCGCATCGGCATATCCCGGCCCCGGATGGCACCTGCCAGAGTTGCGGGCATCGCCACGGTCCCACCGCAGAAGAGGCGGCACGGGTGCACGGCGTGAAAGAGGCGCTGGCGCTGATCGCGGCGGTGGCGATCCGGCCCTGCACCGGCGCGCTTTTCCTGCTGATCCTGACATGGCGGATGGGGATCGACATGGCGGGGATCATCGGCGCCTTCATCATGGCGCTTGGCACGGCGAGCGTGACCATCGCGGTGGCGATTGCCGCCGTCACCATGCGCACGGGTCTGTTGGGTCGGCTGAGCGCCGATGACGGCGTGGCGGCACGCGCGCTGCCCCTTCTCGAGGCGGCGATCGGCGCGTTGATCGCGGCGGTGGCGCTACATCTGTTGCGCGGCGCGCTCTGACGCGGCGGGCATCGCTTGCGCCGCGCCCTGTCCCGACCTATGGCCCGATCATGACCAGAGCGCCAAGATATCGCCATCACGCCAGCGCCATCATCGGGCTGGGCCTGCCGCTGATCGGAAGCCATGTGGCGCAGTTCGCCATCACGCTGACCGATGCGCTGATGCTGGGCTGGTATTCGGTCGAGGCGCTGGCGGCCGAAGTGCTGGGGGGCACGCTGTTTTTCGTGCTGTTCATCATGGGATCGGGCTTTGCCTGGGCGGTGATGCCGATGGTGGCCTCGGCACGGGCGGCGGGCAACGAGACGCAGATCCGGCGCGTCACCCGGATGGGGGCCTGGGCGTCGATCCTGTTCGGGATCGCCACGCTGCCCTTGATGCTGTTGGCGCGGCCGATCTTCGAGGCGCTCGGGCAGGATCCGGATATCGCGGTGCTGGCGGGGCAGTATCTGTCGATCATGGGATGGGGCATTCTGCCCGCGCTGCTGGTGATGGTGCTGAAATCCTACCTGGCGGCGCTGGAGCGCACGCAGATCGTGCTGTGGATCACGCTGGCGGCGGTCGGATTGAACGTGGTGATCAACTATGCGCTGATTTTCGGAAATTGGGGCTTTCCCGAATTGGGGGTGCGGGGGGCGGCGATCGCATCTTTGGTGGTGAATGTCGCGTCGCTTGTGGCGATGGCGATCTATGCCGCAAGGGCGCAGCCCGATCACGCGCTCTTTCAGAGGATCTGGCGCCCTGACCGGGAGGCACTGGCCGAGGTGTTCCGGCTGGGCTGGCCGATCGGGATCACCAATCTGGCGGAAGTGGGGCTGTTTGCCGCCTCGTCGATCATGATGGGCTGGCTGGGGGCGCTGCCGCTGGCGGCGCATGGCATCGCGCTGCAGGTGACCTCGGTGGTGTTCATGGTGCATCTGGGCCTGTCGAACGTGGCCACGGTGCGCGCGGGTCAGGCGCATGGGCGGGCCGATGGGCAAGGGCTGCGCGATGGGGCGACGGTGGTTCTGGTGATGTCGGGGCTGGTGGCGGCGGCGACGATGGTGCTGTTTCTGGCGCTGCCGGAATGGATGATGGGCCTTTTCATGAGCCCGGACGAGCCGAACCGCGCCACCGTGATCGAGATCGGTGTGGGGCTTTTGGCCGCGGCGGCGCTGTTTCAGCTGGTGGATGCGGGGCAGGTCATGGCGCTTGGACTGCTGCGCGGGGTGCAGGACACACGGGTGCCGATGGTGATGGCGACGGTCAGCTATTGGCTGATCGGGGTGCCGGCAAGCTATGTGCTGGGCTTCACGCTTGGCCTTGGCGGTGCGGGCATCTGGCTGGGGCTGGCGGTGGGTCTGGCCTGCGCGGCACTGCTGATGCTGGCGCGGTTCTGGGGCTGGTCGGTACGCGGGCTGGCGGGGCCGGGTTGAGCGGTCAGGGCTGAGCGGTCAGGCGGTGCCGTCGGAGGGCTTCAAGAGGCGCACACCGTCGATTTTCCAGCCATCCTCGCCGGGGATCATCTCGTATTCGAGCAGATGCAAGGCCCCTGCCCCATCGCGGATCATGACGGTCTGAAACAGTCGCCCGCCGCGATCCTCGATCGACAGGAACCGGACGCTGTCGGGGCGCCAGACCATCGGATAGCCCTGACGCACCATCTGTCCGAAGCGTTCGGGGTTGCCGAAGATCTGCTTGATCGTGGGGCTGGCAAAGGTGAAGGCGGTCTCGACATCATCCGCCAGAAAGGCGTCGATCTGGGCCGAGATCACGCCGCGAATGGCCTGATCGTCGGCCCGCGCCGGCAGGGACAGACAGGCGGCGAGCGCGACAGCAAGCAGGAGACGGAACATCGGACACCTTCCTTTCTGCTGGCCAAGATAGCCCGCCCGCACCGCGTTTCAAATCGCGCCTCAGCGGATCTGCAGCCCTTCGAGATAGGCGATAAGGTCGGTCACCGGGGTCGAGGTGATGATCGGCTGGCCGCTTTCAGTTTTCAGCGCGGCATCCTGCCCCTGAAAGAAATCGCCATAGATCGGCATCGGGCTGCCATGGGCCACCAGCGGGTCGCGCCCGTCGATGCGCTTGACCACGCGGCCCATCGGAAACACGCCGTCATTGGCGGCACTGAGCGCGGTGAGATCGGTGGGCCGCACGGTCAGCACTGCCTGCATCGGCCCGTCGCCCGTGGCATCGGCGCCATGGCAGGCGGCGCAATAGCGCTCGTAGATCGCCTCGCCGTTGCGGGCATTGCCTTCGGCCAGCGCCGCGCCGGTCAGGGCTGCAACAAGGGCCAAAGCGGCGGTGATGAGGGTTGGGGTCTGCATCTGTGTCCTCCTAAAGTGTTTCGCGAAAAACCTGACTCACAGATTTTCACGAATTGCAGTGCTCCGTTCAATCGTTGTACGCGTTCCGCCTGTCTCTAATGCCTCAGGGTAAAGGCGGAACGCTTTAGATGTCGTCATGCTCAGGTCTTCTGGATGCTGGTCAGATAGCTGGCAAGGTCAACCAGGGCGCGGGGCGTTTCGATCACCGCGCCGGTTTCAGGGTCACGCCACTGGGTCGTGGGACCGGCGAAAATCGGGCCATAGTCGGGCATCACGTCGAACTGACCAGGATAGCCATGGATGCGCGCGATGACCTGCGCATGGGGAAACACACCGCCATTGCGCGCGGCGATGCCCGTCAGATCGGCGGGCGGCGCGTCAAGCTCGGACACGAATGGCCCATCGCCCTTGCCCTGCCGCCCATGGCACACGGCACACAGCGCGCGATAGGTCTGTTCGCCCGCGGCAACGCCCGAGGGCAAGGGCTCCTGCGCCGCGCAGGCCGCAAGGCCGAAAAGGAAAACCGCAAGAGCCGCACGCATGGCAGATGTCCTGTCAGGATCGCTTGCCCGAGCAGACCTCAAGCCGGGCAGTGCTGCATTGACATGGATCACCCCGGGCGGCGCGCTTGCCCGGTTATTGCAGGGTGAGACCCGATATGCGCCCCGTGATGCGTGTGTTGGTGTCGTCGCTGTCGCCCGAGACGGCGAGACCCACAAGGGCGGTGCGTTCGCCGCCGAACGCCCGGGCGAAATCGGCGGCCAGATCGACACGCTCGCGCGCCTCGCCGGTGCCGGCGGGCCGAAGAACCACAGTCTTGCCGCGCGGACCCAGATAGGGGCTGTCGAGAAACGTGCCCGGCGCGTGATCGCCGCCCCAAACATAGACGAGCACCCGCACGTCATCATGTGACAGAAGCCGCGTCACACGCGCGCCTCGGGCACGTTCGGCCTCGGCCTGCGGCAAAAACACGAAATACATCGCCAGATTGCGGTCATCGCCCCCCTTCAGGGCCAGATCGGTGGGCGGCACAGTTTGGCTGACCTGCCAGGACCACGACGCCGACGAGACCTGCCAAAAGGATTCCGGCACGGCCCGGTAGAGCAACGACACGCTGGCATCGGACACCATGTCGAGAGCGCCGCCGCGCAGCGCGTAGTCATTGCCGGAAAACAACGAGAACTTCTGGTGTTTCCAGCTGTCATCGAAGGAGATCTGAGAGGCCGCGGCTGCTGTCGCGGTCAAGGTCATCAGCCCGGCAAATAGGGTCCGTCGCATGGGGCGCCTCCTGTGCTGCGCTGCTGGAAGGCATAGCAGACCTACTGGAGCGGGCAATTCACTGTCCTGTGAGTAAGCCCGTGATCTGGCCTGCCGCCAGCCTAGCCCAACCCGGCCAGGGCGCGGGCCTGCGCCCAGATCGCCGTCTCCAGCGTCACCGGATCGGCGGGCTGTTTGCCCTGCCCCGGAATACGCGCGCCTTCGTCGAGCGCCACACCGGCCTCGACCTGCGCGAGGCGGTCGAAAAACGCGCCCGACACATCGGGATCCATCAGCAGGTAATATTGGCCCAGATCATGCGGCGGGCCATCGGGCGCCTTGAGGGGCTTCACATCGCGGCTGACCACGCCGCCGGTCATGCCTGCGGCCAGAAGTTCTGCCATAAGGCCAAAGCCCCAGCCCTTGTAGCCCCCCATGCTGACCAGAGACCCCGAAAGGGCAGCTTCGGGATCGGTGGTGGGTTGGCCTTGGGCATCGACGGCCCAGCCTTCGGGGATCTGCTCGCCCGCGGCCTTGGCCATGGTGATCTTGCCAAGCGCCACGGTGGTGGTGGATTGGTCGAACTGCATGGCGATGCCGCCCTGCCCGTCGGGCACCGAGAAGGCGATGGGATTGGTGCCGATCACCCGCGTCTTGCCGCCGGGAGGGGCGACGATGGGCGAGGCATTGGTCAGGCCAAGCCCGATCAGCCCGGCGCGCGCGATCTGTTCAGTGAAAAACCCGAGCGACGTGCAGGTATGGGCATGACCCACCGCAAGGCTGGCCACGCCACAGGTGCGCGCGGCCTCGATCGCTTGCGGAAGCGCACGGGCAAAGGCGGGCTGGGCAAAGCCGAAGCCCGCATCGACCGCAACCACGCCGGGGCGCGGCCGGGTCACGACGGGCACGGCGTCGCCCTTGACGCGGCCGGTTTCCAGCTGCGTGCAGTAGCTTTCGAGATAGTACAGCCCGCAAATCCGGTTGCCGACGCTTTCGGCGACACGCACGGCGCGGGCCACTTCGGCGGCGATCCAGTCATGAGCGCCATGGCGCATCAGCGCGGCCTTGGTGGTCTGTTCGATCTCGTCAAGGCTTACGGCGGGCATGAGCGTCTCCGGGCAGGTGGCGGTGTTCGGCGGCGGGGGGTGTGTCGGGTGTCGCGGCACCTTGCTGGGCGGGATGGCAGAGGTCAATTCAAACCTTCTGAAGCGCGCTTCAGCGTCGGAGAAGTGGGGGGCAAGGTCTTGAAAAGACCTTGGGCCGGGATTTTTAGAAAATCCCGGATCGCGCGCATGTCGGACCGTGGCGAGGTGGGCGCCCAGGTCTTCAAAAGACCTGGGACCGGGATTTTTAAAAAATCCCGAGCGCGCGGCACGGCGGATCGCAGGCGGGGATGCCCTAGCCGGGCACCACCTTGCCCTGATCGAGCTTGACCACCCGGTCCATCCGCGCCGCAAGCTCGAGGTTATGGGTGGCGATCAGCGCCGACAGGCCCGTGTCGCGCACCAGCTGCACCAGCGCGCCGAACAACTGATCCGAGGTCGCGGGATCCAGATTGCCCGTCGGCTCATCGGCCAGAAGCAAGCGTGGCGCATTGGCCAGCGCCCGGCAGAAGGCGACGCGTTGCTGTTCGCCGCCCGACATCGCCGAGGGCCGATGACCCGAGCGCGGCCCCACGCCGACCCGCTCCAGAAGATCGGCGGCGCGGGCTGCCGCCTCGGCACGCGCAACGCCATTGGCCAGCTGCGGCAGCACGATGTTTTCCAAAGCGGTGAATTCCGGAAGCAGGTGGTGAAACTGATAGACGAAGCCCACCTCCTGTCGGCGGGCGACGGTGCGGCGTCGGTCACTCAGCCCGGTATAATCGGTGCCCCCGATCTCGACCGTGCCGGCATCGGGCGTGTCCAGAAGCCCCGCGATATGCAGAAGCGTCGACTTGCCCGCCCCCGAGGGCGCCACCAGCGCCACCATCTCGCCCGGGGCCAGCGCGAGATCGGCGTTTGCCAGCACCTGCACCTCGTTTTCGCGGCCCTTGTTGTAGGTTTTCGACACGCCGGAAAGGCGCAGCATCGCATCACTCATAGCGCAGCGCCTCGACCGGGTTCATGCGCGCGGCGCGGCGGGCGGGAAAGATCGTGACCACGAAACTCAGCCCCAGCGACAGCGCCACCGCCGACAGCACGTCGCCCAAATTCAACTGCG
Organism: Roseobacter sp. AzwK-3b; assembly: GCF_000170875.1. NCBI lineage: Bacteria > Pseudomonadati > Pseudomonadota > Alphaproteobacteria > Rhodobacterales > Roseobacteraceae > Roseobacter > Roseobacter sp. AzwK-3b. The sequence continues at coordinate 257,401 of NZ_ABCR01000004.1, forward strand.
CCGGCAGATGATAGATGCCGCGAATAGACGGATCCCAGACCTGACCGCCCATCAGCACATTCACGAGGCTGAAGATCGGGTCGATATAGATCGCGAAGAGACAGCCCAGAACTACCCCCGCCGCCGTGCCGATGATCCCGGTAAAGGCGCCGCAAATGAAGAACACCCGCAGCACAGCCCCTTCGGTCAGTCCCATCGTGCGCAGTATGCCGATATCGCGGCCCTTGTTCTTGACCAGCATGATAAGCCCCGAAGTGATGTTCATCGCCGCGATCAGCACGAGGATGGACAGGATGATGAACATCACGTTGTCCTCGACCTCGAGAGCGCGCAGAAATCCGCCCGAGGCGTCTTTCCACGTCCAGACCTGCGCGCGGTCCCCGGCGGCGGCGATCAGCGGAAGGGTCATGTCCTCGACCCGGTCGGGATCGCGCACCATCACCTCAAGTTCGTCGGCGCGGCCTTCGCGGTTGAAAAAGCTCTGCGACTCCTCGAAGGGCAGATAGACGCGGACCCGGTCGATGTCATAGCGCCCGGCGCTGAAGATATAGACCACGTCATAGGCGTTGATGCGTGGCGATGTGCCAAAGGCCGTGCGCACCCCGTTGGGAGAGATCAGGCGGATGCGGTCGCCCACCCCCACCCCCAGTTCGCGCGCCACGCCCGAGCCGATGGCGATACCTCGCGAAAAAGCGGTGATGTCACCGCGCCCGGTTGCGGGATCGGCGATGCGGGGAATGGTCACCAGATCCTCGGGCTTGATGCCGAACACCTGCACGCCGGCGTTGCTGTCGCGGGCATTGGCCATCACCTGCCCCTTGACCAGAGGGGCCACGCGGGTGACGCCCTCGACCGCTCGGACGCTCTCGGCCATCGCCTCGTACTCGGAGAGGGTGCGATCAAGCCGGCCCGTTTGCGCATCGACCGTGCCCATGTTGTAGACGGTGACATGGGCGTTCGCGCCAAGGATCGTGTCGACGAATTCCGCCCGAAATCCCGAGCGCACCGACAAGGTCGCGATAAGAGCGAAGACCGCCAGCGTGATCCCGATCAGGCTGATCCATGTCATCGTGCTGACCCCGCCCTCGGCGCGTTTGGCGCGCAGGTAACGCCATGCGATCATCCATTCGAACGGAGCGAAGGGCGCAGGGGCGGAAGAACGGCGGGAACGGCCTGTCACGGGAAAACCTCAATTCTCGTTTTGCGCGGACAGTGCGGGTTATCATGATCGGGGTCAAGGCCGCGCGGGCTGCATCCGGTGCAGCATGGCGTATAGGCGCGATTCGCGCCGCCCGGAAAGGACCGCCTTGCCCGCAACTGCCCTCATCCTGATCTACCTGGCGCTTGTCCTGACGCCGCTTGGTCTGGCATGGGTCCAAGGGCTTCCGCCACGCACGGTGTGGGATGAGCTGGCCTCGGGGCTGGGTCTCGTGGCGCTGGCGATGATCCTGGTGGAGTTCGGACAGATTGGCCGCTTTCGTGCGGTCACCGCGCGGGTCGGCAGCGATGTGGTGATGCGAAGCCATCAGCTTGCCGCCCGGGTGGCCTTGGTCTTTGCGGTGCTGCACCCGTTTTTCTATGTCTCGGCGATGTCTGATCCGCCCGATTGGGATGTGACCCGGCAGACGGTGGTGACTTATTCATGGCCCGCGATCTGGCCCGGGATTTTAGCTTGGCTGGGACTGGGTATGGTGGTGACGATGGCGCTGGCGCGCGATGTCGCGGGCTACCGCTACGAGATATGGCGCGGCCTGCACGGTCTGGGCGCGGTCCTCGTGGCCGGCGCAGGCGTGCTGCACGCGCTGCGCGCCGGGCGCTACAGTGGCGACGATCTGCTGGGCTGGGTGTGGATCGGCGGTCTGGGACTGGCGCTGGCCGCGCTGACGATGATCTATGTCGTGGCCCCGGCCCTTCGGGCGCGCAAACCCTGGCGGGTGCTGTCGGTGACCCCTGCAGCGCGGCGGACATGGCGGCTGCGACTGACGCCGGAGGGGGCGCATCGGCTGCGGTACCGAGCGGGGCAATTTGCGTGGCTGACCATCGGACGGCCACCTTTTTCGCTGAACGACAACCCGTTTTCCATCGCCTCCGCGCCGTCACGGGGGCCAGATCTGGAATTCATCATCAAGCAATTGGGGGACATGACCGACCGGATCGGACAGATCCCGCCCGGCACAAGGGTTTACGTGGATGGGCCGCATGGGCATCTGACGCTGACGGGCCAGGAGGATGCACCAGGGATTGCGCTGATCGCGGGCGGCGTCGGGATCGCGCCACTGCTCGGGCTTCTGCGCGAGATGGCGGCACGCGGCGATCCGCGCCCCAGCCTGCTGATCTATGGCAACCGGATCCCCGGGCAGATCGTCTGCGAGGACGAGCTGCAGGCGCTGGCGCGCGATCACGGCACGAAGGTGATCCACGTGCTGTCCGAACCGCCCAAGGGCTGGAGCGGCGAGACCGGGTTTGTCGACGCCCGGATGTTGCGGCGCCATGTGGCCGAGGCCGGGCGGCGGGACTGGCTGTTCGTGGTCTGCGGACCGCCGCCGATGCTGCGCACGGTCGAGGCGGCGTTGCTGGAGTTGGGCGTGCCCGCAAGGCGCATTCTGTCGGAGCAATTCGTCTATGATTGATCGCATCGGACACGCGCCCCTCAGGCAGCGCATCACTTGGGCGATCTGTCTGATCGTCGGGCTGGTGCTGGTCGCGCTGGCGGGCTTTGCCCTGCGTGGCGGAACGCTTTAGCCTTGCCGCGCAGTTTGGCGGCGACGGATGGTCAGCCGGCCAAGCCCGCTCAACGCCCCGCCGATCAGCCCATAGCCCAAGATAAAGCCTGCGGCGGCGAAACCCAGCCCTTCGGCGGTGACCGGCAAGGCCGGGCGATAGGCGGTCCATGTGTCGCGAACAAGTTCGGCATCGGCGAAACGCCGCATATTCAGGGCCTTATGCCAGGAAGATGTCCCAGAAAGGTCGCGTAGCGCATGTTGCAGGCGGTCATGGCGCGCCAGAACCTGCCCCATGGATTGCGCACGTGCGGCTCCCATTGCGCTGCCATGAGCCAGATCCTCGAGCGCGGCGGCACGCGTCAGGCCAAGCCCCGCCGCATCCGCATCGAAGCGCGCCACGATGGTCTCCAGCTCCTTGACCGCGCCGGAGAGGCGTTGGGTGTATTGCTGCGAGAACTCGGGAAATTGCGACAGGCCGACCGCACCGGTCAGCCCGCACGCCATGGCGATCGCCCTCAGGATCATCTGCTCTGCCTCGTCGGTTTTTCGGGGCAGTATACAGCGTTCGGGCGGTTTGGGGAACGCGTCGTGCTAGACCGGCTGCGGCAGGCTGCCGATCCGGTGCGCGGCGTAGATCCGCGCCAGCTTTTCCACGGCCTGTTCGGGTGGCAATTCCTCGCTTTCGCCGGTGCGGCGGCTGGTCAGTTCGACCACCCCGTTCTTGAGCCCGCGCGGCCCCACGGTGATCCGCCACGGCAGGCCAATCAGGTCCATGGTGGCGAATTTCGCCCCGGCCCGATCATCGGTGTCATCGTAAAGCGGCTCGAGCCCGAGGGCCGTCAGGGAGGCATAAATCGCCTCGCAGGCAGCATCGGCCTCGGCGTCGCCGGTCTTGAGGTTGACAATCCCGGCATGGAAGGGGGTCACACCTTCGGGCCAGATGATGCCGCGATCATCGTGGCTGGCTTCGATGATCGCACCGATCAGGCGGCTGACGCCGATGCCGTGGCTGCCCATATGGACCGGCACGGTGTTGCCGTCGCGGTCCTGCACGGTGGCGCCCATCGGTTCGGAATACTTGGTGCCGAAATAGAAGATCTGCCCCACTTCGATGCCCCGCCCGCTGCGGCGGCGCTCTTCGGGGACGCGGTCATGGAACACGGACTCGTCATGGGTGTCGTCGGTGCGGGCATAGCGCGAGGTGAATTCCTCCATCACCGCCTGACAGGCCTCGACGCTGGTATAGTCGATCTCGCGGTCGCCAAAGCGCAGATCGGTGATCTCGCTGTCATAGAACACGCCGGATTCGCCGGTTTCGGCCAGCACCAGGAATTCGTGCGTGTCGTCGCCCCCGATGGGGCCGCTTTCGGCGCGCATCGGAATGGCCTGCAGGCCCATCCGCTCATAGGTGCGCAGATAGCTGACCAGATGGCGATTATAGGCATGCAGCGCATCCTCGCGCGTCAGGTCGAAATTGTAGCCGTCCTTCATGAAGAACTCGCGCCCCCGCATCACGCCGAAACGCGGGCGGATCTCATCGCGGAATTTCCACTGGATATGATAGAGCGTGAGCGGCAGATCCTTGTAGCTACCCACATGGCTGCGGAAAATGTCGGTGATCAATTCCTCGTTGGTCGGCCCATACAGAAGATCGCGCCCCTGACGGTCCTTGATGCGCAGCATTTCCTCGCCGTAGTCGTCGTAGCGGCCACTTTCGCGCCAAAGGTCGGCCGGCTGCAGGGTGGGCATCAGCATCGGCACATGGCGCGCGCGGATCTGCTCCTCGTGGACGATATTTTCCAGCTTGCGCAACACCTTGAAGCCCATCGGCAACCAGGAATAGATCCCGGCGGAGGCCTGTTTGATCATGCCCGCGCGCAGCATCAGGCGGTGGCTGGCGATCTGGGCCTCGGCGGGGGTTTCCTTGAGAACGGGCAGGAAGTAGCGGGACAGGCGCATGACGGACCTCGGGCAATGGGTTTCGGCCTGTCCTAGCCGGAAGGTGCCGCACTGGCAAGCGGGGCAGTGGTCCTTGCACCACGGGCCTTTTCCCGCGATGGTTGCGGCAGACGCGTCAGGGGTGCCGGGGTTATGGAACGCAAGCCATCAAGAAACGTACTGGACTGGATGGGCATAAGCGAAGCGCCGGACTGGTCCGTTGCCCGCCCCTTGGGTGCGCTGGTGTCCTTGCTGCTGTTATTGCTGTTCGCGGGCGCGCTGGCTGCGGCCTTCGTGCTGACTTAACTCAACGACGGACGGATGGACGGGACATACCTCAGCAGCGCGCGGGTGGATAAGACAACAAATTGGACAGCAGCCGTGCTGCGCGAAGCTGCCGTCTGGTCTGTTGATTTCCGCGCCAATCCCATTTCCGCCGACCAAATCAACACAGCATTCGGCGATAAAACGACAAAACTTCCCGACGGTATCCCCCGCCCAACCCATTGGCCCAAGGCGAAACTCGAACCATGGGAATTCCACACCCAATACCAAAAATGGCTCACCAACCCCGACACCTACACCCCGCCCGATCCCGAACCAAGCGGCGCGCCGGGTCTTGCCGACAAAGAACCGCCCGCGTCCCCCGGCCCAAGCCCCGCGAGATGACGGCCAGGTGCGATATGCATGGGATATGCCGCCTTTCCTCTTGAATCCAACCGCCTGCGAGGCGACATAGGAGCAGGCCAGTCACGGAGCTCTCATGGCATTGTCGGTGCGCGATCAGGTGAAGTATTGGGGCGTTGCGGCGGCCGTCTTTGTCCTTGCGCTTTGGTTTCTGGGCGACGTGATCCTGCCCTTCGTGCTGGGCGGGGCTATTGCCTATTTCCTCGATCCGGTCGCGGACCGGCTGCAACGGATGGGCGCCTCGCGCGCCCTTGCGGTCAGTCTCATCACGCTTGGTGCGCTCATGGTCTTTGTGCTGATGGCGCTTCTGGTGATCCCGACGCTGGTGCAGCAGAGCTTGGCGCTGATCGACACCGCGCCGCAATTCTTCAACAAGTTCCAGCAAGTCCTGACCGAGCGTTTCCCGGCCATCGTCGACGAAAACTCGACCCTGCGCCAGTCGCTGATCGCGGTGGGCGAAACGATCCGCGAGCGCGGCGGAGAGGTGCTCAACTCGCTGCTGAGTTCGGCGGCGTCGCTGTTGAACGTGGTGCTTTTATTCGTGATCGTTCCGGTGGTGGCCTTCTACCTGCTGTATGACTGGGACCGGATGGTTGGCCGGATCGACGAGCTTTTGCCGCGAGATCATGCGCCGGTGATCCGCCGTCTGGCCGGTGAGATCGACCAGACGCTGGCCAGCTTCATTCGCGGCATGGGCACCGTCTGTCTGATCCTTGGCACCTATTATGCCGTTGCACTGATGCTGGTGGGGCTGCAATTCGGGCTGGTGGTGGGCGCGCTGGCCGGGCTGATCACCTTCATTCCCTATGTGGGTGCCTTGGTGGGCGGGGCGCTGGCGATCGGGCTGGCGCTGTTTCAGTTCTGGGGCGATTGGGTGAGCATCGGGCTGGTGGTTGCCATTTTCGTGGCAGGGCAAGTGGCCGAGGGCAATTTCCTGACGCCAAAGCTGGTGGGCAGCTCGGTCGGGCTTCACCCCGTCTGGCTGATCTTCGCGCTGTCGGTCTTTGGCGCCTTGTTCGGTTTCGTGGGCATGCTGGTGGCGGTGCCCGTGGCCGCGTCGATTGGTGTTCTGGCGCGGTTCATCGTGGCGCAATACATGGACAGCCGCCTTTATCGCGGACTGTCGACGCGCGACGAATGACCCCTGAGCAACTCAGTTTCGACCTGCCTGTGCGCGAGGCACTCGGGCGCGACGATTTTTTCGTCTCGCCCGCCAATGCCGAGGCCGTGGCGCTGATCGAAGGCTGGCGGGGCTGGCCTTCGCGCAAGCTGCTGCTGGTGGGGCCGCCGGGATCGGGCAAGACCCATCTTGCGCATGTCTGGGCCACGTTGGCCGATGCCCGGATCATCGCGGCGCACGCCCTGACCCGGGCCGATATCCCCGCCTTGGCCACAGGCCATATCGCGGTCGAGGATTGCGATGACATCGCCCGGGATGCCGCCGCCGAAGAGGCGCTGTTTCATCTGCACAACCTTGCGCTTGCCGAAGGTCACACCGTGCTGTTCACCGCGGCCCGTGCGCCGCAACACTGGGGTCTCAGCCTGCCCGATCTGGCCAGCCGGATGCAGGGCACCCCGGCGACCATCCTGCACGAGCCGGATGACACGCTGCTGGCCGCGGTGCTGATGAAGCTGATGACCGACCGGCAATTGTCGCCCTCCCCCGAGACGATCCCCTATCTCACGCGGCGCATCGACCGGTCGTTCGAGGCGGCGCGCGATGTGGTCGACGCGCTGGACGCACTGGCGCTGGCGACAGGGCGGCCGATCAATCGGGCGCTGGCGGCGAAGGTGCTGGACAAGTGACCGGCGAGGCTGCAGACTCCGTCACCGTGACGTTACATGCCAACGCCATAAGGCCCATATGAACAAAGCTGATTTCCTCAAGTCACCACCACCCGCCGCCGTTGAAATCCCCGAACTGGACCTGACCGGGCCGGGGCGGTTTTTCAATCGTGAGCTCAGCTGGCTGGGCTTCAACTGGCGCGTGCTGGAAGAGGCGCAAAACCCGCGCGTTCCGCTGCTCGAGCGGCTCCGCTTCCTGTCGATCTCGGCCACCAATCTGGACGAGTTCTACAACGTGCGCGTCGCGGGTCTGCGCGAGTTGGCACAGGCGGGCAACACCACCCCCGCCGCCGACGGGCTGACGCCCGCAGAGCAGCTTGTTCTGATCAACGAAAACGCCCGTAACCTTCTGGCATCTCAGCAGAAAACCTATGAAACGCTGCGCCGCGAGATGGCAGACGAGAATATCACCATCCTCGATCTCGACCGGCTGACCGAAGAGGACCGCAGCCATCTTGCCGATGTGTTCCTGCACAATGTCTTTCCGGTCCTGTCGCCGCTGGCCATCGACCCCGCGCATCCTTTCCCGTTCATTCCGAACCTGGGCTATTCGCTGGCCCTGCAGCTCGAGCGCAAATCCGACAAGCGCCCGCTTCAGGCGCTGTTGCCGATCCCGCAGCAGATCGAACGCTTCGTGACCCTGCCCGCCGACCCCGGCACACACCGGGTCATCCGGTTGGAAGATGTGCTGCTGCTGCATCTCGACAGCCTGTTTCCGGGCTACAGGTACAAGGGCCATTGCAGCTTCCGGGTGCTGCGCGACAGCGATCTGGAAGTCGAGGAAGAGGCCGAGGATCTGGTGCGCGAGTTCGAGGTGGCGCTGAAGCGCCGCCGCCGTGGCGAAGTCGTACGCATGAAGATCTCGACCGGCGCCCCCGAGGCGCTGCGCCGCGTCATCATGGACGAGCTGCACGTGATCCCCGATGAGGTGGTCGAGGTCGAAGGCATGATCGGGCTTGCGGACCTCAAGGAGCTGGTTCTGGATGACCGGCCCGATCTTCTGTGGCCCTCCTTCACGCCCCGCGTGCCCGAACGCGTGCAAGACCATGACGGCGACATGTTCGCCGCGATCCGTCAGAAGGACATGCTGCTGCATCACCCCTACGAGACCTTCGACATGGTGGTGCGCTTTCTGCATCAGGCCGCGCGCGACCCCGATGTGGTGGCGATCAAGCAGACGCTGTACCGCACCTCCAAGGACAGCCCCATCGTCAGTGCCCTGTGCGAGGCCGCCGAGGACGGGAAATCCGTGACCGCACTTGTGGAATTGAAGGCGCGGTTCGACGAGGCGGCGAATATCCGGCAATCCCGGCGGCTGGAGCGGGCGGGCGCGCATGTGGTCTATGGGTTTCTCGACCTCAAGACCCATGCCAAGATCTCGACCGTGGTGCGTCGCGAGGGCGACAGCCTTGTGACCTACACCCATTACGGGACCGGCAATTACCACCCGATCACCGCCAAGATCTATACCGACCTGAGTTTCTTCACCTGCGATCCGTCGCTCGGGCGGGACGCAACCAAGGTGTTCAACTACCTGTCGGGCTATGCGCAGCCCGAGAAGCTGGAAAACCTTGCCATTTCGCCCATTTCGCTCAAGCCGCGCCTGCTCGAGATGATCGCCCGCGAGGCCGAGAACGTGCGCAACGGCAAGCCGGGGACGATCTGGGCCAAGATGAACGCGCTGATCGAACCCGATGTGATCGACGCGCTGTACGAGGCCAGTCAGGCAGGCGTGCGCATCGATCTGGTGGTGCGCGGCATCTGCGGGTTGCGTCCCGGCATCAAGGGACTGTCCGAGAATATCCGTGTCAAATCGATCATCGGCCGGTTTCTCGAACATTCCCGAATCGTGTGCTTTGGCAACGGGACCGATCTTCCGTCGAAAAAGGCCCGGGTCTTCATCAGTTCGGCGGACTGGATGGGCCGCAATCTCAACCGGCGCGTTGAAACGCTGGTCGAGATCGAAAATCCCACCGTCAAGGCGCAGATCGTCGGTCAGATCATGGCCGCCAACATGGCCGATGTGGCGCAAAGCTGGATCATGGCCCCTGACGGGACGTTCACCCGTGCCGAAACGGTCGAGGGTGAGTTTGCCTTCAACTGCCACCGCTTCTTCATGGAAAACCCGTCATTGTCGGGCCGTGGCTCGGCGGGGGCTGCGGATGTGCCGAAACTGACCCATACCGAGGATTGATCCCGGCAAGGTTTTGCCGACACGCCCCGCAGCCCCCTGACATGACCGTCGGTCCTTCCCACCTCAACAGGAACCGACGAAAGGAGGCTCCACATGCTGGGATGGGCACTCACATTCCTTGTCATCGCGCTGATTGCCGGTGCGTTCGGCTTTGGCGGGATCGCCAGTGCCTCGGCGGGGATCGCGCAAATTCTGTTTGTCATATTCCTTGCGCTCTTCGTGATCGCGATGGTCCTGCGCGTCCTCAAGGGGCGCCCGCCGATGTGACCGGGTGACGGCGCGTCAGGCGCAGATCGGCGCATTCCCGCGATTGACCCATGAGGCGCTGTGGCGCATACAGGGCGTGGAAAGACCCGAGAGGCACATGGACGGCAACAGCACTCCGGCGCAGGAAGATAGCGGGCCCTTTGGGCGCCCGCTGTTCGACAAGCCTTCGGCCCGCGCACTCAGTCGCGTGGGCGTGGTGGATGTTGGCTCGAACTCGGTCCGTCTGGTCGTGTTCGACGGCGCCGCCCGAAGCCCCGCCTATTTCTTCAACGAAAAGATCATGTGCGGGCTTGGAGCCGGCATGTCCGAAACCGGGCGGCTCAACCCCGAGGGGCGTGTGCGCGCCCTCAATGCGCTCAAGCGGTTCAAACTTCTGGGCGATGGGATGGGCACCGGCCCGCTGACCGCCGTGGCCACCGCCGCGGTGCGCGACGCCGAAGACGGCGCCGAGTTCCGCGCCGAGGTCGAACGCGAGACGGGCATCCGCCTGTGGGTGATCGATGGGCGCGAAGAGGCGCGGCTGTCGGCACAAGGCGTGCTTCTGGGATGGCCCGGCTCTTATGGGCTGGTCTGCGATATCGGCGGATCGTCCATGGAACTGGCCGAGATCAATGGCGGCACCGTGGGCAAGCGGATGTCCTGTTCGCTTGGCCCGCTCAAGCTGCGCGACATGAAAGGTGGCCGCAAGGCCCGCAAGGCGCTCATTGCCGATACGGTGGCGCGTCTGCGCGAGGAACTGGGCGAACAGAAAAACCGCCTTTTTCTGGTGGGCGGTTCGTGGCGCGCCATCGCGCGGATCGACATGGAGCGGCGCGGCTATCCGCTGCAGGTGCTGCATGAATACCGCATGACGCCCAAGGCCGTGCGCGCCACCGCCAAGTATATCGCCGCCAACGATCTTGAAGAGCTGCGCAACCGCGCGGGCGTATCGGCGGCGCGCGCCGCTCTGGTGCCCTATGCGATCGACGTGCTGCGCGAAGTGGTCCGCACGTTCAAGCCCCGCGATATCGCCGTCTCGAGCTATGGTATCCGCGAGGGGCTGCTTTATGAGCAGATGCCCCAGCAGTTGCGCGACCGCGACCCGCTGATCGAAGCCTGCCGCTTTGCCGAATCCAAGGATGCCCGGCTGCCGGGCTTTGGCCGTGTGGTCTATGAATTCATCGAACCCCTGTTCAAATCCGCCAAGCCCGACCGGCGCCGCATCATCAAGGCCGCCTGTCTGCTGCATGACGTATCGTGGCGCTCGCATCCCGATTACCGGGCCGAGGATTGCTTCGACAACGCCACCCGCGCCAATCTGGGCGGTCTGAAACATTCCGAACGGATCTATTTGGGGCTGGCGCTCTTGCATCGCTATTCGAACAAACGCGAGGGATCGCGCTTCGAAGATCTCTATGAGCTGATCAACGAACAGGACGCCACCGAGGCCGAGGTTCTGGGCAAGGCGATGCGCTTTGCCGCCATGCTCTGGCTGCGCTCGGATGCGAAGCTTGGCAAGCTGCACTGGTACCCCAAGAAGCGCAAGCTGGAACTCTACCTGTCGCCCGAGGCCGCGGCGCTGTTCGGCGAAGTCGCCGAAGCGCGGTTCATGTCGCTGGTCGAGGCCCTCGGGGCCGAGCCGGTGATCCGCACCGCCAAGACCTGAGCCGCCTCAAATGTCGATCTCGCCCTCCTTGGGCGGCGCCGGTTCGATCTCGTCGGGGGTTTTGCGGCGCATGATGATATCGCCATTGGGCAGCATTTCCGGCGGATGATAGGCACTCAGATCGTCGATCTTGCCCATAAGCTCGCCAAAGGCCGGTCCCATTTCCTGAACGAAGCGGCGCAACTCCGGCCCCATGTCTTCGGCCAGATCGCGCAGATCCCGCATCGCCGGTTCCATCTCGCGCAGGATACCTTCGAGAAACATCTGCGCGCCGCGCTCCATCAGCGACAGCCCCTCATCCGGCGTGCCCGCATCCTGTGCTCTGGCAGGACCTGCGACAGGCGCCGCCAGCGAAAAAGCCACGAGGGATGTCAGGACAATGCGTTTCATCCCCGCAATATAAGCGCATCCGATCGCGATTTTAAGTCACAGATCGACATCCATCGTGACCGGGAAATGATCCGATGCCGCAAGCAGCGCCTCGCGCAACTCGGGGATGCGAAAGCAGCCCGGATCGTCGAACGGATGCCAGATCCGCCATCGCGGCTGACGCGCCTCCAGATCCGAGGACACCATGATGTAATCCAGCAAAGCCTGAAGATACCGCTTCTCGGTGGGCAGATAGAACCGCGCGGTCGCGATCATCGCCCCGATCCGCCGGGTCAAGGCCCGTCTTGCGTGCGGATCAAAAAGCTGCGCCGCCGCATCGCCCCCCTCGCCCATCACGATCTCGACCGAGGAGCGGCCAAAGAGATGCTCATACTCGTCAAGCCCCGGACCGTCATTCAGATCGCCCAGAACGATCAGCGTCTCGCCCTGGGCCAAATGCTCTTCGATCCGGTGGCGCAACCAGACCGCCTGCGCCTGCTGCTTGCGCCGGTTGGCGATTGCCATGCGCATGATCTGATCGCGTGACCGGGCCTTGTGCGGCGCCTTGGATTTCAGATGCGCCCCGATCATCCGGAAGGCGACACCGGTCGCTGTCGTGCAGGCCAATTCCAGCGGCGGCTTGGAAAACGCCACAAGATCCTCGGTATCGTCGATATCCAGATCGATCCGGAACACGCCGTCGAACCGCGGCGCATCGCTCGAGCCCTTCTTGCCCGTGGGCTCTCCCTTTGGGTCATGCGCACAGCTCAGGACATCGGGATCATACAGCAGCGCGATTTCCTGCTGGGTGTCATTGGCAAAGCCGGTGACGGCGCGGCGCGCGCGGATCTGCGCGAAATCGGCAAAGCTTTCGAGCGCTGCGACCGTGCTTCTGCGGTCCGTGTCGTCCGGCGCCTCGATCACCATGACGGCATCGGCATCGAGCGCGGTGAACACGATGCCCAAGGACGCCAGTTGATCGGCCCGTGTTACCCCATGTCGCCTCGACCAGTCATCATCGGCCAAAAGCGCCCCCTCATCGTCGAACAGGGCATCGAACCATTCGACATTATAGGTGGCGATCCGCACCCGCGGCCTCCTCGTTGATCTCCTCCCAGGCGCGGTTGATCGCGACCATGCGATGTTCGGCCAGCCGGATCGCCTCGGGCGGAACGCCGCGCGCGATCATCTTGTCGGGATGACTGTCGCGGACCATCTGCTGCCACGCCTTGCGGATCTGCGGCAGCGGCGTATCGCGGCTGACCCCCAGAACCGAATAGGGATCGGGCTTGGCATCCGGCACGAAGCGGCTGCGCAGCCTGCGGAAATCGCCCTCGTCCAGACCGAAGATCGCCGCAACCCGGCGCAAGAACGCCTCTTCCTGCGGATGATAGGTGCCGTCGGCCATGGCGATGTGGAACAGCCCCTCCATCAGATCGCACAGCGTGCCGGTCTCGCCGTCGAACATGCGCTTGATGTGGCCGGCATATTCCTCGAACCCCGCCACATCCTGCCGCGCCAGATTGAAGACGCGGGCCGCACCGGCCTCATCCTCGCGGGCGATCTGGAACACCTCGCGGAAGGCGGTGACCTCGTCGCGGGTGACCTGCCCATCGGCCTTGGCCATCTTGGCGCCAAGCGCGATCACCGCGATGGTGAAGCCGACGCTACGCTCGGGCGGGCTGCGCAGCCTGTCGAAAACGGCACTCAGGCCCTCTCCCTTGGCAAGGGCGGCAAGAGCTTCGGTGATGCGGGTCCAGATCGACATGATAAAACCTACCCGCTTTCCCGGGCTCTGTCAGCGCGCACTCACAACTGTTTCTGCAAAAGAATCAGATCCAGCCAACGCCCGAATTTCCAACCGATTTGCGGCAGGACCGCGACGCGCGCATATCCCAGCCGCTCATGAAAGGCCACCCCACCCGGATTTTCCCCGCTCACCGCAGCGATCATCGAATGCATGCCGGCACCACGGGCGTGATCCTCGAGCCGATGCAGCAACAGCCGTCCCAGCCCGCGCCCGCGTGCCGACGGGTCCAGCGTGATCGAATGCTCGGCCGTGCGCGCATAGCCCGGACCGGGGCGGAACTGGCCATAGCTTGCCACCCCAAGCAGCGCGCCCGCCTCTTCGACCACAAGCAGTCCATGCCCCAGATCGCGCTTTGCCGCGATGTCATCCGCCACGTCCTGTGCGGTCTTTTCGCGGGTGGTGAAGGTGATGGTCGTGTCGCGGATCACCGGATTGACCAGCCCGGCGATGGCTTGGACATCAGCCGCCTCGGCATCGCGCAGGATCATTCCAGCACCCTCAGCCCACCGGGCGTGGTGATCTCGGCCCGCAAGGATGGCGCGCCGATCTCGAACACCACGCGCGCGTCGCTCAGATCCGGGCCCAGCATATCCGCCAGCCGCCCCGCCTCGGGATGGCGCACCACCAGCCGCGCCAGCCCGCAGCCCGACGCGGTCAGCCGTTCGGCGGGATGCGCGTTGCACTCCCATTGCATGAGCGCGGGAAAGACACCATCGAAGGGCAAGCGCCCGTCACGCGGCACCGCCATTCGCCAGCGCAAATCTCCCCGCGCCAGCGCCACAGGCGCACCGGCTTGCGGATAGCGCACCAGCGCAGACCCCAGATCGTCGCTGCGGCAGATCCATGTCTGCAGCCTCGGGGCGGCATCGAACCGGTCCAGATCGAACCACCGCGCCCCCTCCGGCGCCGGCGCCTCCGGATCGATCGCGATCACCTCCAGATAGAGCCCGTCCTCCAACCCCAAAAGCAGGTTATGCGTGCCGAAATGCGCATGTTGCCCGCCCGGCTGCAACCGCACGCCCAAGGCAGCCTCCACAGCCGCCCGCCCCTCTTCGAGATCGCGCGCCGCCACCGCCAGATGATCGAGCCTCAGCATCCGAACTCTCCCCTGTCGCTCCTGAAGCGCATTCTAAAGCGTTTCGCGAAAAACCTGAATCACGGATTTTCGCGACATGCAGTGCCGCGGTCCATCGTTGCAGGCGGTCTGCCTTTTGCTGTTGCCTCAGACCAAAGGCGGTCCGCTTGAAGCCCGTCGGGTCCTCCGGGCCATCGCAGCCCTCATCCCGCCCCCGCCAGACGCACCAGCGCCCAGACCGCCACAAGCACGGTCGGCCAGAAACTCGCCGCGAAGCCGAAGACCCGCAAGATCCCGCCCTTGTGATACCCCAGCCAGAACAGCAGCCGCGCCACCGCGAAGCCCACACCAAGCGAGGCGATCACGCCCGGCCCCGCATCGCCCAGCATCACCGCCGCCGCAGGCCAGATGCACAGCGCCAGCACCAGTTGCTCGACCGTGTTCTGCAACACCTTCTGATCCACCTCTGCCGGACCCTGCAAGGCCCCGCCCGCGCGCATCTCGTCATCCCCCAACCGGCGCAGCGCCACCCGCAAGACCATCGCCAGCGCCACCAGCCCCGGCACAAGAAACGACACCATGATCGTCGGCATGAGCGTGAATACCGGCAGCGTGACGAACCGCGCCGCCCCCCATAACAGCAGCACCGCCCATAAAAACCCGGCCCCCGAGGCCATCATCGCGCCAAGCCGTCCGCTCATCTGCCCGCCTTTCATCGTTCCCCAAATACTCCGGGGGTGAATTGGCCGCAGGCCAAGAGGGGGCAAGGCCCCCTCCCGCCCACGATCCTGTCAGCCCCGCGCCTCGCGGATGAGACGCAGGATATCCTGTGCCGCATCGGGAATGTTGGTGCCCGGGCCAAAAATCGCCTTGACGCCTGCCGCCTTGAGAAATTCGTAATCCTGCTGCGGGATGACGCCGCCGCAGATCACGATGATATCCCCTGCATCCCTTGCCTTCAGCGCCTCGATCAGCTTGGGCGCCAGCGTCTTGTGGCCCGCCGCCTGGCTCGAGATGCCCACCACATGCACATCATTGTCGATGGCGTCCTGCGCGGCCTCCTCGGGCGTCTGGAACAGCGGGCCCACATCCACGTCGAAGCCGATATCGGCAAAGGCCGTGGCGATCACCTTGGCACCCCGGTCATGGCCGTCCTGGCCCATCTTGACCACCAGCATGCGCGGGCGGCGCCCCTCGGCCTCGGCGAAATCCTCGACCGATTTCTGGATCGCGGCAAAGCCCGCGTCGCCCTCGTAGGCGGCGCCATAGACACCGGCCAGCGTCTTGACCTCGGCGCGGTGCCGGCCGAACTGCTTTTCCATCGCCATGCTGATTTCCCCCACGGATGCGCGTTGACGTGCGGCCTCGACCGCCGCCTCCAGTAGATTGCCGCCTTCGGCGGCGCGGCGCGTGACCTCCTCGAGGGCCGCGGTGCAGGCGGCCTCGTCGCGGCTGGCGCGGATGTTCTCCAGCCGGGCGATCTGACTGTCGCGCACGGCGGAATTGTCGATATCCAGAAGGTCGATCGGGTCTTCCTTATCGCGGCGATACTTGTTGACGCCAACGATCACCTCCTGGCCGCGGTCGATCATCGCCTGCCGGGTGGCGGCACTTTCCTCGATGCGCAGCTTGGGCATGCCGCTTGCGACGGCCTTGGTCATGCCGCCCATCTCCTCGACCTCTTCCATCAGCGCCCAGGCTTTCTCGGCCAGATCCGCGGTCAGCTTCTCGACGTAATAGGATCCCGCCAGCGGATCGACCACCTTGGTCACGCCGGTTTCCTCCTGCAGGATCAGCTGGGTGTTGCGGGCGATGCGGGCGCTGAAATCGGTGGGCAGGGCCATCGCCTCGTCCAGCGCGTTGGTATGCAGCGATTGCGTGCCGCCCAGCACCGCGCTCAGCGCCTCATAGGCGGTGCGCACAACGTTGTTATAGGGGTCCTGTTCCTGCAACGAGACGCCACTGGTCTGGCAGTGTGTGCGCAGCATTTTGGAGGTGTCGTTCTTGGCGCCGAATTCGGTCATCACCCGGTGCCACAACAGACGCGCGGCGCGCAGCTTTGCGGCCTCCATGAAGAAATTCATCCCGATGGCGAAGAAGAACGACAGGCGCGGCGCGAAACGATCCACATCCATCCCCGCCGCGATCGCCGCGCGCACATATTCGCGCCCATCGGCCAGCGTATAGGCCAGCTCCTGCACCAGGTTCGCGCCCGCCTCCTGCATATGGTAGCCCGAGATCGAGATCGAGTTGAAGCGCGGCATCTCGTTCGAGGTGTATTCGATGATATCCGACACGATCCGCATCGACGGCTCGGGCGGGTAGATATAGGTGTTGCGCACCATGAATTCCTTGAGGATGTCGTTCTGGATGGTGCCTGACAAATCCTTGCGCGCCACACCCTGCTCATCGCCGGCGACGATGTAATTGGCCAGCACCGGGATCACCGCGCCGTTCATCGTCATCGACACGCTGACCTGATCCAGCGGGATGCCATCGAACAGGATCTTCATGTCCTCGACGCTGTCGATCGCCACACCCGCCTTGCCCACATCGCCCTCGACGCGCGGGTGATCGCTGTCATAGCCGCGATGGGTCGCCAGATCGAAGGCCACCGATACGCCCTGCTGTCCCGCCGCAAGGTTGCGCCGGTAGAACGCGTTGGATTCCTCGGCGGTCGAGAAGCCGGCATATTGCCGGATCGTCCAGGGGCGCCCGGCATACATCGTGGCGCGCGGGCCGCGCGTGAACGGCGCCTGACCGGGGATCGAGCCCAGATGCTCCAGCCCCTCCAGATCCGCTTCGGTGTAAAGCGGCGCGATGTCGATCCCTTCGAGGGTCTTCCATGTCAGATCCTCCAGTGGTCGGCCCTTCAGCTCGCTCTCGGCGATCTTACGCCAGTCGTCTTTCTTCGATCCCATTGCGGTGTCCTCTTGTCGTCTGACCGGCGGGCGGATGTGTCCCCGCCTTGGCCGGTCCGGTTTCCTCGAATAGTGTTGCAAGCCCATCCGCCCCGGCGCGCAGCCAGAACAGATCGTCTGCATATCCCTCGCTCAGCGCGGCGCTTTGCGCCCGGGTGAAGGGCTGCCAACGTGCGTCATCTTCGCCCTCGCCCAACCGGGCGGGATCGCCGCCGCGGGCCGCCACCGCCCGGCGCAGATCGCCCAGCATCGGCGCGCGGTTGAGCCAGTCGCGCGCATGAGTGCGCGGCATCTCGGCCTCCGGGCGGCCGGTCATGACCGCAAGCCGATGCGCAGGGCGGCTCGCGCTTTCTTCATGGGTCAGCACGATGATATCGGCGCCGGGCAAGGCACAGGCCAGATCGGTGATGACATCGCGCCAGCTGCGCGGGCTCGAGGCCAACGCCGCGATCTGCGCCGCAAGCGGTATCCGGTGCCCGCGCAGCACCGAATAGGCCAGCACCGAGGCCCAGTAACTGTCCAGCCCGCGCACGCTCAGCACCACGCGGCTCACGCGACCGCCGAACGCCTCGGCAAAGCGCGCCATGCGCAGACCGGCGCCCGCATAAAGCGCACCATCGCGCAGGTTACGGCGCGGCGCGCCCAGCATGTTCTCGTCGCTGACCAGCAGCACCGCCATGCCCGCCGCCTCCGCCTTGTGCAGATGAAGTGCGATGCGCCCGCGCGCACGGCTCAACTGGCCCGCCGCATCGCGCAGGCCCGGCTCGGGCATCACGCCGCTCAGCAGCCCGTCGCGCGTCTTGCGCGGCTCCCAGACCTCAATGCCGCCGCGACCGAGCACGCCCGCATTGCGCCGCAGGTAATGCTGCAGGCTGGTCGAAGCGGTCCGATGCGCCCCCAGATGCAGAATGATCTCCATGATGTCACAGCCCCTTTGCCGGTCACCCGCCCGATGCGGATTGGAAAACCCGTTCTGACCCCATGCTGTGCGCGCAAAACTGAGGATGGGATTAACGTTCGAATTTTCCGTGACCTCGGGGTATTCAGTCTTCGCAATTGTCCGTATCGATCCTATATCTTGTCCGACAGGAGCGATGATGCAGAAGATATTTGCCTTTCTTTTCATGGCCATTCTGGCCATTCCCGCGACCGCCCAACAGGCGGAGGACACGAACGGCATGTTCGATCCGCAGATCGTCTTTTCCAGCGACGAGGCGGATTTGAGCGAGTTTTTATGGATAAAACGCCCGCTGATCGTGTTTGCCGACACGCCCGCCGATCCGCGATATATCCAGCAGATGGAATATATCTCGCAGCGGCTTGACGATCTGGACGCGCGCGATGTCATCGTTCTGACCGATACCGACCCTTCGGCCAACAGCGATCTGCGCCGCAAGTTCCGGCCGCGCGGCTTCATGCTGGTGCTGACCGGCAAGGACGGCACGATATATCTGCGCAAGCCGTTTCCCTGGGATGTGCGGGAGATTTCGCGCACCATCGACAAGCTGCCGACCCGCCAGCAGGAAATGCGCGAGCGCGGCGGCGGCAGCTGACAGTGCGCCGCCATCATCCCGCCCCCATCGCCACGACCAGCAGGCCGCTATCGGGATCGAGAATGATGATCGTGCCGCTGACCACATCCCAGGCCAGAACGCCGCGCCGGTTCTGCAGCGCGCGCAGGAATGCATCCTCCATCGGCGCGCTCATGCACACTCGCCCTTCCAGGGCGGCGCGGCGCATGGCCATGCCCCGGGGCCGGTCGATATCGACCAGCGCGACCAACCCCTCATCGGGTGACACACCGCGCATATCGAGTGCCGCGCGCCCCTGACGGTCGAGCTGCTGCAGCATCGCGCGCACCCCCGATACCACCGGCATCTGCGCCTTCACATCGGCAGCACTCAGCCGGAACATCGCTGCCGCACAATCGCGCTCGGCCTGAAACGCGAGGGTCTCCGCGATGGAAAACCACTCCGACAGCCGCGCGCGCAGCACCGCCTCATCCTCGCGGGTGCAGGCCCCGGTAAGACCCAGACAGGCCAGCGCCAAAGGTACCAGCCGCCCGGCCCGGATATGACCCGCGAGGCGTGTCATTCGATCACTCGAACTCCATGATCACTTCATCCACCGCAAGGCTGTCGCCCGGACCGGCATGGATCTTGGTGACAATGGCCTTCTTCTCGGCCCGCAGGATGTTCTCCATCTTCATCGCCTCCACGGTGCACAGCGCCTGCCCTTCCTGAACCTCGTCGCCCTCGGTCACATTGATCTTCACGATCAGGCCCGGCATCGGACACAGCAGCAGCTTGGATGTATCAGGCGGCAGTTTCTCGGGCATTAACGCCGCAAGTTCGGCCTGACGCGGGGTGCGCACATGCACCTTGATATCCGCGCCCCGACTGCGGATGCGGAACCCGCCCGACACCTTGCCCACCTTCAGCACCAGCGGATCACCCCCGACCATCAGATGCGCCAGCTGATCGCCCGGCGTCCAGTCGCTGCTCACCCGCAGCGTCGCGCCATCCGCGAAACCGATGGTCGAGCCTTCGCGGTCGGCCTTCACCGTCACCGCATACTCGTGCCCCTGCAGCGACACGACCCACGCCTCGCCGACGCGGCGCTCGTGGTTGTCCATGCGGCCCGACACGCGGGTGCGGCGAATCTCGGCCACCCGGTGCATCGCGGCACAGCCCGCCGCGATCCGCCGCAGCGCATCCTCACCCAACTGCACCCCGTCGAACCCGTCGGGATATTCCTCGGCGATGAAGGCGGTGGTCATGTCACCGGCCACGAATTTCGGATGATCCATCACCGCACTCAGGAACGGCAGGTTATGGCCGATCCCCTCGACCTCGAAGGCATCGAGCGCGTTGCGCATCCCTTCGATCGCCTCCAGACGGGTATGCCCCCAGGTGCACAGCTTGGCGATCATCGGGTCGTAATACATCGAGATTTCGCCCCCCTCGTAGACGCCAGTATCGTTGCGCACGATGGCGCCCTCGACATCCAGCTCCTGCGGCGGGCGATAACGCGTCAGCCGCCCGATCGAGGGCAGGAAGTTGCGATAGGGATCTTCGGCATAGAGCCGGCTTTCCATCGCCCAGCCGTTGAGCTTCACATCCTCCTGACGCAGCGACAGCTTTTCGCCATAGGCAACGCGGATCATCTGCTCGACCAGATCGATCCCGGTGATCAGTTCGGTCACCGGATGCTCCACCTGCAGACGGGTGTTCATCTCGAGGAAATAGAAATTCCGATCGCCATCGACGATGAATTCCACCGTTCCCGCGCTGGCATAGCCCACCGCATGCGACAGCTTCAGCGACTGTTCGCCCATCGCCTTGCGGGTGGCCTCGTCAAGGAAGGGGCTCGGGGCCTCTTCGATGACCTTCTGATTGCGTCGCTGGATCGAACATTCGCGCTCGCCCAGATAGACGCCGTTGCCATGGGTGTCGCACAGCACCTGGATTTCGATATGCCGGGGCTGCGTCACGAATTTTTCTATGAAGATGCGGTCATCGCCAAAACTGCTGGCCGCCTCGTTCTTCGAGCTTTCGAAGCCCTCGCGCGCTTCCTCGTCGGTCCAGGCGATTCGCATCCCCTTGCCGCCGCCGCCAGCGCTGGCCTTGATCATCACCGGATAGCCGATCTGCTGGCTGATCGTGACCGCCTCATCGGCATCGGCAATCAGTCCCATGACACCCGGCACGGTCGAAACGCCGGCCTCCTGCGCGATTTTCTTCGAGGTGATCTTGTCCCCCATCGCCTCTATCGCGCCCTTGGGCGGTCCGATGAAGGCCACGCCCTCGGCCTCGAGTGCCGCCGCGAATTTCGGGTTTTCCGACAGGAACCCATAGCCGGGATGGACCGCCTCGGCGCCGGTCTGGCGGATCGCGTCCATCACCTTGTCGATCACGATATAGGATTCGTTCGCCGGGGGCGGGCCGATATGCACCGCCTCGTCGGCCATCTGCACATGCAGCGCCTGCGCGTCGGCATCCGAATAGATCGCAACGGTCTGAATGCCCATCCTGCGGGCGGTCTTGATCACCCGGCAGGCAATTTCGCCCCGGTTCGCGATCAGGATCTTCTTGAACATATCTCGTCCCTTCCTCCGGTTTCGGGCCGATAGCTGCCCGCAATAAAAAGACCACCGGCGCAAGGCGCACCGGTGGTCATGGTGGTGGCATCACGCGCCCTCAGGGCGCGGGTGAATTCAGCGGCAGCGGCCCGGATAGGCCTTGCAATAGGCGACGTTGCCAGCCGCCCCGACAAGCGCGCCGGTCGCGATGCTGCCATTGAGCACCGCTGCGGTGCCCGCTCCTGCGCCAGCCCCCAGAAGCGCCTGCTCGGGCAGGCTTTCGCCACAACCCGCAAGCACTGCCAGCCCGACAATCGCGGCACCTCGTAAAAGCAATCTCTGCATGTCTCTCGACCTCTCCATTCTGCTGTCGCAAACCGGCTTTCACAGTGCGACAGGCCGCAGCGCGCGTCAAAGCGCAGACCCCTCCGGCCAGCAGAATGGGCGGACCCCCGCCGAAAGCGGCAAGACGCTGAAGATAATGGAAAAACGGGCGGCTTGCGCCGCATGGCGCAACGCCGCCCGACAGGGGAAGGGTAACGGATCGGACGCAGGGTCCAAGCCCCTTGGGGACGGGGCTCCACTACGCCAATCACCGTGTCTGTCGCCCATGTGAAAGCCAAGCCCGGACGCGCCGACGCGCGGGAATCGGCCATATTTCGCGTAAATCGGCGCAGGCTTGGCAAGAAAGCGCCGCAGCGGTCCGTCCGAGGGGGCATCACCACTCCTCCGGATCGTCGAAATCATCGGACTCGTCGGCATCGTCGAACACGTCCGGAAACGAAGCGCGCGCCACATCCACATCCAGCACCAGAAGTGCCTCATAGCTCGTGGGATCGAACGGCTCTTCGGCGGGTTTGACCTCGCGCCCGATCAACCAGCTCAGACGGCCCGCATCCAGATTGCCGCGCTCAAAAGGCTGGTCCCCGAAGCACTCCCACAAGGCCCGGACAAAGCCCTCATCGGCGCGCCGGTCCGCGGCCCTGCGGTCGCGATACCGTTCGCGGCGAATGATCGCGGTGGCGCCTTTGGGATTGGCGCGGCGCACGGTGAACTGGAAATCGGTTCCCGGCAAACGGCCCGGAAACCCGCGGTGCTTCAGCATGGGAGGTGCTCCAACGGCATGACATGGCCCATCGCAGCGCATCGCTCACCCGGGCGCACAGCGCGACCGCCGCATGTCGGCGTCACAGCGCATGGCACGGGTGCAACGCGGTGCGCGGCGCTAAGCGTATCGAAATTTGGAAAGGGAAAGGGGCGTGTCCGCGTCAGGCGCGCATCGCCGCGCAGGACATCCGAGTTTGAGGCAGGCCCGAAGGCCTGCCTCTGCAAGTCCCGAAAGGGCTTACTTGTACTTGCCTGTGGAAACGGGCTCGGCCGTGACCGGCTCGACCACGACGAATTCTTCTTCGGCCTGCTGTGCGCAAGCTGCGACGAAGGCAACCAGACCGATGGCCAGAATGCTCTTGATGCTGTTCGACATAAGTGTCTCCTGTGTCCTTGTAAGGGCACGCGCGGCAGAGCGCGCGTTTGATGCCCGAGTTCCGAGGTATGGGTTACTTGGGTGCAACCGAGGGCCACAATATCCGAATTTTTCGACAATGCATACGCGGCATAAGCAAACACCGGCGTATGTGGCGGCAAAGCCTCAACCATGACACGATACAGGCCATTGCCCTCAAGATATTGTAGCGTCATCAGAACTCCTCCCAGATGCAGGTGCCATCCTCGATCCGGTAGGCTTCGAACACCTGTGTCACATCCGGGTCGAACACCCCGAATTCCGCCGGGTGATCGGCCAGCGAGATGACCACCTGACGCGGCTGCGGACCGATCGCCGGCAGGCGCGGAATCGCATAGGACATGCACAGATATTCAAGGTCGGCCATGATGCTGTCGAACTCTTCCTTGCCGGTGAACTCCGGCGCCACGAACCGAAAGCGATAGGTCAGCCCCTGCCCCGGCTGATCCGAGATCACCTCCTGCAAACCCGCCTCCAGCCCAGAGGGCAGGACAAGGCGCTCCTCCTTCGCCTTGTCCTGCTGCGCCGTGGCCGGGCTGGCGATCGCCAGCACCAATGCCATGGCGGGGATATGCGCCCCGATGGGCCTCATGCCCCTATCCCGTCACAGCGGAATGTTGTCGTGTTTCTTCCACGGCATCTGCCGGTCCTTGTTGCGCAGTGCGGCAAAGGCGCGGCTCACACGCTTGCGGGTGCTGCGCGGCTGGATCACCTCGTCGATGAAGCCCCGCTCGGCGGCCACGAAAGGATTGGCGAAGCGGTCCTCGTAATCCTGCGTGCGCTGCGCGATCTTCTCGGCATCGCCCAATTCCGAGCGATACAGGATCTCGGTCGCGCCCTTCGCGCCCATCACCGCCACTTCCGAGGTCGGCCAGGCATAGTTGATATCGCCCCGCAGATGCTTGGAGGACATCACCACATACGCCCCACCATAGGCCTTGCGCGTGATGACCGTGACCTTGGGCACCGTCGCCTCGCCATAGGCGAAGAGCAGCTTGGCGCCGTGCTTGATGACCCCGTCATGCTCCTGCTTGGTGCCGGGCAGGAAGCCGGGCACATCCACGAAGGTCAGGATCGGGATTTCGAAGCAATCGCAGAACCGCACGAACCGCGCGGCCTTGCGACTGCTGTCGATGTCCAGACAGCCCGCCAGAACCATCGGCTGATTGGCCACGACACCCACCGTGCGCCCTTCGAGGCGAATAAAACCGGTGATGATGTTCTTGGCGAAATCCTCTTGTATCTCGTAGAAATCCCCCTCATCCGCGACCTTGGTGATCAATTCCTTCATGTCATAGGGCATGTTGGGATTGGCCGGGACCAACGTATCGAGGCTGGGCTCCAAGCGGTCCGAATCGTCGAAGAAGGGGCGCACCGGCACCGGCTCGCGGTTGTTGAGCGGCAGGAAATCCACCAGGCGGCGCACCTCGGCCATGGCCTCCACGTCATTCTCGAACGCGCCATCCGCGACCGAGCTTTTGCGCGTGTGGGTCGAGGCCCCGCCAAGCTCTTCGGCGCTCACCTGCTCGTTGGTGACGGTCTTGACCACGTCAGGCCCGGTCACGAACATGTACGAGCTGTCGCGCACCATGAAGATGAAATCCGTCATCGCCGGCGAATAGACCGCGCCGCCCGCGCACGGCCCCATGATGACGCTGATCTGAGGCACAACGCCCGAGGCTTCGATATTGCGCTGGAACACTTCGCCATAGCCCGCAAGACTGTCGACGCCTTCCTGGATGCGCGCGCCCCCCGAATCGTTGATCCCGATCACCGGCGCGCCGTTTTGCATCGCCATATCCATGATCTTGCAGATCTTCATCGCATGCGTCGCGCTGACCGAGCCGCCCAGAACGGTGAAATCCTGACTGAACACATAGACCTGACGGCCATTTACCGTGCCCCAGCCGGTGACCACCCCATCGCCATAGGGGCGGTTTTCCTCCATGCCGAAATCGATGCAGCGATGCGCCACGAACATGTCGAACTCTTCGAAGCTGCCTTCGTCCAGCAAAAGCTCGATTCGCTCACGCGCGGTCAGCTTGCCCTTGGAATGCTGTGCGTCGATCCGCGTCTGACCACCGCCCAGCCGAGCCTCGCCGCGGCGATCCTCGAGTTCGCGAAGAATGTCTTTCATGGCGCTCCCCTTGCGATTTTGGCCGACCATATGGAAAATACCGCGCGGCACAAAGAGAAAACCGGCAAATTTGCAAAGCAATGCAAAGATCTTGCTGCAAATTTGAAAATATGCAAATTTTCTTGCGGCCACCCCGGCCCGACTGTCTCGCCCTCTCTCGTCCGCCGCACCCGGCCTCACCGGGCGCACGCGACTTCGAAGTCGCCTGCCAAGGCCGTTCGAACGGCCTTGCCCCCGCCTTCTGTGCATCCCGCAACAGGGCGATGTGCGTGGACAAGCGCGCCGCGCGGGCCTAACCGTGATCCATGACCGATCTGCCCGCCTCCCGTTTTCTGGACCGCGCCTCGCCGCCGCATATCCTCACACTGATCCTGCTGGCAGGCATTTCGGCGCTGGCGATGAACATCTTCCTGCCCTCCCTGCCCGGTATGACCGCCTATTTCGACACGGAATACCGGCTGATGCAGCTGTCGGTCGCGCTCTATCTTGCGGTGAACGCGGTCCTGCAGGTGCTGATGGGCCCGATCTCGGACCGGCTGGGCCGCCGCCCGGTGATCCTCGGCGGGCTGGCGATCTTCCTTCTGGCGACGCTCGGATGCATCCTGTCCACCAACGCCTACGTGTTCCTCACCTTCCGCATGATGCAGGCCACGGTGGTGGTGGCGATGGTGCTCAGCCGGGCGATCGTGCGCGACATGGTTCCGCAGGATCAGGCTGCCAGCATGATCGGCTATGTCACCATGGGCATGGCCATCGTGCCGATGATCGGCCCGGCCATCGGCGGCGTGCTGGATCAGCTTTATGGCTGGCAGGCCAATTTCTGGGCGCTCTTCATTCTTGGCGCCGCGGTCATGTGGCTCAGCTGGCGTGATCTGGGCGAAACCGCGCCGCTGACCGGCCAGACGCTGCGTGCACAGATCGCCGACTATCCCGAGCTTTTGTCCTCGCCGCGCTTCTGGGGCTATGCGCTGGCCTCGGCGCTCTCGTCGGGCGCATTCTTCGCCTATCTGGGCGGTGCGCCCTTTGTGGGCGATCAGGTGTTCGGACTGCCCCCGGCCAAGCTCGGCCTCTATTTCGGCGCGCCCGCGATCGGCTACATGCTCGGCAATTTCGTCTCGGGGCGGTTTTCGGTGCGCATCGGCGTGAACCGCATGGTGCTATGGGGCACGCTTATCAATGCCGGGGGCATCGCCGCCAATCTCTCGCTGTTCTACGCAGGCCAAGGCAGCCCCGTGAGCTTTTTCGGCCTGATGACGCTGATGGGGCTCGGCAACGGCATGGTGATCCCCAATGCAACCGCAGGCGCCTTGTCGGTGCGCCCGCATCTCGCGGGCACCGCCAGCGGGCTTGCCGGGGCGCTGATGATCGGCGGCGGCGCGGCCCTATCGGCGCTGGCCGGCATCCTGCTCAAGCCCGGAAGCGGGGCGTTTCCGCTCCTGTGGATCATGCTTGGCACGGCACTGGCCGCCATTGCCGCCATCGCCGTGGTCGTCTGGCGCGAGCGTCAGCTCATCCGGTCCTGACCCAGCCGCGCCTCACATCATCAACAACTTGGCTGCGATCCCCCACATCACCAGCCCCACCAGCGCATCCAGCACCCGCCAGCTCGAGGGCCTCCGGAACAAGGGCGCAAGCATCCGTGCGCCATAGCCCAACCCGAAGAAGAACACGAAACTCGCCAGCACCGCGCCTGCGCCAAAGGCAATCTTGTCGTCATATTGCGCGCTCACCGACCCCAGCAGAACCACCGTATCCAGATAGACATGCGGGTTGAGCCATGTCAGCGCCAGACAGGTCAGAAGTGCCGCGCCAAGCCGCCCCGCCCCCTCGCCCGCCTCAAGCACCTCACCGCCGCGCCAGGCCGACAGGAAATTGCGCGCCCCGTACCAGATCAGGAACACCGCCCCGCCAAAGCGCATGATCCGCTCCAGCCCCGGCACCGCCTCGGCCAGCGCGCCGAACCCGGCCACACCGGCCACGATCAGCACCGCATCCGACAGCGCACAAGTCAGGCACACCGCCAGCACATGCGCGCGCCGCAGCCCCTGCCGCAGCACGAAGGCATTCTGCGCGCCGATCGCCAGAATAAGAGAAAACCCGAGGGCAAAACCCGCCAAAGACGCCTGCATGCACCATATTCCCATCGACCATTGCGCGCGCCAGCCAAAGCATGATGCGGCTCCAAGGACAAGTCGGCACCCGCATGCGACGGGCTCCGGCGCGGACGCCGTCTGATCCTGTCACCCAAAAGTGATATTATCGCCCGCAACCGCCCCCAACCGTCCGGCCGGCCATCCGCGGATCGTTCTCAGGCCCGCCTCAACGCACCGTCACCCCGCAGCGCGCCAAGCGCCTTCGAAGGCGCTTGACCAAGGCTTTTCGAAAAGCCTTGGTCCACCCCCACCCGAAGACCGCCAGACGCCCGGCGCGCCTATTCGGCGGCCAGCTGTGCCATCACCTCGTCGGAGGCTTCGAAATTCGTGGTCACCCGCTGCACGTCGTCGTCATCCTCGAGCGCATCCACCAGCTTCATCAGCTTCTGCATCCCCTCAAGGTCCAGCTCGGTGGTGGTCGCCGGGCGCCATGCCAGCCGGGTCGAGGCGCTTTCGCCCAACTCCGCCTCAAGCGCGGTCGAGACGTCATTGAGATCCGTATCCGCGCACCAGACGGTATGGCCCTCCTCGCTCGACTCGACATCTTCGGCCCCGGCCTCGATCGCGGCCATCATCACCGTGTCCGCATCGCCCGCCTCGGCGGGATAGCTGATCTCGCCCTTGCGCTCGAACATGAAGGCCACGCTTCCGGTCTCGCCCAGATTGCCGCCATGCTTGGTGAAGGTCGAACGCACATTCGACGCGGTGCGATTGCGGTTGTCGGTCATCGCCTCGACGATCACCGCCACGCCCCCCGGACCATAGCCCTCATAGCGGATTTCCTCGTAATCATCGCCCTCGCCCGCCTGCGATTTCTTGATCGCGCGTTCGATCACATCCTTGGGCACCGACACCGCCTTGGCTTCCTTCACCGCCATGCGCAGGCGGGGGTTCTTCTCGGGGTCCGGGTCGCCCATCTTGGCCGCGACGGTGATTTCCTTGGAAAGCTTGGAAAACAACTTCGACCGCGCGGCGTCCTGACGCCCTTTGCGATGCTGGATGTTTGCCCATTTTGAATGGCCGGCCATGCGTGTCTCCGATCGGACTCAAGGTTGATGCGGCCCGATATAGGACAGCCCGCCCCCCTATCGCAACCCGCTTGCACCGCTCGTCCGGATGCGTTTGGCTAAGGATCGGTAAAGGGAGCCCGGTATGAGTCAGGATCAGATCATTCTTTTCGCCCTCTTCGGGGCAGTCTTCGCCCTGCTGATCTGGGGGCGCTACCGCTATGACCTTGTGGCCTTCTGCGCGCTCTTGGCGGCGGTGGTGCTGGGGGTGGTGCAGCCCGATGACGCCTTTGCAGGCTTCGGCCATCCCGCCACGATCATCGTGGCGCTGGTGCTGGTGGTCTCGTCCGGGCTGGTCAATGCCGGCGCCGTGCAGCTCATCACCCGCAAGCTGATGCAGCGCGGCCGCAGCCTGCGCAGCCATGTGGCGCTGATGGGCGGGATCGGCGCGGTGCTCTCGGGCTTCATCAACAACGTGGCGGCGCTGGCGCTGCTCATGCCCGTCGACATGCAGGCCGCCCACCGGGCCAAACGCTCCCCGGCCCTGTCGCTGATGCCGCTCAGCTTCGCCACCATTCTGGGCGGCATGGTCACGCTGATCGGCACCCCGCCCAACATCATCATCGCCTCGATCCGTCAGGACCAGCTTGGCGAACCTTTCGAGATGTTCGACTTCACGCCCGTAGGCGCCGTCACCGCCCTTGCGGGCATGGCTTTCGTCACTTTGGTCGGCTCTCGCTTCATTCCCAAGCGCGCCACCGAAAAGGACCCGACCGAGGCGCTCGAGGACACCGCCGCTTTTCTCGCCGAGCTTTCCGTGCCCGAAGACAACGACATGATCGACCGCCCCCTCTCCGATCTCGACGGGACCGCGACCGAAAGCAATGTCTCCGTGCTCGGGCTGATCCGCGACGGCACCCGCCGCTACGGCAGCTCCCGCACCACCCGGCTCAGGGCCGATGACATCCTGATCCTCGAGGCGCATCCCGATGCCCTCGACGCATTCCGCTCTGCGCTCGGGCTGGCCTATACCGATTCCGACCGCCGCGCCGTGATCGAGGACGAGGCCGAGGGCCTGACCCTGACCCAAGCCGTCGTGCCGCGCGACGCCCGCATCGTCGATACCAGCGCACAGGCGATCGGCCTGCACTGGCGGCAACGCTCGGTGATCGTCGGCATCTCCCGCGAGGGGCGCCGCATCACCGAGAACCTGCGCCGTGCGACGATCCTGCCGGGCGATATCCTGCTGCTGCTCACCCCGGCCGATACCGGCCCGCAGGTGATCCGCTGGCTGGGATGCCTGCCGCTGGCCGAATCCGGCCTGTCGGTCACCCAGGAGAACAAGACCTGGCTCGCCATTGGCCTCTTTGCCGCCGCCGTGGCGGCGGCCACCGCCGGTGTGATCCCGCTCTCCATCGGGCTGGGGATCGTGGTGGTGGGTTATGTGCTCAGCGGCATCGTGCCCCTGCGCGATCTTTATGACGAGATCGAATGGCCCGTCGTGGTCCTGCTCGGCTCGCTGATCCCCTTGGGCGACGCGCTCAATGACAGCGGCGGCACCCAGCTTCTGGCCTCGCAGCTTGTCGATCTGACCGGCGCGCTGCCGGTCTGGGCCATTCTGGCGGTGCTCATGGCGGTGACGATGACGCTGTCGGACGTGCTCAACAACACCGCCACCGCGATCGTCGCCGCCCCCGTCGGCATCGAGATAGCAAGACGCCTCGACGTGGCGCCCGATCCGTTCCTGATGGCGGTGGCAATCGGCGCGTCTTCGGCGTTCCTCACACCCATCGGCCACAAGAACAACACGCTGATCATCGGGCCCGGCGGCTATCGCTTCGGCGATTACTGGCGCATGGGCCTGCCGCTCGAGATCATCGTGATCGCGGTCTCGGTGCCGATGATCCTGTGGGTCTGGCCGCTCTGACAGCCCGCGTCACAACGGCCAGATCACCGGAATAAGCGCACTCGCCAGCACGCCCACGCTCAGGTTCAGCGGAATACCCACCCGCATGAAATCGGTGAACTTGTAGCCGCCGGGCCCATAGACAAGCGTATTGGTCTGATAGCCGATAGGGGTGGCGAAACTGGCCGAGGCGGCGACCATCACCGCCACCACCAGCGGCCGCGCATCGACCCCCATCGCATCCGCAAGGCCGATAGCGATCGGCGTGACCACCACCGCCACGGCATTGTTGCTCACCAGCTCGGTCAGCACCGATGTCAGCAAATAGATCGCCCAGACCACCGCAAAGCCGGGCAGCATCTCAAAGCCGGGCGCCATCGCCCCGACGATCAGCCGCACCGCCCCCGACGCCTCGAGCGCGGCGCCAATCGCCAGCATGGCAAAGATCAGCGCCAGCAGCCGCCCATCGACAAAGGAAAACGCCTCGTCGGCATCGATGCAGCGGGTAATCAACACCACCGCCACCGCGATCACCGCCAGCGCAAGGATCGGCGCCACGCCAAGGGCCGACAGCACCACGATCCCCGCCAGCGCCAACACCGCCAGCGGCGCATGACTGCGCCGGAACGCCCGCGCCGAGGGCTTGGAGACATCCACCAGATCCATCTCGCGCGACAGGCGCTGGATATCCTCGGGCGCCCCTTCGAGCAGCAGTGTATCGCCCACCCGCACCACCAGATCATCCAGCTGACGGCCGATATTCTGGTTCCGCCGATGCACCGCCAGCGGATAGACGCCATAGCGCCGCCTGAGCCGCAGCGCACCAAGCGTCCGGCCCACCATCTTGCACCCCGGCGTAATCAGCACCTCGACCGTGGTCGTCTCCACCGCCGAGACCTGATCCACCCGTTTGAGGCTCTTGGTGCGCTGCAGGCTCAACAGTTCGGTCATCTGCGTGCGCAGCACCACCCGGTCGCCCACCTGCAACTCGACCCCCTTCAGATTGCGCCTGAGCGACTGATCCCCGCGGATCACGTCGATCAGCCGCACACCCTCGCGCTTGAACAGCTGCACGCCGGTCACCTCCCGGCCAATGAGGTTCGATTCCGGCGGGATCACCGCCTCGGTGAAGAACTTCATCCGCGACCGGTCCGACAGCATGTCCGCCATCGACGCCCGCTCCGGCAGCAGCAACGGTCCGATCACCCGCAAATAGATCATGCCCCAGATCACCAGAACCACCGCCAGCGGCGTGACCTCGAAGATCGAGAACGGCTCCATGCCATGCGTGCGCGCCACCCCGTCCACCAGCAGGTTGGTCGATGTCCCGATCAGCGTCAGCGTGCCCCCGAGGATCGCGGCATAGCTGAGCGGAATGAGCAGCTTGGAGGCCGGCATCCCCAAGGTCCGCGCCAGTTGCACGAAAACCGGGATCATCACCACCACCACAGGCGTGTTGTTCATCACCGCCGACCCGACGATCACGAACGCCATCAGCATCACGATGGCGAGCTTCGGGCGGTGCCGCGCCTGCCGGTCCGCCAGCGTCGTCAGCGCATCGAGCGCGCCCGTCCGCACCAGCGCGCCCATCACCAGAAACAGCATCGCGATGGTCCAGGGCGCGGGGTTCGACAGCACCGCAAGCCCCGCCTCATAAGGCAACACCCCAAGCGCCAAGAGCAGCGCCGCACCGCCGATGGCCACAACCTCGGTGGGGAAAATCTCGCGGATGAACAGCGCGAACATCACACCGACCACCGCAAGGGTGATAACGGCCTGCCCTGTCTGTGATGTCGCGATCATGTCCATCATACCGGCCCGCCACCTTTACCTGTATCGCGGCCATCTTCTCGCAATGCGCGAACCGCGGCAAGGCGCATGGCGGGGCGCGGTTGCACCAGAAACATCCCCGCCATCAGCACGCCGAACGCCGCCCAGACATAGCTCGAATAGCTTTCTCCAAGCAGCGCCATGGACCAGGTGACACCAAAAGCCGTCACCAGATAGGCCACCTGCGCGGCAAACACCGCGCCCGCCTGCCCCACCAGCCAGACATAGCTGGCATAGACCACCGCATGAATGATCGAACTGGCCAAGAGCGCCGCATCCGGCGCCCCCCAGGGCGGCAGAGGGCTGATCCATTGCCCGGTGACCAGCGCCAGCGGCAGCGCGATCATCGCCCCCAGCAGCGACGCGCCCGACAACACTTGGATCGCATCCATGCCGCGCGTGCCCCATTTCGACACGATATTGCCCTCCACCGCATAGAAAAACGGCGCCACCAACGCCAGCGGCACAAAGGCGATCATCGCCGGATCCGGCAGGCTGGCCCGGGGCGCCACCATCAGCACGACCCCCGCCAGCCCCGCCATCAGACCGCCAAGCCGCATGAGGCCGAACCGGTCGATGCGCAGGCCGATCGCGATGGGAAAGGCGAACATCGGCACGGTCGAGATCAGGATCGCGATCACCCCCGCAGGCAGATGCACCGCCGCCGCGAACGACGCCGAATTGGGGATCACCGTCCCGGTCAGCGCGATCACCAGGAAAAACCGCAGATCGCCCCTGGCCCTTGGCAGGCCGCGCCCGCGCCACGCATTGAACGCCGACAACAAAAGGCCCGCGATCACCAATTGCCAGAAGATCAACCCGAACGGCATATAGCCTTCACTGACGGCGATCTTCGACAAGGGCGTGGTCAGGCCCCAGCCCGCGCCGACCACGGTCAGCACCGCCAGCAACCCCAGCCGCGATGTCACGGCCCCGTCTGCTCCAGCCGTCCGCCCTGCCGCACCATGGCGACGCGGGTGGCCTTGCCGGTGCGATCATCCGTCTCGACATACAGCCCCGACAGCGTCACATCGCCCATGGCGGGCTGGAACCGCCCGCGCGCCATGCCACTGACAAAGCGGCGCATCGGCTCGGTCTTTTCCATGCCGATCACCGAATTGTAATCGCCGCACATGCCCGCATCGCTCTGAAAGGCGGTGCCTTGGGGCAGGATCTGCGCATCGGCGGTGGGCACATGGGTATGCGTGCCCACAACGACGCTCGCGCGCCCGTCACAGAAATGACCCATACCCATCTTCTCGGACGTGGCCTCGCAATGGATATCGACCAAAGACGCCTGCACGGCACCGCCCGGCGGATGCGCGCGCAGCACCGCATCCACCGCCGAGAACGGATCGTCGAAACACCGCTTCATGAAGACCTGCCCCAAGGCCTGACAGACCAGCACCTTGCGCCCGCGCGCGTCGCTGAACACCCCCTGCCCGCGCCCCGGCGCATCCTTGGCATAGTTCAGCGGGCGCAGCACGCGCGGCTCGGTTTCGATGAATTGCAGCATGTCCTTCTGATCGAAGGCATGATCTCCAAGCGTGATGCAATCGGCCCCGGCCTGCAGCAGCGCGCGGGCGTGATCGCCCGTCAGGCCCATCCCCCCCGACGCATTCTCACCATTGACCACGACGAAATCCAGCCGCCACTCCTGTCGCAGCCTGGGCAAAACATCCGCCACGGCGGCGCGCCCCGCCCGGCCGACAACATCTCCGAGAAAAAGAATTTTCATGACAGCGGTGTTAGGCCCCGCGCGCCTCCGGCGCAAGGGCGCTGTTGCGCTGACGCAATCCACCGAAACCCCGAACACGCTCAAGCACCGGACGCATCAGATAAGCGGACCTGTCTCAGGCTCGTACTGGCCAAAGATGTTTTCACGATGCCAGCGCAGGTTCTCGGGATGCGGCCAGCTTCGCGCATCCTCAGGCAAGCGCAATTTGCCATCCGGCAAGATCAGCCGATCCACCGCATCATTCGGTACCTTGTTGCGCGAAACAAGAATGCTCATGTCCTCAGCGACCGAGATCAATCCCCTGTCAAACATCCAGTGAAGGGTTCCAGACAATGCCAGCCCGTTCCTGACCGAGTCGCTTCCCTGATGCTCTACCGGCTTGATATGCGCCGCCTGCACTTCGGGGCGACCGCCACCATTTCTCAGATACAGTCCCGAAATCGCACAGCGATACCCATAGGCTTCGCGCACCTTTCTGCGAAAGGCGACATCGCGATATGGCCTGCGCGTCAGTCGCTCCAGAACGGGCCGGCGAAACACGGCCGCTTGATCCTGCATATCAGAAGGGTGCGGATCGTATTGCGTCGCCTCGATCTGTTCCAGATCCTCCGGCAAGCCGATATCCAGAATGCGGGCAAAATCCCTCTCCGGCAAACGACGCACAGCCAGCTGCACCGCGCCGCCCTTTTTGGGTGATCCATCCGGCTCGGCCAATGCCGTCTCCAGCGGACTACCCCCTTGCAGCCTTGGAACGGACCTGTCGAAAGGAAGGTACGTTCCCGGCTCGATGAGAGCAAGATAGCGCCCTTCGACCCCGGGCTTGGCAATCACTTCGCCAATTTTGGCGACGGCGAAATAGCCTCTCCGACCGGCTTTGACTGGCTCGTAATAGATAATCCAATCGTCCACGGCCTCGCTCACCGCTTTCAGATAACTGCGCGGAAAATCGTACACCTTGTCCGGCTCGTCATCATAGATCGAGTCCGCTTTGTGCATGAGAACCAGCTTCACCATCCCTTCAGGCAAGACGGTAAATCACCAATTTGCAAGCCTTTTATGATGCGCGCCCCGTCCGCCCCCCGTTCACGGCGCGATGCGATAGCGCGCGGCGACAGCGACCGGAAAAGCCACCGACCGGGCGATGAAGCACACATCATGCACCCGCCCATGCAACGCGTCGGCGGCGGCCAGATCGGTGCCCGCGGGCACGGTGATCCTTGGCCGCAGCGTGGCGCTCAGAAACCGGCCCGCGGCCGCCCCGATCATCTCGGCGCGCTGCTGCTGTTGCTCATCCGTGAGAGTGTTCCCTTCCAGCCCGCCGGCATAGACCGCCTGTGCAATCCCGCCAGCGGCCCCTGCCCCGCAGTCAGCCCCTTGGGCCTCTGCGGCAACACAGCCTGCCAAACCGTGCAGCATGACATGGCCGAGCGATCCCTCGCCGCCATTCGCACCGTCCCGGAAGATGTCCCCAATCCCGGTCTGGGCGTCGGCCAGGCCAAGCGTCACGACGGAGGGTATTGTCGCAAAGTTTTGGGTTCCTTGGTATCCCCGAATATGTGAGCATTGTCAGTGAGTTGGTAAAAGGCGGTTGACGTGATCGATTTCAAGGGCGTGGATTATCCGAAGTCAGTGATCCTGCATGCGGTGTTCTTCTATGTTCGTTACGCAGTCTCCTACCGGGACCTTGAAGAGATCCTTGCGGAGCGCGGCGTCGCGGTTGACCACGCCACGCTTAACCGATGGGTGGTGAAATTCGCGCCACTCATTGCCGATCGGGCCCAGGCGAGAAAGCGCAAGACAGCCAAATCCTGGCGAATTGATGAGACCTACATCAAGGTGAAAGGGCGCTGGACTTACCTCTACCGTGCCGTGGACCGCGATGGTCAAACGCTTGATTTTATGCTGTCCGAGCGCCGGGACCTGGCTGCCGCACGGCGCTTCTTCAATCGGGCGATCGGCATCAACGGCGTTCCCGACAGGGTCGTTATCGACAAGAGCGGCGCAAACCTGGCCGGCCTGCAGGCGGTAAACGTGATCCTGAAATTCACCGGCAAAGGCCGCACGGTCGAGATCCGACAGGTCAAATACTTGAACAATATTCTTGAGCAGGACCATCGCTTCATCAAGCGGATCACCGCCCCGATGATGGGCTTCAAGGCGTTCCACTCGGCCGCCGCAACCATTGCTGGCATCGAGGCCGTTCACATGATCCGCAAGGGTCAAATCGCGGCCAACGGCGCTTCGGCGTTCCAGATCTTTGCGGAGCTGGCAGCATAATCATGTCCGCTGGAAGCCTGTTTGCAGCCATCAGAAAAATTTGCGACAGAGCCGGATCCGTTGCCCCTCTGAATTCAGAAAACGAGCTATTGAATTCCTCTCGCGCAAATGAAATGGCGCACAACTTTATCACGATTTCAGCGGTTATACCTATGTGCAGGCAAACTCGGTCAATATCAATCAGAGCAATAATTGATACTGTGCGCTCCTCGTTGTAGACGCTCGTGCTTATTTTTCCACGATAAATACTCATAGACATAACGCCAGCTTGCCCAAGTCTCCGCATCAATCTCACCATCGGGCAAAAGGCGTATCATTCGGTCCCCCTCGCGCCTTTGGTTAACAAGATAAGACGGTTTCTCAAGCCACGGTTTCGCTTCAGTATCGCGGTTGCCGTAAAAAAAGGCTTCGCGCAACGTATACTGGTAAGTTGGTGGGGTGCCTTTTGTGGCCCTGAAGGTCTTCGAACAGGTCTCGCCAAATCGATAGCAGCGTTGCTGGCCTTTGCGCCAATTCAAGTAACTGTCGATAATATCTTGCGGTACATTCGGATCGACTTTCATCACCCTGCCCAAAACCACCCGGTCCCGGGGTATGATTTCATACTCAAATGAAGACGAAAGCACCTCCTGCTCACACAAAAACTCTCCTTCATAAGCATAGCGGCTGGTCAACCTTACGCGTTTAACATTCCAATTGATTTGCCTCCAGCGCATCACGTTGAGTGGAGTTGTCATCCGGAACTCTTCTTCAAAAACCAGCCCGTCCGGGTCAATGGCCTTCACCGTCCAGACACTGGCGCAGGACGGGTAACCGCCGCCCACACAATAGGTCTGACCTTCCGCGAAATCCAAGGCGAACAGTGGTATGGCCATGAATGGCAAGAGCAAAAGCCCAAGGTAAATCCGAAGCCTCATCAAGACGTTACTCAAGGCCATCGCCTGCTCCATTAATGCGCCCGCCACCGAGCGACGCATTGCCATAGACCCAATTGCTACCAATGGTTTCCCATACAAACTTATCATCTACGACAGGTAAGTCTTCCCCATTCAAGTGCCGTCTCCACAGATCCTGAAACCGCACGGCATCCGCTGCGAAATGCAGGAACCACAGCATGTGGCAGGCGCTCAGCGCCGAGATCAGCATGTCCTCGGGCTTGTGCCGCGCCGGATCATCCCCCGGGATGTTTCGGGCCAGAAGACGCGCGCGCGGCGCCCCTTTCATCGTTCCCCAAATACTCCCGCCGGAGGCTCCTGCCGGCGCGGTGCGGGCCGCGATCCGATCAGGGGGTGCGGGACCGGCAAACCGGCCTCTCCCGCTCACCCCCCGCCAAACCCGATCACCCCGGCCTCGGTCACCACCATGTCGAGCGGCTGATCCGTCGGCTCCAGAGGCAACGCCTCGACCTGCTGTGCGGCATAGGCGAACCCGATGGCCAGCGTAGGCCGCTTGGCGCGCAGCATCTCCAGCGTCCGGTCATAGAACCCCCCGCCATAGCCAAGCCGCCCGCCGCTGCGGTCGAAGGCCACCAGCGGCACGATCAGGATCTCCGGCTCGATGAAATCGTCCACCTCGGGGATCATCGCCCCGAATGGACCTTCCTTCAGCCGGCAACCCGGCTCCCAGCGCGAGAATTTCAGCGGCAGGCCTGCCTCCTGAATGACCGGCACGCAGACCGGGCCGTGCGCTGCGGCCTCTTCCATCGCCGGGACCGGGTCGATCTCGGTGCGGATCGGCATGTAGCCCGACAGCGGCACGCCGCGATGGCCCGCCAGCACCTGCGACAGATGCCCCGCCTCACCCGGTCCCGCCGCTTCATGCGCGGCACGGCGCGCGGCAAATGCGCCCTTGCGCGCCGCCGCCTTGATATCCGCAAGATCGCTCATAGCAACACCAGCGCCGCCAGCCCCAGAAAGGCGAAAAAGCCCACCACGTCCGTCACCGTCGTCACGAACGCCCCCGAGGCAAGCGCCGGGTCGATGCCCACCCGCTCCAGCGCCACGGGAATGACCGTGCCGGCAAGCCCGGCCACCACAAGGTTGATGACCATCGCCGCCCCGATCACATAGCCAAGTTCCGGCCCGCCGAACCACGCGATCCCGACAATCCCCATCACGAGTGCGAAGATGATCCCGTTGACCAGCCCCACCAGAACCTCGCGCCGGATGAAGCGCCACACGTTCGATCCCGTCAAATCGCGCGTCGCGATGGCGCGCACCGCCACGGTCAGGCTCTGCGTCCCCGCATTGCCGCCCATCGACGCCACGATCGGCATCAGCACCGCCAGCGCCACGATCTGCGTGATCGCCTCTTCGAACTGCGCGATGACCAGCGAGGCAAGGATCGCCGTCACCAGATTGACCGCCAACCACGGCAGCCGCTGCCGCGTCGTGTCGATCACCCGGTCGTTCAGACTGCCCTCGCCCACACCGGCAAGGCGCAGGATGTCCTCCTCGTGCTCCTCGTCCAGCACCGCCATCGCGTCATCGATGGTGATGACCCCCACCAGCCGTTCGGTCTCATCCACCACCGGCGCCGAGATCAGGTGATACTGGTTGAACGCATAGGCCACGTCCGCTTCGGCCTGCGTGACCGGGATCACATGGAACGTGTCCTCCACCAGATCGCGCAACAGCACCTCCCGGCGCGACGCCATCAGCTTGCCCAGCGTCACATTGCCCACCGGCCTCAGCCGCGGATCGACCAGCACGATGTGATAGAATTGCTCCGGCAGATCGTCCTGATCGCGCAGGTAATCAATCGCCTCGCCCACATTCCAGTGCTCAGGCGCCATCACCACCTCGCGCTGCATCAGGCGGCCCGCGGAATATTCCGGATAGGTCAGCGATTGCTGCACCGCGATCCGATCACCAGCCTCCAGCGCGCTCAGGATGGTTTGCTGCTCGTGATCCTCCAGATCCTCGACCAGATCGACCACATCATCCGAATCGAGATCCCGCACCGCCTCGGCCAGCACGTCGGGCGGCAACAGGCCGATGACTTCCTGCCGCAGCCCCTCATCCAGCTCCGACAGCACATCGCCATCGAAATCCGAGCCATAAAGCTCGATCAGCCGACGGCGGTCAAAGGCGTTGATCTGCTCCAGAAGGTCCGCGATATCGGCCGGGTGCAGCGCCGACATTTCCTGCAGGAACAGCGCCCGATCCCCGATATCCACCGCATAGATGATCCGCGCCACCGCCTGCGGGTTCAGCGCATAAGAGGTGTCCTCTCGGTCGGCCTCGGTCTCTGCCAGCTGTTCCTCATCCGCCATGACACCCTCCGCCGATGCGCCCCGGCGCAAGACCTACCCAAGCCGCGCCCGGAAAACAATCACATTGCCCGATTTACCGCGTGCGAAGTCCCGCCTATCGTCACCCCTGATCCTTACTGCAGCAGGCCGCCTCATGACACGGCACGAAATCATCACGGGTCACGTGATGTCCTTCACCGAAGACCCGTTCAGCATCGCCCCCACCGCCTCGGTCACATGGCACGAGGCGCTGCTGATCCGCGACGGAACCATCATTGCCACGGGCGATCTGGACACGCTGCGCCAACAGGCCCCCAGCGCAACGCTGACCCGCCATGACGGCTGCCTGATCTGCCCCGGCTTCATCGACGCGCATGTCCATTACCCCCAGACCGCGATCATCGCCAGCTGGGGCGCGCGGCTCATCGACTGGCTCGAACGCTACACCTTCCCCGAAGAGATGCGCTTTGCCGATCCCGCCCATGCCGCCGCCGCAGCCGACCGCTATCTCGACCTGACGCTCGCCCATGGCACCACCACCGTCTCCAGCTTCTGCACCTCGCACGCGGCCAGCGTCGACGCGTTCTTTACCGCCGCCCAAGCGCGCGGGTTGCGCGCGGCCGCCGGAAAGACCTGCATGGACCGCAACGCGCCCCCCGCCCTGTGCGACACCGCCCAATCCGCCTATGACGACAGCGCCGCGCTTATCGCCCGCTGGCATGGGGTCGACCGGCTGTGCTATGTCATCACCCCTCGCTTCGCCCCCACCTCAAGCGCCGATCAGCTGGCCGCTCTCGGGGCGCTCTGGGCCAATCACCCCGACTGCCTGATGCAGACCCATCTGAGCGAACAGATCGAGGAAATCGCCTGGGTGGCCGAGCTTTTCCCCAAGGCCCGCGATTATCTCGATGTCTATGAGACCTTCGGCCTTCTGGGCGACCGCGCGCTGTTCGGCCATGCCATCCACCTCACCGCGCGTGAGGCCTCTCGCCTTTCGCAAAGCGGCGCAGCACTGATCCATTGCCCCACCTCCAACAGCTTCATCGGCTCGGGCCTGTTCGATATCGGGCGCCGTCTGGCCGAAGGGCAGCGCATCGGACTGGCCACCGATACCGGCGGCGGCTCAAGCTTCTCGATGCTGCGCACGATGGCCGCCGCCTATGAGATCGGACAATTGACCGGCACCGTGCTGCATCCCGCGCAGCTTTTGTGGCTGGCCACCGCAGGCTCCGCCCGGGCGCTGCATATGGGCGACAGGATCGGCACGATCGCGCCGGGGATGGAGGCGGATCTGGTGGTGCTCGATCTCGCCTCCACGCCCGCCATCGCCACGCGTCACGCGCGCGCAGACGACATCTGGGACGCGATCTTTCCCACGATCATGATGGGCGATGACCGCGCCATCCGGGATCTGCGCATCATGGGCCAGCCCCTGCGCGCGGGCTGAGGCCACGCCGCCCGCGCGACCGCCCGTCAGGGCGGGCAAGCCCGCCCCGGCCCGGCCCGGACTGTCCTGAACTGGCCCGAACTGACTTTTGAAAGACGTTTCAATCATCACCACGCTGCGCGCCGATGACAGCCACACCCCCTGGGGCAGTCACGCCATCAGCAGCCGGGCCGCCCCAGCACCATGACCCACAGGTTGTCCGGCCCGCGTACCAGCCCGAACTCCACCGCCTGCTCGGCAAGGATGTTGCGCCGATGCCCCGGCGAGGCCATCCACCCCTCCAGCACCTCCTGCAGGCTGCCCTGCCCCTTGGCGATGTTCTCGGCCACGAAACAGAACCCGTAACCCTGCTTCCGGACACGCTGGCCCACGCTGCTGCCATTGCTGCCCTCGTGGCTGAACCGTCCCGAACCCGCCAGATCGTCGGCATGGGCGGCAGCCGCCCGCGTCAGCGGCGCCGAAACCGCCAGCGCGCCGCGCCCGTCCTGTGCCCGCACCTGGCTCAGCCAGCCTTGCGCCGATCCGCCCATATCGGCCATCTGCGCCTGCGCCTGCCCCGAAAGCATCAGCCCCGCAAGTATCAGCGCCGCCGCAATCCGCCCTGAAAACCTTGTCGCCATGTCACACACTCCCGTTCCGTTCCCGCATCACGTCGCGTGATCCGATCCGCGCTCACCCGATCCCCTGCAACAGCGCCAGCGCCTCGGCGTGCTGCTGGCGGCCCGCCGCCGCCAGAACGCGCCCCCCCTCATGGGCCGGGCCGCCGTCCCAATCCGTCACGATGCCGCCCGCCGCCTCGATCACCGCGATCGGCGCCTGTATATCATAGGAATTCAGCCCTGCCTCGATCACAAGATCGATCTGTCCGGCGGCCAGAAGCGCATAGGCGTAGCAATCCATCCCGTAGCGCACCAGCTGCACCGCCTCCGCCACCCGCATGAAGCCCGCCCGCTCCTGCGCTGTGCCCACCTCGGGAAAGGTCGAAAACAGGATCGATTGCGCCATAGGCCGGTCGCCGCGCACCTTCAACCGGCGCTCGCCTTGCGGGCCGACAAGCCGGGCGCGGCCCAGACCGCCCTCGAACCGTTCGTTGATATAGGGCTGGTCGATGATGCCATAGATCGGCCCCTCCGCATCGCGCAGCGCGATCAGCACGCCCCATGTCGGCGCGCCCGACAGAAATG
This sequence comes from Roseobacter sp. AzwK-3b, assembly GCF_000170875.1. NCBI lineage: Bacteria > Pseudomonadati > Pseudomonadota > Alphaproteobacteria > Rhodobacterales > Roseobacteraceae > Roseobacter > Roseobacter sp. AzwK-3b. The sequence goes on from NZ_ABCR01000004.1 coordinate 299,410, forward strand.
CGCGTGTGCCGTCGATCGGATCGACCACCCAGGTCAGCCCGCTCGTGCCGGGTCGCGCACCGAATTCCTCGCCGAACAGCGCATCATCAGGGCGTCGATCCTGCAGGATGTCCAGTATCGCGCGCTCGGCCGCGCGATCGGCCGCCGTCACCGGGTCGAACCCCGTGGCGGTCTTGTTCTGCGCCGTCAGCCCTTCGGCGCGGAAATGCTCCAGCACCGCCACGCGGGCGGCATCTGCCATGGCATGGGCGGTGGCGACGATGTCATCGCTGCCGCCGGTCTCATCCGTGTCGTCAATGTCCAAACCGGGCGCTCCCCTTGCGGTTGCCCCTCAGCGGTAGACCGCCCGGCCGACAAGCTCAAGCCACGTCGCTCAGAACGCGTGCCAGATCGAACAGGCGGCGTCGCTGGTTCTCGGGGATCGCGTAATACGAGCGCACCAGATCCAGCGCCTCCTTGTCTCCCAGCAGATCGGCAGGCACCTTTTCACCGGCCTCCGATTTCCCACTGTCGGTTTCCAGCCCTTCGAAGAAGAAGCTGACGTCGACATCCAGCGCGTCCGCGATATCCCAAAGGCGCGATGCGCTGACCCGGTTCGCACCGGTTTCGTACTTCTGAATTTGCTGAAACTTGATACCGACGCTTTCGGCCAGTTGCTGCTGGGTCATTCCGACCAGCCAGCGGCGATGGCGAATGCGCTTGCCGACGTGAATATCTACGGGGTGCGGCATCACATCTTCCTTTTCTATTTTTCAGGTTCCGGTCCGACCGAAAATATTGTCGTCCGTTACGACTGCCAAATGATCAGCTTTGGACGCCAGACCACGCGGCAGCGTCGCGTAACCCTAGCATTTTCGAGGTTGAACACAAGAAGTATCACACTACAAAAACGTGACCAGTCAAATTTCCACTCAATCTTAACGAGCACCTATACTTTCGAGGTAAAGCAATACAACCAAGGCTGGCGAATTGACAACCGTATCGCATTTCGTCTAACGCAGACAAGGGCTTGCAGCCCTTTCTTCCACTGGCTCAGGGGGTCCAGATGCGCGCATTTCATATCGATTCGCCCGGTGCCCCTCCCGCCGTGACCGATCTCTCCATGCCCACTCCCGGCCCCGGCGAAATCCGGCTGAAGGTCGGCGCCTGCGGGCTGAATTTCGCCGACCTGCTGATGATGACCGGCGACTATCAGGACACGCCCGCCGCCCCCTTTACCCTCGGGATGGAGGTTGCGGGCACGGTGGAGGCGCATGGTCCCGGCGTCACCGCGCCCGCCATCGGCACCCGTGTCGCGGTGTTCGGCGGGCAAGGCGGGCTCGCCGAATACGGCTGCTTTCCCGCCGACCGCGCCGTGCCCCTGCCCGACGCCATGAGCGATATCGACGCCGCCGCCTTTCAGATCGCTTATGGCACCAGCCATGTGGCGCTCGATCACAAGGCGCAGCTACAGCCCGGCGAAACCCTTCTGGTGCTCGGCGCCGCCGGCGGCGTGGGCCTCACGGCGGTGGAAATCGGCAAGCTGATGGGCGCCCGGGTCATCGCCTGTGCGCGCGGCGCCGACAAGCTGGCCGTGGCACGGCAGGCCGGTGCCGATCACCTGATCGACGCCAAAACCGACGACATCCGTGCCGCCTGCAAGGCGCTTGGCGGGGTGGACGTGGTCTATGATCCCGTCGGCGGCGATCAGTTCGATGCCGCCTTCCGCGCCACCAATCCCGAAGGCCGCATCCTCTCCATCGGCTTCGCCAGCGGCACCGTCCCGCAGATCAAGGCCAATCACCTCTTGGTCAAGAACCTCAGCGTCATCGGCTTCTACTGGGGCGGCTATCTCAAGTTCCGCCCCTCGGTCGTCACCGACAGCCTCGCCACCCTCATGGGCTGGTATGAAGCAGGCCGCATCAAACCCCATGTAAGCCATGTGCTGCCGCTGGATCAGGCCGCCGAGGCGCTCGAATTGCTGCGCAGCCGCACATCCACCGGCAAGGTCGTGGTCACCCCACGCTGAACAGCCCCACAGGTTGCGCCACCGCGCCATAGCCGCTGCGCAATATCTCCGCCAACTGCTCAAGCACCTCGTCGCGCCCGCCGCGCGCATACATGTTGATCTTCTGAACCCCCAGATCCGGCAGGCTCCCCCCCGGCGAAATCGCCTCCTGATGCGGCGGAATACTGTCTTCCAGCAACGCCCCCACCGCCAGATCGGCGCTGATCAGCGCCTCGACCGAGCGGTCATCCTCGGATTCCACCGCCATATCCCAATCCACGCCCGCGGCATCCAGACGCCGCAGCACGATGGGCCGGAAAATGCAGTTGGTCGAAAACGCCAGCCTCAGCGGCCGCCGCTTCCACGCCAGCCCGTCGCGTGCCCCCGTCCAGCGCAGCGGCATTTCGCACAGCGTCTCGCCGCCCGGCCCCAGATCCTCCTCGGTGGTCAGGATAAGGTCCGCCTCCCCCTTGCGCAGCGCCTCGCGCAGCCGCACCGTCCGCGATGACTTGAGGTTCACCTTGACCCTCGGAAACGCCACGTTGAACGCCTTGAGCACGCGCGGCACCACCGGATAGACGATGTCATGCGGCACGCCCAGAATGACCTCGCCCTCAAAGGTCTCCTCGGTCAGGCGCCGCACCACCTCGTCGTTCAATTCCAGCATCCGGCGCGCATAGCCCAGCAATTGCTCGCCCGCCGCCGTCAGGCCGATGGTGCGGTTGCTGCGATCCAGCAGCGACAGGCCCATCATCTCCTCCAACCGCTTGAGCTGCATCGACACCGCCGATTGCGTCAGGTGCAAGACCGCCGCGGCCCGAGTCACCCCGCCCTGATCGGCCACCGCCACGAACGAGCGCAGGGTCGTCGTATCCAGATTCCTCATGTATCACATTCCTTGATGCGTCCGGTCACAAACATTCTTTTTTAAAATGATACCACAGCCGTCATATACATCACCAGAAAACATGAAACGCAAGTCATTCATCACGAAACGGAAAGGATATCGCCATGCCGCCCCTGTCACTCTCCCGCGCCACGCCGCGCGCCCGCCCGCGCCCCTTGCTGGCCTTGCGCCTGATGCTGTCGCTGCACCGCCAGCGGCGGTCTCTTGCGCGGCTCGATGACCGCGCTCTGGCGGATATCGGCCTTGACCGCGACACCGCCCTGACCGAGTCCCGCCGCCCCCTGTGGGACATTCCGGCGCACTGGCGGAATTCATGACCTAAATTGTCACGTTTTCGCTCCGGTAATGCTTGAAATAAAGCCCGGCCTGCCCAATATTGTCTGCAAAGCCCTAAGAATGGGGCTTGGGGTTCAATATCGGAGGCTTTGATGGCTCAGTTTGAAACAATCCGGACGGCGGCAGGCGCCCGTACCGCCCAGATTGATGCGGGGCTTCGCGCCCACATGAACAAGGTCTACGGCACGATGTCCGTGGGCATGCTGCTGACCTTCGCCGCGGCTTGGGCCGTCGGCACGAATGCAGCCCTGTTCGAAACACTGTTTACCGGCATCACGCGCTGGATCGTGATGTTCGCGCCGCTGATCATGGTCTTCGCCTTCAGTGCGATGATCAACAAACTGTCCGCGGCGGCGGCACAACTGTTCTTCTACACCTTCGCGGCCGTGATGGGTGTGTCGATCAGCTATATCTTCGTGGTCTTCACCGACTACTCGATCGCTCAGGTGTTCCTGATCACCGCCGTCGCTTTCGCGGGGCTGTCGCTCTGGGGCTACACCACCAAGAAAGACATCTCCGGCTGGGGCAGCTTCCTCATCATGGGTGTGATCGGCCTTGTGGTGGCGTCGATCGTCAACATCTTCCTTGGCTCGCCCGCGATCATGTTCGCGATCTCGGCCATCGGTGTTCTGATCTTCGCAGGTCTCACCGCCTATGACACGCAGGACATCAAGAACGAGTATCTCGCCCACGCCCATCACGGCGACAGCGAGTGGATGGGCAAATCCGCGATCATGGGCGCGCTGCGTCTCTACCTGGACTTCATCAACATGTTCATCATGTTGCTGAGCCTGTTCGGCCAGCGCGAGTAATCCTCGCCGCGACACGACACAACAGGGGCCGGTCCATGCGACCGGCCCTTTTTTTGTGCCTCCATCCGCACCCCGTCATCCGCTCCAGCACATCTGCATCGCAGGCAGGCTCACGTCCGGCCCCAAATGCAGCAGCACATCCCCCTGCGCCTGCATCCCCATTGCGGCAAAGAACGGCACCGCCCGTTGCGTCGAAAGACACGACAGCCGCGTGACCTGCGCCGCCTGTGCCGTCTCAGCGATCCAGCCGAAGATGGCCCGCCCCACGCCGCTGCGCCGCGCCTTCGGGTGAACCGCCAGATGACGCACATGGCCCAGCCCGTCCACACCGGGCCGCCCGAACGGGGTCTCCCGGCTCCAGCCACCCATGCCCACCACATGCCCTTGCCGCCGCGCCAGCACGTATTGCGCCCCGCGCAGCAACCTCGGCACCGGCTGGCACATCACCGTCAGCGTCTTCTCTACCAGCTCGACAGGGTGATCCCGGGCCAAAAGCTGGCCATAGCTGCAACTCAGCAGCTCCAATATCTCGTCGGGGTCGGCCTCATCAGCCGGACTTAGGTCAATCGTACAGATGGCAGGGATCCTCGGGAAATATCACCCCACCGCCCATACGTTGCCCCCGGAATCAAGAAAGCCGCGCTTGGGCGGCGCGGCTTGTGTCTTGTCGGAACGGGGCGATCTTACTTGATCTTGCCTTCCTTGTACTCGACATGCTTGCGCACCACCGGGTCATACTTCCGTACGACCATCTTTTCGGTCATGGTGCGCGCATTCTTCTTGGTCACGTAGAAATGGCCCGTGCCCGCGGTCGAGTTCAGACGGATCTTGATGGTCGTCGGCTTCGCCATTGTGCTGTCTCCTGCGCCGGGCGCGTCGCACCCGAGAAATTCGTCATGAAGCCTGCCTTTTACAGGCGCTCACGTCCTAGTCAACCGGTTTTTCCCGCTTCCCTCAGTTGGAACTCAACCGCGTCGGCATCCGGTAGAAATGATGCACGCCGATCGTCGCCGTGCGCGGGAAAACGCGCGCCCAACGCGGGTTCACCGCCTGCGTGTGGTAATGCGTCGCCCCATCGGTCAACTGCCGCGGTGCGCCATCCAGCGTCAGCCGCGCCACCTTGGCCACCTGCCGGAACGCGGTCGGGTTGGCGATCACCTCTTCATGGCCATCGCAGGTATAGGTGAACTGACAGGCATATTTCCGCCCGGTGCCCTGATGCACCACACCGCAGACCGTGTTCGGAAACTCCGCACTATCCACCCGGTTCAGAATCACCTCCGCCACCGCGAACTGACCCTTCACGCTTTCGCCGCGCGCCTCGAAGTACAACGCCTCCGCCAGACAGCGCCACTGATCGCCACCCTGGCTCACCTGCTGCGTCGACAGCCACTCCCTGGAATACTCCAGATCGGCCTCCGGGCGCTGCAGATAGCTGGCCTTGATCTCACCCGAGATCCGCCCCAGCGCTGCGCGCTCCTGCTCGAAAAGCCGCTTCACAGGCGTATCGGCCATCGCCGTGCTGCCCATCAAGAACGACAGCATCACAATCATTCTGATCATGGCATAATCCCCCATCGCGATGCATGAGCACCGCAAAACATCTGCGCCATGTAGTCAAAATTGCCCCACGCGTCCAGTCCGCGACAGGAACGCTCCAATTGCGACGAAATTTTCGACGCCCGCAGCCCCGCCCCACCGCGCGAATATTGCGCCCAAGGGGTGATCGCCTACCCGATCTTGTCTTTGACCACCAGTTGTGCGGCAGCAAGTCGCGCCACCGGAACCCGGAAAGGCGAGCATGAGACATAGTCGAATCCCGCCGCCCGGCAGAACGCGATTGATTCGGGATTGCCCCCGTGCTCGCCGCAGATCGACAGCACAAGGTTCGGCTTGACCGCGCGCCCGCGCTCGGCACCCATCCGCAACAGCTCGCCCACACCGTCCACATCCAGCGTATGGAACGGGTCTTCGGGATAGACGCCCTGCTTGACATAGGTCGACATGAACCGCCCCGCATCGTCGCGGCTCAGACCATAGGTCATCTGCGTCAGGTCATTCGTCCCGAAACTCAGGAACGACACATGCGGCGCGATCTCGTTGGCGCGCAGCGCGGCGCGCGGCGTCTCGACCATGACACCCAGACGATAGGTGAAATCGCGCCCCGTCTCGTTGCGCACCGCGGCGGCCACCGCATCGACGCGCGTCTTGACCAGCTCCACCTCGCGCCGCGCCGACACAAGCGGGATCATGATCTCGGGCACCACCGGATCGCCCTCCCGGCTGGCCTCGACCGTCGCCTCGAAGATCGCGCGCGCCTGCATGTCGTAGATTTCCGGCACGGTAATGCCCAGCCGCACCCCGCGCATCCCCAGCATCGGGTTGTATTCGCCCAGCGCCTCGACCCGGCGTGTCACATCCGACAAGGGCAGGTCCAGCGCCTCGGCCAGTTCCAGCAAACCGCTGCGATCGGTGGGCAAAAACTCATGGAGCGGCGGATCGAACAGCCGGATGCACACGGGCTGGCCCTGCATGATGCGGAAAAGATCGATGAAATCGGCCCTCTGCATCGGCAAAAGCCGATCCAGCGCCGCCGCCCGGTCGCGGCTCGAATCGGCAAAGATCATCTCGCGCATCACCGTCAGCCGGTCGGCCTCGAAGAACATATGCTCGGTCCGGCACAGCCCGATCCCCTGCGCCCGGAAATTCCGGGCCGCCTCGGCATCGGCGGGCGTGTCGGCATTGGCCCGCACCGCGATGTCGCGCACCGCGTCGGCCCATTCCATCAGCGTCTGGAACGATTCGTCCCTCGCCGCCTCCAGCAAGGGCGCCGCCCCGGCCAGAACCTCGCCATTGGTGCCGTCGATGGTGATCGTGTCCCCCTTGCGCAGAACACGCCCATCGCGCAGCGTCAGCGTCTTGCGTGACGTGTCGAACCCAATCTCCGACGCCCCCACCACACAAGGCAGGCCGATGCCCCGCCCGATCACCGCCGCATGGCTGGTCATACCGCCGCGTTCCGTCAGCACCGCAACCGCTGCATGCATCCCGCGAATATCCTCGGGGCTGGTTTCGCGCCGCACCAGAACGCAAGGCTCGTCTCGGGCGGCATGGGCCTGTGCGGCCTCGGCGGTGAACACGATCTTGCCGGTCGCCGCACCGGGGCTTGCCGCCACGCCACGCGCCAGCACGTCGCGCGGCGCTTCGGGATCGACCTGCCGGTGCAACAATTCATTGAGCGCGCGCGGCTCGATCCGAATCAACGCCTCCTCGCGCGAGATGATGCCATCATCGGCCAGCGTCACCGCGATCGCCACCGCCGCTCGGGCATTGCGCGCCACCCGCACACCGTCCAGCACATAGACCTCACCATTTTCGATGGTGAACTCGACCTGCATTTCCTCGCGCAGCTTGGCGCGCATCAGCTGGGTATAGCCCTTGAGCTTGGCAAAGGCCTCGGGCGCCACCTCCTCCAGTGATGGACCGCGCGGATCGCGCATCAGGAACATCGCGTCCGACCCCGCGCGCAGCGCGTCCCGGCCCTGGCTCTGGCTCATGTAGCGCCCGGTGATCCGCCGTGCGCCCGTGGTACTGTCCACAAGCTGCATCACCCCCGAGCCGGACTCGCCCTGCCCCAGCCCAAAGGCCATCTCCTGCACCACAAGGCCTAGCCCCGCATCCGCCGGCGCTCCTTTGGCCTGCCGCAGCAAGCGCGCGGTCGTCCCCTCCCAGGCCCGCGCCATCGAGCGCAGCACCTCGGCCAGTTGGACACTCGTCTCTTGCGGAAAATCCTCTTCGGTCTCGTTCTCATAGGCGCGCACCGCCTGCCCGAGCCCCACCACGGGATCAGAATCCACGTCGTCGAAAATATCCGGGTCCAACCGCGCCACATGCGTCGAATAGGACTGAACGAAGCGCAGGTACAATTCCGACGCCGCCTCCTTGCCCAGCCGGTCGCTCAATTCCACGAACTTGGCATCGTTCATTCCGATATTCAGCACCGCCCCCGGCCCGCCCCAGTCAGGGTCTTCCGAAGACGGGCGCACACAGAGCAACGCCTCCGCGCTGAACGGCGCGATCAGCGCATCAAGATCGGGCATATCCCCCGCAGCGATGCCATGCACCGCATCGAATGACAGCGCGATGGTGCGCGGCAATGGCAGATCGAGCCGCACAAGGCGCTGAAGACATTTCGCGCGCCCGCCATGCGTTTGCGCCGCCATCGGAGCGGTCGGTGTGATGAGAGTGATATTCGGATCGTCTTGCTGCACTGCGGCACCCTGATTGCGTTGGCGCAGAATACGCGCGATGTGCCCCTTGGCAAGAGCAAGCACACCCTTGCCCCCGGATTACACGCCCCGGCTGCGCGCCCCTGTTTCCGGCCCCGAAAATGCGACTTGTGTACAAGATGGACACAATTTGCAGGTATCCGGCCCCGGATCGTCCCAAACGCGCGTAGGTTTTGTACAAATCGTACACAAAACCCTCGCCCAGCCCCTTTCGGCGGTCCGGGCCATCCGTGGGAGCGAAATTCAGCCTTCCAGCTTGGTCAGATCCGCCGCCTGCAAACAGATATCCCGTATCTTTCCAAGCAAATTCAGCCGGTTACGCCGCACCACCTGATTGTCGGTATTGACCTGCACCGCGTCGAAAAACGCATCGATCGGCCCCCTGAGCGCCGCCATCGCCGCCATGGCGCCCACGAAGTCCTCAACAGCATTCGCCTTGGCAATCTCATCCTCAGCCTTGGCCAGAGCGGAAAAAAGGTATTTCTCTTCAGACACTTCCGCAAATTTCGGGTCCGCTCCGAACGAATATTCGACGCCGTCTTTCTCTTCGGCCTGACTCAAGATGTTGTTGGCCCTCTTGAAGCCCTGCACAAGATTTACCCCGTCCTCGGTCTCCAACACGTCGCCCAACGCCTTGGCCCGTGCCACGATCAGCGCCAGGTCATCGCCGCCATCCAACATCAGGCAGGCATCGATCACGTCATGCCTAAGCCCCTGATCTCGAAGATAAACTTTCAGACGGTCATGAAAGAACACCAGCAAATCCGTGCTCAGATCCGGCACCAGATCGCCCACCGTTCGCAGCAAACTGCCCTCTTCGGTATCCGGCCCCCCATCTTTTTCCTTCAGCCGATCCATCACCGCCCAAAACGCCGCCCCGAAGACTCCGTGGTCCGCAATCTCGTCCAGAACCTCTTCCAGCGTGTCGATTTCGTCGTCGCTGGCTTTGGCGTGATTGAGGCTTATCTTGTGTCTGAGAAGCTGCGCATCAATATATCTGTCCAGTTTCAGCCGGAAACCGCCATCCAGAATGATCCGGATCACCCCAAGCGCCGCCCTGCGCAGCGCGAAGGGATCCTTCGATCCGGTGGGCTTTTCGTCGATCGCCCAGAACCCCGTCAGCGTATCCAGCTTGTCCGCCAACGCCACCGCCACCGACACCGGCGCCACCGGCACCGCGTCCGATGGCCCAAGCGGGCGGTAGTGTTCCTCGCAGGCGGCCGCCACATCATCCGGCAGGCCCGCCGCCTCGGCATAGTAGCGCCCCATAAGCCCTTGTAATTCCGGGAATTCATAGACCATTTCCGAACTCAGATCGGCCTTGGCCACCCGCGCCGCCTGCTCCGCGCGCCCCGCATCCGCCCCCACATCGGCGGCAATGTCCCGCGCCAGCGCCGCGATCCTGCGGATACGCGCGGCCTGCGTTCCAAGCTGTCGCTGGAATGTCACGTTCGACAGTTGCTCGATCCATTCCTCCATGCCCGCATGCGCGATACGAAGGTCGTTTTCCCAGAAAAACTTGGCATCCGACAGCCGCGCCGCCAGCACTTTCTGGTTCCCGGCAAGGATCGTTGCGCCATGATCCGCGCTTTCGATATTGGCCACGGTGATGAACCTCTCGATCCTTCCAGTCGCCGGATTGCGCACCGAAAAGAACTTCTGATGTTCCTTCATCGAGGTTTGCAGCACCTCGGCCGGCAGGCCCAGAAACTCCTCGTCGATCTGGCCCATCAACACGACCGGCCATTCAACAAGCCCGGCAACCTCGGACAGAAGCCCTTGATCTTCCACAACTTCCAGCCCTGCGGCAAAGGCCTGACTGGTGGCGTCGTGCCAGATATGATCCGCGCGCTGCTGCGCATCCAGGATCACATGATCGCGCTTGAGCCCGGCCTCGTAATCCTCAAAGGACGAGACCGCAAACTGTCCCCCACCCATGAACCGGTGCCCTTCGGTGGTATTGCAGGCCTTGATCCCGTCGATCTCCAGATCGACGATCCGGGCCTCGCCCGCATCATCGGTCAGGATACACAGGATGGATTGCAGCGGACGCACCCATCGCAGGCTACCAGCCCCCCACCGCATCGCCTTGGGCCATGGAAAATTCCGCACGACATGATCCAGCACCTCGGCCACGATCGCCTCGGCTGGTCGGCCTGGCCGCATGATCTTGGCGTAAAACACCTGACCCTTCTTTTCGTCACGAATTTCAAGCTCTTCGCGGGTGACACCTGCGCCGCGCAAGAACCCCTCGATGGCCTTTTCGGGCGCATCTGCCCGTGGCCCCTTGAGCTCTTCGGTGACGGTTGGGCTTGCCGCCAGCAGCCCTTCCACTGCCAGCGTCAGCCGCCGGGGCGTCGCAAAAGCCTGCGCACCGGAATAGGTCAGACCGGCCTCGACCAGCCCATCGGTCATGCGCGCCCTGAGGTCAGCCGCCGCCCGCGCCTGCATGCGCGCCGGGATTTCCTCGGAGAACAGTTCGATCAGAAGATCAGGCATATCGGTCAATTCCGGTTCGGGGGTTCGGGACAGTCTTCGGGGGTCGGCAGGCCATCGAACACGACCTTGCCGCAGCGGTTGATCTGGTGCCAGACATAGCCGCGCCCGTTATCAGTGACGGCGACGATACGATCGATGCCGTATTCGATATCCTTCTGCCCCATGAAGGCCAATGCCGACCCGTCCTTGAGCCCAGTGGCGATATCATCGGCATCGAAGCAATCGAACCAGCCCGGCGCCTCGAGCGGCACGGGCTTGTCGTAGGGCATGTAGGTGTCGGCGAGCACATCCAACCCGAGAGAGGTATTGAAACAGGCGCGATACCGGATCGGCGAGCTTTCCGAGTCGATCGCCTGAAAATCGGCATAGGGGATCGGTTCCGCCTGCTCCGTGGTCAGCAGCGTCATCTGCACATCCTGCCGGCCATCCGGCACCACCTCATCATAATAGGCGTAAACCTGAAGATAATAGAGCCCGCCACCGGCCAATATCGCCGACCCGAGGATCAAAGCTGCGAGGAATTTACCCATTAGGCCACAAATCCCCCTGCCTCGGTTGTCACAAACGCATCAGCACATTTCTTGGCCAGAGCCCGCACACGCCCAATATAGGCCTGCCGCTCGGTGACCGAGATCACGCCGCGCGCATCGAGCAGGTTGAACACGTGGCTGGCCTTGATGCATTGATCATAGGCAGGATGCGCCATGATGATCCGTTGCCCGGTTTTCGGATCGAGCTCGGGCTGCGACAGGATCGCTTCGCACTCGGCCTCGGCCTCTTCGAAGTGACGCAGCAGAACATCGGTATTGGCCACATCGAAATTCCAGCGGCTGTATTCCTGTTCGGTCTGGCGGAACACATCCCCATAGGTCAGCGGGATGGGCGCCTGCGGATCGTTATAGGGCATATCCATCACGTGATCGACGCCCAGAACGTACATCGCAAGCCGCTCCAGCCCATAGGTCAGCTCGCCCGAGACCGGGTGGCAATCATGGCCGCCGACCTGCTGAAAATAGGTGAACTGGCTGACTTCCATGCCGTCGCACCACACTTCCCAGCCAAGCCCCCAGGCACCAAGCGTCGGGCTTTCCCAGTCATCCTCGACAAAGCGGATGTCATGCAGCGCCATGTCGATGCCGATTGCCTCGAGACTGCCAAGATACAGCGCCTGCAGGTTCGGCGGGCTGGGTTTGATGAGCACCTGATACTGATAATAATGCTGCAGGCGGTTGGGGTTCTCGCCATAACGCCCGTCCGTGGGCCGCCGCGAGGGCTGCACATAGGCCGCAGCCCAAGGCTTGCTGCCAAGCGAGCGCAAGGTGGTAGCGGGGTGGAACGTGCCAGCGCCGACTTCCATGTCATAAGGCTGCATCATCGCACAGCCCTGCGCCGCCCAATAGGCTTGCAGCCGCAGGATGACCTCCTGAAAACTGCGTGGCATGCCTGTCTGTTCCGCCATGGTCGCCTCCGGCTGGCCCCCTGAAATCGCCGTTCTTACCTACGGCCACGACACGGCAGGGTCAATTGCGGGAGGCGCCATTATTTTGGGTGCATGACGGCGCATTTTTGCTAAAAGACGGGACAACCGGGGCAAACCAGAACGGGACAGGACCAAGTGGCTTTGATAACGCGTTTTTTTTCAGTAATTCTATGTGTAATCGTGATGGCTGTTCCTGCTGCCCGCGCGCAACAGGGCGACACGGTCTGGGTGCAGATCGAAGCGCAACCAAGCCTGTCCTCGGCCAACGACCGGATACGCGATTACAGCGCCCAGCTTGATGACGTGCACGGCTTTTCCCTTGGCGCAGGCTGGTATGCCATCGCCCTTGGACCCTATGCCCCCGAAGATGCAGACCGGATATTGCGCAGCCTTCGGGCTCAAGGGCTGATCCCGCGCGACAGCTATATCGCGCGCAGTTCGGATTATCAGCAGCAGTTCTGGCCCATCGGAACGAACGCGCTTGATCGTCCCGCACTCGAGATTGTCGATCCGGTCCTGTCGCAGAACGCCCCCTTGGCACAGGACACCCCGATAGAGATACCACTCATCGAACCCGCCGACGAAACCCCCGCCGAGGCGCGCGCCAGCGAAAGCCTTCTGAGCCGCGAGGAACGTGCCGCCCTGCAAGAGGCGCTGCGATGGGCCGGGTTCTACGCTGGTCCGATCGACGCGGCCTTCGGGCGCGGCACGCGGTCCTCGATGGCGGACTGGCAAGCGACCAATGGCCATGACGAAACGGGCATCCTGACCACGCTCCAGCGCGCCGAATTGCTGGGCCAGTACAATGCCGTGCTTGATGGTCTTGGCCTGCAGATCGTGCGCGACGAGGCCGCCGGGATCGAGATCGAGATGCCCACCGCCTTGGTCGCCTTCGAACGCTACGAGCCGCCTTTCGTGCATTACAACGCTCAGGGCGATATCGACGCGCGGGTACTTCTCATCAGTCAGACCGGCACAGATGCCACACTGGCCGGTCTTTACGACATCATGCAAACGCTTGAAATCGTGCCTGAAACCGGACCTCGGACCCTCGAAAGCGATGCCTTCACCCTGATCGGTGAGGGGGCGCTCAGGATCTCGCATACACAAGCCTGGCTCAAAGACGGCGAGATCAAGGGCTTCACCCTTGTCTGGCCCGCAGGCGACGAGGAACGGCGCACCCGCCTTCTGGGGCGCATGCAGGAGAGTTTCACGCGCATCGACGGCGTTCTGGACCCGGCCGAGGGCAGCGACGCCATGCAGGGCATCGACCTTGTGTCGGGCCTGGAAATCCGCAAGCCGCGGCTCAATCGCTCGGGCTTTTACGTGGATCGCACTGGCGCCGTCCTGACCACCGCCGATGTGGTGGATGGCTGCCGCCGCATCACCATCGACGAGGATCACGAAGCCCAGGTGGCCAGCCGTGATGACAGCCTCGGGATCGCGCTTCTGCGGCCACTTGACCGTCTGGCGCCCATGGCGGTCGCGGCCTTCCAACAGGCGATCCCCCGGTTGCGGTCGGATGTTGCCGTGGCGGGATATTCCTATGGCGGTGTGCTCGGTGCGCCGACGCTGACATTCGGCCAGCTCGAGGAGCTGCAGGGCCTGAACGGCGAGGACAAGATCAAGCGCCTGTCGCTCAATGCCCTTGAGGGCGATGCAGGTGGCCCTGTGGTGGATGCGGGCGGCGCGGTTCTGGGAATGCTTATGCCACAAGGCTCGGGCGACCGCAGACTTCCCGATGGTGTGAGCTTCGCGGCGAATAACACTGTTCTGAAACAGCTTTTGCAGGATGCGGGCATCACGCCCTCGGCCACCTCCGAGATCGCCCAGATGGCACCCGAGGCATTGACCGACCGCGCCGCCGGCATGACCGTGCTGGTCAGTTGCTGGGATTGATCCTCTGACACGGCGTCCCGCGCCCGATAGGCGCGCGGGGCGCGGACTCAGCCGCCAAGCAGATCGGGCGTGACCCGGATCAGGGTCGGGCCGCTGGCCGCAAAAGCCGCGTTCACAGCCTTGGTCAACGCGCCAAGACTCTGCGGTTCCTCCGCACCCGCCCCATAGGCGCGCGCAAGGGCGCAGAAGTCGGGATTGCGCGCCACCACCGCATTGGGTGCGATCTGCGAGCGCACCATGCTGTCCTCGATCTCCTTGAGCTTGCCATTGTCCCACAAAAGGATCGGCAGCGGCAAACCCAGCTCCACCGCCACACCCAGTTCCGGCAGCGTGTACTGAAAGCCGTAATCGCCTGCCACGCACATCGTGGGCAGGCCCGGTCGGGCCACCGCGCCGCCGATCGCCGCGGGCAAGGCATAGCCCAACGTGCCGAAGCCACTTGGATGATGCCACAGCCCCGGTGCCTCCAACTCCCAGATTTCATTGGCGTTATAGGCAAATTGCGTCATGTCGGAAAAGATCATGGTGTCTTTGGGCAGACAGGCGCGCAGCGCGTCACAGATCGCACCGATCCCCGGCAATTGCCCATCCACCTCGCGCCGCCACCGATCCCGTGCAGCATCTATTTCCGCCTGTGTCCAAAGCGATTGAAACGGCTTACCAAGCGCCGCACACAACGCCTCAGCCACCGCCGCCGCATCGCCCGCAAGCGTGATGTCGGCGCGCGACAGGTCCGACAGAACCTCGGCGTCGATATCCACACGGATCATCTTGCCCATATGGCCCAGATGATCGCGCCACAGATCGACCTGGCTCAGTTCGGTGCCGATCGCCAGAACCACATCCGCCTTGGCGATCTCGTCCGCCGAGCCGGGTCTGGCCAGGAAATTCCCGTAATGCAGCGGCGTTCCGGGGGTGAAAATGCCGCGTCCGGCATAGGTGGTGAAGGTGGCGGCCCCCGTCACCTCGCGCAGCCGGTTGAGCGCCGCTGCCGCCTTTGTCGCGCCGCCCCCCGCCACGATCAACGGGCGCCGTGCCGCGCGCAGAACCTCGACCGCCGCCGCCACATCCGGCGCCGTTCCGGGGCGTGCCGAAGGCCGCGTCGGCGCGGATGGCGCCGCCTCGGCCATGCCTTGCAACAGGCGGATCGGCACCGACAGATGCTTGGGCCGTGCCCGCCCCAAGGCGAACTCGGTCATCGCCCGGTCGATGAGATCATAGGCCGCCTGTGCCGTGAGCGCGGTTTCAGACCAGTCCGCGACCGCGCGCGCGGCCCCTTCCTGATCCTTCATCTGGTGCAATTGACCGCGCCGTGCCGCGGTTTCATCCAGACAGGAGGATATCACCAGCATCGGCACGCTGTCAGAATAGGCCTGCCCGATCGGCGTCATGATATTGCAAAGCCCCGGACCGGTGATCACATAGGCGATGCACGGCTTGCCGCTGGCGCGGGCATAGCCATCCGCTATGAAGCCCGCACCCTGCTCGTGCCGCGCCAGAATATGCGTGATCCCGGCCTCTTCGATACCGCGATACATTTCCTGATTATGCACACCGGGAATCCCGAAGATCGTCTCCACGCCACGGGATTTGAGCATGTGGCTGATCTGTGCGCCCAAAGGTCGGGTGGTCATCAGGTTCTCCAGAAATTGACGGTGAACATGACATAGACGGCCATGAGCTCCAACCGTCCGATGAGCATAGCAAATGTCAGGATCCATTTCGCCGCGTCGTTCAGCGGCGCGAAATTCCCGGCCGGTCCGATGATATCGCCCAGACCGGGGCCGACATTGGCCAGCGCCGTGGCAGCCCCCGAGACCGAGGTGATGAAATCCAGCCCCGTCAAGCCAAGCGCCACCGCCACGACACCAAGCGTGACAATGAAGAAGACGAAGAACGTCATCACCGAATTGAGGATGTCGTCACTGATCGAGCGCCCTTCGAACCGCGGGGTAAAGACCGCATGAGGCGAATGAATGCGCCCCAGTTGCGCATTCACCGAGGCAAACAGAATCTGATAGCGGAAAATCTTGATCGAACATGTGGTCGATCCCGCACAGCCCCCGATCAGGCCGATGAAAAAGAACAGCGCGATCAGGAATGGACCCCATGTCATGTAATCCACACTGGCATAGCCCGTGCCGCTCATGATCGAGGTGATGTTGAACGCCGCTTCGCGCAGGGCCTGTTCGGGATGATGCGGAAAGATCGTCAGCAGCACCCCGGCGGTGACCACGGCAAGCAGCGCAATCATCATCAGGAATGCCCGCACCTGGCTGTCGCGAAACAGTGCCCGATGGTTCCCGTTCAGAAGCTGCACATAGCGCACGAACGGCAAAGCCGCGAGGACCATGAACAGGGTCGCCACCCATTCGGCGCTGCCCGAGAATGCCCCGAAGGAAGCGTCGTAATTCGCAAAGCCCCCCGTGGAAACGGTGGTCAGCGCATGAACCGTCGCATCGAAGGCACTCATGCCGGTTGCCAGATAGGCCAGCGTGCAAGCCAGAGTGAGCGCCACGTAAATCGTCGAAATACTCGACGCGATCTGCGTGGCGCGCGGCAGGATCTTGCCCATCGTGTCGAAGGCCTCGGACCGGAAAAGCTGCATCCCCCCGATGCGCAGCTCCGGCAGGAAAACCATCGCCACCACGATGATCCCGATCCCGCCCATCCATTGCAGGATGCCGCGCCACAGCAACAGACCCTTGGGCAGCGTATCAAGGCCCGACAGCACCGTTGAGCCCGTGGTGGTCAAACCCGACATCGCCTCGAAAATGGCATCGACGGCCCGCGCCTCGGTCTCGCCCAGCATGAACGGCAGCGCGCCAAACAGCGGCAGGAACACCCAGACCCCGGTTGTCAGCAAAAAGGTTTCCTGAACCGTCAGACTGTCCCTAACCCCGTTCCGGCACGCCAAAGATACCAGACCGCCCACAAGCGTCGTGAGGATTGCGCTTTCGGCAAAGACGGGCCAATGCCCGCGCCCTTCGGCGATATCGACGGCAAGCGGGAAAATCATGGCCAACCCCATGGCCACGACCACCAGTCCTATGACATATCCGACAGGCCGCACATCCAACATGAGGCGCACAGTTGGCCGCGCCCCATGTCACTGTCAAGCGCGAACGGATGACCGCAACAGCCCGGCACGTCGCGCCGGGCCAAGGCGCATTTCGATCTTACCTGTAGAACAGATCGCCATAGACATGACGCACGATATCGTCCCGGCGCAGACCGATGCGGGCCAGCTCGACATCGGACATCGCCTCGAGCGCCTCGATCTGGTCGCGCCGCGATGCCCGGCGGGCATGAGCCTCGAACCCCAGGGCAAGCGCCGTGCCGACGGTTTTGAGCCAGTCGCGCAGACGGGCGGGAGCATCAGAGATGTTGGTAGTGAAAACGGCCATTTGGAAACCTCGCTCGGTTGCTTTCAGGTTTCCTCCCTGATCGCCAAGCTAGGTCAGCAGTGTTGACTTTACCAACATCAATTTCTCAACCCGGCCTTGCACCGGTTGCAACTCAGGCCTGACTGGTGTCGCGTCCGTTCATGGCCACGCTGCGCGGTGCCGGCATCGCTGGCGGCTTGGATGGCGCGCGCGGGCGCTTGGGCGTGCCGGTGTCCGCTTGCAAGTCAATGGTCTTGGCTGCGGGCCGCGCGGGGCTCATCGGAACAACCTGTCCCTGTGCCGCCGGTGCTTTCGGCGCAGCGGGCTTTGGCTCGGACGCCACAAGCGTCACCGCAGACTTGGGCTCGGTCAATACCGGCTCGGCAGATGTGCCAGCGGTCTTGTCCGCCACGGCTGCGGCCTTTTTCTCAACCGGCGCCGTGGTCACGGGACGGACATATGTCGCGCTCTTGCGCAAGAGAAACGGATTGGCAATCAGCGCGGCCCGCCCGAACTCCTGTGCGACGCGCAGGTTGTTTTCCAAAAGGTAGCCAGCCAGACGAAACCCGGCGGCTGAAAGCGTGAACGGTGTCATCACGTGTGTCATCGTGGTATCCCTTAGGCCTAGTGAACTGAAGAAGTCATGACTGGATTTTGTGACGATAAGATAACGCAAACCCGCCGCTCCGTGGCCCTTGGCGCCACTTACTGCCCTGCTCCCCTCGCCTTCTGAGTGTAAAACGCGCAAAAGAAAACGCGGCGCCCAAGAATAGGGCACCGCGCGAACTCGGGCGATGGCCGGACCGTTCAGCCGATGTGGAAGAGCGAGCTGAACATCCGCGGGTCGATGCTGTCCGACGCAAATGTCTCGCCCTCGGTCAGAACGCTGACGGCATCATGGCTGTGCAGGCTTTCCTGATGGCTGGCCACCACGCGGAAATCCCCGATCCGCGGATCCTTGAGCAACTGCTCGCAGAACAGCCTTGCCGCATCCTCGACGAAAATCGGGTTGGCAGCATTCAGCTCGGCAAAGGCCTGCTCATCCTCGCGCTTCACCATGACCTGCGTTTCGGTGGGGACAGCCGCGCGGGCCATGTCGATCAGGTCTTCGAACCACAGGATCTGCGGACCCTCGATCTCGATCGACAGGCGTGCAACCGAGCGTTGGGAATGCGGCGTCGCCAGCTGCCCGCGCGTCTGGCGCGCATGCTCGCTCAACTCCAGCGAGCAGGGGCATGTGGACGAATAGATGTAATCGAGATGCATGAACTTGCGGCGCACCCCGTCCTGCTCGACCAGTTCCATCGCGATGTCGTAATACTGGTAGCCCTGCAGCCCCGAGCGCAGGGATTGCACCTTGGCCGGATAGGAAAACCGCATCTGGAGCCGTGCATCGATCGTGTCCAGATCGGTGATGTAATCATCCAGCGCCGCTTCCATGACCTCGAAGCTGAAAGTCTTTTCGGCATGGCGATAGAAGCTGCGCATGATGCGCGACATGTTGATGCCTTTCTTGCCCGCCTCGAGGCTAACCGTGCCGGTCACACTGGTCTCGAGCGTCAGATCGCCATTGTCGCGGGTGTGAAACTGGATCGGCAGGCGGAAATTCGAAATACCGACATGCTGCAACTGCTGGCGCGCGCCGCGAATGAGCGAGCTGGGACCGTTCTGCAGATCCGGTAGAGACGCCTTGTAGGCGTCGCTGACCTTGAACTCATCCGGATAATCGCGTGACAGATCCGGGTAGTTCGAAAGTGACCGGCCCGGCAAAAGCCGCGCGATGGCCGGGTCCAGATCGGCAACCTCCTCGGGGGTGGCTTGCGCAGCCCAGCTCCGCAGCCGCTCCAGCGCCGCTTTCGCCTCGTCCCGATCCGGCATGTCCGATAGTTCCCGCGTATGAATATTCATTTCCGGCCCCCGATATTCAGCGCCCAGTGTATCTAAACATGGCCGCTAAGGATTTCCAATTTCGAAAGGAATTACGTCGGAAGCGACAGGCCGGATCATTGTTTTTCGCCCGCAATGGTCAAAGCCCGAGAGATATCGGCAATCAGGTCTTCTTGATCTTCGATCCCCACCGACAGCCGCACCAGTCCCGGCGTGATACCCAGCAGGGCCTTTTGATCCGCCGGCAAGCGTTGATGCGTGGTTGTTGCAGGATGGGTGGCGATGGATTTGGCATCACCCAGATTGTTCGAGATCACCACGATCCTCAACGCATTGAGAAACCGGAACGCCGCCGCCTGCCCGCCCGCCAGCTCCAGCGCCACGACCGTGCCACCCTTGCCCATCTGCCGCAGGACCAGATCATGCTGCGCATGGCTGGCATGACCCGGATAGATCACCCGCGACAATTCGGGCCGTCCCTGCAGCGCATCGGTCAGCGCCAGCGCTGTCTGGGCCTGCGCATTGACCCGCAGGCTGATCGTCTCGAGCCCCTTGAGCATCACCCAGGCATTGAACGGGGACATCGCGCCGCCGGTATGCTTCATGTACGGCTCAACCGTGCCCCGGATGAACTCGCGCGTCCCGAGGATCACACCGCCAAGCGCGCGCCCCTGACCGTCGATATGCTTGGTCGCCGAATAAATCACCACATCGGCCCCCTGCTCGATCGCACAGGAAAACACCGGCGTGGCAAAGACATTGTCCACGACGACTGTGGCGCCGACCGCATGGGCGATATCCGCCACCGCCGCGATATCCACAACTTCGAGCGTTGGATTGGCGATGCTTTCGAAGAACACCGCGCGGGTATCGCTGCGTACCGCTGCGCGCCACGCGTCCAGATCCGTGCCGTCAATGAAAGTCACCTCGACCCCGAAGCGCGTCAGCACCTCGTCCAACACATAAAGGCACGACCCGAAAAGCGCGCGTGCGGCCACCACGTGATCGCCCGCCCGCAGCATCGAGGTCAGCGCGCCGCTGACCGCCGCCATGCCGCTGGCGGTGGCAAAGGCAGCCTCGGCCCCTTCCAGACCGGCGATCCGGTCCTCGAACATCGCAACGGTAGGATTGCCATAGCGACCATAGATGAATTCATCCGGTCCAGCCTGCAGGAACCGGGCCTCGGCGGCTTCGGCACTGTCATAAACGAACCCCTGCGTCAGAAAGATCGCCTCGCTGACCTCGCCATACTGGCTGCGGCGGGTTCCGCCATGCACCAGTTTCGTCCGCATGTTCCAATCATCACTCATCTTCGTCCTCCAGGGCGCTTGGCCCAAACAAAAAAACCCCCGTCGCGGTCAAGCGAAAGGGGCTCCTTCATCCTGACCTCTTTAGCGGAGTTGTTTTACGTGGCCCGCAATCCGGTAACAAATCGCCACGCGGTTGCTTTAGACCCGGTCGCGTGATCCGTCAACACCGTCATCCAGCTTTCGCATGGCCGTCACGACGGCGTTCCATGTCTGCCAGGGTGCAAAATCACACCGTGGATTTGCGGCTTGACCACCTCGCCTGCATATCCGTGCCGACGAGCGGTTCAGGCCGGATCATCCCCGGACGGCATCAGCACCGGGACCATGACCCAACAATAGAACCAGTGCAGCACGATCATCAGACCCGGCAGGAGCGTGATCCAGACCAACAGCGTCTCCCCGGCGATCACGATGCTCAACGCCACCCAGAATACGAGTATGACAAGCACAGGCAAAACGTCCTAAGGGCGGATCGGTGGGGTCGACGCACACCGCAGACGATGAAGCAAGGTCAGCGACATGCACTCCGGCCAACCGGAAAACCGGCCCAAATCCGGGCGCCGGCTTGTAGTTTCAAAGACATAACCGGAAACTCCGGTCAGGCGTCCTCGTCCTGTGTGCCATGTTCGCGGAAAAGCCGCCCCTGCGCCATGAAGAACACGAAGATCGCCGCCGTCAGACCGAATGTCTTGAAATAGACCCATGTCTCTTCGCTCGTCAGGCGCCAGACAAGCTCGTTCAAGATCGCCAGACCAAAGAAGAACGCCGCCAGACGCCGGGTGAGGATCATCCAGCCCTCATGGGTCAGCGGCATCATGCCGTCCATCACATATTGCAGCCATGACTGACCACGCAGCAGGCCCGCCCCAAGAACCCCGGCGAAGATCAGATAGATGATCGTGGGCTTCATCTTGAAGAACCGCGGATCGTTGAACCAGACGCTCATACCGCCGAACACGATGATCAGCACCGCTGTGACCACCTGCATCCGCGACAGATGCCCCGTCAGCCACCAAAGTATCCCCATCGCCAGCAGGAAAACCGGAATGAACCCGGCCGTGACCACGATAAAGCCGTCATATTCGGTGCCGCCAAAGGTAAAAACCCGGTCCTTGAGCATCAGATACGCCGCGAAAAACGCAATGATCGGTCCCAGTTCAAGGCCGGTCTTCACCAACGGATTGATCTTGTGCTCGCTCATATCGGCCTCTCCGGTCACCGTCCAAAGCGTGTCTGCCCACCCCCTGAGGTCTCGGGCCGAAACGCGTGCATCGATCTGGCGATGCGCTGGTCTTTCACCTATCACAGCCCCCGGTGCAATCAATGGCATACGGGCATGGCACTGTGCCACAGGCATAGGGGCGGGCCGCGCTCCCGGCCGGGGGTCAGCCGCGCTCAAGCCCGATCAGGGCCGCTGCGAAATCCTCAGGGTCGAACGGGGCCAGATCGTCGATCTGCTCGCCCACGCCGATCGCATGAATCGGCAGGCCAAACTTGTCGGCCAGCGCCACCAGAACCCCGCCCTTCGCCGTGCCGTCGAGCTTGGTCATCACCAGCCCCGACACATCGGCCAGTTTCTGGAACGTCTCGACCTGGCTCAGGGCGTTCTGCCCCGTGGTGGCATCGAGCACCAGAAGCGTATTATGCGGCGCGCCGGGATCTTTCTTGCGGATGACCCGGACGATCTTGGCCAGTTCTTCCATTAGGTCAGCCCGGTTCTGCAATCGCCCCGCCGTGTCGATCATCAGAAGGTCCGCGCCATCGGCCTGCGCCTTTTCAATCGCGTCGAACGCCAGACTGGCCGGATCAGACCCTTCCGGCGCGGTCAGCACCGGCACACCGGCCCTCCCGCCCCAGATCTGCAACTGCTCCACAGCCGCCGCGCGGAACGTGTCACCGGCAGCGATCACCACGCTCTTGCCCGCCGCCTTGAACTGGCTGGCCAGCTTGCCGATTGTCGTGGTCTTGCCCGATCCGTTCACGCCCACCACCAGCACGACCTGCGGGGTCTTGGGATAGATCGGCATGGGCCGGGCGACCGGCTCCATGATCCGGGTGATTTCCTGCGCCAGCAACTCCTTGATTTCCTGACCGGAAAGTTTGCGCCCCATGCGGCCCTCGGCCATGTTGGCGGTCACGCGCAGCGCGGTATCCACCCCCATATCCGCCGAGATCAACAGCTCCTCGAGCTGTTCGAGCATGTCGTCGTCCAGCACGCGCCGCACAACGGTCTTGCCCTCCTTGCGACCCAAAAGACGCCCCAGAAGTCCCGGCTTGGCACTGTCTTGCGCCGGGCTGGTCACCTCATCGATGGGGATTTCCTGCGGCGTCGGCGCAGGCGCCGGATCGGGCGCGCGCACCGGCGCTTCGGGCGGGGCTTGGTCCGGCCATTCAAGGGGCGGTTCGGCAGGCGCCTCCGAGGGCGGCTCGGGGACTTCCTCGGGGCTGGGTTCCGGTTCGGGCGCTGGTTCCGGCTCCGGCGCTGGTTCCGGTTCCGGCGCTGGTTCCGGTTCGGGCGCTGGTTCCGGCTCAGGCTCGGGAACGGGCTCGCGCCGGGGCTCCGGCTCCGGGCGTGGCTCCGGGCGTGGCTCGGGTGCGACAAGCACCTCTTCCTCGACGCCATCCTCCATGATCGCATCCAGACCGTCCTCGATTTTCGAGGAGGATTTGAACAGCCGTTCCTTGAGCTTCGTGAAAAACGCCATGCGGCCTCCGATACCGTCTCAATCCTCACCTAATGCGGATCGTCGGGATTTGGAAGATGCCGACGTCCGTCAGATCTCGTCGGGGAAATGCTTCATTGTAAGACGGATCGGGTTCGGCGCCGCCTGTCCCAGCCCGCAGATCGACGCATCGCCCATCGCCTGACACAGCTCTTCCAGCAGCGGCTGGTCCCATCTGTCGGCCTGCATCAGCTTGACCGCCTTCTCGCAACCGACCCGGCACGGCGTGCACTGCCCACAGCTCTCATCCTCGAAAAACCGCAGCATGTTCAGCGCCGCCGCCTTGGCGGAATCCTTGTCCGACAGCACCACGACCGCCGCCGACCCGATGAAGGTGCCATGCGGCTGAAGCGTGTCGAAATCCAGCGGAATATCGTTCATCGACGCCGGCAACAGCCCCGAGGACGGCCCGCCCGGCTGATAGGCCTTGAAGCTGTGACCCTCCAGCATGCCCCCTGCCGCCTCGATGATATCGGTGATCGTCGATCCCGCAGGCAGCAGATGCACACCCGGCTTGTTGACGCGCCCCGACACCGAATAGGACCGCAACCCCTTGCGCCCGTTGCGTTCGACATCCGACAGGATCTCTTTGCCTTCGCGCAGAACGCGGGTGACCCAGTAAAGCGTCTCGACATTGTTCACCAGCGTCGGGCGATCGAAGATGCCCACCTGCGCCACAAAGGGCGGACGATGGCGCGGCAGGCCGCGCTTGCCCTCGATCGATTCGATCATCGCGCTTTCTTCACCGCAGATATAGGCCCCGGCCCCCCGGCGCAGATCGATATAACCCGGCGCCACGACACCGGCAGTTTCCAAGGCGGCGATCTCACGGCGCAGGATCTCCAGCACGGCGGGGTATTCATCTCGCATGTAGATAAAGCAGGTCTCGGCCTCGACGGCCCAGGCAGCGATCAGCATTCCCTCAAGAAAAACATGCGGTTGCCGCTCAAGGTAAAAGCGATCCTTGAAGGTGCCCGGCTCGCCCTCATCGCCATTCACCGCCAGATAGCGCGGGCCTTTCTCGGCCCGCACGAAGCCCCATTTGCGCCCCGACGGAAAGCCTGCACCGCCAAGCCCACGCAAACCGGCATCCAGCAAGTCCTGCTGCACCGTCTCGAAATCGCCGCCCTCGCGCAGCCGCGCCAGCACCTGATAGCCGCCCGCCTTCGCATAGGCATCATAGGTTTCGTACTGCGGCACATGCGCATGGGTATCGTCGGCGGCGATCGCCGCTTCGACCTTTTCGGGGGTGGCGTGATCGATATGGTTATGGCCGATCTCCAACACCGGCGCTGTATCGCACCGCCCCATGCAGGGCGCGCGCAGAACCCGCACTTTCGCCGGGTCCAACCCGTCCTCCAGCGCCTTTTTCAACTGTTGTGCGCCCGCCAATTCGCAACTCAGCGAATCGCACACCCGGATGGTCAGCGCGGGCGGCGGTGTCTCGCCTTCCTTGACCACGTCGAAATGCGCATAGAACGTTGCCACCTCATAGACTTCGGCCTGCGCGATGCGCAGCTCTTCGGCCAGCGCCCGCAGATGCGCGGCGGACAGATGCCCAAAACGATCTTGAATGAGATGCAGATACTCGATCAGCAGATCGCGGCGGCGCGGCGCGGCGCCAAGCAGCTCCTGCACCTCCTGCCATGGGTGATCCTCGAGCTGGCGGCCCTTTGGCGTGTGACGGCCCTTGCCCTTGCCCGATTTCCAGACGCCCTTGCGTTCATCCAGTGCCATGCGCGTGTTCCCTGTCTGCGTTCCGCCCGACAGATACATATCACCAGCCCCCCGCGCGTGACCAAAAGCGACATCTGCACCACCGGAAACGTTGAGGGCGGGTAAAATGCGGCGGTCCCGGACATGTGATCGCTCCCCACTGGTCGCAACAGGCCCCATCTGTCACTATACCGCCATGCGTCGCGTGATGTGGACCCTGTGCCTTTTGCTTTTGGCCCCCGCCTTGCGGGCCGATCCTGCCATGACCGCAGAGGAATTCGACGCCTACACAACCGGCAAGACCTTCTATTACGGCAATAATGGCGTGCCTTATGGTGCCGAGGAATATCTCGATGACCGGCGTGTGATCTGGTCCTTTCTGGACGGCGAATGTCAGGAAGGCCGCTGGTACGAAGACAACGGGCTGATCTGCTTCGTCTACGACACCAACCCCGACCCGCAATGCTGGAGCTTTCGGCAATCCGGGTCCGGCCTGATCGCGCGATTCGAAAACGATCCGTCCGCCACCGAGCTTTACGAGGTCGAGCAAAGCCGCGACCCGCTGATCTGCCCCGGCCCCGAAATCGGCGTCTGAGAAGGGCCTCTTGGCGCCATTCGGGCTTTCAGAAAATCAACCTGCGCCGGGAAGTCATCCACAGCCCTTTAAGGCCCGCACCGCAAATCCCGACGCAGAAAACCCTTCTCCACAATCAGAACAGACTGCCCTGATCGGGCGGGTCCGAGGGGCGCTTGCCGGGCTTTTTCACCGGTTTTTCGGCAAGCGTCCGGTCCTGTGCGGCCCCGTCATCGGGCGCACCTCCTACCGGCATCCGACCATCTGCAAACTCGATCTCCAGCGCCTGCGCGCCAAGGGCGGCAGCGCGGGTCGTCACCACGTCCCCATCGCCGCGCACCACCGCGTACCCACGCTGCAAGGTCGCCTTGTAGCCCAGTGTCTCGCGCAGCCGGTCCATCGCGTTGATCCGCTCCCGCCAGCCGCGCAGCTGCCGGTCCCCGGCATCCGACAACCGGCGCGCCACCCGGTCCAGCTGCTCGGACTTGCGCGCGATATCGCGCTCGATGGGCCGCAGGCTCAACCGGTCCAGTCTGCGGTCAAGCGTCTCGCGTTTGCGGTCCACCATGCGTTGCAACGCCGGGGCCAGCCGTGCCTCCCATGACAGGAACATCTCGCGCCGCGATGCCAGCCGCGATTGCAGCGCGCCCGGTCGCAGCGCACCCGACGCCTCGAAAAGCCTCACCCTGCGCGCCTGTACCGTGCGCGTGAGCGCCGCAGGCAACCTGTCGGACCATGCATCAAGCCGCTGGCGCGGTGTATCCAGCAGGCGCTCGGGCCTTGGCAAGGCCCGCGCAAGATCGCGCAACCGCTGCCCCCGCGCCGTCACCCCCGAGGTCAGCGCGTGAGTCATCCGCGCCTCTTGCTTGTCCACCCATGCCAACAGATCCATCCGCACAGGCACCGCCAGTTCCGCCGCCGCCGTGGGCGTCGGTGCACGCTGATCCGCGGCAAAGTCGATCAATGTCGTGTCGGTCTCGTGGCCCACCGCCGAAATCAGGGGAATCTCGCTGGCCGCCGCTGCCCGCACCACTGATTCCTCGTTGAACCCCCACAGGTCCTCAATGCTGCCTCCACCCCGCGCGACGATCAGCAGATCGGGCCGGGGCAACGCACCGCCCGGGCTGAGCCGGTTGAAGCCTTGAATCGCGCGGGTCACCTCGGGCGCGCATTTCTCGCCCTGCACCGCCACCGGCCAGATCAGCACCTTGCGCGGAAACCGGTCGCGCAGCCGATGCAGGATATCGCGGATCACCGCGCCAGAGGGCGAGGTCACGACCCCGATCACCTCGGGCAGATACGGCAGAGGCCGCTTGCGCTCGGGCGCAAAGAGCCCCTCGGCAGCCAGTTGCGTCTTGCGCTTTTCCAGCATCGCCATCAGCGCGCCCATGCCCGCCGGCTTGATATCCTCGATCACAATCTGATAGCGCGATTGCCCGGGGAACGTGGTCAAACGGCCCGTGGCCACCACCTCCATCCCCTCTTCGGGCTGCACCGAAAGGCGGCTGGCCACCCCTTTCCAGATCACCCCCGCCAGAACCGAGCGGTCATCCTTGAGGTCCAGATACACATGCCCCGAGCGTGGGCGGCTCACGCGGCCCACCTCGCCCTTGACGCGGATATGGGCGAATTCGCCCTCGATCACCCGTTTCACAGCCCCCGAAATCTCGGAAACCGAGAATTCCGGGGCGTTTTCGCCCTCCATGGGGTCGTCGATCAGGTCGGACATGCGTGCGCCTTGTGTCTGCTCTCGCACCACCTTAGAACGCCCATGATCCAAGGCCAAGCAGGAGAGCGGCGCCATGAACATCCTGATCCTCGGCGGGGGCGGCCGCGAGCACAGCATCGCGTGGGCGGTCATGCAGAACCCCAAATGCGACAAGCTGATCGTGGCCCCCGGCAATGCCGGCATCGCCCAGATCGCCGAATGCGCAAGCCTCGATATCCTGAACGGCGCGGCGGTGGTGAATTTCTGCGACGAAAACACCATCGACTTCGTGATCGTCGGCCCCGAAGCCCCCCTTGCCGCTGGTGTCAGCGACCGTTTGCGCGATGCGGGCCTGTTGGTTTTCGGCCCCTCGCAGGCCGCAGCCCAGCTTGAAGCCTCCAAGCACTTCACCAAGTCGATCTGCGATGCGGCGGGCGCCCCCACCGCAGCCTATGGCCATTTCACCGACGCGGCCTCTGCGCGCGCTTACGTTACGGCACAGGGCGCGCCCATCGTGGTCAAGGCCGACGGGCTGGCCGCCGGCAAGGGCGTGATCGTCGCTGAAACCGAAGCACAGGCGCTGGCCGCGATCGACGACATGTTCGGCGGAGAATTCGGCGACGCAGGCGCCGAAGTGGTGATCGAAGAATTCATGACAGGCGAAGAAGCCAGCTTCTTCGTGCTCTGCGACGGTGAGAATGCCCTGCCCATCGGCACGGCACAGGATCACAAGCGCGTCGGCGACGGTGATACCGGCCCCAATACCGGCGGCATGGGCGCCTATTCCCCGGCCCCCGTCCTGACCGATGCGGTGGCCGATCTGGCGATGGAGCGTATCATACGCCCCACCCTGCGCGAAATGGCCCGGCGCGGCACGCCCTATCAGGGCGTGCTCTATGCCGGCCTGATGATCCAGAACGGCCAGCCCCGGCTGGTGGAATACAATGTGCGCTTCGGTGACCCGGAATGTCAGGTGCTGATGATGCGCCTTGGCGCTCAGGCGCTCGATCTGATGCAAGCCGCCGCAGAGGGGCGTCTGGCCGAGGCTCAGGTCAACTGGGCCACAGATCACGCGCTCACTGTGGTGATGGCCGCCAAGGGCTATCCCGGCTCTTATGAAAAAGGCAGTGCAATCAACGGACTGGACGACACGACAGAAGACAGCTTTCACATGATCTTTCACGCGGGAACCGCAATGGCCGATGGACGGATCGTGGCCTCGGGCGGACGGGTGCTGAACGTCACCGCGCGCGGCGCCTCCCTGCAACAGGCCCGCGACCGCGCCTATATGATGGTTGATCGGATCGACTGGCCCGAAGGCTTCTGCCGCCGCGATATCGGCTGGCGCGCTCTGTCCTGATACCGGACGCCGCTCAGGGCCTCTGACCTCGGTCGCCCCTCAGCGGCAGGCCATCGCCCGATCGAACCCCGCCGCATCGGCCCTTGTCCCCAAGGACCGTGCCACCAACTGGCGCCCCTCGAACGCCACCGACAGCACGCGCCGAAACCCGGCATCCGCCACCACGATTTCCGGCCCCTGCCCGCAATCGCGCAAACCGCCCCAGATCACCTCGTCGCCGATGCGGTGATTGGTGACACCGCTCAGACGCGCGATCTCGGTCAGACCGCCCGGCGCCCAACTCCAGACCCGCAGCGTCTTGCCCAGATGCGGCGTCTCGACATAGGCGATGTCGATCACCCCATCGCCGTTGAGATCGGCAATCGCCGCTGGGGCAAGCCAGCGAAACCTTGTGCCGATATGCGGCGTGGCGGCGGCCTTGACCAGCCGCCCTTGCCGCAGGCTGTAGACCGCAAGCTGCGCGCCAAGGCGCGGATCGGCCTCGACCAGAACCACATCCAGCCGCCCGTCTCCATCCGCATCCACGACGCGTGGCGCGATATCCTCGAACACATGATCCGGCTCCGGCCCCTCGCGCAGATCGAACCGGATCTCCCGGCCCTGCGCATCGCGCACCGCCAGAACCCGGCGCTCGGGAATCGCGCCCATGATCCGGTGCGGATAGCTGTCGTCGGGCACCTCGAACCGGGCCGCGTTGATGCCCTGGCCTTCTGACGTGACCCAAGGCTCCTCAGCGTGCAGCGCCCCGGCAAGACAGGCGGCGGCACATGCGATCCATGCCCCCGCCCGCCGCATTGTCAGATCTGCTTTTCGGGCATCTGGACCACAAGCCCGTCAAGGGCATCCGTGACCTTGAGCTGGCAAGTCAGCCGCGAGCGTGCCGGATCGGGCTGATAGGCGAAATCCAGCATGTCCTCTTCCATGTCATCCTTGGCGGGCAGCTTCTCGACCCAGGCCGGATCGACATAGACATGGCAGGTCGAACAGGCGCAGGCACCGCCGCAATCGGCCTCGATGCCGGGAATGTTGTTGTCGCGCGCACCTTCCATCACGGTCAGGCCGTTGGCCACTTCGACCACGTGCTCGGTCCCGTTATGCTCGATATAAGTGATCTTCGCCATGAACTCTTGCTCTCCCTTGACGTGACGGACGTTCCGTTTCCTAGCCAAGCCATCTAGGTCAGACCAGCCCCATTTGCGACCCCTGTCAAAAAGAGTTGCGACAAAATCCATATGTTCTATCTTTGTTCTCATGCAGGTCTTCTCTTCGTCTTCCGCATCCCCCGCCACCGCCCGTGCGACATGGCCCCGCCCTCCGGCCTGCCTTGTCGCGGCCCGTCTGTCCGAACCGCCCGAAGGCGCGCGTGTCGCGGTCGCCGGGCTGGTGATCCTGCGTCAGCGACCCGGCACCGCAAAGGGGGTGATCTTTCTCACGCTCGAGGATGAAACCGGCGTGGTCAATGTCGTGGTCTGGCGAACGCTCTACGAACAGTTCCGCCGCGCGGTGATCTCGGGGCGGCTCTTGCGGGTCACCGGCCGGGTGCAGCGCCAATCCGGCGTGGTGCATGTGGTGGCCGAAAAGATCGAGGATATCTCACCCCTGCTCGACCGCCTGCTGGACCCGTCCCTGCGCTGATCTTGCCACTCCGGGCCGATCGCGGCACAGCCCCCTGCAAAACTGTGTTTCAGCTTTGCGGCGAAAGGCGATACACTCCGTGCAAAACAACGCCCCCGAGGCCCGAGCAATGACAGTCCGTTCTTTTGCGTTTCTTCTGGCCGCCGGTTTTGTGGCCGGATGTCAGACCACCGCCGCCCTGCGCGAACCCGACATCGTCCAAACCCTGCAAGAGGCCCCCCCAGGCGCCCCGCCCGGCACCTGCTGGGGCAAGCAGGTCACCCCCGCAATCGTCGAAACGGTCACCGAACAGGTCATGCTGCAACCCGCCGAGATCAGGGCCGACGGCACCGTCACCCAGCCCGCGATCTTCAAGACCGAAACCCGGCAGGCCATTCTGCGCGAACGCAAGGCGACATGGTTCCAGACCCCCTGCGCCACCGAGCAGACACCGGATTTCATCGCCTCGCTGCAACGCGCGCTCAAGGTCCGTAACCTCTATCGCGGCCCGATCACCGGCGAGATGGACGCCCGCACCCGCGCCGCGATCCGCGCCTATCAGAAACCCGAAGGTCTGGATTCAGGTATCCTGTCCCTCGCCGCGGCGCGCAAACTGGGTCTCGTGGCCGTGGCCCCCCCTGACGAAAACTGACACGCGCACCCCGCGCTCAGGCCCAGGTTTCAGGCCCCGGTTCAGGCCCAGACTCAGGCCATCCCCCCCTGCACCAGCCGCTCCGCCAGCCGGGCATAGGCCTCGGCCATCGGCCCGTCACCTGCCGCCACGGGAACCCCCGCATCGCCCGCCAGCCGCGTCTCGAGGTCGATGGGCAGCGCCGCCAGCAGCGGCAGGCCCAGCTTCTCTGCCTCGGCTCCCACGCCCCCATGACCGAAGATATGCGCCTCATGTCCGCATTCCGGGCAATGGAAGCTGGACATGTTCTCGATCAGCCCGAGGATCGGCGTCTTGAGCGTCCGGAACATATCCATAGCCTTGCGCGCATCGATCAGCGCCACATCCTGCGGCGTCGACACCACCAGCGCGCCGGTCGGCGCTGCGCGCTGGCACAGCGTCAGCTGCACATCGCCGGTACCGGGCGGCAGATCGACGATCAGCACATCCAACTCGCCCCATTGCACCTGCGACATCATCTGTTGCAGCGCCCCCATCAGCATCGGCCCCCGCCAGATCACCGCCTTGTCCGCCTCCAGCATCAAGCCGATCGACATCATAGTGACGCCATGGGCATGCAGCGGCTCGATGATCTTGCCATCGGGGCTGGCCGGGCGCTGGCTCACCCCCATCATGCGCGGCTGGCTCGGCCCGTGAATATCGGCATCCAGCAGCCCCACGCGCCGCCCCTGCCGGGCCAGCGCCACCGCGAGGTTCGACGAGACCGTGGATTTGCCCACGCCCCCCTTGCCCGACGCGACCGCAAGGATCGAACGCACTTGCGCCGGCCGCACCGACTCCTGCCCGCCCTTGGGGTGCCCGCCGATCTTCAAACTGGGCGCCGGCCCACCGCCGGGCGCCTTGGCCTCGCCCGCATGGGCCGTCAGCGCGACACTGGCCCGCGCGATCCCCGGCACCGACAGGGCGGCGCGCTCGGCGGCGGCGCGCAAGGGCTCCATCTGACGGGCGATATCCGGCGTCGGCGCCTCGATTACGAATCGCACCTGATCCCCCTCGATGGTCAACGCCCGCACCATGTCGCGCGACACGATATTGCCACCATCCGGCAACTCCAACCTTTCGAGCTGCCTCAGAATGATGTCCCGCGTATTCGCCATGCCTATACTCCTATCTTGCTGATGCAATAGGTGGCAGATTCCCCACCACAGACAAGGGCGCCTCCGCACAACGCCCAAAAAATGAACCTGACGCCCAAAGTTAGGTCAATACAGCTTATGCATTTGCTGCATAGCAGCATTGAGCCAATGGGGGATTGTGCAGACGCAGCATCGACGTATTTTGGTATCAACACAGGCACGCACCGACCGGTGCACAGGATGATGACGGAAACCTGAAATGACGTTCGCCAACTACACACGCGCCGCCGAAACCGGACTGGGCCTCGAACTGGCCTCGGCCCTGCATCACATGATGCAGCGTTTCACCGATTACCGCGTGTATCGCAAGACCCTGAACGAGCTGCGCGCACTCGACAACCGCACGCTGGCCGATCTGGGCATTGCACGCTGCGGCATCCGTGCCGAAGCACTGCGCGCCGTTTACGGCATGCGGGACTGAGAATTCGAGTTCAGGGGCCTCTCTCCTCCTCCCTGAGGCCCCTGTCAATGGCGGCGCCCCCCTCCTCCTCCCTGGGGCGCCGCCTTTAAGACCCGGATCCGAACGGATCCAGAAGATTGCGAAAGGTCCTCTCCTCCTCCCTGGACCGATTGCGACACCAGCGAGACGCCCTCTCCTCCTCCCTGGGCTGATCGCGACCCTTACGAACGGCCCTCTCCTCCTCCCTGGGCCAATCGTGAAAATGAAACGGCGGCGCCTCTCCTCCTCCCTGGCGTCGCCGTGTTCTTTTTCTCGCCGCAGGTTATTGCTCTCGACGGGTTGACGCCCCGTCCCTTGCCTGCTGCACTCCTTTCAAAGCCGAAGGAAGGGACAGCATGACACCAGACAGCCAGGATCCCGGCCTGCGCCATGCGATCATCGACGCCGTGGCCGATGGGTTCGACCGCCAAGTGCACTTTCTGGCCGAGTTCACCCGCATTCCCAGCCTCCGCGGCCAAGAGGACGAAGCCCTCGATTTCATGGCAGGCGCCCTGCGCGCACGTGGCTGGTCGGTGGATGACTGGACCGCCCCCCTCGAAAGCCTCCGGCACGAGCCAGGCTTTTGCGACTGCGCGGGCGAAGTGCCCTCGGTCCGCTCCATCGTCGGCACGCTCTCTTCCGGCACGGGGGCCGGGCGCTCGCTTATCCTGCAAGGCCATCTCGACGTGGTGCCCGAAGGCCCCCACGCCATGTGGCACTCGCCTCCCTTCGCCCCCGAGATCCGCGACGGCTGGATGTATGGCCGCGGCGCAGGCGACATGAAAGCCGGCAAGGTCGCGGCCCTCTTCGCCGTCGACGCGCTGCGCCGTGCGGGCGTCACACCGTCGGGGCGGCTGCATTACCAATCTGTGGTCGAGGAAGAAAGCTCCGGTCTGGGCGCCCTCGCGACACTCGCGCGCGGCTACCGTGCCGATTGCGCCTTCATCCCCGAACCGACCGGTCTCGGCCTCGTGCGCGCGCAGGTCGGCGCGATCTGGTTCCGCCTCAAGGTGCGCGGCCGCCCTGCCCATGTGGCCTATGCCAGCACCGGCGCCAGCGCCATCACCGCCACCATGCACCTGATCGCAGCCTTGCAGCAGATGGAAGCGCGCTGGAACGACGCGGCCCGCGACCACCCCCAGTATCGCGATGTCCCGCACCCGCTCAATTTCAATGCCGGCAAGATCGCCGGTGGCGACTGGACCTCGAGCCTGCCCGCCTGGTGCGACGTGGATTGCCGCATGGGGCTTTTGCCCGGCGATGACGTCGCCGCGCGCCGCGCAGAGATCACCCGCACGATCGAGAACGCCGCGGCCGAGCACCCTTTCCTGCGCGACAATCCCCCCGAAATCCTGTGGACGGGCTTCATGGCCGATGGCTACACCCTCAACAATGCCGAGGCGCCCGAAGCCTGCCTCGCGCGCGCCCATCACACAGCCACCGGGCAGGACCGCCCCGAGGATCAATCCTGGACCGCCCTCACCGACACGCGATTCTACGGGCTCTATCACGGCATCCCGAGCCTGTGTTACGGCCCGCTGGCCGACAGCATCCACGGCTTCGACGAACGGGTCGATCTTGCCTCGGTCCAGCGCTGCACCGAGGTGATCGCGCTTTTCATCGCCGATTGGTGCGGCCTCGCCAGCCTGCCCGGCACCCCCGGCAAAGCCTGACCGCCCGCGCGTTTCTTCTGGCTGAAAACATCCCGGGGGGAGGCGGTCAAATCCCCTTGGATTTGACCGGCGGGGGCAGAGCCCCCAAGCCCTTGCCCCGCTCTCAGAACGGCACGTCGTCCGGACCGGTCACGAAACGGGCCACGACCTTTTTCGTTCCCGCCTTCTCGAAGGCGATCTCCAGCTTGTCGCCCTCGATGGCGATGATCGCGCCATAACCGAATTTCTGATGAAACACCCGGTCGCCGACCGTATGCGCGCTGATCGCCTGCGCATCGATCACGCTGGAGCGCTGTTCGCGCGGCTGGCTCACGGGCCGCTCGCCCGCGCGCGCCTGAAGCCGCCGCCAGCCCGGCGAATTATAGACATTCGCCTCCGCCGCCGCCTGCTCGAGCCCCGATTGCACCGCCGGCCCGGCACTGGCCGCAGCCGCGCCGTAAGCCCCGCCATAAAGCCCCGGCGGCGTCAGCACATCGACATGGGCCTGCGGCAATTCATCGATGAAACGCGACGGCATCTGGCTTTGCCATTGCCCATAGACCCGGCGGTTTCCGGCAAAGGAAATCGTGCAGATCTCCTCGGCGCGGGTGATCCCCACATAGGCCAGGCGGCGCTCTTCCTCGACCCCCTTCTGCCCGCTTTCATCCATCGAACGTTGCGACGGAAACAGCCCATCCTCCCAGCCCGGCAGGAACACCACGGGAAATTCCAGCCCCTTGGCCGCATGCAGCGTCATGATCGACACTTTCTCGCCCTGCTCTTCGGACTCGTTGTCCATGATCAGGCTGACATGCTCAAGGAAGCCACTAAGATTCTCGAACTGCTCCAGCGCCTTGACCAATTCCTTGAGGTTCTCCAGACGCCCCGGCGCCTCGGGCGTCTTGTCGGCCTGCCACATGCCCGTATAGCCGCTTTCATCAAGGATGATCTCGGCCAGGTCCACATGGCTCAGATCCGCGTCATGGGTCATCCGGCCCCAACGGGCCAACCCGTCCAGCAGCGTGGCCAGTTCGGTGGCCCCCTTGCCGGTCAGCCCCTTCTCACGCAAGAGGATCGCCGCTCCCTCGACCAGCGGCACACCATGCTGGCGCGCGGTCACCTGGATCTTCTGTTGTGCCTTGTCCCCCAAGCCCCGCTTGGGCGTGTTGACGATCCGCTCGAAGGCCAGATCATCGGCGGGGCTGATCACCAGCCGGAAATAGGCCATCGCGTCGCGGATCTCCATCCGCTCGTAGAATCGCGGCCCGCCGATCACCCGGTAAGGCAACCCGATGGTCAGGAACCGGTCCTCGAAGGCGCGCATCTGATGCGAGGCCCGCACGAGGATCGCCATGTCATCCAGCGAAAAGGGCCGCATCCCGCGCGTGCCGCGCTGCATCGCCTCGATCTCTTCGCCGATCCAGCGCGCCTCTTCCTCACCGTCCCAATGCCCGATCAGGCGGACTTTCTCGCCCGCCTCCGCTTCGGTCCACAAGTCCTTGCCCAACCGCCCCTTGTTGGCCGCGATCACACCGCCCGCCGCCGCCAGGATATGCGGGGTCGAGCGGTAATTCTGCTCCAGCCGGATCACCTTGGCGCCCGGAAAATCCTTCTCGAACCGCAGGATATTGCCCACCTCGGCACCGCGCCAGCCATAGATCGACTGATCGTCGTCGCCCACGCAGCAGATGTTGCGATGCGCCCCCGCCAACAGGCGCAGCCACAGATACTGCGCCACGTTGGTATCCTGATACTCGTCCACAAGGATGAAGCGGAACCGGCGCTGATACTGCGCCAGAACATCCTCATGCGTCTGGAAGATCGTCACCACATGCAGCAGCAGATCGCCGAAATCCACCGCGTTCAGCTCGCGCAGACGCGCCTGATACTGCATGTAAAGCGCCACCCCCTTGCCGTCGAAGGCGCCCGCCTCGGCGGCTGGCACCTTGTCGGGCGTCCAGGCGCGGTTCTTCCAATTGTCGATCACCCCCGCCAAATGCCGCGCAGGCCACCGCTTGTCGTCGATATTCGCCGCCTGAATCAACTGCTTGAGCAGCCGGATCTGATCGTCGGTATCGAGAATGGTGAAGTTGGATTTCAGCCCTACCAGCTCCTGATGGCGCCGCAGGATCTTGACGCAGATCGAATGGAACGTGCCCAGCCACGGCATCCCCTCCACCGCCTCGCCCAGCATCCGGCCCACCCGCGATTTCATCTCGCGCGCGGCCTTGTTGGTGAAGGTCACCGCAAGGATCTCGCTGGGGCGCGCGCTGCCGGTGTTCAGCAGATGCACGATCCGCTTGGTCAGCGCCTTGGTCTTGCCGGTGCCCGCCCCCGCCAGCATCAGAACAGGCCCCTCAAGCGCCTGCACCGCGGCGCGTTGCTCGGGGTTGAGATCGTCGAGATACGGCATCGGCCGCGCCGCCATGGCGCGGGCGGCCAGCGATGCGCCCTCGAACGCGTCGGATTCGTCGAAACTGCTCATGCCGGCCAAGATAGCGCGGCCTCAAGATGAGTTAAAGAGAATGTTCGGGGAATGTTCCCGGCTTTTTGCGCATCATTCCGCCGCAGCGCACGCGACCGTTCAGGAGCCTGTCTCTCCATCGCCGCGCAGCGCCTCCAGATTGCACAGCGATTGCTGAGGCCCCGCCCCCGGCAGGTCATCGCGCCCTTCGCCGGCATTGCCCTGCCGCATCGCGCGGGTCTGCGCCCAACGCACGATGAAATCCTCGCTGCAGGTGGCATAGACGACGCCCGCCGCCTTCGTGACATGGCGCATCTCATACTCGAACCGGCCCTCGTGCCCGTCGCGATCGATCAGGATCACCGCAGGGGCCTTGCCGGTCAGATGCGCAAAGAACAGCGCCTGATGCACGCTGTCGCGCGACGCGCTTTTGCCATCCAGCCCGATCTCGATCACATGCCGGTCCGTCTCGCAATCCACCCGCACATAGCGGCTCATGCCGTTGACGTCGAAATACTTGCGGGTCTCCTGCTCGGATCCGGCCAGAAACGCACATAAGAGCGCCGCAAGTTCCACTTCACCCGCCATTCCAGCCCCTTTGGTTAACGAATATTAACAAAAGGTTATTTTATAAATGTTATTTGTCAATATGTTATACGCGCTTTTAGGGTCCACCTTTGGCCCCAGCATAGGGTCCATATTGCGAGGTCTGCATGACGCTTTATGTTTGTCGAATGACCAGACTCGCCAGCATTTCTAACAACCATTGTTGCGCCAGCAAGCTGTCTGCCTCGCGCTAAAGTGTGAACTGTGCGGTCACAATTCTATGGTTGCGGTTACATCTCTAATTGATACGGTTGAGAGAGAAGTATCTGTTCAGGAAATCATACCCAAGTTGCGCTGTAGCCACTGCAAAACCAAAGGGCGGGCATCGTTCGTTATTACTTTCGTTGGTGGCTCTGGAGAGGCAATGCTGGGAGCCATGCAGCGGAGAAGATAATTTGAAAACTTGGCAGTTTATCTTCTTGGGTGCGCTTATTGTCGGAACTGGCATTTATGTCGTGAATGGCAAGGAATGGCAGGAATCGCGCGCCGCTTGCAGGGAATATCGTGAATGGGTGCGTTTTCAAAATGACATGCCTCGGACCCCCGTCAGATATGACGACTGGTTCAAATGGAGGTCAGTGATCAGGGAACATGGTTGTAGCGAGCTTGAGATAAAGAAAGAAGTCACCAGCTCCGATGCAGAACAAGACCTGACGTGGCCTGAGTATCTCAAAAAATTGCAGGAAGAAGAATAGCGCCGAAGGTGTGAAAGGATCATGAATGGCAGTTTGTAAAAGTTGCGGAAAGAATTTGTCGCTGTTGAACAAAGCGACAGATGAACTTTGCAATAATTGCTTGCGATCCGGTAGCACGGAAAGGCAGGCGACCCAAAAACACAGAGCTGAGGTGGAAGCGGTAGTATTGACAACCGAAACCTACCCCGAGGGCCTGAAGATCACCAAGCGGATTGAGGTAGTCACGGCTGAATGCGCCTTCGGCATGAACATCTTCAAAGACCTGTTTGCTGGTGTCCGAAATATCGTTGGCGGACGCTCAGAGGCTGTCCAGAAGACGCTTAGGGATACCCGACGCACAGCACTCTACGAATTGAAGAAGGAAGCCTATGAGGTGGGTGCTAACGCTGTAGTGGGCGTCGATTTGGATTACGTGGAATTGGCGGCTACAGGGTCAACGATGGTGCTTCTGGTTGCGTCGGGAACTGCTGTGAGAATTGAGGAATGAGAACACGACTTTTGGCACTGAGTGTGCTTTCAATCCTTTGCTCCACCGCTACAGCCCACGCGCAAGATTTGGATGTACTGATATCCGATTGTTTGTCAGCAATTGAAAAGGATGAGCAAGCAGCAGACGCAGCTGCAGACGCCATAATTGGAAGTGGTTCGATTTCCGACCCATACGACCGGGAAGGTGCAATTGAATGCGTAAAAGCTGTGAAGGGAGAGCAGTGGTCTTATTCTGTAGCGCTTGGTGGTTTTTTGTCTGCCGAACAACTAGCTGCAGCAAAAAGACAAGCAGAGCTACAGCTGGAAATCAATTTTGCGAGAGAAAGGGTGGAGAAAACCATTCGGAGAGCGACAGAAGCGTTCAATACCACGAACCGTGAAATGCTTGCCGAAGAAACCTATCAAAGCTGTGCGGAGCTCTATTCAAAAGACAAATCAGAAGCCTTGCTAAATGGAACCTGCCAAAAGGCATTTTTAGAAGTGCAACACCCCAATATGCCTGACAGAACACGGTATATTTTGTCTTTTATAGAAGGGGAATATCCGGAGATCACCGAAGCTGAACGCATCGCAGTCGAGCAACTTAGCTTGTCAGGCCAACCGGCTAAACACACATCTAGAAACAATATGAAAGGTGCATCGGAAGCGGCTTCGTCATTGTCTAGTGTGCAACAATGTTGGAACGTAGGCTCTTTGAATGATGACGCTTTAAGATCAACAATATCGGTTGAGTTTGAAGTGGATGAAACATTCACACCTAAAGCGTCGACATTTAAGCTTTTAAACTCAAATGCCCCGACGGAGGCTGCAGAGCGACAAGCGTTTGAAGCTGCACGTAAGGCCGTCATTCGTTGTGGCGTAAATGGCTACAAAGAGGCAGAGGCCGGAGGCAAAGCAGTCATCACATTTAATGCAAAGCGGATGCGAGTTAGTTTTGAGGTGGAAAAGTAACTTTTTCAGAATTTTAGGTGTCTGATGCCCCCGATTACTTTGGTCCAAGAGGACTGGAAGCGTTTTATGACGCCAGAGGGCCTGTCTGAAAAGGCGGGTGTACCGAAGCACCACTTCAGAAAAATGATCATCAAGGAATTGATCGACAATGCTTGTGACGTGGGCGGTGGGCGCTTGCGATTGGTCAACAGCGACCTTCTTGAGTTCCACGACAATGGTCCGGGCATTCCCCTTGAGGCTCTGTCGATTAAGAGGCCACTGGTATCATCAAAACACTGGAGGCTAGGCGAGCGTGGCGCGCTGGGCAATGGTCTTAGGGCCGTGATGGGGGCGCTATACTGTTTGGGCGGACATCTTGTCATTCATGCTAATGGCAAGGCTACTAAGGTCTTAATCGGGGATGATGGCGAAACAAATTACATTGACCAAGGTGAGGCCCCAGACACGAAGGTGCAAGTATATTGTGATGAAATCGGAAACACGCCGGATCTACTGAGCTTTAAGTTAACGGAGCAAATGGCGGGGCCAGTGGTAAAGTCCAGCAAGGCGATACCTGAGTGGTTTGACGATGAGGCTATTCTGGACATTCAGCGAAGTGCGGAAGGTTTAACTGCCGGTGAGATCGTTAGGCAGTTCCGGACTGGCTACGAACCCAGCAATCCTGATGAACTTTTTACCGAGGTTGATGCTGTAGACCTGCTTGCCAAGATGCAAAAGCATACCCTTGAACGGACGCCGAAAGTGCGTGACGTTGGTCCTGGTTTAATGCCCGGTTGGGAATATGCTCAATTAAGAGGAGAGCGCGAGAATATCCCTTACGTGGTTGAAGCGTGGGTCGAGGCGACACCTAAGGGCAGCGGCAATATAAGTGTCGAAATACTGATCACGAATAGGGCCATCAGTCTCACAAGCGTCAACGCGAATGTGCAGAAAAAGGGGCGCCTTAACATCGAAACTCAGTTCTATAGATATCAACTTCCGGGATCAGATCGCGACAAATTTACCCTAGGACAGAACGTCGATTATAGAGCAGTACTTTCGATTAGTAGCCCATATTTCCCAATCATCAGTTCCGGGAAAGCTGTCGACCTTGATCATTACGTTAATGATCTGATGCGTGTATTATCGAAGGCTGGAAAAAAGGCCAAGAGTGCGCTCAACAAACGGAAGCCAAAAGAGAAGCGGATTACTATCAAAGATGCTGTAGAGCAGCTCTTGCCTGATGCCTACGAAAAAGTATCTGAGGGCGGACGATACTGGGCGAATGCGCGTCAGCTAATGTATGCAATGCGGCCCGAAATCCTACGTATCTGCAAGATTGACAAATTTGATGACGCTACGGTGACGCAAAAATACCTCCCGAGATTCCAACGACCGGAATGGAAGATTGCGTATGATAAGCGTGGCGCGCTGGAGGAACCCCATACTGGCCAGACTGTAGGGCTCGGGACAGTTGAGATTGAGAACTACAGGGGCAGAACAGCGAATATTGGGTTTGATAGGGCTGCACGGCCTTCGATGGTTTTCGGCAACATGCCTGCGGAGGGGAGGTTCAACAAGCTGCTATTCGTTGAAAAAGAGGGTTTCAATCAGCTTATTCGGGAGTCTGGGCTTCTAGAGCGGTATGACATGGCTATGGCTTCTTCGAAAGGGTTGCCCGTTGTCGCCGCGCGGGCTTTGATTGATCATCTGGCGGGGGCTGTTGATGGGTTCCAGCTGTACGTTCTGGCTGATTTCGATGTCAACGGATGTGTTCTTGCAGACAGTCTAGTGACCGACCGACACCGTTATCAGTTCGCTAATGAAGTGGATACTACGAAGCTGGGGGTTACGTGGGAGCAAGCGCAGCAGCTACATCGGCAAATGAAATCTGAGCCCGTTGAGCTCGAAAAGCAAAACACACGGGTATCTTACGCTGAGACCTTGGCAGGCTATGGGTTAGAGGAATCCGCAATAGATTTTCTGCTAGGGCGGCACTTGGATGAGTTCAACGAACAGCCAATGCGTGTAGAACTCAACGCCTTCACCTCACGTGAGTTGCTGGAGATTGTCGACGAAGGCGTGAGTGGAGCAAAGGTTGTCCCAAAGGACCTGCAGGATTTGTATGCAGAAGCCAGTTTGCGTAAGCGAGTTGCAGAGTACGAACAGAAGTTAAGAAAAGAGCCATCGCCCAGACCGCCTTACGGTTTAAGGGACACAATTGCTGAGATGCTTACTGAAGAACCCAACCTTTCTTGGGATGAAGTACTGGCGAGGTTGGTGTGATGGGGAAAAATAGTATAGCGATGATCTAGATGAATATCTCCCCAAAATTCCCCAAGGTGCTGGGATGCTTGGCGCAAAGATCTGATTGACCCCTCGGATGCTGAAGCTACCTTTCTCTACTAGATTTGAGTTGTGGTTATTCACGGAGGCAGACATCCCCATGCTTGGCAAATATG
Source organism: Roseobacter sp. AzwK-3b (assembly GCF_000170875.1). Taxonomy (NCBI): domain Bacteria; kingdom Pseudomonadati; phylum Pseudomonadota; class Alphaproteobacteria; order Rhodobacterales; family Roseobacteraceae; genus Roseobacter; species Roseobacter sp. AzwK-3b. The sequence continues at coordinate 341,461 of NZ_ABCR01000004.1, forward strand.
TCCGCCCTTACTTGTCCGCCTTTATTGTGAGTTTTTCATTACTCGTGATATTTTATTTCGTCTCTTCACCATACCAAAATTGTAAGCGTATTTTCACACAGATCGCTCTTGAAAATAACTACGATGAAATGAGTTCTGAGCACCGTGAAATCTGCGAACGAAAATTTGGCTGGAGTTCTGATTTTATGTAACTGTTTGTGTCCCTATTTACAGGGCTAGACAGTCGCAAGATTAGTGAGCTAATGGCGGCATCTCACCTTCGAGGTACAGTTAGAAAGGATTAAGAAATGGATATTGATATTAAAAGCATGACGCCTGCACAGCGTAAGCAGCTTATGGAAGACCTACGCAAAGCAGAAGAAGCAGAGAAGAACGCTTATAAGCAAGAGTTTTTGGGCGATGTAGTTAAACTGGCAAGTGAAAAGGGTGTTAAGTGGTCTGAGGCGCGTACTCTGATTAATGGCTACAAGCCTTCCAGTGACACTGAAGCTAAGAAGCTCGGATTTACGCATAAAAAAGGTAAGGATTACTATTTACGAGATGTTAAAGGGGCTACCAAGCTCAAGTAATGCTAACGAGTGGCTGCCTCAGCTCCTTCTGACGAAAAGTAATTTTTTGTTCTTGGATGCTGAGGTGGTGAACGAACCAATTTAAAATGCATTAGCTGTAGAAACAGTCGATTAAATAGCTTTCGCAATAAAACACGGATCGGTCCGTTCACCTTTGGGACAAGCTTTCGCACTTGGGAGTACAGAAAAGTCGAGCAAGCCCTATCCCAAATGTTGCTACAAAATGGCAGTTCAGGCATTGACGATTATCAATCAGAGACTTTTTATGACCAGACTAGCCAGCATTACTAACAATCACTGTTGCGCCAGCAAGCTGTCTGCCTCAGACTTAAGTGTGAGATGTGTGGGCATTCGTCTTTGCTACCAGTCAAAGGCTTGATCGACAGGCTTGGGCGTGAGATGGTCGTACAGGACGCAGTAAAGTTCCTCAGATGCTCTCGCTGCAAGGTGAAGGGCAAAGGGTCGTTTGTTATTACTTATATGGGTAATTCAGGTCAGGCGATGCTTGGGCCTAAGGTTAAATAGTAATTTGGCTGAGTATGCACCGGACCAAGGTCGGAAGCCAGGCCTGACGTCAACACTTAAGAACTATTGGGAGGCGAACAAAAAATAGCGGTGCTTGAAGCGATGACACAAGGATATGACAACACAGTGCTTTTTTTGGCAATCGCGTTCGTATTTTCTTTCTGTTTAGGGGCCGCTACTACCCTCGCTATATTCTACATCGAAAACCAATTCTTTTCCGCACCCAAAGACCCGTGGGGTATGATGAAAGTCCAAAAGTAAAAGTGGGGTTTTTATTGTAGTTGGTGGCCACCCAGATGAATCAATCCCTAGTGGTATGATCTGGGGGGACCCGCTACATGTAGAGCCCCCTCAGATATATGTCAGTAGTATTTACCCATTTAAGATGCGGTAAACACTCATGCGGCTGATACCCATCTGTTCTGCAATCTTGTAGGTGCTGAGGCCGTCAGAGCGCAGCTTGTGGACTTGATCACGGTCGATCCGTTTCTTGCCTCCCTTGAACTTTCCAGCAGCCTTGGCTTTGGCGATCCCTTCAGCTTGGCGTTTGCGGATGATATTGCGTTCAAACTCAGCGAATGCCCCCATCATCTGCAGTTGTAGTTTGGCGAATGCATCGTCCGCATCGGCGCTGAAAGTCAGGCGTTCACTCAAGAAGCTAATAGCAACGCCTTTGTCGTTTAGGGTTTGAATGATGTCCTGAAGGTCTCTCAGATCACGGGCAAGCCGGTCGATGGAATAAACCACAACGTTGTCGCCTTCGCGGGCATAGTCGATCATTGCTTGTAGTGCGGGGCGATCCTTGGCGGATTTACCCGAAAGCTTTTCCTCAAACACCTTATCCAGTTCGCCCAGTTCTTGACGATCAAGGTTTTGCCCCTCTGAACTCACACGCCGATATCCAATAGTAGCCATGTTAGCCTCCAGTAGTAACATTTGATACTAGACTATGATGATTCGGTAACAACAGGAAGTAAAATCAGTCATATGTTACCCCAAAACCGGTAACACGGTAACAGCGTCACTAGGCTACACTTGGATGTGACTACACAGCTTCAGCTCTACCCATCAATGACTGCGCAACGCTAAAGAGCGTCATGGAAATACATTTGCTAGAGCTTTAACAACGCCTGTCTTAGGGGTTTTACGTATATTGGCAGAAACTCAGATTTCCAAAAACTTGGCTTTGAATGCGATCGCAAGATATTCCTTGGCGGCCCGATGGTGCTCTTTTCGCGCGGCCTCCAACTGATTGGCTTCATCCACTGTTAAAGAGGCGTTGTCTTCAAACTCTCCCGCCAAGCTTTGCCAAACATTACGCGTTTCCTCGTATCGACGTTCCCCCTCAATAGCCAATAGGTCGCAAACTTCGCTGATATGTTGCATCCTCATGTTTGATATCGCCTCTTTGGTTAAAATGGACGTATTAACCGGCAAAACCCCATCGTCTGAGTACGGAGATCGCGTGTTCTTTGTTAATGTCGGCAAAGGCGCTTTCGTCCTTCATTTGAGGGGTGAGCTTAAATTGATCACTCGCCTCGCAGCTTTTGCACCGTATCATTTCACGATCAAATTCAACGTCGATTGAAGAGCACTCAGGGCATTTTGCAGGCACATCATCATTGAACATTGGCTAGTCCGATTTTGTTTTAATATCGCTGATCAACCAACCAACTCCTCGGGTGGTAAACATACCTCAAACTCTGCATACCAGACTGTTCCGTCGGGGCACCCCAACGGTCCTTGCTCATCAAAAGGGCACATCCCGTTTGCGGTTGCGTTTGAAGCCGCCAAAGTTACTCCAATGAATGCAAGTACCAAGGTTTTTTTCATGAGATCCACCTGCCGGTCTGCTTTTAAGTCTTAGGGCGGCGTTATTATTCATCAAACGAAAGACAAACAATTCTGCTACGCAAGAGCGAGTCAAGGTAAATTTATCTACATATTGTTACATTCTCATTATACTGCACAACATGTGGTTTCGGAGTTAATCCAAACTGGCTGTAAAGCACTTGCCAGACTACAATATCAGTGTGTCATGGGTTGAGCAGTGTTGAGCTGAGTGCTTGGATGTAGCGACAAGGACTAACGTGGCCAGTGGCAGCTGGGGCAAGTGATGACCGAAGATCAAACAGGCTTTCCAAAAATCGACCGCTGGCATTCGGCACCATTGGACGTTCATAAGTGGTCCAATCACCCTGAGATCAAGTCGTTATCTGATCACCTCTACACCAAAGCTAACATCAATATTCTCGACAAATCTGGGAATAGGAAAGGCAAAAGATCCGCGTACCAAATGCTAAGAGTTTTGCTGGTGGACTTGTATGTGCGCTGGTTGCACGATCCGACACTAGCAACTGGATTCAGCAAGAATAAAAACGACTATCAGGTCAATAGCCGATACAACAAAGTCTTCATTTCGCCAAAGATCATACAGGTCGAGAAGCTGCTAGAAGATGAAGACTACATTGATAGTCTGCCCGGATATAACGACCGCACCGGTAAAGGTGACAACTACACAACGCGTATTCGGCCAAGTGAAAAGCTTCGGAACGAGTTTGAGCAAATCTCGGCTACACTTTATGACATCGACTACCATGTTGGTCGCCAGTTGATTATCCTGCGCGAGCGTTACGAGGATGAGACGGAACGGGTTCACAAGCGCAATATCGAATACATCGACACTGACTACACCAACCGTATCAGAGAACAGCTAGAAGCCTATAACGAGCTGCTAAAGCAAACCTTCATTGATATTCCGTCATTAGAAGAGCCATTCGTGCGCCGGATAATCGAAACTGGCAAACGCGCTGGACAAGAGATCAAAATCTCAATCGGTCCTGAAAACAAACATGTACACCGCGTATTCAACGGAACTGAGGACGATAACTGGTCCAAGGGTGGACGCTTCTATGGTGGGTGGTGGCTACAGATACCGAAAGAATTGAGGAAAGACATCTACATCAACGACCAGCCGACCGTAGAGATCGACTTTAAAGCCATGCATCCAAATATGCTTATGGAAACGTCGGCTGCCGACCCGTACCGATTGGACCGATTGGTTTTGCCAGACTTGATACCTAACGTGCAGCAACAAAGGGACGCGGTAAAGTCTCTTATCCTCATGGCTATCAACGCCAACAACGCCAATGGTGCCTTCGCTGCCTTCAGGAATGCGCACAAGAGGGGCGACCCATTAAAGAAGCTGACTAATGAACAGCTACAGATTTTGCTGGATGCCTTTACGGACCAATACCCAGAAATGCGAGAGGCCCTTAACACGGGAAAGGCGCTGCACCTGATGAACTTGGATAGTCAGATCGCAAACCTAGTGATCGATTACTTCACACAGCAGGGCATCCCGGTTTTATGCATCCATGACAGCTTCATCATCCAAGACGACAACCAACAGGAATTGAGGAAAGCCCTCGACCTCGCATCACAGCAAATAATACATAAGGGGATTGATCAGGACACCAAGTCTAATGGTAGTGAGATACCAACCGTTATACAGGGCAATATTAAAGGGTACCGAACAGGACGGAATGCTAAGATCAAGATACCCAACAAAGTGAAACCTACAGAACAGTATGAACTCAGAAAGATGAAATATTATAAATGGTTAGAACATAGTAAGGAATATAAGAGATAGGGAAGTCAATGGGAGAGTTGTGTGCGTCCTTACATTACTAAGGCAAATAGAGATCGAGACCATGAAGCTAGAATTTCATCACATCAACTATGTGTCTGAAGACGTTGATCGGCTACACGATTTCTACACCAACGTGCTGGGTCTTGAAGATATACCAATCGCGTCCTTCCCAAGGCCAAAGGCTACAGAAACCAGTGGCTATGACGGTAAGATCAAATTCGCGACTGATGGCAGCATACAGTTTCACCTAGCTACCAAAGACCTAACGGTGGCATTCAAGAATGGGGAAGTTATCAACCCTGTCGAGCGCGGTCATATAGCTTTTCGTACAGACGACATCCAAGCACTAACGGCCTTACTCGACGAAAATGGCATTCCTTATTCGGATTATGGAACAGCCTTTGCGAAAGAGTGGCATCAGGTCTTCTTTCACGATCCGGAAGGCAATGTCATTGAGGTGCATCAGGCAGTCGATTGATAAGCCGCTCGCCTGAACCCTTGCAGGAATTTTGCCCAGGGCGATATTAACACTACTTCCCTCACGCTTGGGGAGGGTGACTTGGCATATTTTAGAATCAACGAACCAGTATGCGCGACGTGCTCTGAATGGCTTGGAGGACGGGCTGTAGTAAACGGCATATGGACGGATAAACGCTTAAAGGCCTTTCAAACGTCAGCCTTGTGCAAATCCAATAACAGCTTTGTGGATGCTAAATTCCATTGCTCAGCGCATGAATTGGCAAGTGACGACGGATGAACGCGCATATTCCAAACAGTTATCGCTGGGAGATATCTTTATCTGAAGACAGTACTTGTGATCGGATAACCATCATGCTTTTTAGAAATATTGCGTTATCTTTTCGTCCTCTAGAAGACAACTGCCCCTCAAGTTCCCTCCGTCGTTCATTCGGCGGAGGTTTTTTTATCTTAGCCACGGGTGAGCTACACGGTTAATAGCTTCATACCTGACCTGCAGAGATGGCCCCACCCCGTATTTACCAGAAACATCTCCCTGCGCATGCCCGGTTATAAAATCTGAAACCTCCTTCGATATGCCAGCATCGCGGAACAAGTCTTTCGCAGTATGCCTCAGGCTATGTACTACTACTCGGGGATCATTTGTGACACGACGGACCAATGATCGGAGCTTTTGCTGCGTAAAACTTTTGGGCAGTTCATTGGCAAGGTCATGGAGGGGGACAAGTCGCTTTGAACCTTTATTCTTGGTAGTTATCTCTCTGAGGTCGAGGAATTTGATGCCGTCTTTAACCTCAACCTTTTGGCGCTTCGCAAGCTGCACTAGTTCACCACCCCTCAGGCCCGTAGTCACCAAAATAGCAAAGGCTTTGCGGCAATCATCTGGCATATCCAACTTGAACAAATGGTGAAGCTGCTCGGATGTGAATGGCAGACGGTCTACTGCATCCTGACCCATTCCTGTCATGTCAATGCCCCGCCAAGGATTGTACTTGATACCGAGATCACGCTGTTTGTTGCACCAATTGTAAACATTCGACATCGCTGCCCGGAAAACCCTCAAGCTGGATACGCTCAAATCTTCACCCAGCTCATTTAAGAAGTCATAGACATCATAGATATCGACCTCCCCCAAAGGCTTTTTGCCCATCTCAGGGTGTTGCATCCATTTAGCGAGTTGACCCCGGTCTTGCCTTCTTGACCGCTCTGGCCTGCTCTCAATGTAAGCCTCTATGATAGATTGAAGGGTGGTGCCGCTGGGTTCGGGAACATCATCTTGAGCAATCTGCACACGTGACAAGCTCTGCAATTTTTCTAACGATGTCTTGGCTAAATCAGCAAGGCCGCGCTCGTGTGCACCAGTTACAAAATCCACCAATTCGCCTGACGGAATATCACTAGGCTTTGTTAGATTAAGAAATTGCTCTCGCTCCTCTTCAGGTAGGAGATGGACAATATCTGCCGGGATTGGATGGCCCAGCTGAGACACGAGAGTGCATAATTCCAGATGATTTTCAGCAGACCAGACCTCGGTTACTTTGATATCTTGACAGCCCATTCCCAACTTCGCTGCTAAGGTGCGGCCCCCGGTTACTCGTACTGAAACTTTACCCCCGGAATACCATTCGCGGGTGTTGATACCCTCTTGCTCTAACACTGGGCGCAGGCGCTCATAGACGGGATCACTACGCTCCAGAAGCCTATCGAACTCCTTGTAAATGTCTTGAGTAAGTTCATGGAGCATGTACTCGGCCTGTCGCTTGTCACTCGTACCCGTGCTTCGCCGCGCCTGACGATCAGCGCCAAATTGCAGCTCCTTAGGCTTGGTAACGCAGACGTAATATTTGCCCTTGCGCCTCTGCAATGTTGCTGGATGATACCGCCGCTGGTGCAATTCAAATCCCCCTTCAATTCAGCCTTGGCTACAAGGTGCTCGTTGATACCACAATAGGTTCCAAATTAGGGTCAATATGTACAGTAAGTCACTGTATATAAGTAATTATGGCACTTACGCCGATGAATCCCTTAACAAAAGGTTAACAGATGCCGGGTCGCGCGGCAAACGCCCTTGGAAGGCATGGTAAACTTCTGCCTTTCTCCTCCCGATCAATCCCTCTGGACAATGCGATGTAAACGCTTACATTCCCGCGCCATGGATCACCACGCCCAATACCCCGCCCTCTCCGATCTGCGTGCCCGCGCGCGCGGCCGCATCCCCCGTTTCGTCTGGGAATATCTCGACAGCGGCACCGGCGCCGAGGCCACGAAGGCCCGTAACCGCACCAAGCTCGACGAGGTGATCCTCATGCCCTCGATCCTGCATGGCGAGGTGAAGCCCGACCTGTCGGTCGAGCTGATGGGACGCACATTGCCCCTGCCCTTCGGCATCGCGCCCGTGGGCATGTCGGGGATGATCTGGCCCGGCGCCGAGCCGATGCTTGCCCGTGCCGCCGCCCGCGCGGGTATCCCCTATTGCCTCTCGACCGTCGCCACCCAGACGCCTGCGGACCTGTCCCGCGATCTGGGCGAGGATGCGTGGTTCCAGATGTATCCGCCCCGCGATCCCGACATTCGGACCGACATGCTGCAAAAGGCCCGTGACGCCGGGTTCGGCACGCTGATTCTCACTGTCGATGTCCCCGTTCCCAGCCGCCGTGAACGGCAAGTGCGCTCCGGGCTGACCACGCCTCCCAAACTCACGCCGCGCCTGATGGCGCAGGTGGCGCGCTGCCCGGCATGGGCGCTCGGTATCGCACAGCGCGGCATGCCCCGAATGAAGCTGATCGACGAATATGCAGGCCAGACCAAGGGCTTGCCCTCGAACAAGCACGCAGGCTACCTGCTGCGCACCGCGCCTGACTGGGACTATCTGCGCTGGCTGCGCGACGCCTGGAGTGGCCCGATGATCGTCAAGGGCGTGCTCGATGCCGACGATGCCGGCGCCCTTGAAGCGGCAGGCGTCGATGCGGTCTGGATCTCGAACCACGCAGGCCGGCAATTCGACGGCGCCCCGGCCACGATCGAACGCCTGCCCGCGATCCGCGCCGCCACCGGGCTGCCGGTGATCATCGACGGCGGCTTCGAAGGCGGTCTCGATATCCTGCGCGCGATCGCCCTGGGCGCCGATCATGTCATGTTCGGCCGCGCCTGGCATTATGCGCTCGGCGCTCTGGGTGCCGACGGCCCCGCCCATCTGGTCGAGATTCTCAAACTCGATCTTGAGGCCAATATGGGTCAGTTGGGCCTGACCACGCTGACCGAGGTGCGCAATCGGGTAATCTCGCATGGCTGACCGCACCACCCGCTTTCACGCCTTCACAAAGCAAGCCATTGCTTTCATATGATTTTCCAAAGGTTTCGACCGGACAGGCCCACTGCCCGATCGGGCAGAAAATCTCGCCAACGGGTGGAAGCCCCCGTTGTGCCATTGCGTAAACTTTGCGCAAATTCTAAAAGTTGCCGTCATAGCGCTGCAGCGCAGCAACCCGCGTCGGTGCGTTGTGCCGGCCACGAACCATATCAGCAGGGGGATCCGGGCCCGTGAGCGAATTCAAGAAAATCCTTATCGCGAACCGCGGCGAAATCGCCATCCGCATCATGCGCGCCGCCAACGAGCTTGGAAAGCGCACCGTCGCCGTCTTCGCCGAAGAGGACAAGCTGGGCCTGCACCGTTTCAAGGCCGATGAAGCTTACCGCATCGGCGAAGGTCTCGGCCCGGTCGCGGCCTATCTCTCGATCGACGAGATCATCCGCGTCGCCCTCGAATCCGGCGCCGACGCAATCCATCCCGGCTATGGCCTTCTGTCGGAAAACCCAGATTTCGTGGATGCCTGTGTCAAGAACGGCATCACCTTCATCGGCCCCAAGGCTGACACCATGCGCGCGCTCGGCGACAAGGCCAGCGCCCGACGCGTCGCCATCGAGGCCGGCGTGCCCGTCATCCCCGCCACCGAAGTGCTGGGCGAGGACATGGACGCCATCCGCCGCGAGGCCGCCGAAATCGGGTATCCCCTGATGCTCAAGGCGTCCTGGGGCGGCGGCGGGCGTGGCATGCGCCCGATCAACGGCCCCGACGAGCTAGCCGAGAAGGTGCTCGAAGGCCGACGCGAGGCCGAAGCCGCCTTCGGCAACGGCGAGGGCTATCTCGAAAAGATGATCCTGCGCGCCCGCCACGTCGAGGTTCAGATCCTCGGCGACAAGCATGGCCAGATGTATCACCTCTTCGAGCGTGACTGCTCGGTGCAGCGCCGCAACCAGAAGGTCGTCGAGCGCGCCCCCGCCCCCTATCTCACCGACCTGCAACGCGCCGAGATCTGCGAGCTGGGCTACAAGATCTGCAAGCACGTCAATTACGAATGCGCCGGCACGGTCGAGTTCCTGATGGATATGGACACCAGCCAGTTCTACTTCATCGAAGTGAATCCCCGCGTGCAGGTCGAACACACCGTCACCGAAGAAGTGACCGGCATCGACATCGTCCAGGCCCAGATCCGCATCGCCGAAGGCAAGACCATCCAGGAAGCCACCGGCAAGCCCGATCAGGACAGCATCACGCTCAACGGTCACGCCCTGCAGACCCGGATCACCACCGAAGACCCGCAAAACAACTTCATCCCCGATTATGGCCGCCTGACCGCTTACCGCGCGGCCACCGGCATGGGCATCCGCCTCGATGGCGGCACCGCCTATGCGGGCGGGGTCATCACCCGGTTTTACGACTCGCTTCTGGTCAAGGTCACCGCCCATGCGCAGACGCCTCAGGCCGCGATCGCCCGGATGGACCGCGCCCTGCGCGAATTCCGCATTCGCGGCGTCTCCACCAACATCGCCTTCGTCGAGAACCTGCTCAAGCACCCCACCTTCCTGAACAACGAATACACCACCAAGTTCATCGACGAGACGCCCGACCTTTTCAAATTCTCCAAGCGCCGCGACCGCGGCACCAAGGTGCTGACCTACATCGCCGACATCACCGTCAACGGCCACCCCGAGACGGCAGGCCGCCCCGAACCCTCGGCCGACATCAAGGCGCCGCGCCCGCCGCGCCTGATCGGCACGCCGCCCCCCGGCACCCGCACCCTGCTCGAGGACAAAGGCCCCAAGGCCGTCGCGGATTGGATGCTGGCGCAAAAGCAGCTTCTCTTGACCGACACCACCATGCGCGACGGGCACCAGTCGCTTCTGGCCACGCGGATGCGCTCGATCGACATGATCAAGGTGGCCCCGACCTATGCTGCCAATCTCCCGCAGCTCTTTTCGGTCGAATGCTGGGGCGGCGCCACCTTCGACGTGGCCTACCGCTTCTTGCAGGAATGCCCGTGGCAGCGCCTGCGCGAGTTGCGCGCGGCCATGCCCAACCTGCTGACCCAGATGCTGCTGCGCGCCTCGAACGGGGTGGGCTACACCAACTATCCCGACAACGTGGTGCAGGAATTCGTGCGTCAGGCGGCGGAAACCGGGATCGACGTGTTCCGCGTCTTCGACAGCCTCAACTGGGTCGAAAACATGCGCGTCGCGATGGATGCGGTGATCGACAGCGGCAAGATCTGCGAAGGCACGATCTGCTATACCGGCGATATCCTCGATCCGGACCGCGCCAAGTATGACCTGAAATACTATGTCTCCATGGCCAAGGAGCTGCAGGCCGCAGGCGCGCATGTGCTGGGCCTCAAGGACATGGCGGGCTTGCTGAAACCCGCCGCCGCGCGCCTGCTGGTCCGCGCCCTCAAGGACGAGCTGGACATCCCCGTGCATTTCCACACCCACGACACCAGCGGCATTGCGGGCGGCACGATCCTTGCCGCCGCCGATGCGGGCGTCGATGCGGTGGATGCGGCGATGGACGCCTTCTCGGGCGGCACCTCGCAGCCCTGTCTGGGCTCGATCGTCGAGGCGCTGATGCATACCGAGCGCGACACCGGCATCGACATCGAACGCATCCGCGAAATCTCGAACTACTGGGAGCATGTCCGCGCCCAGTATGTGGCCTTCGAATCCGGTCTTCAGGCGCCCGCCTCCGAGGTTTACCTGCACGAAATGCCCGGTGGCCAGTTCACCAATCTCAAGGCGCAGGCCCGCTCCATGGGCCTCGAGGACAAATGGCCCGACGTCGCCCGCACCTATGCCGAGGTGAACCAGATGTTTGGCGATATCGTCAAGGTCACGCCCTCGTCCAAGGTGGTGGGCGACATGGCGCTGATGATGGTCAGTCAGGGTCTCAGCCGCGCCGATGTCGAAGATCCCGATCGCGACGTGGCCTTCCCGGATTCAGTCATCGACATGATGCGCGGCAATCTGGGCCAGCCCCCCGGCGGCTTTCCTCCCGCGATCCTTCTGAAGGTGCTCAAGGACGAAGAGCCCAACACCGAACGCCCCGGCGCGCATCTCGATCCCGTCGATCTGGACGCTGCCCGCAAGGAACTCGTCGATCTGCTCGAAGGCAAGCAGGTGGATAACGAGGATCTCAACGGTTATCTCATGTATCCGAAGGTCTTTCTGGATTACATGGGCCGCCACCGCATCTATGGCCCGGTGCGCACCCTGCCCACCCGGACATTCTTCTACGGGATGCAGCCCGGCGAAGAGATCTCTGCCGAAATCGACCCCGGCAAGATCCTCGAGATCCGCCTGCAGACCGTCGGCGAAACCGGCGAGGATGGCGAGGTCAAGGTGTTCTTCGAACTCAACGGCCAGCCGCGTGTGATCCGCGTGCCCGACCGCAAGGCCAAGGCCTCGACCGCCGCGCGCCCCAAGGCCGAACTGGGCAACGCGAACCATGTCGGCGCACCGATGCCCGGCGTCGTGGCCAGCGTCACCGCAAGCGTTGGCCAGAAGGTCAAGAAGGGCGACATGCTGCTGACCATCGAAGCGATGAAGATGGAAACCGGCATTCACGCCGAACATGACGCCACCGTGAAAGCCGTGCATGTGCAGCCGGGCGGCCAGATCGACGCCAAGGATCTGTTGATCGAACTGGAATAAGGCCACGCCACACGGCGAAAAGGGTATCAGTTTGCACAAAGTGCTCGTGTTTACAGATCTGCACATCCTGCCCGAGGGGGAAACCCTCATCGGGCTGGATCCCGCAGCGCGTTTTGCCCAGGCCCTTGCCCATGCGCTGGACAACCATCGCGATGCCGCGCGGATCGTCATCACTGGCGACCTGACCCATAATGGCGCCCCCGCCGAATATGCCCGCCTGCGCACGCTTCTGTCGCGCTGCCCGATCCCGGTCAGCCTCATGCTCGGCAATCACGACCGCCGCGCCGCCTTTTCGGCGGCCTTCCCCTCGATGCCCCGGACATCCTCTGGCCATTGCCAGCAGATGCACGACCTCAAGGGCCATCGCCTGATCCTTCTCGACACCCTGGACGAGGACGCGCCCGACCGCCACAGCGGATGGCTCAGCCCAGGTCGCATGCGTTGGCTGGACAATGCACTTCTGGGGGCGGGCGATCGTCTGATCACCGTGTTCACCCATCATCCGCCCATCGATTGCGGCTTTCCCGCCATGGACAGGATCGGCCTGCGCAACCGCGACGCGCTGACCGACAGGCTCCGCGCGCATGGCCGCACCGCTCATATCATCAGCGGCCATATCCACCGCTCGATCAGCGGCAACGCCGGCGGCCTGCCGGTGACGATCTTCAAAAGCCCCTGCCATCAGGCGCCGATGATGCTGACGGGCAATGATGTCCACCTGTCCATCGACGAGCCGGGCGCCTATGGCATCCTGCTGCTCACGCCCTCGGGCGTGATCGTTCACAGTCAGGATGTCGGCCTGCCCGCGACGCGGCCCCAAAGCTACGCCCCCCGCTAGGCCCCTTCGGGCAGGTGCCACACCCGGGCTGTCAAATCCGAAAAAAGTGGTATGCTCGACTCCGGCGGCCCGTTTGCCGTCCAAGGGAGGACAAGAAAGATGTGCAGAATCTTCGCGGGGCAAGACCCCGAACGCTACGAACTTGAAACCCGCCGGATGCGTCTCAATGGCCAGAGCACCAGCATCCGGCTTGAAAAATCCTTCTGGGCCATTCTCGATGAAATCGCCGAGGGCGAAGGCCTTTCGACACCCGCTTTCGTCTCCAAGCTGCATGGCGAAGTGCTGGAACTGAAGGGCGAGCCGAAAAATTTCACCGCCCTTCTGCGCTGCACCTGCCTTGTGCACCGCGAACGCGATCTGCCCGCACCGGGCGCCCGGATCGCCGCCGAATGACCATTCTCGCGGTGTAGTAACCGCTTACTACCCGTGCCATCCCCCGCTTTGGCAAACTTTCCGGACCAATTAACGATCCGGAGGATTTCATGGCCAAAGCCATCCACAGCATGATCCGCGTTCTCGACGAGTCGCGATCGGTTGATTTTTACCGCCGCGCCTTTGGGCTCGAAATCGCCGACAGGCTCGATTTCAGCGACTTCACGCTGGTTTACCTCAGCAATGACGAAACCCCGTTCGAGGTCGAGTTGACCGTGAACAAAGGCCGCACCGAGCCTTATGACCTTGGCGATGGCTATGGCCATCTGGCCGTGCTCGTCGAGGATCTCGAGGCCGAGCACGCCCGTTTCGAGGCCGAAGGCCTCGCCCCCCGCAAGATCGTCGAATTCGCCCCCGATGGGGAGTTGGTGGGCAAATTCTTCTTCGTCGCGGACCCTGACGGATACCAGATCGAAGTGCTTCAGCGCGGCGGTCGCTTCAAATAACCGCCGATACGACCAGAGCTCTAGGGAGGAGACAAGACATGACACCAAACAGCCAGCAATCGCGCCAGCCAAAGGGCCAGCCGACCGGCCCCAAACGCGGCCCCAAGCACGGCCTGACGCGACGCCAGCTTCTGTCGCGCGGCATGGCCGCCGGCGCCACTTTCGTCGTCGGCGCGGGCTTCGTTGCCAGCACCGACGCCGCATGGGCGATGGAAACCGCGAACCTGCAACCAAAGACCATGGCCACGCTCATCCAGATGGCGCGCGACATCTACCCGCATGACCATGTGGGCGACGCCTATTACGCCCGCGCGGTCAAAGGCTACGACACCCCCGAAGGCGCCCCTGACATCGAGGCCGGCATCGCCGCACTCGATGCCGCGGCCCAAGGCAAGGGCTTTGCCGATTACCTCTCGATGGGCTGGGAACGCGACCGCGTCGATATCCTGCGCGGCATGGAGGACAGCGCGTTCTTTCAGCAGATCCGCGGCGGTCTGGTGACCGGCCTCTACAATCAGAAAGAGGTCTGGCCGCTGTTCGGCTACGAGGGCGAGTCCTTCACGCAAGGCGGTTACATCGACCGCGGTTTCGACGACATCGACTGGCTCTGAGCCATAGCAGTTAGGGAGGAGAACAGACTATGGCTGCACCTTTTGATCTCAACGACAACGGCGTGATCGTCGTGATCGGCACCGGCGCCGGCGGCGGCGTCCTGGCCAATGAACTGGCGCAACGCGGCGTGTCCGTGGTGGCGCTCGAAGCGGGCGGGCGCTACCTGCCCGAAGACTACATCAACGACGAATGGGAAAGCTTCGGCCAATTGGCCTGGCTCGATCCCCGCACCACCAGCGGCGACTGGCGCGTGGCGCGCGATTTCTCGGGCCTGCCCGCCTGGATCGTCAAGGCGGTGGGCGGCACGACAACCCATTGGGCCGGCGCCTCGCTGCGCTTTCAGGACCATGAATGGAAGGCCAAGACCACCTATGGCGACGTGCAGGGCGCCAACCTGCTCGACTGGCCGATCGACGCCGAGGAAATGGCGCCGTGGTATGACCTGGCCGAAAAGAAACTGGGGGTTACCCTTACCAACGGCATCGCAGGCCTGCCCGGCAACAACAACTACAAGGTGTTCGAGGCCGGCGCCAAGGCGCTTGGCTACACCGAAGTCAGCACCGGGCGCATGGCGATCAACTCGTCCGACTATGACGGGCGGCTCGCCTGTCAGCAGACCGGTTTCTGCTTTCAGGGCTGCAAATGGGGCGCCAAATGGTCGGCGGCCTATACCGACATCCCGCGTGGCGAAGCGACCGGCAATCTCGAAGTGCGCGAAAAGGCCCATGTGCTGCGGATCGAACACGGGGCCGACGGCAAGGTCAACGGCGTGGTCTATGCCGATGCCGACGGGGTCGAGCACAAGCAGATGGCCCGTGCCGTATGCGTGGCGGGCAACTCGTTCGAAAGCCCCAGGATGCTGCTCAACTCGGCCACGTCGATGTATCCCGACGGGCTGGCCAACAGCTCGGGTCAGGTGGGGCGCAACTACATGCGCCACATGACAGGCTCGGTCTATGCCACCTTCGACAAGCCCGTCCGCATGTGGCGCGGCACCACCATGGCCGGCATCATCCAGGACGAGTCGCGCCACGATCCCTCGCGCGGCTTCGTCGGCGGCTACGAGCTGGAAACCCTCGCTCTCGGCCTGCCCTTCATGGCCGCCTTCCTTGATCCCGGAAGCTGGGGCCGTGAATTCACCACAGCACTTGATTCCTATGAAAACATGGCCGGCATGTGGATCGTGGGCGAGGACATGCCGCAGGAAACCAACCGCGTCACCCTCAATCACGACGTCAAGGACCAGTTCGGCCTGCCCGTGGTCAACGTGCATTTCGACGATCACCCCAACGACATCGCGATGCGCAACCACGCCTACATGCAGGGCATCGCCGTCTACGAGGCCGTCGGCGCCACGCGCACCTTCCCGACACCGCCCTACCCCTCGACGCATAACCTCGGCACCAACCGGATGTCCGAGAACCCGCGCGACGGGGTGGTGAACAAATGGGGCCGCACCCACGACATCGAAAACCTCTTTGTCTCGGACGGCTCGCAATTCACCACCGGGGCGGCGGAAAACCCGACGCTCACCATCGTCGCGCTGGCCATCCGGCAAGCCGACCACATCGCAGGTGAGCTCTCGCGCGGCAATCTGTGAAGATCGGACCACCCGTGCAGCCCCCCGGCGCAGCTCCCTTGCGCCGGGGGGTTTTCATGCGATCCCCCGCTCGAAAACCCGCAAGCCGGCACCCCCGCCATGGCCTTCGGATCATCGGGGAATTTTTTCGCCGGGATCGGAAATTTGGGCTTGCAGCCCGCGCCAAGAGTTTATATCTCACGCCTCACCCAAGGACGCGGGTGTAGCTCAGGGGTAGAGCGTTACCTTGCCAAGGTAAATGTCGTGAGTTCGAATCTCATCACCCGCTCCAATTCTTCCACCGACCGGAACTGAAAAAATTGCCCTTCGGGGCAGGTGCGCCCTTGCCCCCGGTCCCGGCCTGTCCTTCCCCCGACACAACGCATGCCCATCCGCCCGCGCCCCCTTGGCGCGGCCATCCCCGCCCCCTATAAGGGCGCCGAAGACATTCGTGAGGACCAACGCCCATGCGCAGTGCGACGATCACCCGCAAGACGGCCGAAACCGATATCAGCGTCGAGATCACCCTCGACGGCACCGGCCGCTATGACAACCGGACCGGCGTGGCCTTCTTCGACCACATGCTCGACCAGCTGGCCCGCCACTCGTTGATCGACATGACCATCCGCTGCGAGGGCGACACCCATATCGACGACCACCACAGCGTCGAGGATGTGGGCATCGCACTCGGTCAGGCGCTGTCGCACGCGCTCGGCGACAAGCGCGGCATCCGCCGCTATGGCGACTGCCTGCTGCCGATGGATGACGCACTGGTGCGCGCTGCCCTCGATCTGTCGGGCCGGCCCTATCTTGTCTGGAACGTCGATCTGCCCACCCAGAAGATCGGCGCCTTCGATTGCGAACTGGTGCGCGAGTTTTTCCAGGCCTTCAGCACACATGGCGGCATCACCCTGCATGTCGACGCGCTGCACGGGCTCAACAGCCACCACATCGCCGAGGCCGCCTTCAAGGCCGTGGCCCGCGCCTTGCGTCAGGCGGTCGAGACCGACCCCCGCAAATCCGACGCCGTGCCCTCGACCAAAGGGACACTGTAAGCGGCATGACCACGGTCATCATCGACTACGAATCCGGCAACCTGCACTCCGCCCAGAAAGCGTTTCAGCGCATGGCGCTTGAAACCGGCGCGGGCGAGGTGCTGGTCACCAGCGATCCCGACACCGTGCGCCGCGCCACGCGCATCGTGCTGCCCGGCGACGGGGCCTTTCCCGCCTGCCGCGACCAGCTCTACGATCATCGTGGCCTCTTCGAGGCGATCGAAGAGGCGGTGATCGCGCAGGGCCGCCCCTTCATGGGCATCTGCATCGGGATGCAGATGATGGCCACGCGCGGCCTTGAATACCGCGAGACGTCGGGTTTCGACTGGATCGGCGGCACGGTAGACCGGATCGCGCCCTCGGATGCCTCGCTCAAGGTGCCGCATATGGGCTGGAACGATCTGGTGATCGACCATGACCACCCGGTGTTCTCCGGCATCTCGACCGGCGATCACGCCTATTTCGTGCATTCCTACCACTTCCGCGTGGCCGATCCCGCGCATCTTCTGGCGCATGTCGATTATGCCGGGCCTATCACGGCGGTCGTGGGCCGCGACAACATCGTTGGCACGCAATTCCACCCCGAAAAAAGCCAGTCCACCGGCTTGCGGATGATCTCAAACTTCCTGACCTGGGCGCCCTGACACCGGGTGCCACCCTGACGCCGCGCGCCCGCCGGTCACGGCGGGCCAGCCTGTCCCCCGTCAGCCCCTCAGCGCAAGATCACTGCACCCGCCGCCATGTCTGCTTGGCGCAGATCAGCCCGCCCGCCACACAGCCGCGCAGCTTCAGCGCATCGCCCTCAAGGTCGATCTTCCCGATATAGATCTTGTCGTTCGACGGCCGCCACACCTTGCCCTCGTAGCGCCCGTCGCCCACCGGCGTCATGTTGCGCACGATGACCTTGCCGACCGTATCCGACGGCGTTTCCACCCCGTCCCGGAAAGTCCGCGCCACCGTGCCGCAAATATCCGCGCCACAGGGCTGCATCCTCACATGCGCATAGCCCTCTCCGTCCACCTCGGTCTGCCACATACCCAGAACCGGGTCCGCCATCGCGGCCCCTGCCCCCAAACCCCATACCATGGCCATCGCCAGAACACGTCTCATCCCTGACACTCCTCGCTGTAGATGTCTGAAAGCTGCCCTGCCCCCGGGCTTCAGATCAAGTCTGACGTCGGGTCGCGTTGCATTTCCCGCAGCCTCATGCAAAACGGCACCAACCGCTCGCAGCAAGGAACCCGCGCCATGATCCTCTATCCCGCCATCGATCTCAAGGACGGTCAGGCCGTGCGCCTGCTCAAGGGCGACATGGACAAGGCCACCGTGTTCAACGACGACCCCGCAGCCCAGGCCGAAGCCTTCGTGCGCGCAGGCTGCGAATGGCTGCACCTGGTCGACCTCAACGGCGCCTTCGCCGGCACGCCCGTCAACGCCGCCCCGGTCGAGGCGATCCTGCAGCGCTGCCCAGTCCCCGCCCAGCTGGGCGGCGGCATCCGCGACATGGCCACCATCGAACGCTGGCTCGACAAGGGGCTGGCCCGCGTGATCCTCGGCACCGTCGCCGTCGAAAACCCGGACCTCGTGCGCGACGCCGCCCGCGCCTTCCCCGGACAGGTCGCCGTCGGCATCGACGCCCGCGAGGGCCGTGTTGCCACCAAGGGCTGGGCCACGGAAACCGATCTGCGCGCGACCGATCTCGCGCGCTCCTTCGAGGACGCGGGCGTGGCCGCGATCATCTATACCGACATCAACCGCGACGGCGCCATGCAAGGCCCCAATATCGACGAAACCGCCGCACTGGCGCGCGCCGTATCGATCCCGGTGATCGCCTCGGGCGGCGTGTCCTCGCTTGCCGACCTGATCGCTCTGCGCGATTGCGGCGCCGCACTCAACGGCGCCATCTCGGGCCGTGCGCTATACGATGGGGCGCTCGATCTGGAGCAGGCGCTCGCGACGCTGCGCGCCTGAACCGCGCAGGATGCGCTCCGCTCTGGAAACCGGCGCGCTTTGCCCCTAAACCTTTTCGTGACACCGCAATCACAGGCCCGCCATGCTCAAGACCCGCATCATTCCCTGCCTCGACGTGGCCGACGGCCGCGTCGTGAAGGGCGTGAATTTCGTGAACCTGCGCGACGCGGGCGATCCGGTGGACGCCGCCCGCGCCTATGACGCCGCAGGCGCCGACGAGCTGTGCTTTCTCGACATCCACGCCACCCATGAAAACCGTGGCGTGATGCTCGACGTGGTGCGCCGCACCGCCGAGCACTGCTACATCCCGCTCACCGTCGGCGGCGGCGTGCGCACGGTCGAGGATGTCCGCGCGCTCCTTCTGGCCGGCGCCGACAAGGTCAGCTTCAACTCCGCCGCCGTGGCCGACCCCGACGTGGTGCGCCGCGCCGCCGACCAGTTCGGCAGCCAGTGCATCGTGGTGGCCATCGACGCCAAGACCGTCTCCCCCGGCACATGGGAGATCTTCACCCATGGCGGCCGCAAACCCACCGGCATCGACGCGGTCGCGTTCGCCCGCCTCGTCGAAGAGAAGGGCGCCGGTGAAATCCTGCTCACCTCGATGGACCGCGACGGCACGCGCGCGGGCTTCAACCTGCCCCTCACCCGCACCATCGCCGATGCGGTCTCCATCCCGGTGATCGCCTCGGGCGGCGTCGGCACGCTCGATCACCTGGTCGATGGCGTGCTCGAAGGCGGCGCCTCGGCGGTGCTGGCCGCCTCGATCTTCCATTTCGGCGATTACACCATCGCTCAGGCCAAAGAGCACATGGCCGCCGCCGGCATTCCCGTAAGGACAGGCGCATGACCCTCGAAGAGCTCGAAACAATCGTGGCCGCCCGCGCCACCGCCTCCCCCGATGACAGCTGGACCGCGCGGCTTCTGGCCAAAGGCCCGGAGAAAGCGGCCGAGAAATTCGGCGAAGAGGCGATCGAGGCGATCATCGAAGCCGTGCGCGGCGACCGCGCCCGCCTCACCTCCGAGGCCGCCGACGTGCTCTTTCACCTCCTGGTCATGCTGCGCGCCCGCGACGTGCCGCTGGCCGATGTGATGGCCGAGCTTGACCGCCGCCAATCCCTCTCTGGACTTCAGGAAAAGGCTTCGCGCTCCGAATGATCCGCCATATCGTTTTCTTCACCGCCCGCGACGCCGCCGATCTGGACCGTATCCGCGCCGGGCTCGAAACGCTGGCCAGCATCCCCCATGCGCGCCATTTCGAAGTCGGCCGCAACCTGCATGCCGACCGGCTGACCGGCGCCGAGGTGGATTTCGTGGTCTATGCCGAGTTCGACAGCGAGGACGATCTGGCCGCCTACAAGGCCCATCCGACCTATGCCCGCGCCATCGAGATCGTCAAACCCCTGCGCGACATGCGCATCGCCGCCGACATCGTCGCCTCCTGAAGCGTCCCGCCACCGGGCTTGCACGCAGGCAGCCCCTCGCAGGCGGCCAGACCACCGGCGCGGTTTCTTCTGGCCGGAAATATCCCGGGGGAGACAGTCAAATCCCCCGGATTTGACTGGCGGGGGCAGAGCCCCCATCTTCCTTGCCCGGCCCGCGCCCGGCCTCACAGTTTCGACGAGATCACCCCGGTATTGAACCCGCCCATGCGCAACTCGCCGAAGAGGCGCTGATATTCGATCTTGGGGCACCGGTTCATCACCACATCGACGCCGCGCGCACCTGCCGCCTCGGCGGCCTCGTGGTTTTCGACGCCGATCTGCATCCACACCGTCTGCAGATCGGGAAAACAGCCCAGCGCCTCCTCGACGATGGGCGGCACATGCTCCGGGCGGCGGAAGATATCCACCATATCCACCCCGCCCTCGATCTCGCTCAGGCTGGCTTTCACCTCGGCGCCGAAAACCCGCTCTCCGGCATGGCCAGGATTGACCGGCACCACCTCGAACCCCTTCAGGCTCAGATAGCGCGCCACGTAATAGCTGGGCCTCACGGGGTTCATCGACACACCCACCACCGCCACGCGCTTGGTGCGGGTCAGGATGTCACGCAGGAAGGCATCGGAATAATCATGGCTCATGGGCATCACCCTACCCGGCTTTGCGGAAAGAAAAAAGCGCCCAAGGAATGCCTTGGGCGCCAGTCGCGGAACGAGGGACAGTGAAGTGAAACACCGATGTTCCGTATCGGCGCTTCTGTTATTGAAGTAGGAAACCTTGCGCCAAAATAAAGAGGCGCGGCGTTTCGACCCGGTTCACATTCTCGCGACCATCGCATTAGCGTCGGCCTTTCAGTCGAAAATATCCTCGACCACATCCCAGATCTCGCTCAGCATCTTGCGCCCCAATGATTTGCGCCGCTTCACCGGCTTGCGCCGCGCCCTTTCGCCCAAAGCCAACCGGCGTTCTTCATCCCAGTCCACCTGCACCTTGCGCCGTGGCCCGGACGGCACCGCGCCCGCGGGCCGTCCCATTTTTTTGCGGGTATCATCCTGTTGCGGCATGAACTTCATGTCATGCAGCGGCGCCCCACAGGCCGAACAGCTCAATTCATGCCGGCCCTGATCCAGCACCAGCGCGGCGCGCGTGCCGCAATAATTGCATGTGGCGATTTTCGGTCCCATGGGTCTCCGGCGGTTTGCGTCAGCGTCTCGATGCATATAGGGCGACAGCCGCCGCATTTGAGACGTTGAGCGATCCGAAATCGCCCGAAAAGGCGATTCGCACCAATTCGTCGCAGGTTTCGCGGGTCTTTTCGCGCAATCCCGGCCCCTCGGCCCCCAGAACCAGCGCCACCGGACCCGATCTGCGGCCCTCCAGCGCCTCCTCTATGGTCCGCTCCGCCTCGCCCGCCAGCCCCAGCACCACATAGCCCATGCCCTGCAACGCCTCGATCGCGCGCCCCAGATTGGTCACCCGCAGATAGGGCTGGCGCTCCAGCGCGCCGCTCGCGGTCTTGGCCAGCGCACCTGTTTCGGGCGCCGAATGGCGGTGCGGCGCGATCACCGCGCAGGCGCCGAACACTTCCGCCGAGCGCAGAATCGCCCCCACGTTATGCGGATCGCTCACCCGGTCCAGCAGCAAAACGCGCGGCGGCAATTCCCCCGGCGCACTGGCGCAGACCCCCTCCAGAGGCCCCCAATCCAGCGGCTTGACCTCAAGCGCCGCCCCCTGATGCACCGATTGTGGATCAAGCGGCGCGGTAAACCGCCTTGGATCGGCGATTTCGGGCTCCAGCCCACCCACGGCAATCGCCTCTCCCAGCCGGTCGGCGGCATTGCGCGTCACGATCAGCCGCAGCTTGACGCGCGCAGGATTCATCAGCGCATCGCGCACCGCGTGCAGCCCAAAGAGCCACACGGTCTCGGCCGCGGCGGCCTTTTTCGCCTGTTCCTTCTCGACGACCCAACGGGGTTTCTTGACGGCCATTCCGGTCCCTTCCTTCTGCGGCGCGACAATGCGGGCGCGCATCGCCCGGCGCAAGGCATTTTCCGGTTGACGCTGGTGGGCCGCTTTCCTAAATACGCCCTCACGCTTGGGGCACAGCCCCGGGCCGTGGGCGACAGGCCGCAAGGTGTGGCAGGGGACTGTAACTCCCTCGCGGAGACGCACGCTAGGTTCGATTCCTAGGTCGCCCACCATTATACCCCCTCCAGGATCAGCAAAATTCCATAGCGCGGCACCGCTTTGCACCCTTCTGCCCGCGCGTCATCCCTTCTATACTCCTCCCAAGGCGGAACCGGGCAGAGTGTGTGTGATGGCCAAAAAGGCAGCGAAGGCGACAGCGGCGAAACGAAAAACCGCCCCGGCGAAACCAAAAACCGCCGCGGCGAAACCGAAACCCGTCGCCGACCGGCCCTTCAACATCGTGATCGTCGGACAAGGCGGGCGCCTGCAATACGAAGCGGTGATCTTCGCCGCCTCCCTGCGCGCCCATTCGCCCGATTTCAAAGGCCGCCTGATCGTGGCCGAACCTCAGCCCGGCCCAAGATGGAAGGACGATCCCACCATCCGCGGTGACGACACCCGCGCGCTGCTGGCTGAACTGGACGCCGAGATCGTGCCCTTCACCTCCCGCCATTTCGGCCAGTCCTACCCTTACGGCAACAAGATCGAGGCGCTGTTTGCCCTGCCCAAGGGCGAACCCTTCGTGTTCTTCGACACCGACACGCTTGTGACCGGCGACATCACCACCGTGCCCTTCGATTTCTCTCGCCCCACCGCATCGCTGCGCCGCGAAGGCACATGGCCCGAGATCCAGCTTTATGGGCCGGGCTACACCGCCACCTGGAAATCTCTCTATGACAAGTTCGGACTGGATTTCGACAGCTCCCTCGATCCCGCATGGCCCGATGAATTCTGGCGCCGCTACCTTTACTTCAACGCCGGGTTTTTCTTCTACGACTGCCCGCATGTCTTCGGGCAACGCTTTCTCGACTACGCCCTTGCGATCCGCGACGACGCGCCCCCCGAACTGATCTGCCAATCGCTCGATCCCTGGCTCGATCAGGTGGCGCTGCCGCTGGTGATCCATGCGCTTGGCGGCGGGCGCGACACCCTGCCTTCCGGTCTGCTGGATGGCGCGGTGACCTGCCATTACCGGCTCTTTCCGCTGCTCTACGCCCGCGAATCCGAGCGCGTCATCGAGGTGCTGGAAGAGGTGACATCCCCCAACCGCATCAAGAAGGTGCTTAAATCCCATGACCCGGTGAAGTTCATGATCTACCATGGCCGGGGCCGCAAGGTCCGCGCGCTCTTCGATCAGAACGACCTGCCGCGCAAGGAACAGGCGCTCCGCAACACGATCAAGCGCAACGGCTTCTGGATGCGTTGAAACGCTTCAGGGGCGCCGGCAAACATCCTCCCGCCCAGACACATCCCTTGCGAACGCCGTTCCCATCTGGCGCGCCACACCCGAACAGTGTTCCGCCCCTCTCGTGGCCAGTTGTGACACTCCCGGCAATGCCCTACACATTGCGCCAAGCAATTCCCGAGGGAGGACAATCCACATGGCTTACGGTTTCGACACATTGCAAATCCATGCCGGCGCCCGGCCCGATCCGGCCACCGGTGCCCGCCAGACACCCATCTACCAGACAACCGCCTACGTGTTCCGCGATGCCGAACATGCCGCGGCCCTCTTCAACCTGCAGGAAGTGGGATATATCTATTCGCGCCTGACCAACCCGACCGTCGCGGTGCTTCAGGAACGCGTGGCCACGCTCGAGGGCGGTGCCGGTGCCGTCTGCTGCTCGTCGGGCCATGCCGCGCAGATCATGGCGCTCTTTCCGCTCATGGCACCGGGCTGCAACGTCGTGGTGTCCACCCGGCTTTATGGCGGCTCGGTCACCCAGTTCAGCCAGACGATCACGCGTTTCGGCTGGTCGGCGAAATTCGTCGATTTCGACGATCTCGCGGCGGTCGAGGCGGCGGTCGATGACGACACCCGCGCGATATTCTGCGAATCGATCGCCAATCCCGGCGGCTACATCACCGATCTCGACGCGATCTCCGGCATCGCCGACAAGGTGGGCCTGCCGCTGATTGTCGACAACACCTCCGCCACGCCCTATCTGTGCCGCCCGATCGAACATGGCGCCACGCTGGTGGTGCATTCGATGACCAAGTTCCTCACCGGCAACGGCACCGTGACCGGCGGCGTCGTCGTCGATTCGGGCAAGTTCGACTGGTCCGCCAGCGGCAAGTTCCCCTCCCTCTCGGAACCCGAACACGCTTATCACGGCCTGAAATTCCACGAGACATTCGGCCCTCTGGCCTTCACCTTCCACGGCATCGCCATCGGCCTGCGCGATCTGGGCATGACCCTGAACCCGCAAGCCGCGCATTACACGCTGATGGGCATCGAAACCCTGTCCCTGCGGATGCAGCGTCATTGCGAAAACGCCGAAAAGATCGGGGCTTGGCTCGAATCCCATCCGGCGGTCGATCATGTGACCTATGCGGGCCTGAAATCCTCGCCCTATCATGACCGGGTCGCGCGGATCTGTCCGCGCGGTGCCGGCGGACTCTTCACCGTGGCGCTCAAGGGCGGCTATGATGCCTGTGTCAAGCTCGTGGACAGCCTCGAGCTCTTCTCGCATGTGGCCAATCTGGGCGACACCCGTTCGCTCATCATCCACTCGGCCTCGACCACCCACCGCCAGCTCACCCCCGAGCAGCAGAAAGCCGCGGGCGCCTCGCCGAACGTGGTGCGCATCTCCATCGGGATCGAGGATGCCGACGACCTGATCGCCGATCTGGATCAGGCGCTGGCCAAGGCGGGCGGCTGATCCGTCTGCCCAAACGTTCTGCGCGGTGTATCGCACATCATCGGGGTCGCCTCACACGGCGGCGGCCCCGTAGCCGCCAGCGCAGAATCCTTTCCCTCGGCGGGAAGCTGCTGTAGACTCGCGGTGCTGCGGGACAGACTCCCAAAGGCCCTGACCCGATGCTAGTGCAGTACAAATGAAACCGAATTTCGCCCTGACTCTCTCTTTCGACGGCATCGGCCTGTTGCACCGGGCCGAAGCGGGATGGCACTCCGTTGGCGAGGTTTCGCTCGACAGCTCCAACCTTGCGACCAAACTGGCCGATCTGCGCGCCATGGGGCTGGCACTCGATCCGTCGGGCATGACCACCCAATTGGTGATTCCCGACGAACAGATCAAATTCCTGTCCTTTCCCGCCTCGGATGCCGACCACGACGCGCTGGAACAGGCCGTGCGCGACAATCTCACAGGGGCAACCCCCTATGCGCTCGAGGATCTGGTGTATGACTGGACGCTCGATGCAGGACAGGTGCATGTCGCGGCCGTCGCCCGCGAAACCCTCGCCGAAGCCGAGGAATTCGTCAGCGCCCATGCCTTCAACCCGGTCAGTTTCGGGGCCAATCCCCGCTCAGGGCAATTTGCCGGCGCCCCTTGGTTCGGCAAGACCGCGCAGGCCGGCCAGCACATCCCCGAGGGCGAGACGCTCGATCCCGACACCGCCCCGATCCATGTGATCGGCCCGGCGCCCCCGCCCCCTGCGGATGCTGCCGAAACCGCCGACCCCCCGGCCTCAGACCCAGCCGACAGCGCCGCGACACCGGCCCTTGCCGACACAGCCCAGTCCGACGCCAAGACCGCGCCGGACCTCAACGCAGCACAAGCACCTGACGAAGCACAAGCACCTGACGAAGCACAGACGCCCGACGAAGCGACTGCACCCGAGGCCGACACGCAATCCATCGAAATCCCGGCCCCCGACGCCGTCTCCGACCCTCAGGCGCCCGCCGAACCCGAGACCGACCAGGCACCCGTCAGCCCCCCGATCGCAGCACCCGGTGCCGATCAGACACCCGCCCCGGCCTTCCGCTCGATCCGTGCCACCCGCGACGAACCCTCCGCGCCGCCCGCCGCACCACGCCTCGAAGGGGCCGACCGCAGCTTGCGCACCCCGGACGAGGCGCCTCCCGTCACCGGTCAGCCCGAAGACGCCCTCTCCGAGCGCAACGCCTCGCGCCTCGCGGCCTCTCTCGCCGCCGAACCGCAGGACCGGCTTCACCCCGCGCCCGCCGAGCCCCCCGCCGAAACAAGCGCCGCCTCCTTCTTCTTCGCGCGCCGCTCGAGCGAACCGGTGCCCGCCACCGTCGCGTCCCCTCCGCCCCCCGCCGACGAAAAGCAGCGCATGACCATCTTCGGCGCGCGCGAACCCGTCGAAGTCGGCGGCAAGCCGCGCTATCTGGGCCTGATCCTCACTGCCCTCCTGCTGCTCTTCCTGATCGTCGTGGCCGCATGGGCCTCGGTCTTCGCCGAGGACGGCATCGCCCGGCTCTTCCGCAGCGCGCCCGAACCGCAGATCGCCGAAGTCCCCAAACGCCCCGATCCCGCGCCCGCGCAGACGCAACCGGCCCCCACCGATCTTGCCGCCCTGCCCGACGCAGGCGCAGACACAGACGCCACCATCGACGCGCCCGCGCCCCCCGACACCTCGTCGCTCACCGCGCGCCCCGACCCGACCGAGCTTTCGCCCGACGAGGCGCTGGCCCGCTATGCCGCCACCGGCATCTGGCTCATGGCGCCCGAAGCGCCCTCTGCACCGGGCCTCATCACGCTCGACGATTTCTACCAGACCTCGATCGACACGCGGGTTCGCTCCTCGGATGCGGTGGCCCTGCCCGACATCCGCAGCCTCCGCCACGAGGCGCGCCCCGAAACCCCCGCCGCTCCGGCCCCCGCCGGCACCCGCTTCACGGTGGATGAGCGCGGGCTCGTCGTCGCCACGCCCGAGGGCGCGCTGACACCTCAGGGCGTTACCGTCTTTGCGGGCCGCCCCGCGCTAACCCCTCCGGCCTTGCCCGACAGGCCCACAGCCATCGCCAGCGCATTGCCCGAGGCCGAAACCGCGCGCCTTCTGGGCGTGCGCCCGCAGCTGCGCCCCGACACGCTGGCCGAACAGAACGAGCGTGCCTCTCTGGGGGCCGGTGGACGCAGCCTGGCCGAACTTGCCACACTGCGCCCTCGGTTGCGCCCCCCAAGCGCCCAGCAGACCGCCCAGCAGGCCGCGGCCACGACACCCAATGTCGATCCCGATGCCGTCGCCGCCGCCCTGGCCGAGGCCGCCTCGGAACCCGATCCTTTCGCCTCGGCAACGCCACAGGCGGTGACCGCCTCGCTCAAGCCCATTCCGCGGCCCAATAATTTCGACCGCACCGTCGCCCGCACCCGCGAGGCCGAACAGGCCACGCCCGTCGCCGCCAATCAGCGCATGACGCCAAGCGCGCCCAC
The DNA here is from genome assembly GCF_000170875.1 of Roseobacter sp. AzwK-3b. Classification (NCBI taxonomy): domain Bacteria; kingdom Pseudomonadati; phylum Pseudomonadota; class Alphaproteobacteria; order Rhodobacterales; family Roseobacteraceae; genus Roseobacter; species Roseobacter sp. AzwK-3b. Next base: position 369,365 of record NZ_ABCR01000004.1, read on the forward strand.
CGCCACCACCGTGGCCCGTGCCGCCACCGACCAGAACGTGATCTCGCTGCGTCAGGTCAACCTGATCGGCGTTTACGGCACCCCCACCAACCGCCGCGCCCTCGTCCGTCTGGCCAATGGCCGCTACGAAAAGGTCAAGGTGGGCGACAGGCTCGATGGTGGGCAGGTCGCCGCCATCGGCAATGACGAGCTGCGCTATCTCAAACGTGGTCGCAACATCGTGCTCAAGATGCCGCGCGGCTGATCCTCTCCAAAACCCGGCCCCGCCGTAAAATACCGCCGCCGCATTGCGGCATTCCGGCGAAGTCTCTACGCTTGGCGCGAAAACGGCACCGGCCATACGGCCGCTCGCCGCTCTGCAAGGCGCATTGCACATGGAAGGCTTTCTGTTTCAGGCCACGATATTTCTGGCCGCTGCCGTCATCGCCGTGCCTCTGGCGGCGCGGCTGGGGCTGGGGTCGGTGCTGGGCTATCTGGCTGCTGGCATCCTGATCGGGCCGGTGCTTGGCCTTGTCGGCGGGCATCAGACCACCGAATTACAGCATGTCGCCGAATTCGGCGTGGTGATGATGCTGTTCCTCATCGGCCTCGAGCTCGAGCCGCGTGCCCTTTGGGACATGCGCCACAGGCTTCTGGGCCTTGGCGGGCTGCAGATCACCCTGACCACCGCTGCCGTGATGGGCGGCGCGATGTGGTTCGGCCACCCATGGAGCATCTCTCTCACCGTCGGTCTGGTCTTTGCGCTGTCCTCCACGGCGATCGTTCTGCAAACCCTCAGCGAAAAGGGGCTGATGCAAACCGGCGGAGGGCGCTCGGCCTTCTCGGTGCTGCTGACGCAGGACATTGCCGTGATTCCGATGCTGGCGCTTCTGCCGCTGCTCGCCCTGCCCAAATCCCCCGAAATGGTCATGGGCGAGGCGCTAGAGCGCATGAACGGCACCGCCCCCGCCGCAAAGCCCGAGGCCGGCGCCCATGCCGCCGCCACCTCCTTCATCGAAAGCCTGCCGGGATGGGGGGCCACGCTCGTCACCATCGGCGCTGTCGTCGCCATCATCCTGACCGGCATCTATCTCACTCGGCCCGTGTTCCGCTTCATCCACGCCGCCCGCCTGCGCGAAATGTATACCGCCCTGGCGCTGCTGATCGTCGTGGGCATCGCCTTCCTGATGAACCTCGTGGGCCTCTCCCCGGCGCTTGGCGCGTTTCTGGCGGGCGTCGTTCTGGCCAACTCGGAATTCCGGCACGAGCTGGAAAGCGATATCGCCCCCTTCAAGGGGCTGTTGCTGGGGCTGTTCTTCATCACCGTGGGGGCTGGCATCAACTTCGAGGTGCTGGCGCGCGCGCCCTTCACCGTGATCGGCATCGCTCTGGCGCTGATCGTGCTCAAGGGCGCAATCCTGTTTTTCCTCGGCCTCGCCTTCCACCTGCGCGGCCGCAACCTGTGGCTCTTCACCCTGTCACTGGCACAGGCGGGCGAATTCGGCTTCGTGCTGATCTCCTTTTCGGCGCAGGTCAATGCCCTGCCCCCGTCGATGACGGAAATCCTTCTGCTGATCGTGGCGCTGACGATGCTCATCACGCCGCTGCTCTCATCTCTATGACTGCTCTCGAGCGATGGAGGATGTCGCCGACCGCAGGAAGCGACCATATCGACGAACAGGCGCCCGTCATCATCGCGGGCATCGGTCGCTTCGGGCAGATCGTCAACCGGCTGGTGCGCTCGAGCGGCTTCAACACCGTGGTTCTCGATCACGACGTGAACGCCATTCAGCGGATGCGCCGTTTCGGGATCAAGGGCTTCTTCGGCGACCCCACCCGGCCCGAACTGCTCCATGCCGCGGGGCTGGCCCATGCCAAGGTGCTCGTCGCCGCCCTCGACAACCCCGAGGCCACGACCCGCCTTGTCGCCTTCGCCCGCCGCGAACGCCCCGACCTGCACATCATCGCCCGTGCGCGCGACCGCACCCATGTGTTCCGGCTCTACAAGGCCGGGGCAGATGACATCGTGCGTGAACTCTTCGACAGCTCCCTGCGCGCGGGCCGTTACGTGCTCGAGAATCTGGGCCTCACCGAATTCGAAGCCGCCGAGCTGGAAAAGACCTTCTACCATCACGACCGCCAGTCCGTCCGCGATCTGGCCGCGCTCTGGGACCCCGAGATTCCCACGACCCGGAACGCCGCCTATATCGAACGCGCCCGGGCGCTCGAACGCGAGTTGGAAACCATGCTCCTGTCGCAATTGGAAGAGACCGCCGAGCCACCCGACAAAGACCCGCGCGACGGGTGATCCCGGCGCGATGTCGCGGGTTTGCGTACGGAAGGGACACAATTTCCGGGATAAGGCCCCGGTTTCGTCCTGAACGCGTGTAGGTTTCGTACGAATTGTACGCAACTCACGCTTCCGAAACGCCCGCCTCCGCAAAGCTCGCCATGCCCGAATGACAGGCCAGCGCGGCCTTCAGAATGCCCACCGCAAGCGTCCCGCCCGACCCTTCGCCAAGCCGCATTCCCAAGGACAGGATCGGCTCTTTTCCAAGCCTTTCCAATAGCTTGGGATGTGCGACTTCGGCGCTGATATGGCCTGCGACCGCATGATCCAGCGCCCCGGGCTGCGCCGCATCAAGGCACGCCGCCGCCGCGCCACAGATAAAACCGTCCAGAATCAAGGGGATACGCAAGACCCTCGCGCGCACCATCGCGCCCGCCATCGCCGCCAGCTCCCTGCCACCCAGACAACGCAGGGTCTCCAGGCCGTTGTTTTTGCACGCTTTATTGGCCTCGACCGCGCGTGCCACAACCTCTGCCTTATGGGCAAGCGCGTCCCCATCCACCCCGGTTCCGCGCCCCGTCCACTCTTGCGCCGTCCCCCCGAACACCGCCAGCGCAATCGCCGCCGCACTGGTCGTATTTCCGATTCCCATCTCTCCAACAACCAGCAAATCCGCTTTTTTATCAACGGCTTGCCAGCCAATTTGCAGCGCCTCGACCAACTCCTCCTCGGTCATTGCCGGCCCTTGGGTGATGTCATTCACCGGCTGATCCAGCCTCAGCGCATGCACATCCATCCGCGCCCCGACCGTCTCCGCCAACTGGTTCACAGCCGCCCCCCCGGCTTCAAAATTCGCCACCATCTGCGCCGTCACCTCAGGCGGAAAAGCCGAAACGCCTTGCGCCGTAACCCCATGATTTCCTGCGAAAACTATGGTCTGCGGGGCTGTGATTCTGGCCCTTGGATCACCACGCCAGGCGCAATACCACGCCGCCAATTCCTCCAACCGGCCAAGCGATCCCGGCGGTTTGGTCAACTGCGCATCGCGCGCATGGGCGGCCTGCCGCGCCACCTCGTCAGGCGCGGGAAGCCCTTGAAGAATATCGGAAAATTCAACCAGATCGCTAAACTCTTGGCGCATCCGCTCCCCCGTTGCATGATCTACGCGACCTGTGTATCGCAGCGATGAACACGGACGCAGCCGAAAAAGGCCCCGATTTGAGAAAAAACGACCAAGCCCTTGTCAAAGCTTCGGATTTTGCGCTCGCCCTGGCGCTTCTGACGCGTTTGCCGGTGCATGTGTCCAGCTTCGACCGCGGCGCCCGCGCCGCATGGGCCTATCCGCTGGTTGGACTGGTCTTGGGCGGATTGGCGGCGACCGCGGGCTTTCTCGGCCATTGGCTTGGCTTTGGTCCAGCGATCAACGCATTGATTTCCTTGGCTGTTCTTGTCGTTCTCACCGGTGCAATGCATGAAGACGGGCTGGCCGATACTGCCGATGGGTTCTGGGGTGGATGGGATCCCGCCCGCCGGCTCGAGATCATGAAGGACAGCCATATCGGTACCTATGGCGTGATTGCCCTTTTCTTCGGTTTATCAGCACGTTGGCTCGCACTCTGGATACTGTACGAGGCCAGCCTCGCCGCCGCCTTCACCGGTCTCATTGCCGCTGCGATCCTATCCCGCGCGGTCTTGCCCGCGCTGATGGCCGGCTTGCCCAACGCCCGTGCATCGGGCCTTTCGCACAGCACGGGCCGATGCCCTGCCAGGACCGCATGGCTCGCAGCGGGTCTAAGTATCGGATTTTCTTTTCTTTTATTAGGCGCGTCGGTCTTTAGCGCCGCCGCGCTTGCCGTGATTGCAGGCCTCGCGATGGCGCGCATCGCCCGCGCTAAGATCGGCGGTCAGACGGGCGATGTCTTGGGCGCTACACAGCAAGTCACTGAAATAGCGATCCTTTTCACGCTCGTCGCATAGGCCCATTAAAAAAGCCGCGCCCTGATGGGCACGGCTTGAATTCATGGAACGATTATCCTCACGCAGCGCGTGACACCAGCACTTCATCCA